>NZ_JABBWX010000017.1:0-189544 GCF_014161375.1 Microbispora sp. H10830
CGGTGTTGCGCCAGGAGGTGCTGTAGTTCCCGCCGGACCCCAGATCCATGGAGACCGTGCCCTGGCTGTCGGTCCAGAACGAAAAGAAGTAGCCGTTGTTGGTGCCGGTCTGGTTCGTGGTGACGGCCGCGTGGGCGACGCCGGGCAGCAGCGCCACGGCCGCGGCCAGCGCCACGGCGCAGGCCCGGACGACGAGCAGCCTGAGGCCGCCGCGTCTGCGGCCTGACCAGTGAACGGGAGCGTCGATCATGCGCGCTTCCTCCTCGTGAAGGCTGACGGGGGCAGGCGGCCTACGACGACTCGGCGGAGCCGTAAATGGGCGGGTCGCGGCCACCGCACGTCAGTGCCGTACGCCTCCGAAAACTATCGGAGCTTTGTCGAAAGTATCGGACCGCGCTCGCACGATTGTCAACGATTCCCGTAACGCCGGCGAAATCTTAGAATGGAACAGATTGGCATTATCCCTGTTCAGACGCCACTTTCTGACCGTTGCGGATTTCTGTGGACACAGTCAGAACGCAGGTCAGAGCCTTTGAAACTTTCAGATCCCGGCTGTGCCACACCCGCCAGCCGTCCTGCACCGTAGCGTCCGGTGTCAGGTGGAGCGTCGCGTGAGGCCCTCCAGCACGGCCACCGCCTCGGCGGCACGTGCGTACGGCACGAAGAGATGGTCGTGGTGGAAACCGGCGACGACGTTGCAACTCAGGCCGGCGGCCGCGAGCTCCCGTGCGACGGCGGCGGTCAGGCCGACCGCCTCCAGCGCCGAGTGGACGCGCAGCGTGATCCAGCCCGCGACGTACTCGTACGCCAGCCCTGCGGCGTCGGCCTCCTGCTGCGGCAGGACCAGTGTCAGGCCCTCCTCCTCGGCGACCGTGACGACGGGACCGACGCCGGGAGGGATTGCGCCGTCGACGGTGGTGAACACATAGCGGCCCGGGTTGAGCCGCGGGCGCATGGTGCTCAGCAGAACGCGCAGGTCGGTCTCGCCAGTCACACCCAGCACCGTACAAGTGGCCCGCACACCGGCCGTGGAAGACCGCGGCGACCATGGCCGAGTTCCGACGAAGGTCGCGTCGATCATGCCCGACGCGTACCGGGCGCTGACCGTCATCGTGCCCAGCATGCCGAGCGGAAGCTGGGCCAGGATCACTCCGACGTACACGGCCACGATGATCCCCGTGGCGGCCTGATCGCTCGTGCGGGCCGGATCGCAGCGCGCGATGACGGTGGAGGCGCGGACGTCCCTTCGCCAGCCGGGGAGCGCTGAGCACTTGGAGATCGCTGGTGGAATGTCACCGTGGACAGAGTGCTGATCGCGGGCATCTCCGGGGCGGGTAAGACGACGATGGCCAGGGCCCTGGAGCGGCGGCTCGGGCTCCCCCGTCACGAACTCGACGCGTTGCACCACGGGCCGGGCTGGACGAAGCGGCCGGAGTTCGAGTCCGACGTCGACGGCTTCTCGTCCGCGCCTCGCTGGGTGACGGAGGACCAGTACCACTCCTTCCTGGACGACCTGCTGTGGGAACGGGCCGACACCGTCGTCTGGCTCGACCTCCCGCGTCGCACCGTGATGCACCGGGTCGTACGCCGCTCGCTCGCCCGCGCCGTGTCGAGGAAGGAGTTGTGGAACGGCAACAGGGAGAGCGTGCGGGACTGGGTCGACCCCGGGCACCCCATCCGCTGGGCATGGTCACAGCACGAGCGGAAGCGGACGACCACGCTGGAGCGCATCGGCCGACATCCGCATCTCACCGTCGTACGGCTGCGCACGGCAGGACAGGCCCGCCGCTGGCTCGCCACGGTGGGCGCCCCCGGCGCGGCCGGGCGACCGTGATCCCGGATGTTATCTATAACATTTTCGGCCTGCCATTTAGGTCGGGAACGACAGGATGAGCCGCCCGCAGGCGGCGGGCACGGCGGGCGTCTGCCGTCACTGTGGGGGATTCCGGCGCACCCGTCAAGACCGGAAAATGGTCGAGCTGCGGCGCACGGGCATCGGTCGTGAAACTTTCACGGCTTTCCGTTCAAGCCCCGCGCGACCGGCCGGATCCAGGCGTCACGACGGCGGGGCGAGCATCGCGAAATCTCCATTGACCAGGAGTAACACGGGGCCGATCACCCCGCACAGTTCGCGGCGTCCCGTCCGGGAAGTCAACCCCGGACGAGACCCGGGCGGCGCACGCGAACGTCCTCTCCGCAAATTCGGGCCTTGACGGAGACGGGTCAGACGCCAAAACTGAGCGCACCGATCCCCGTGCACGACTGTGAAACGGCGGGCTCACAGCTGCAATTGTTAGCGCTAACACCTACCGATCAGAGACACCCCCCACCAGGAAGGCACGAAAGCCATCATGATTTTCCGATTAGGGCATCTGAAAAGGGCGGCGCTGTCCGCGGGCGCGGCGATCACACTCGCCGCCGGCCTGCTGGCCGGCCTCTCCGCACCGTCGGAGGCCGCCACGCAGGGGCCGTGTGACATCTACGCCGCCGGTGGCACGCCGTGTGTTGCGGCGCACAGCACGACCCGCGCCCTGTACGGCAACTACAACGGCTCGCTCTACCAGGTGCGCCGTTCCTCGGACAACGCCACTCGTGACATCGGCGTGCTGAGCCCGGGCGGCGTCGCCAACGCCGCCGCGCAGGACTCCTTCTGTGCCGGCACCACCTGCCTCATCACGATCATCTACGACCAGTCCGGCCGGAACAACCGCCTCACCCAGGCGCCTCCCGGCGGGTTCTCCGGCCCGGCCGCGGGCGGCTACGACAACCTCGCGGTCGCGACCGCGGCGCCGATCACGGTCGGCGGGCAGAAGGCCTACGGCGTCTACGTGGCCCCCGGCACCGGCTACCGCAACAACAACACCAACGGCGTCGCCAAGGGCGACCAGCCGGAGGGCATGTACGCCATCTTCGACGGCACCCACTACAACGGCGGCTGCTGCTTCGACTACGGCAACGCCGAGACCAACAGCCGCGACAACGGCAACGGCACGATGGAGGCCATCTACTTCGGCAACATCAAGGTCTGGGGCTACGGCGCAGGCAACGGCCCCTGGATCATGGCAGACCTGGAGAACGGCCTGTTCTCCGGCGTGAACCAGCACTACAACGCGGGTGACCCGAGCATCAGCCACCGGTTCCTGACCGCCATCATCAAGGGTGAGCCCAACCACTGGGCCATCCGCGGCGGCAACGCCCAGTCGGGCAGCCTGTCGACCTTCTACAACGGGGTGCGTCCCAACGTCGCGGGCTACAACCCCATGAAGAAGGAAGGCGCCATCATCCTCGGCATCGGCGGCGACAACAGCGTCGGCGCCAGGGGCACCTTCTATGAGGGCGTGATGACGTCCGGCTACCCGTCGGACGCCACCGAGAACGCCGTGCAGGCCAACATCGTCGCCGCCGGATACTCGACGTCGGGCGGCAGCAACCCCGGCGGATCGCTCACCCCGGGTTCGTCGATCTCGCTGCGCGCGACCACGCCCGGCTACACCGACCGCTACATCCGGCACCAGAACGACAACGCCGTCACGTCGGTGATCACCTCCTCCAGCTCCTCGCTGGATAAGAGCGACGCCACCTGGATCGTGCGCAGCGGCCTGGCCAGCGGCTCGTGCGTCTCGTTCGAGTCGAGGAACTACCCCGGCGACTTCCTGCGGCACCGCAACTACCAGCTCTACCGGCAGTCGAACGACGGCAGCTCGCTGTTCGCCTCCGACGCCACCTTCTGCCCTCAGACGGGGAAGAACGGTCAGGGCACGTCGTTCGCCTCCTACAACTTCCCGACCCGGTTCATCCGCCACTACAACAACACCGTCTACATCGCCAGCAACGGCGGCTCGAACTCCTTCGACAACGCCACCGCATGGAACGACGACGTGAGCTGGGTCGTCTCCCAGCCCTGGGCGTGAGCCCTCCGGCATGAACGGAGCCGCCCCCGGCCGACGGGGGCGGCTTCCGTCTTTTGCCGTCATCCACGACACCGAGGGCTACTACGAGCCTCCCGGCCCCGGCCGTGTTCCGCATCAGGCGCGCCCGGGAGGCGGTTTCTTGGAGAAGGAACGCCTCGATGTACGGCCCTGACGGCGCGGCCGGTCGTCATCCGGGCTGCCCGCGCACCTCCGTGAGGCCTCCGTCCACCGCCCGCAGTGCCCGTACGCCGATGACGACGAGCGTGATCCCGCTCGCCACGAGCACGGCCAGTTGCAGGGTCGCGGCGAGGCGGGTCGCGTCGGCCACGCCCAGGGGCCATGTGGTCGCCCGCGCGAGCGCGACGGGCACGGTGAGGATCGCCGCCGCCAGTGCCACGGGCGCGACGGGCCGCCCCGGCGTCCAGCGCCGGATCACGCACCACACCGCGACCGCCAGCAGCGACAAGCACGCGAGGCCCGTCGTGTCGACCCACATCCAGACCGGTATGAGGAGCCGCTCCGAGATCGTCCCCGCCCGCGTCGCCGCCCCGAGCACACCGACGACCAGGGAGAGCAGGAGGCCCACGGCGATCGGGAGCACGAGCATGAGCAGGGCCGGCCGCACGGGCAGGCGGGGCGGCGGCGCGTCGCGGTGGAACCCGATCGCCAGCGCCAGCACCGTGACCACGGCCGGAAGGGCCGAGCAGGCCCAGCGCACCGCGCTCTCCCATCCGAGGATGAACGGCGGCGCCGGCACGTACGGCACGACCAGGGCAGCGATCGCCGCCGCCTTGGCCGTGCGGGCGCGGCCTCGGACGAGCGCGCCCAGGGCGGCCACCCACAGCAGGGGCGTCAGGTCCGCCAGCACGAGCCGCATCCGATCGGGCGATCCGGGATCGCCGATGCCCATGACCCCGTCAGGCAGAGCATCCACGGGGATGCCGTACGTCAGCACCGCCTGCCCGGCGTACAGGCCGGCGAGCACCGTCCAGAAGACGAGGCCGAGCAGGGCGGCCCGGCGGACCGCCTCACCCCAGAGGTAGGACCCGGGCGGCGATCCCGGACCGCCCAGCCGCAGCCGCAGCGCGAGCGCGGCCACGCTGGCGATCTCCAGGAAACGCGGACGCTGGTCGTCGTTTCCGGTCCGCCCGGGCTGGGCGCCTTCCATGAAGGCCGAGACCATCTCCTCCTCGCGCTCGGCCCGGTAGGACGCAGGCAGCAGCCGCAGCCACCGCCGGTAGCGCTCCTCGAGCACGCCGCGTCCACCGCTTCGCTCGCCGTGCCTGCTGATTCGCTCGCTCATGCCAGCCCTCCCGCCTGCCTGAGCCGCAGCCGATCGACGGCGCGGCGCGCGTTGTCGGCCAGCCGTACGGCCTCCTCTTCCAGCGCCCGCGCCCCCTCGTCGGTCAGCCGGTAATAGCGGCGCAGCCGTCCCTGCCGCACCTCCTCGCGGTCCGCCTCCACGAACCCGTCGGCCGCGAGCCGGTCGAGCACTCCGTACAGGGTGCCGATCTTGAGTTGAACGCGCCCTCCGGAGAGCCGCTCGACCTCCTGCGCGATGCCGTAGCCGTGCCGCGGCTCGTCGACGAGTGCGGTGAGAACGAGGAACGCCGGTTCCGTCATCGCCCGTGCTGTCACGTACTCAGCATATATCGGCAGACATGATATTCAAGCCTGCCGGACATCCGCGGCGACATCCATCCATGATTTGCCTAAATATGTTAGGCAAATCCATAATGAGTTCAGGTGAAGCAGGGAGAGGGTTATGGCGCGGGCGGGGCTGACCACGGAACGCCTGATCAGGGCGGGGGCGGAGCTGGCCGACGAGGTCGGCTTCGACCAGGTGACGATCTCGGCGCTGGCCCGGCGATTCGGCGTCAAGGTCGCGAGTCTCTACTCGCACCTGAAGAGCTCCCAGGACCTGAAGACCGGGATCGCCCTGTTCGCGCTGGAGGAACTCGCCGACCGGGTCGCGGACGCGCTGGCCGGGCGCGCGGGCAAGGACGCCCTGGCCGCCTTCGCGGACGCCTACCGCGGCTACGCCCGGGAGCATCCCGGCCGCTACGACGCCGCCCGGCACAGGCTCGACCCCGAGACGGCAGCCGCCAGCGCCGGCGTCAGGCACGCACAGATGACGCGGGCCATCCTGCGCGGCTACGACATCGCCGAGCCGGACCAGACACACGCGGTCCGGATGCTGGGCAGCGTCTTCCACGGTTACGTCAGCCTGGAGATGAGCGGAGGCTTCAGCCACACCGCCGTCGACCCGGAGCAATCCTGGTCCTGGATCGTGGACTCCCTCGACATCCTGCTGCGCAACCGGACCACGCCCTGACCACCACCGGCGCGGCGGAACACTCCGGCAATCCCGATCAACAGGTTGAGACGATGAGCATCGAGCACGACTGGATCACCACACCCGTCACCCCGGACATCCTGCTCGGCGCCCTCGACGCGGAACGCACGGCGCACGGCCTGCTGCCGCACCGGCTGCCCGCCTGGGCTCGCCGGCAGATCCCCGACGGGCAACTGGCCATGGCCGAGGCCCAGCCGTCCGGCGTACGCCTGGCGTTCCGGACCCGGGCCACCACCATCGAACTGGACACGCTGCCCACCAAGAGGGCCTACCGGGGTCTTCCCGCCCCGGCAGACGGCGTATACGACCTGCTCGTCTACGGCCGCCTCACGGCCCAGGCCACGGTGACCGGCGGCAACGTCCGCCTGATCGACATGGCCACGCAGTCCGCCGAGCTGCGCGAAGGACCTCCCGGCACCGCCCGGTTCGCCGATCTTCCCGCGGGTGACAAGAACGTCGAGATCTGGCTTCCTCATACGGAGATCACCGAACTGATCGCCCTGCGCACCGACGCCCCGATCGAGCCGGCGCCGGACAGCGGACTCAGGGTGTGGCTGCACCACGGCAGTTCCATCAGCCACGGCTCGAACGCCGCCCACCCGACCGCCATCTGGCCGGCCCTGGCCGCCGCCCTGGGCGAAGTGGAGCTGATCAACCTGGGGTTCGGCGGCAGCGCGCTGCTCGACCCGTTCACCGCCCGCGCGATGCGGGACACCCCCGCCGACCTGATCAGCGTCAAGATCGGCATCAACATCGTCAACGGCGACGTGATGCGCCTGCGCGCCTTCACCCCCGCGGTCCACGGCTTCCTCGACACCATCCGCGAGGGGCATCCGGCCACGCCGCTGCTGGTCGTGTCCTCCATCCTGTGCCCGGTCCAGGAGGACACCCCTGGCCCGCTCGCGCCCGACTTCGACGGCGGGACCGTGCGGTTCAAGGCCACGGGCGACCCCGCCGAGCGCGCCGCCGGGCGTCTGACGCTCAACGTCATCCGCGACGAACTCGCCCGGATCGTGCGGCAGCGGGCGGTCGACGACCCGAACCTGCACTACCTCGACGGCCGCGACCTTTACGGCGAGGCGGACTACGCGGAACTGCCGCTGCCCGACGAGGTGCACCCCGACCCCGCGGGACATCGCCGCATCGGCGAGAACTTCGCCCGCCTCGTGTTCGGCGCCCGCGGCCCATTCGCCGTTACAACCGGCTGACCGAAATCCCGGCGGGCCGGCCGGCTCGCCGGCAACGTGATCGGCGGCGTCGCGGAGCTGACGAACCTGTCGTTCGCCGCCGGCTTCATCGGGGTCGCGGGCCGACACCGCCCGATCGTGCCACCGGTTGAGAGCCTTGATGTGCCTGGTGGGAAATGTGCTGTTACGGTAGGCCGCGGTGTGCCGGGAAGTCGGGTCGGCGGACGTGGTCCCGTTGCCCGCACGGAGGTTCTCGGTGGTATCGCAGACGCCCCGCCAGGATGGCACGCATGAGGCGGGCCGCCAATGAACGTTCTGCTGCCGGCCTTCGCCGGTGTCCTGCTGCTGGCGGTGCTGCTGTCCAGCCTGGCCAACCGTACGATCCTGTCCACCGCGGCGTTGTTCCTGGTCGCCGGGTTCCTTCTGGGCGACGGCGTGCTCGGCGTGATGCCCATCGCCCCGGACGACGAGATCGTCGGCACGCTGGCGGAGCTCGCGCTGTTCGCGGTGCTGTTCACCGATGGCATGCGGGTCGGCTGGGCCGAGCTGCGCGAGGCGTGGAAGCTGCCCGGCCGGGCCCTGGGCTGGGGGCTGCCGCTCACGCTGCTGGTGACCGCGGTGGGCGCGCACTACCTGGTCGGGCTGGGCTGGATCGAGTCGCTGCTGATCGGCGCGATCCTCTCGCCCACCGACCCGGTGTTCGCCGCCGCGCTGGTCGGCAACGAGAAGGTGCCGCCCCGGCTGCGCCGGCTGCTCAACGTCGAATCAGGCGTCAACGACGGGCTGGCGCTGCCGTTCGTGATGGTGTTCCTCGCCGTCGCCGCCGGATCGGACAATCTGCATCTCGGTGAGCTCGCCCTGGAGCTCGGCGTGGGCGTGCTGATCGGCGTGGCCGTTCCGTGGCTGGCGATCAGGCTGGAGCGCACCCGCTGGTTCTCCGCCTCCACCGCCTACGAGCCGTTGAACGCGCTGGCGATCGGCCTGCTGGTGCTGGCGCTGGGCAAGGCCACGCACGGCAACCTGTTCCTGGCCGCCTTCTGCGCCGGCATCACGGTGGCGACGTTCGGCGAGCGGCAGCGCGAGTCGTTCGAGCACTTCGGCGAGCTGATCGCCGAGCTGTTCAAGCTGGGCGCCCTGCTGGTGTTCGGCGCGCTGATCAGCCCGGCCCTGCTCGGCTCGGTCGGCTGGGCGGGCTGGGTCTTCGCGATCCTGGCGCTCATCGTGGCCCGGCCGGTCGCCATCTGGGTGTCCTTCCTGGGCTCGCGCCTGGGCGTGCGCGAGCAGGCCGCGGCGGCGTGGTTCGGGCCCAAGGGCTTCGCCTCGGTCGTCTACGGACTCATCGTGCTCGCCTCCGGCATCGCCGCCGCGCAGCAGGTCTTCCAGCTCGTCGCGGTCACCATCGTCGCCTCGATCCTGCTGCACTCCTCGACCGACATCCTGGTGGCCCGCTGGTTCGACGACGAACGCGAGGTCCCCGCCTGGTACGGCGCCGCCCGTCGCCTGCGCGGACGCGTACGGGGCCGCGACGACGGAGAGAAGCCCACATGAGGCTGTTCTGGGCCATGGTGGCGCGTTTCCACCAGCCGGCGCAGGTCATCACGACAGTGTTCGGGGTGACGGTCCTCCTGGGGACCGCCCTGCTGTCCAGTCCGCTCGCCACGACCTCGGGGAAGCCCGCGGACTGGATCACCGCCCTGTTCACCGCGACGTCGGCGGTGTGCGTGAACGGGCTGACCGTCGTCGACACGGCCACGCACTGGTCGGTGTTCGGCGAGGCGGTCATCGCCGTCCTCATCCAGGTGGGCGGCCTCGGCATCATGACCCTGGCGACCGTCTTCACCCTGCTCGTCTCCCGCAGGCTGGGCCTGCGGGCCCGGTTGTCCGCGCAGGCCGAGACCAGGGTGCTCAACGGCAGCGACCTGCGGCGCGTGGTGGGCAAGGTCGTGCTCTTCAACCTGCTCTGCGAGGCCGTCGTGGGAACCGTTCTCACGCTCAGGTTCGTGCTCGGGTATGGCGAGCCCGTCGGGCGCGGCCTGTATCTGGGCCTGTTCCACGCGGTCTCGTCGTTCAACAACGCCGGTTTCGCGCTGTGGCCCGACAGCCTGGTCAGGTTCGCCGCCGATCCGTGGGTCTGCCTGACCGTCGCGACGGCGGTGATCGTGGGCGGGCTCGGCTATCCCGTGGTGTTCGAGCTGCGCCGTTCCTGGCGCCGCCCCGGCCGCTGGTCGCTGCTCACCCGCATCACGCTCACGGTCACCACCGTCCTGCTGGCGGGCGGCACTCTGGTCTTCCTCCTCACGGAGTGGACCAACCCCCGCACGCTCGGGCCGATGGACGGGCAGGGCAAGCTGCTCGCCGCGTTCTTCACCGCCGTCATGCCACGCAGCGCCGGGTTCAACAGCCTCGACATCACGCAGATGCATCCCTCCAGCTGGCTCGTCACCGAGCTGCTGATGTTCGTCGGCGGCGGCAGCGCGGGCACCGCCGGCGGCATCAAGGTCACCACGCTGGGCCTGCTCACGTTCATCGTCTGGGCGGAGCTGCGCGGCGAGAGCCGGGTGAACATCGGCCACCGCCGGCTCACCGAGGCGGCACAGCGACAGGCGGTCTCGCTGACCGCGCTGAGCGTGGCCCTGGTCGCGCTGTTCACCTACGTCCTGCTGGTGCTGACGCCGCACTCCCCGGACCGGGTGCTCTTCGAGGTCGTCTCCGCCTTCGGCACGACCGGACTGTCCGTCGGCGTCGTTTCCGCCGTCTCCCCCGCCGCGCAGGTGCTGCTCACGCTGCTGATGTTCGTCGGCCGGATCGGCCCGCTCACGCTGGGCTCCGCCCTGGCGCTCAAGGAGCGCACCCGCCGCTATGAATTACCCGAGGAGGACGTCATCGTTGGCTGACATGAGAAACGACCCCGTGGCCGTGATCGGTCTGGGCCGCTTCGGCACCGCGCTCGCCCTGGAGCTGGTGCGGCGCGGCACCGAGGTGCTCGCCATCGACCACCGCCCCAAGGTCGTGCAGAGCCTCGCGGGCCAGATCACGCACATCGCCACCGCCGACGCCACCGACCCCGAGGCGTTGCGCCAGCTCGGCCTGCCGGACTTCTACCGCGCGGTGTGCGCCATCGGCAGCGACCTGGAGGCGAGCATCCTCACCTCGTCGCTGCTGGTGGAGATGGAGATCAACGACATCTGGGCCAAGGCCGTCAGCCAACAGCACGGCCGCATCCTCAGCCGGATCGGCGTCCAGCACGTGGTCTTTCCCGAGTACGACATGGGTGAGCGCGTGGCCCACCTGGTGAGCGGGCGGATGCTCGACTACATGGAGGTCGACGAGAACTTCGCCCTGGTCAAGACCCTTCCGCCCAAGGAGTACGTCGGAGTCCCCCTCGGCGAGTCCAGCCTGCGCCGCAAGTACGGGGTGACGGTGGTGGCGGTCAAGCGGCCGGGCGAGGAGTTCACCTACGCCACCGCCGAGACCGAACTCGGCTATGGCGACGTCATCATCGTGTCCGGCCGCACGGACCAGGTCGAGCGCTTCGCGGAGCTGCCGTGACGGCATGGGGGGAAGTCCGGATGTCCTGCTTTACCGGCCGCCGCGTCACGAATTCGAGTAACGTCACTACTCGTAGTGATCAGGTGGGGCCCGCCGCGACTTGACCGACCGGCCCGAAATGGTGTCATCCGTCGCGGACATCGGGGAGTGCCTTGTTCACTACGCGGGAAGAAGTAAAGCCATCAGGAAAGGAATCTCGTGCTGACGTGGGGGCCGGCTATGGAGTCGCGATGAGTTCCCAGAGCGTCCTGCGTGCGTTGCCGTTCATCGCGATTCTCCTCGTCATTGTCGTCGACCTGGTCAGTGGGCCCGGAGTCGGCTTCCTGCCGCTCCTCACCCTGGGCCCGACCTTCGCCTCGGTGGCGGGCGGCGTGCGCCGCACGGCCCTGGTGGGCCTGCTCGCCCTCGTCATCTGCATCCCCCTCGCCGTCTACGACGGTCTCCTCGGCAGGCCGCAGAACAACCTCACGATCGCGGCGATCATCGGCGTCACCGCCGCGAGCATGCTGGCCAGCAGGCTGCGCAACCGGCGGGAGCGCGAGCTGGCCAACGTCCGCCTGGTCGCCGAGGCGGCCCAGCGGGTGCTCCTGCGCCCGGTCCCCCGCCGCGCCGGCGACCTGCGGGTCGCGCTCTCCTACACCTCCGCCGCCGCGGAGGCCCAGATCGGCGGCGACCTCTACGAGGTGGTGACGACCCCGGAGGGCGTACGGATCCTCATCGGCGACGTGCAGGGCAAGGGTCTGGAGGCGGTCGAGACCGCGGCGTGGGTGCTCGGCGCCTTCCGCGAGGCCGCCTACGACCAGTCTGAACTTTCCGCAGTGGTCGAGCGCGTGGAGACCAGCCTGGCCCGGCACCTGAGCGGCGAGAAGTTCGTCACCGCCATACTCGCGGAGGTCCACGACGGGGAGATCTCCCTGCTCAATTGCGGCCACCCCGCCCCTCTCGTGCTGCTGCGCGATGGCGGCGTCCACTTCGCCGAGCCGCAGGAGGAGGCCCTCCCGCTCGGGCTCGGCGCGCTCGGCTCGCCGCGCCCGAAGCCGCACCGGGTGCCGTTCGGGGACGGCGACCAGATCCTCTTCTACACCGACGGCGTGATCGAGGGTCGCGACCGGCAGGGCCGCTTCTACCCGCTCGCGGAGCGGGCGCATCTGCTGCGGGGCGCCGATCCGCAGATGGCCCTCGACGAACTGCGCGCCGACCTGCTGCGCCACGTCGGCGGCCCGTTCCCCGACGACGCCGCCATGCTCCTGCTGCGCCGTCATCCCGGATAAGCCCGGCAATCCGGATAAGCCCGGCACCCTGACCGAGCGCGGCCCCTACTCGGGGTGCTCGCCCCTGGCGCGGTCGCGGAGCCTGCCCACCAGCGTGGCCGCGGCCTGGCCGACCTTGCGGGGCACGGCGTGCGCCGGGCTGGCCGCGAAGCTCGACTCGTCCAGCATGTCCTTCACCATCTGCAGGGCGATGCGGTTGCGGTTCGGCGTGCCCTGGACCAGCGCCTCGGTCAGCTTCTGCACCTGGTGGCTCTTCACCTTGGCCGGGAGCGGCGGCTCGTGCTGATCGACCAGGCATTCGACGATGACAGGACCGTCCCAGGAGAGCGCCTCGTACATCTGGTCGGCGCAGCTTCTCGGGTCGGTGATGCACATTCCCCGGGCGCCGCACGCCTCGGCGAATTTGACGAAGTCGATCGGGGCGAGGTTGACGCCATACTCGGGGTTGCCGAGGAACACCATCTGCTCCCACTTGATCAGGCCGAGAGAGTTGTTCTTCACCACCACGATCTTGATGGGCAGGTCGTGCTGCACGGCGGTGAGGAAGTCGCCGAGCTGCATCGTCAGCGACCCGTCCCCGGTGAATGCGACGACCTGCCGTCCCGGATAGGCGGCCTGCGCGCCGATGGCGTACGGCAGGCCGGCCGCCATCGAGCAGTTCGTGCCGGAGAAGCTGAACATCTGCCCCCTGCGAATCTTGATCTGCCGGGCCGCCCAGCTCGTGACCGTGCCCGAGTCGCCGCACACGATGGCGTCCGGCCTGAGCGCGCCGTTCAGCGCCCAGGCGGGCACCTGCGGCTTCATCGGCATGTCGGTGCGCGTGCCGCGCTCCTCCATGAGCCGCCACCACTCGCGCATCCCCTGCTGGGCCCTGGTGAGGAACGACCTGTCCTCGTTGCGGGTCAGCAGCGGCAGGAGCTCGGCCAGGGTGGCCCGCGCGTCGCCGGCCAGCGGCACGTCCACCGGGTAGCGCAGGCCGAGCCGTTCGGGCATGTCGTCGATCTGCACGCACACGGCCTGCCCGGGCGCGGGGTAGTACTCGATGTACGGCATGGTGGACCCGACGATCAGCAGCGCGTCGCACTCCTCCATCGCGTCCTCGCTCGGGCGGCTGCCGACCAGGCCGATGGGACCGGTGGTGTAGGGGCTGTCGTCGGGCACGCAGTCCTTGCCGAGCTGGGCCTTGACGATCGGCGCGCCGAGCTTCTCCGCGACCGCCTCGAGCTCGTCCACCGCGCCGCGGGCACCCGCCCCGGCGAGGATGACCGGCCTGCTCCGCCCCGACAGCACCCGCGCGGCCGCGTCGAGGTCCTGCCGGCGCGGCACCCGGATCGGCGGCCGGTACGCGGTGGAAGTGTGGCCCTCGACGTTGCGCCGGAAGCGGCTGCCCGAGCTCGCCGGGGCCGCCTGGTAGTCGATCGGGAACGTGAGGTGGGCCGGGCCGCGCTGGGTCAGCGCCGTGCGCACGGCGTAGTCGGTGACGTTGACGACGTGCGCCGGCCCCATGATGCGCTGGTTGTACAGCGCCACGTCGTCGAACATGTAGTCGGTGTTGACGTCCTGCAGATAGCTGGTTCCGACGAGGTCGTGGTAGGTCATGCCGCTGATCGCCAGGAGCGGCGCCTGGTCGGTCCGCGCGTCGAGCAGCCCGTTCAGCAGGTGGGCGGCGCCGGGTCCCGAGGTCGCGAAGCACACGCCGAGCCGCCCGGTGAACTTGGCGTAGCCGACGGCCGCCATCGCGGCCACCTCCTCGTGGCGGCAGTGGATGTAGCGCAGATCCCCCCTGCGGTTGTGCAGGGCGTCCATGAAGCCGTTGATGCCGTCGCCCGGCAGTCCGAAGACGACGTCCACCCCCCACCGGATCAGCCGGTCGACGAGGACGTCCGCGGCGGTGAGCTCATCGCCCATGATGGGTCTCCCTCGATGAAACGCGTACGCGCCGCCTGGCGGCGAGTGCCACCGCTACGGCGACGGCGGCTCCCGCGCCGCCCGCGACGAGCGCGCGCAGGCCCTCACGTCCGCCGGCTCCACCACCGGCGGCGCTGTCGACGGCGCTGTCGACGGCGCTGTCGACGGTGTGGCCGGCGGGCCCGAGTTCGCCCTCGCGGATCGCGAGCGCGAGCACCTGGGCCAGGTGCAGGGGCCTGCGGCCGGTGCCGGCGGCGATCTGACCCCGGCAGCTGAACCCGTCGGCGACGATCAGGGTGCCGGGGGCGGCGGCGCGCACCTTCGGGAGCAGCACCCGCTCCCCCGCCGCCATCGACACCGCGTAGTGCTCGCCGGCCTCGTAGCCGAAGCTGCCGGCCATGCCGCAGCATCCGGAGTCCGGGATCTCCACGTCCAGCCCCATGTCGCGCAGCAGCGCGCGCTCGGCCTCGAAACCCATCACCGCGTGGTGGTGACAGTGCACCTGGACGAGCGCCTCGCGCCGCAGCCGGGGCGGCGGCCAGCCCGGCGCGTGCCGCGTGAGGAACTCCGACAGCAGGTAGCTGCCGGCGTGCAGCCGCCGCGCGTCGAGGTCGTCGGGCAGCAGGTTGGTCAGCTCGTCGCGGAAGACGGCCAGGCAGCTCGGCTCCAGGCCGACCACCGGGATCCCGGCCTCGACGAGCGGGCCGACCGCGTCGAGCACCCGGCGCAGGTAGCGCCGTGCGAGCGTGAGCATCCCGTAGTCGTACAGCGGGCGACCGCAGCACAGCGGGCCCTCCGGCACGATGACGTGGAACCCGGCGGCCTCCAGGACGTCCACGGCCGCGACCCCCACCTCCGGCTGGAAGTGCTCCGTGAAGGTGTCCGGCCACAGCAGGACGGGCGGCCCGCCCGGGTTGCGCGGCACGTGACCGGCCATCACGCGGCGGAACGTGCGGGGCGCGAAGCGCGGCACGTCACGCTCGGGCGCGATCCCGGCGGCCAGCTTCACCAGCCGGCCGAGCGCCGGCGCGTGGGTGACGGCGTTGGCCAGCCGTGGGGCGCGCGCGGCCAGCCGGGTCCACACGTCGATGAGCCCCAGCGCGTACGCCTGCCGGGGCCGCGGCCTGCCGGCGTAGTAGTGGTGGAGGAACTCGGCCTTGTAGGTGGCCATGTCCACCTGCACCGGGCAGTCGCTCCTGCATCCCTTGCAGGCCAGGCAGAGGTCGAGGGCCTCGCGTACGGCCTCGCTGCGCCAGCGGCCCTCGACGGGGCCCGCGCTCTCGGCCATCTCCTGCAGCAGCCGGGCCCGGCCCCGGGTGGAGTGCTTCTCCTCGTGGGTCACCATGAAGCTCGGGCACATCACTCCGCCGGACAGGTGGCGGCACTTGCCCACGCCGAAGCAGCGGCCGGCCGCCTCGGTGAAGCTGCCGCCGTCGAGTGGGTAGCCGAAGACGTGCTCCAGGTCGCGCGGCCGGTACGCCGGCCCCTCCCGCAGGTGCGCGTCCAGCGGGTAGGGGTCGATCAGCTTGTGCGGGTTCATCCGGCCGTCGGGGTCCCAGACGCGTTTGAACTCCTCGAAGGCCCGCATCAGCTCGGGCGGGAACATGCGCGGCCACAGCTCGGCCCGCCCGTGCCCGTCCCCGTGCTCCCCCGACAGCGACCCGCCGTACGCGACGACGAGGTCGGCGGCCTCCTCCATGAACCGCCGGAAGGCCCGGACGCCGTCGAGGCTGCGCAGGTCGAAGTCGATGCGGCTGTGGACGCATCCCTGGCCCCAGTGGCCGTAGAAGACGGCGTCGTAGCCGTGCCGGTCGAGCAGGCGCAGGAAGTCGCGCAGGTAGGGCCCGAGGACGTCCGGGTGGACGGCGGCGTCCTCCCAGTTGGGCCAGCCGCCGTGGCCGCCGAGCCCGACGGGCATGCGGGCGGTGCCGGCCGAGTGACGCCGGATCTCCCACACCGCGGTCTCGTCGGCAGGGTCGTCGTAGAACCTGCAGCTCGGGCCGTGCGGGCGCGACCGTACGGCCCGGACCAGCCGCGCGGCCCGCGCGTCGGCCTCGCGCTGGGTCTCGCCGCCGAACTCCATGAGCAGCCACGCCCGGCCGGGCGGCAGCAGGTCCTCGCCGCCGAAGCGGAAGCCCTTGGCCTGGAGGTTGGTCACGACGTGGCGGCTGGTGAACTCCAGCCCGATGGCCCCGAACCGCAGCAGCCAGGGCACGTCGTCGCCGGAGGAGGGGATGTCGGGGTAGCCGAGCACGACGAGCGCGCGGCGGGGCGGCAGCCGCACCAGCCGGCAGGTCGCGTCGAGGGTCAGCGCCAGCGTGCCCTCCGAGCCCACCAGCGCCCGCGCGACGTGGAAGCCGTTCTCGGGGAGCAGCGCGTCGAGGTTGTAGCCGGACACCCGGCGGGGGATGTCGGGCAGGCCCCGGCGGATCGCGTCGGCGTAGGTGTCGCGGATGTGGCGCAGCCCGGCGTAGATCGCGCCGCGCCGCCCACCGGCCGCGATGACGCACTCCAGCTCGTCCTCGCCGGTGGGGCCCACCCGCATGCGGGTGCCGTCGTAGGTGACGATCTCCAGTTCCTCGATGTTGTCGACGGTCTTGCCCGCCGTCACCGAGTGGGTGCCGCAGGAGTTGTTGCCGACCATGCCGCCGATCGTCGCGTGGTCGTGGGTCGCGGGGTCCGGGCCGAAGGTCAGGCCGTACGGCGCGGCGGCGTCCCTGAGCCGGTCGCAGACGACGCCGGGCTGCACCCGCGCGGTATGCCGCATGGGGGTGAGCTCGGCGATGCGGTCCATGTGGCGGGTGAAGTCGAACACCACGGCCCCGTTGACGGTCTGTCCGGTCAGCGAGGTGCCGCAGCCGCGGGCGAGCACGGGCGCGCCGAAGCGGCGGCACACCTCCAGCGCGGCCTCGACGTCGGCGGCGTCCCTGGGCGTCACCACACCGAGCGGCACCTGCCGGTAGACGGACGCGTCGTAGGCGTACATGGCCCGGTCTCCGCCGCCGAACCTCACCTCGCCCGCGATGGCCTCGCCGAGCCGGTCGCGCAGTTCCCCGGCGTACGGGGGCAGCGGCGGGTTCCTGGCCTCTGCCGCCCCCGGCCCCGCGCGGGGCGGCGACGACGGCTCCGGTCTCGGGAAGACACGGGTCATGTCCGCCTCCTCGCGGATCGCCGGCCGGACGCGTGCCTGACGACAGCGTCTCCGACGACCTCTCGCGCGACCCTTCCCGCCGAGCGCGGGCAGGACCGCGGGGGCGGGTAAAAGCGCGGCGGGGATTCGCCCATGTGGGCCGTGCGATGTACGGGTCTGCTGCGCACAAAGCCGCCGTGACCTGCGGCGTCGTTTACGCATATCGGGGGTGGGAAGGGCCCCACGGGCGAGCCGTTCGATGCCGGAGTCGATCATGAACGTTCAGAGCAACGCGGTGAAGAGCGCGGGCGACAAACTGGCGTCGGCGATCGGCAGCGTCGCGGGCGCCGTGGCCGACCCGAAGGGCGGCGTGAAACAGCTGAAGTCCGCGATGTCGTCCCCGAAGCCGCTCGCCGTCGCCGCCGGCCTCGTCGCCGCGTACGCCCTCGGCTGGCGCAGCGGTCACCGGACCGCACCGGCCGGGGGACGCAGAGCGCGGGACCGCTGAAGGCTTGCGCGGACGCCGGGGCGCCCGTACGGCTGATGTCGATCGGAGGCGGACATGACCGAGATCGTGGGTGAGAGCCTGGCCCGGCGGCTGGTGGAGTGGGGGGTCGACACGATCTTCGGGCTCCCCGGTGACGGGATCAACGGCCTGATGGAGGGCTTCCGCCGGCACCGGGAGAAGCTGCGATTCATCCTGGTGCACCACGAGGAGGCCGCCGCGTTCATGGCGACCGGCTACGCGAAGGCGACCGGGCGTCTCGGCGTGTGCGCCGCGACTTCCGGGCCGGGCGCCATCCACCTGCTGAACGGCCTGTACGACGCCAAGCTCGACCACGTGCCCGTGCTGGCCCTGACCGGCATGCAGGAGACCTCGGTGCTGGGGACCCACTATCAGCAGGAGGTCCACCTCGACCGCCTCTACCAGGACCTGGCCGCCTACAACCTGATGGTCACCAATCCGCAGCAGATGCCCGGCGTGGTCGACCTCGCGGTGCGCAACGCGCTGACCAAGCGGACGGTGTCGCACCTGACCTTCCCCAACGACATCCAGGTGGCGCCCGCGAGCGAGGACCCGTACCGGCATGTCGGCCCCGGCACCCCGCCCGCGAGCCTGACGACGTGCTCTCTCCCGCCGCTGCGGCCGGTCGAGGAGGACCTGACCAGGGCGGCCGAGGTGCTGCGGCAGGGCCAGAAGATCGCCATGCTCGTCGGCGTCGGCGCGCGGCATGCCCGCGAGGAGGTGCTGGCGGTCGCCGACAGGCTGGCCAGCCCCATCGTCAAGACCCTGCCCGGCAAGTTCGTGGTGCCCGACGACCACCCGCTCACCACCGGCGGGCTCGGCCTGCTCGGCACCGCGCCGAGCGAGGAACTCATGGAGGAGTGCGACACGCTGTTCATGGTCGGCACGTCCTTCCCCTATGGGAAGTTCCTGCCGCCGGAGGGCCAGGCCCGGGTGGTGCAGGTCGACGCCGACCCCACCCTGCTCGGCATCCGCCGGCCGACGCAGGCCCCGGTCGCCGCCGACGCCAAACTGGCGTTGCAGGCGCTGCTGCCCATGCTCGAACCGGCGAAGGACCGGTCGTTCCTGGAGAAGTACCAGCGCAAGATGGACGCCTGGCGGGAGGACATGAAGGCGCTGCAGGACCCGAGTCGCGACCCCATCGCACCGCAGTACCTCATGGGCTGCGTCGACGAGGCGGCCTCCGGCGAGGCCATCCTGACCTGCGACTCCGGGACCATCGCGACGTGGGCCGCGCGGCACTGGACGATCCGCGGCGGGCGGGAGTTCTACCTGTCGGGCAACCTCGCCACGATGGCCCCGGGCCTGCCGTACGCCATCGGGATGCAGCACGCCTTCCCCGGCCGGCAAGTGATCGCCTTCGTGGGCGACGGAGGCTTCGCCATGCTCATGGCCGACTTCCTCACCGCCGTGCGGCACGACCTGCCCATCAAGGTCGTGGTCAACAACAACAACAGCTACGGGCAGATCCTGTGGGAGCAGATCATCCTCGGCTACCCCGAGTACGCCGTGCGGCACCGGCAGCCCGAGGCCGACTTCTCCGCCTGGGCCCGCGCCTGCGGGGCGTACGGCGCGAAGATCAAGGACCCGAAGGACCTGCCGGGCGCGATCCGCGAGGCCCTGGCGCACGACGGACCGGCCCTGGTGGACTGCGACGTCAATCCCAACGAGCCGCCGATGCCGGGCAAGGTCAAGTACGAGCAGGCCAAGCACTTCACCGAGGCGTTCCTGCACGGCCAGCCGCACAAGGCGGGCGTCCTCGCCACGGTCGCCCGCGACAAGATCAACCAGCTGCTGTCGTGAGGGTCGTGCCCTCAGCTGGAGCCGCGATACCCGTACGTGGACGTCAGCGGTGAGGCGGGTCGGCGCGCGGCTCTGCTCCGGTCAGCGCTCGGGGCGCAGCGTCGTGCTCCACAGCACCGCGGATCGGGCGTCGCGCAGGCGAACCGTCAGGTCGCCGCTCGGGCCGTCGATCTCGATCTCGCCGAAGTGCTGGAAGCCCTCCATCGGGGATGAGTTCGCCTGCGGCGGAGCGTGCACGAACTCGGGGCGGGGTCCGAACGTGCCGTCGAGCACGTTGGGCCCGAACGCGCCGGCGTTGAGCGGACCGGAGACGAACTCCCAGAACGGGTCGAAGTCCTTGAAAGCCGCGCGTGCGGGGTCGTAGTGGTGTGCGGCCGTGTAGTGCACATCGGCGGTGACGAACACGATCCCGCGCACGCCGCGCCGCTGAGCCGTGCGCAGCACCTCGGCGAACTCCAGCTCGCGCCCGAGCGGCCCGCCCGCGTCGCCCTGGGCCACGCCTTCCTGCGCCGTGGCCCCGTCGGGGACTACGAGGCCGAGTGGCAGGTCGGCCGCGATGACCTTCCAGGTCGCGCGGCTCCTGCTCAGGCCGTCGATCAGCCAGCGCCGCTGCTGGTCGCCGAGCAGGCCGCGGCGCGGGTCGGCGTAGCGGTTGTCGTCGTTGGGGTCCTTGTAGGTCCGCATGTCCAGGACGAAGACGTCCAGGTGGCGGCCGTAGGACAGTGTGCGGTAGACCCGGTCGTCTCCGATCGGCACCCACTCGTGGAACGCCTGCCGGGCGCGGGCGGCGAGCACGTCGACGTTCTTCTCGGTGTAACGGGCGTCGTCGAGGATCTGGCCGGGGTACCAGTTGTTGCGGACCTCGTGGTCGTCCCACTGATTGATCTGCGCCACCTCGGCGGCGAGCGCACGGTAGTTGGCGTCCAGCAGGTTGTACGCGAACTGCCCGCGGTACTCGGCGAGCGTCTCGGCGACCTTGGACTTCTCCGGGGTCGTGACGTTGCGCCAGACCCGGCCGTCTGGCAGCGTCACGCTCTCGGTGAGCGGGCCGTCGGAGTAGACGGTGTCGCCGCTGCACAGGAAGAAGTCCGGGCGCAGGCGGCGCATCTCCTCGAAGATGGTCATGCCGCCGATATCCGAGTTGATCCCCCAGCCCTGGCCGACGATGTCCCCGGACCACACGAATCGCACATCGGCGGGCTGGTTCTCCCGTGGCGCGGTGACCAGCGACCCACCGACCGCCTTGCCGGCCGCTCCGCGCTCGTTCTCGACTCGCACGCGGTAGTGGATCCGCCGGCCGGCGGGCAGTCCACGCAGGCGCACCCGTCCGGTCAGATCGGTGTCCGGAGTGAGCCACGGTCCCCGGACGGTCTCCGCGTTCCGCAGGTCCGGACGGGTGCCGTACTCGACGACGAGCCGCCCCGGCCGATCCGCGCGGCCCCAGACGACCGCCGAGTCCACCGTCGCGTCGCCGCTCTGCACGCCGTGGCTGAGCTCGGGTCGGCCGGAGACGACGTACGCGGGCGCGGACGCGTTGGCGCGCGCCGACACGGCGCCCAGCACGGGCGACACGGCGAGGCCGCCGCCGAGCGCGATGCCCGCTCGAAGGAGCGTTCTTCTCTCAAGGGAGGTCATGCCGCTTATCTCTAACGCGCTCGGACAGCCGCCTGACGAACGGCACATTACGGATGGCAGAAATGCTCACCCCTCGCCGGACGGGCACGCGGACGCCTCGAAGCTCCACGCCCTGGCCGTCCGGCACGTCCGGGTCTACGGGAAGGTGCCGAGTTCCGGCCTTCCCCGAAACACCGCTACCGGCCCGGCGCGCCCCGGTCCCCGCTGATCGACTCGTCCGGGAACTCGGTCATGTTCATCCAGCGCGACGAGCCGACCAAACTGGAGTATGGCGGCTCGAAGAAGCCGACGGGCCTGGCCGAGGCGCTCGACAACGCTCGGATCCTGCGCGAGTTCGAGAACGACGACCTACATGCCTTCCGCGCGCTCAAGTCCGCGGTGCGCAGGCATGGCGCGGACGCCTCTCCGGTCGACCCGGCGGCGCTCCTCCCGGTGCACGGCCCCCGGTACACGGCCCTGGTGCATCGCCAGCGCCGCACGACCGATGAGCTGACTACGGCGCCGGTGGGCGACTGCCACGATCGCTGCGTCGCGTTGTGGGTGTGGATCGATGGCGGATAGGTGACGCTCAGGACTCGCCACGTCTCGCCCTGCTCCGCCTCGTGCGCCTCGACACCAGGCCAGGTCGCGCGGCGCTCGCCGACGCCCACCCTGGGCAGACCCGGCTCTGGCGGGCGCGCATGGCCGAACGCCGTGGATAGTCCGGCTGTGCCGGGTTACGACGACAGGACCGCGCCCAGCAGCACCGGATCACGCAGTGTGACGGCCGGCTCGACATCGTCAGCTCGGAGTGGGAAAGCTCACGCGTCGCGCTGTCCGCACATTTCGAGATTTTTGGAACTAAATGCGGGACAGTGCGGTTACAACCGGTCGATCCATTTCGAACGGCAGGCCGGTTGGAGCCATGATGACAAGTCGCTTGCACGAACGACAGCACGCCCTCGACACCCCGGCGGTGAGACGCCGCAGGCTCGCGGCGCTGCCACGCTCCGCGGCCTTCTGGCTGGTGGCGGGCACCACCGCCATCTTGCTGTCCGCCTCGAGCGCGCCGAGCCCCCTCTATCCCGTGTACCAGGCCGAGTTCGGCTTCAGCGCCCTCACGCTGACGGCGATCTTCGCCGTCTACGTGCTCGCGCTGCTGGTCAGCCTGCTCACGGTGGGACGGCTCTCCGACTTCCTCGGCCGCCGCCCGGTCCTCGCCGCGGCGCTGGTCACCGAGGCGGCCGCGATGGCCGTCTTCCTCGGCGCGCACGGCGTCACCGCCCTCTTCGCCGCCCGCGTCATCCAGGGCCTCGCGACCGGTGCCGCGATCGGTGTGGTCGGTGCGTACCTGCTCGACCTGCAACCCACCGACGGCTCGCGGCTGGGATCGCTCGTCAACGGCGCAGCCACTACGGGAGGCTTGAGCATCGGCACGATCGGGAGCGGGGTGCTGATCCAGTACGCGCCGCACCCCACCCGGCTGATCTTCGTGGTTCTCACGGCAGCGTTCATCGGTCTCGCAGTCGCGACGGCGGTGCTTCCTGAGACCGTCGCGCGGACCCCCGGCGCCGCCGCCGCGCTGCGCCCGAAGGTGCTCGTCCCCGCGCCGGCCAAGCGTGCGTTCCTGCGCGCGGTCCCCGTCATGCTCTCCACGTGGATGCTCGGCGGGCTGATCTTCTCCGTCGGGGCCTCGCTGCTCGCCGCGGTGTTCGACGAGCACAACCACGCGGCGATCGGCCTCACGCTCGGAGCGCTCGCCGCAGTCTCGGCGTTCGTGTCCGTGCTGCTCAGGAAGCGTGCACCGGAGCGCCTCCAGCGTGAGGGAACGCTGCTCCTCCTCCTCGGAACGATCCTGCTGATCGTCGCCGTGGCGTCGTCTTCGCTGACCGTCTTCGTCGCGGCGACGCTCGTCGCCGGCGCCGGGTGGGGGCCGGCCTACCTCGGCGCCTTCCGGACGGTCAGTCAGCTCGCGGCACCGCATGAGCGAGCCGCGCTGATCTCGGCGATCTACGTGGTGAGCTACCTGGCCTTCAGTATCCCGGCGTTGATCGCCGGGATCGCCATCACCACGCAGGGCCTGCGGGAAACCTCACTGGTCTACGGTGCCGTGGTCGCCCTCGTGGCTGCCGGCACCCTCATCTACGAGGTGCTGAGCCGGCGTGAGCCGGCCGGTTCGTGACGGCTGCCGTGGCCGGCGCAGGGCCGCGGAACCCCGGACGGGCACAATCGTTCAAGACCGCCGCCGTGCCATGGGCTACAACGGTCCCCGGCGTGCCGCCAGGACGGCACGCGGATGTATGCGCGGGGAGGCGAGCGGATGGATGTGGGTTTCGTCGGTCTCGGAATCATGGGGCAGCCCATGGCGCTCAACCTGGTCCGCGCCGGAACGCCTCTCGTGGTGTGGAACCGCACGGCCACCAGGAGCGAGCCGCTACACGCCGCGGGCGCGGAGGTGGCCGGCAGCGCGGCCGAGGTGTTCCGGCGGGCGCGGGTGGTGATCCTCATGCTGGCCGACGAGGCCGCGATCGACGCGGTGCTTGAGCGCGGCACGCCCGCCTTCGCCCGCAACGTCGCGGACCGGGTCGTGGTCCACATGGGCACGACCTCCCCCGTCTACTCGGCGGGGCTGGAGGCCGACGTGCTCGCGGCCGGGGGCGGCTACGTCGAGGCGCCGATCTCCGGCTCCCGCGTGCCCGCCGAGCAGGGGCGGCTGGTGGCGATGCTCGCCGGCCGGCCGGAGGCCGTGGAGGAGGTACGCCCGCTGCTGAAGCCGATGTGCGTCAAGACGGTGGTGTGCGGGCCCGCGCCCAAGGCGCTGCTGATGAAGCTCGCGGTCAACATCTTCCTGATCACGACGGTCACCGGCCTCGCGGAGTCGCTGCACTTCGGCGAGCGCCAGGGCCTCGACATCGGGCTGCTCGTGGACGTGCTCAACTCGGGCCAGATGGCGAGTGACGTCTCGCGGGTGAAGGCGGTGAAGCTGGCCGGGCGCGACTTCGCCGCCCAGGCCGCCATCGCCGACGTGCTGAAGAACAACCGGCTCATCGCCGAGGCGGCGCGGCGGGACGGCATCGCCTCGCCGCTGCTGGACGTCTGCCACGCCCTGTTCGGCGAGACCCTCGCGCTGGGCCACGCCGGCCTGGACATGGCGGCCGTCGTGCACGCGATCGAGGCCAGGACAGACGGGGAAGGAACACGCGGATGAACCCTCGCCCGGTCGTCATCGTCACCGGAGGGACGCGCGGGATCGGCCGGAGCACCGTGCGGCGCCTGTGCGCGGACGGGTTCGGCGTCGTCTTCACGCACTCGAACTCCGACGCCGACGCCGAGACGCTGGAGGCCGGCCTCGGCCACTCCGGCGCCCTCGTCCGCGGCGTACGGCTCGACGTGACCGAGGAGGACGCGCCGGAGAGGCTGTTCGAACTGGCCGGGTCCGTCGGCGAGGTCGCGGGCCTGGTGAACAACGCGGGGTGACCGGCAGGATCGGGCCGTTCACCGGCCTGACCGACGCGGACCTGCGGCGGGTCGTCGAGGTGAACCTGGTGGCGCCCGTGCGGCTGTGCCGGGAGGCGGCGCGGCGCTGGACCGGACGCGCACCGCTGACCCGGCCCGTCATCGTCAACGTCTCCTCGGTCGCGTCGCGCACCGGCTCGCCGCAGGCCGGGGAAGATCGCCGAGGCGGTCGCCTGGCTGCTCTCGGACCGGACGTCCTACGTCACCGGCGCCGTGCTCAGCGTCGACGGCGGGCTCTAGCGCGGTGACCGGCCTCGAAGGCAGGACCGGACGCGACCGCGATCCTTGATGTCGGCATCATGCGAAGATGTCGGGATGCTGTCCCGAGTAGCGCCGGCCGCGGTGGTGGCCGCCGCAGCGTTCATGACCACCCCCCATGCCGAGGCCGCGCCGGCCACACCCGTGATCCGTTACGCGGGTCTCGGGTCCTGCCTCCAGGCCGACGGCGGCCGGCATCCCTGCGGCCCGTTGAAGCTCTGGCTGAGCAACGGCCGTGTCGTCGCGCTCCCCGGCGCCCGCAGGACCGTGGCGGACGACGAGTACACCGTCGCCGCCGTCATCGCCGTCTCTCAGGATGGCGCCCAGGCCGCGTACTTCGCGGGGAAGGACGGCGTGCTCACGATCTGGGAGGCCGCCACCGGCAGGGCACGCGAGGTTCCCGCGGTGACATGGCCGGACGACCTCCGGATGGACGCACTCACCCTCTCTCCGCGTGGCCGGTTTCTCAGCATGCGCGGCGTGAACGCCTCCGAACGGGAGGTCGACCGGGTCGTGGACATGACCACAGGAAAGGTGTTCACCCTGCCGAGGGGATACCAGACCTGGGACTTCAGCCCGGACGGAAAGCGCATGATGGCGGGCGACAACCGGACGGCGGTGCTCTATTCGACCGGCACGTGGTCGGTGAGATTGCGGCGATCCGTCTACATGCGGGGCGACCTCGGCCCCGACGGCGTCACCGTGGCCGCGCCGAAGTGGACGAAGACCGGCGGTTCCGTGAAGAACGTGGTCCTCACTCGCAACCTGGCGACCGCGAAGAAGGGCAGCATCCCCATCCGGCTCCACAAGGGCGAGGTCGCCCTGACGGCACGCTGGGACAAGGCGGGCCACCTCGACGTGCTGACCCGCTCCGATCGTCAGGTGGGCGGTGACCTGCGCAGGACGCATACCTGGTATCGGGTGAACCGCGCCACGCACCAGTTGCGCCGGCTCGACTCCTTCGTCATCCCGTCCTCCGTGGGGGGCTACGTTCTCGCCGACTGACGGCTCGGGCGGCCTCGGCTGACAGTGATGATGTGGATGAGCGCCGCATACGCCAGTCCTCGGGTCGAGCTAGGGGAGGAACCAGAACTCGGTGAGCTGCTCGGCAAGGGCTCTGCCTTGGTTGTAACCGGCTCGAGCGGCGGGCGAACGCGCCGACGGATCCATCTCTGCTGCCGCGTGCGCGTAGTCCGTCGGCCTGCGTGCACGATGGGCATCCGGCCGAGGTCGAGCGCGGCATATGGGTCAGTGCTTGCGCAGGAACTGCAACACCGCCAGCACGCGCCGGTGCTCCCGCTCGCCCGGTGCCAGACCGAGTTTGGTGAAGACGCTGCGCACGTAGCCCTCGACGGTCTTCGGGCTGACGAAGAGCTCCTTGGCGAGTGCCGCATTGGTCAGACCCTGGGCCATCAGCGCTAGGACCTCGCGCTCTCGATCGGTGAGCCCGGCGAGGGAGTCGTGTTCCCGGCGGCGGCCGACCAGCCGCGACACCAGCTCAGGGTCCATGACGACCTCGCCGGCCGCGACTCGACGGATGTCGACGGCGAACGCTCCGAGATCCGACACCCGGTCCTTGAGGAGGTAACCGACCGCGCCGTCGAACTCGTGCATGAGCCGCAGTGCGTGGTGCACCTCGACGTGCTGCGACAGCAGCATGAGTCCCACTTGCGGTGCGAAAGACCGGATCTCGGTGGCAGCCTCGATGCCTTCGTCGGCGAAGCCGGGCGGCATCCGCAGGTCGGTGATGACCACGGCGGGGGGATCCCGGCGCACCAGGCTGACCAGCTCGGCACCGTGGCGCGCCTGGCCGATCACCTCGAAACCCATCTCGGTGAGGATGCGCGTCATCCCCTCCCGGAACAGCAGCGCATCGTCGGCGACGATCACCCGCATGGCAGAACCGTCCTGAGTCGCGTCCCACCACCGGCAGGGCTGTCGAGTTCGAGCCTGGCTCCCAGCGCGGCGACCCGGTCCGCGAGCCCTTGCAGCCCGCCGCCCGCCGCGGGCCGTGCACCGCCGCGGCCGTCGTCGGTCACCACGATCCGCAACCCGTCGCCACCAGCGGTAACGTCCACGGTCACCACGCTCGCCGCCGCGTGCCGCGCCGCGTTCGTGATCGACTCGCTGACCAGGTAGTACGCCGTAGCCTCGATCTCGCGTGGAAGTCTGCTCTCGACGCTCACCCGCAGCCGCACAGGGATGGCGGACCTGTCGGCCACGGCAGCCAGCGCGGCCTCCAAACCGTCCTGCGCGAGCACCATGGGATGCAGGCCGCGGGCCAGTTCGCGAAGATCTGCCGTGGCCTCCAGCAGCTGAGCGCGAGCGTCTTTGGCCCTGGACACGAGGAGGCCGTCGCCGGACGCCTTCACCTGCTCGGCGAGAGCGCCGAGCTCCAGCCCCAGCGTCACGAGTCGGAGTTGCACGCCGTCGTGGAGGTCACGCTCCAAGCGCCGCCGGGCCGCGTCCTCCGCGGAGACGATGCGCCGCGCCGCCGCCTGCAACTGCTGAGCCTGCTCCTGCTGGAGAATCACCAGGCCGGTCTGCGCGACCAGGTCCGTCAGCAGCCGCTCCTCAGCCGCGGTCATGGGCTCACCGGGCGGTTTGCGGACGGCGATCGCGCCACGGGCAGTGTCCCGATCGACGATCGGTCGCACATGCCAGCGCGGCCCGTGGTGCAGCCCGCTCAGGGGCGCCGGATTGACTCGGCCCACGGGGTGAGGCCAGCCGGCCCGCGGAATCATGCACGCCTCGTCGCCGACCCAGACGACTACCTCCCTTGCGCCGAGCGCGCTCGCGACCGTCGCGGCGATCCCGTCCAGCAGCTCCTCAGGTGCCGCGGCGAGCTGAGCGGACAGCCGGGACAGTGCCTCATACGGCGTCGCCCGTAGCCCGTAGACGAGGCGGTCGGCCAGACGCTGGGCACGTCGCCGCAACGGCTCGAACACGACTGCGACGACGGCGGTCGCGAGCAGCGACCGCCAGCGTTCCTCTACTGGCACCAGCCCGCCGACGCCGACCACGAGCGCGACGTAGCCGGCGGTGATAAGCAGCAGCATCGCTCCGACGACGATGGTCTTGTTGATGACCGGATCGATGTCATAGAGCCGGTGCCTCAAGATCCCGAACGCGGCGGCGACCGGAACGAGCGGCAAGGCGAGCAACCCCGGCACCGGGCTGCCGAGGATCGACACGCCGGCCACCAGGATCAGGATGTCCATCACGACCGCGAACGCCAGCCACCGCATCCGGCGCGCCTCATCGCCGCCGGTACGCCGCAGACGGACCACGATCGCGACCGTTCCGAGCGCCTGGAAGAGCAGGTAGCTGAACTGCGCGTACTCCCACACCCGGGCAGCCGTCGCAGCCCCCGGCAAATCGAACGGGTGCGGCGCGACCAGACCGGTCCGGTCGTACTCCACCGGCCACAACGCGGAGGCCGTCGCCATCGCGCCCGCCATCGCGACCATGCCCCATGCGGCACCGATCCATCTCCGGGAGAGCAGCCTGCCGTCAGGGAACGCCATCAGCGTCCAGACGAACGCCGCGATCGCGAGCGGCAGTGGCCAGACGCCGACCCACCCCAGCCAGGACGCCGCCGGCAGCGGACCCTCGTGCAGGCCGTACTGCCGGCCGAAGAACATCACGGCGTGCACCACACCGGTGGCTACGAACAGCCAGCCCTCCCGGTGCCGGGGCCGCATCCGGACGACGTAGAGCCCGACCGCCGTCCACGACGCCGCGATCAGCCCGTTGTGGGCGTTCGCAAGGTGGAATCCGAGATGCCACCCGTAGCTGACGAGCACGGCAACCACCAGCGCCACCACGCCGAGTCCTGCCTCGCGGGCTGCCGGCGGGGCCTCCTCGTACGCGTTCGCCGCTGCGGCCACACCGAAATGGTGACACAGCCGACCAGGCCTGCGAATGAGGGTTTTCCCTGCGGAAAAGCAGGGCGTGCACGCATCCGCGAAGGACGCCTGTCGGCCACGGTTGACCCATCATCGGCAAGCACGAGGAGGCAGCCATGAGCACGCCGGTCACGACGCGCCCTTCCACCACCTCGCGGCTCAACCGGGTCAGTGGCATCTGCCTGGTGCTGGGCGGCATCACCTTCATCGCCGGCGGCGCCACCCATCCCGGCGACAGCGGCGAGGGCAACAAAGTCCAACAGCTGCACGAGATGCTCGTGCAGCCGA
Source organism: Microbispora sp. H10830 (assembly GCF_014161375.1). Lineage (NCBI taxonomy): Bacteria > Bacillati > Actinomycetota > Actinomycetes > Streptosporangiales > Streptosporangiaceae > Microbispora > Microbispora sp. H10830. The sequence continues at coordinate 29,226 of NZ_JABBWX010000017.1, forward strand.
GCTGGTATCCCTCCCATGCACTGCTGCTGCTCTCGATGGGCCTGTTCGCCGCCGGGATCTTCGCAATCTCGCGCCGCGACCTTAGCAAGGGCATGGCCGCGGCGACCAAGGTCGTCGCCGGCATCGGCGCCCTCGCCACCGTCGGTATGGCCGCGCACCTGTTCTCTGCGTTGGAGGCCGATTCCCTCGCGGCGGGTCAGCCGACGACCATCTCCACGATGCAAACGTGGAACGAGACGATCATAGACACGCTCTGGGCGCTGAGCATTGTGTTCCTCGCCGTCGCCGGCGGCCTCACCCGGACGGTCGGCAACCGCATCACGCTCGCGCTCGGCCTGGTCGGCGGGCTGGCCTACGCGCTCGCCTCCGCCACCATCGCGTTCACCGACCAGTTCGACCCCCTGTTCCCGGTCGGATCGCTCATCGGCATCTGGGCCGCCGTTGTCGGAGTGATGGCGGTGACCCGGAAATGACCCCAGAGCACACGTCGTACACGGTCACCCTTGCGGCCCGCGGCGACTGTCTTGCCAGGGGACAGTGATGTGCAACCTCGTTTCAACCCAATGGCCGTATGAGTGATGCGAAGGCCGGGAGAGGCCTCAGCGCTATTCCTCACCCGGTCATCGACCCGCAGCCGGCAGCGACTACTAAAGAAAGGAAAGTGCCATGAAGAGCTTAACCCGTGTCATCGTCGTTCTTCTCGTCACGGCGGCGGGAGCCGTCACCGCGACAACTGCCGATGCCGCAGCTTCGGGCCCGGCGTACGCGGGCCTCGGCGGGACCCGCGTCATAAAGAGCAACGCGACCGGGAGATGTCTCGACGACAGCGCCTACGGCCTGCGCACCTTCCCGTGTAACGGCCTCGACTTCCAGAAGTTCAACGTCACCAACAACCCTGACGGCACTCACTATCTGGTGAACCGTTCCACCGGCCGATGCGTAGAGGACGCACCCTCCGGCATCCGCGCCGCTCGCTGCAATGGCTTCTACCGCCAGAGGTGGTACTTCAGCAACTGGGGCCCCGGCGGATGGGGCATCAGCAATAAGATAACGCACAGGTGCATCTATTCAGTAGTTCTCGGGGCCCAAATGCTGGGGGTCGGTGCCTGCAACTGGAATTTGCGGTCGGAAAGTTTCTTCATCCGGTAGATCCCGGATCGAAGTCCGCGCTATCCGGCTTCAATCGGTCAGGTGGTCGCAGCCGGCGTCGATATGCCCCGGCCACCGGCCGCGTCGTCGAATGCCCAATCGACGAGATGAACCGGCCCTGCGGCCACCAGCAGGCCAGGCTCCGCTCCCGGCCGGGTGCGCCCGGGCGCCTTCACAGTCCGCGGCACACTCCGACCGGCCGACGGTCATGCGAGCGCGGCGGTCCACCGGGCGGGCGTGAGGCCGTAGGCCCGTTTGAACATGCGCGACATGTGGGCCTGGTCGGCGAAGCCGGCGAGCTGGGCCGCCTCGGCCAGAGGCACGCCGTCGCGCAGCAGCCGGCGGGCGAGGTCGAGTTGCCGCATCGTGCGGAAGCGGGTCGGGCTGGTGCCGAACGCGACGCGGAACCGGCGCGCGACCGTCCACCGGTCCAGGCCCGAGACCTGCTCGAACTCCGCGAGCGTGTGCCGCACCGTCGGGTCGTCGGCGATCAGGTCGCGCACGCGGGCCAGCGCCTCCAGCGCCAGCGGAGCCCGCGCGCCCGGCCGTACGGAGCTCCCCGCGGAGGAGTTCCGCACGGAGGAGTGCCGCACCAGCGTGTGGACCACCCGAAGCGTGAGCGTCAGCCGTTCGACCTCGTCAAGCGGCTCGTCGATGTCCCGCAGGCACGCCGCGAGCGCGGGGTCGGCGTCGCGCCGCCCGATCACGGGGTCGGCGACGAACGGCAGCGGCGCCCCGCCCAGCGCCTCCTGGACGAGGGAGGGGTCGAGGTAGATGATCCGGTAGCCGAACCCCTCGTCGGTGCCCGCCACACCGTCGTGCGGCTCGTCGGGATGCAGGACGTGCCACTCCCCCGGCAGGCAGTGCCGCGGCTCACCGCGGTAGCGGAACGTCTGCACGCCCCGCAGCGTCATCCCGATCGCGTACGTGTCGTGGCGGTGCGTGGCGAACCCCTCGCCGACGAGCGACGCCTCCAGCCGCTCGATGCCCGCCGCGCCGGAGCCGAACCGCAGCCGATGGCCGGGCCGGGTCCCGCCGTCCGGCAGATGCCGGCGCAGGCCCGCACCGCCGTCCGGTGACTCGTGCCGCACGCGCCGAGACTACAGGCGTCCGCGGCCGTCGTCAGGGCCGCCTGCCGCCGTGACCACGGCCGAGCCCCGCGTCCCGGGCCCGGATGATGGCCTCGGCGCGGTCGGCTACCTGAAGTTTGGCGAAGATCGTGGAGACGTTGTTGCGCACCGTCTTCTGCGACAGGAACAACACCTCGGCGATCCGCGCATTGGTGCGCCCCGCCGCGACCAGGGAGAGGATCTCCCGCTCGCGCGGCGTGAGCTGGGGGAAGACCTCCTGGTCCGCGGCCGGGGGCCCCTCGGTGAAGAACTCCGCGACCCGGCGGGCCACGGCGGGGCCGAAGATGGCCTCGCCATGGGCGACCGCGGTGACGGCCCGCAGGATCTCGGCCTGGTTCGCCCCCTTCAGCAGGTAGCCCCGCGCCCCGGCCCGCATGGCCGCGAACAGCGTGGCGTCCTCCTCCGACATCGTCAGCACGACCACCCCCATGCCGGGATTCGCGGCGGTGATCCGCCGGGTCGCCTCGATCCCGTCCACGTCGGGCATGCGCACGTCCATGACCACGACATCGGGCCGCAGGGCGGCGGCGCGTTCGACGGCCTCCCGCCCTGTGGCGGCCGTGCCCGCCACCTCGACGCCCGCCATCGAGCCCAGCAGCGCGGCCAGGCCGTCGCGGTAGACCGGATGGTCGTCGGCGAGCAGCACCCGGATCGGCGGGGTCGGTTCTTCAGACACCGGTGAACTCCCTCTTCTCCGCCAGCGGCAGCCGCGCGTGGACCAGCGTCCCGCCGCCCTCCGGGCAGGTGACCACGCAGTCGCCGCCGAGTTCGGCCGCGCGCTCCCGCAGGGACAGCATCCCGACGCCCGCCGTGACGTCCTCGCCGATCCCGACCCCGTCGTCCCGTACGACGACGTGGAGCATGTCGTCCCGCACGGCGAGCCCGATCTCGCAGCGGGCCGCGTGCGCATGTCGTGCCACATTCGCCAGCGCCTCGGAGACGATGCGGTACGCCGCTACCTCCACCGCCGCGGGAAGTGCGGGCAGCGGCTCGTCGTCCCCGGTCAGCACCCCGCCCAGGGCCACCGTGAGCCCGCCGCGGAAGCGACCGGCCTGCTGCTCGACGGCTCCCCGCAGGCCCAGCTCGTCGAGGGCGGGCGGGCGCAGGTCGTGGACGATCTGGCGGACCTCCGCGACCACGGCGGACACCTCCTCGGCCGTCCGCGCGAGGATCGCGTCGGCCTGCTGTGGAGCGGTGCGCGACAGGTTGCGGGCGGTCTCGATGCGCAGCGCCACCGCGCCCAGGCTCGGCCCCAGCCCGTCGTGCAGGTCGCGCCGCAGCCGCCGCCGCTCCTCCTCCCTGGCCACCACCAGCGTGGCGCGGATGCGCTGCAGCCCGGCGCTCATCTCCGTGGCGCGGGCGGCTGCGGCGGCCTGCCGTACGAGGTCGCCGAGCAGGCGCTGGTCGCGCTCGGTCAGGTCGGTGCGGCAGAGCACCAGCCGGCCCACCTGCTCGCCCCGGTAGGCCACCGGCAGCGACACCGAAGGGCCGCGGGCCACGCCGTGCTCGACCGCCGAGCGCTCCCCGTCCGGTCTTTCGATCTCCACGCGCACGTAGGACAGCCGGAACGCCTCGGCCAGCGTGCGGGCCAGGGCGACGAGCTGCTCGTCCGGGCCCGCCGCGAGTTCGAGCCGCTCGGCCAGCGTCGAGACGGTCGCGTACGGATCCTCGCGCGGCCCGCGCAGCAGCCGCCTGACGGTGCGCACGAGCCACGTCCGGGCGGGAAGGTAGACGAGCGTGACGACCGCGATCGCGGCGAGTGCCGCCTGGCGCTCGTCCACCGCGCCGGCGGCGGCGGTGAAGACGGCGGCGTCGACCACGACGACGAGCACGGCCGCCATGCCGTAGCCGAAGGTCGCGGGCAGCAGCCGGTCGACGTCGTACAGGCGGTGCTTGGTCACCGCCACGACCACGGCGAAGGAGGTCAGCGCGACGGCCACCGTGAGCAGGAACGCGGGCACGTCGGGCGGCAGCACCAGCGGGAGCAGCAGCACGAACATGTCCGCCAGCGCCGCCCAGGTCAGCCACCGGATCTGCGCCCCGCGCTCGGCGTCGCCGGGACCGCCCGACGCCGCGGCGCGGTAGCGGTGCACCGTCACCGCGAACGGCACGACCAGGCTCACCACCACCGCCGCCGAGGCGGCCGTCAGCAGCGGCTCCCAGACCACGTACGGCAGGGGCAGCACGACCGGGTCAAGCGCCAACCGGGTGATCTCGGGCGGCAGCGGAACTCCCCCGTGCCGGCTGAGCACGGACACGGGCGCCACCAGCCGCAGCGCGGGCAGCGCCGCGGTCAGCGCGAGGCTGGCGATCGAGAGCCGGCGCCAGAGCGGGACGCCGGGGAGCCGCCCGTCGGGGAACAGCAGGATCAGCAGCGGCAACTGGAGCAGCAGCGCGGCGCCCAGCCGTAGGTAGAACCAGTAGGCGGCCGACGCCCCCGGCAGGCCCGGCTCAACGTACACCGCGTAGGCCGCCCACGCGCCGGCGGCCCCGTTCAGCAGCCACATCACGCCGGAGCCGGTCAGCACCCACGCCACGGGATGCCGCGGCAGCCGCCGCAGCAACAGCACGCCCGGCACCGCCTGTGCGAGCCCGGCCAGCGCGGAGGTCCATCCCGGATCGAGCTCGGCGCCCACGGGCACCCTCGCTCCCCGCGCGAGGACGTCCAGCAGCACCGTACCGGCGGCCACGGCGAGCAGGGCGGCGACGGCGGCCACCGCCACCGCGGCCGGCAGACGGCTCTCGCCCGCGGGTGCGGCCCTGAGGGCCTCCGGCGCGTCCGCTATCTCCGCTTTCCTCACGGCAAGCATTGTGACGGGTCGAATCTCCCTGTTTTGCGCAGTATCGGGATGTCCCGGCCGAAGGAGGACCCGCGTCCCGAATCGGGCGGACATGTCAGGGGCGCGATCGGGGACCGGCGGCCCTGCCCTCCCGGGTCCGGCGGCCCCGAGCCTTGATCCGCGCGGCCGTCCCGGCCCGCCAACGAACCGATGAAGGACGTGAGATGGAACCGCACTACACCACGACCCCGGCCAGAGCCCGCACCGACGTGCGCGGGGGCACTCCCGCCCCGGCCGGGCCCGCCCCGATCACCGCGGACAGGGTGCGCCGCCTCGGCCTGGGACTGGCCGCGGGAACGCTGATCTGGGTCGTGACCATCTTCCTGTTCGACCCGTCGGCCGGCGGGACGGCCGGACGGATCGGCGACCTGGGCGGTCTGGCCTTCCAGATCGGCCTGTTCGGCCTGCTCGTCGTGCAGTCGCGGACCGGCGCCACGGGCACCTCGCGGGCCAGTGTGATCATGCTGAGGATCGAGGCCGTGCTGCTGGCCCTGGCGAGCATGTGGTCGCTGCTGCACGCGATCCTGCCCGAGGCGGCGGGCGACGGCGCGCTGCTCGGCGTGCTCGACCTGTTCTGGCCGCTGTCGATGTTCGGCATGTTCGTGATCAGCGTCAAGCTCCTGCCGGCCCGCCGCTGGAGGGGCCTGCTGCGCTGGTGGCCCCTGGTCGCCGAGAGCTGGGGCGTCGTCACCGTCCCCGCGTACGTGCTGGTCGGCGACGCGGCGTCCCGGTGGGTCGGCGGCGGTCACCTGCTCGTGGGGTACACGATGCTCGGCCTGCTGCTCGCCCTGCGGCCGGAGGACGTCCTGCCGGAGGGAGAGGCCGGCTCGTGACCGCTCGATCCGGACGGCGGTTTTGACCCCGGCTCGGCGGACCGATCACGATGGGGGCGTGAACGAAACCCCTGTTGAGGTGCCCTCGCCGCGTCCCGGCCGGGAGACGGTGCCGAGCATCCGCGACGTCGCGGCGGCGGCGGGCGTGTCCAGGCAGACGGTGTCCCGGGTGCTCAACGCCTCGCCCAAGGTGAGCGCCGATACGCGGCGGACCGTCATGGAGGTCATCGAACGGCTGCAGTACCGGCCCAACCGGGTGGCCCGGGCGCTGGGGACGGGGCGGGCGCGGGGCGTGACGGTGGTCACCTCCGACACCATGCTGTACGGCTACGCCTCGACCCTGCAGGGCATCGAGGAGGCGGCCCGGGTCGAGGGCCTGGCCGTCGGGGTGAGGGTGGTCGAGTCGGACCGCGAGGGCGATGTGCGCAACGCCGCCGACTACGTCAGCGATCCGAGCGCCGGGGGTGTGATCGTGATCGCGTTCGACGCGGCCGGCATCGCGGTGCTGCGCGCACTCCCCGAGTCCCTGCCCGCGGCGGCCGCCATCGAGCCGGGCGTACGCGGTGTGGGGCGGCCCGCGATCTGCCTGGACGAGCAGCAGGCGTCGGCCGAGGCGACGCGGCACCTGCTGGCCCTGGGACACCGGACCGTCCATCACGTGGCGATCCCCTCGGAGTCGGAGCACAGCGGACGTCAGGCGGGCTGGCGCCGTGCGCTGGCCGAAGCCGGAGCGGCGGTCCCGCCCGTGGTACCGGCGGGCTGGGATGTGCGATCGGCGTACGAGGCGGGACGGACCCTGGCCGCCGACCCCGGCGTGACCGCGATCCTGTGCGGCAACGACGACATCGCTCTGGCGGTGCGCCGCGCGCTGTTCGAGGCGGGCAAGGACGTGCCGGGCGACGTGAGCATCGTGGGCTTCGACGGGGTGCCCGGCTCGGAGTACTGGACGCCGGCGCTCACGACGGTGGAGATGGACTTCGCCGGACTGGGCCGCGCCACGGTGGCGGCGGTGCTGGCCGAGCTCGCCGGGACGCCTCAGCCCGCGGTGTCGCTGACGCCGCCGCGGCTGGTGGTGCGCGAGTCCACGGCGCCTCCGCGCGCGTGAGCCGCATTCGCGCCGCGCGGTAAGCCGCGGTCACGGCCTCCAGAGCTCACGGGCCGTGGGGGCGACGGGGCGGCCAACGGCCGATTCGGACGCGCCGCCGGATGTTGTTAACAACAACGTAACGGAGCCTTCCCCTCGATCGTGTGACCGGTCACACTCGCATTCGTGCGGATGTGACCGGTCACACGCATGCAGGGGATGACGCCTGGGCTCGCCCGGCGCCCAGGCCGTTCTCCTCGCGAGGGTCACCGTCACGGCCCGCACACCGCCATGACCTCCGGAGAACCCGGCTCGATCGTCAGGAGACGCAGGTGAACTCACGGCACACCGAGACCAGCCTGGTGTGGGGGCACTCGGCACTTCGGGTGGTGATCGCCATATCACCCGACGGCGTGGTGAGCATCCGCGAACTGGGCGCGGGCGATCCGGGGACGAGACCGCCCGCGCAGCCTCTCGTGGAGGTGCTGCTCGCCGGTCAGGGACGGGCGCGGGCCTCTCACCGCTTCTCCGACACCGCCGTCGGCCGCCGTTTCACCTACGTAGGGGCCGAGCAGGTCCGCGACGGGCAGTGGCACGAGCTGCGGGTCACCATGCGGGACGAGCAGACCGGCCTGGAGGCGCACGCGCACCTGCGCTCGGCGGAGGGCGTGCCGGCCGTACAGTCCTGGACGACGATCGCCAACCGCGGCACCGCAGAGGCGGTCGTGCTGGGCGTGACCTCGTTCGCCGCCGGGTTCCCGGCCGGCTCGGCCGGCGGGCTGCAGGTCGTGCGCGCCGACAGCGAGTGGCTGGGCGAGAGCCGCTGGCGCGTACGGCCGATGCGCGAGGAGATGGCGGACCTCAACCTGCCGCTGCACGGCCAGGACGGCCGGGGCCGCCTGGCGGTCACCAGCACGGGCACCTGGTCGACGGGGCAGCACCTGCCCACGGCGGGCCTGCTCGACCCGGACTCTGGCCGGGCGTGGCTGTGGCAGGTCGAGCACAACGGCCCGTGGCGATGGGAGGTCGGCGAGCGCAGGGACGGCGCCTACGTCGCGCTGCTCGGCCCCACCGACATCGACCACCAGTGGCACACCGTCCTCGCCCCCGGCGAGTCGTTCACCACGGTCCCGGCGTCGGTGGCCGTCTCCTCCGGCGGGCCGCGCGGAGCCTCCGGCAGGCTGCACGACGCCGCCTCAGGTGCGTTGCACAGCGCCTCAGGTGCGTTGCACAGTGCCTCTGGGCTGCACAGTGCCTCTGGGCTGCACAGTGCGGCGGCCGCGCTGACCGCCCACCGCCGCGCCCTGGTGCGCCCCCATCAGGACCGGGCCCGCCTGCCCGTCGTGTTCAACGACTACATGAACACCCTCATGGGCGACCCGACGACCGCGAAGCTGATCCCGCTGATCGACGCCGCAGCCGAGGCGGGCGCCGAGGTGTTCTGCGTCGACGCCGGCTGGTACGACGACGACGGCGACTGGTGGGACAGCGTGGGCGAGTGGCAGCCGTCCCAGACGCGCTTCCCGCGGGGCATCGAGGAGGTCCTCTCCCACATCAGGGGGCGCGGCATGGTCCCGGGCCTGTGGCTGGAGCCCGAGGTGATCGGCGTGCGCAGCCCGATGGCCGACAAGCTGCCCGCCGAGGCGTTCCTGCAGCGGGGCGGCACGAGGATCGTGGAGCACGGCCGCTACCACCTCGACCTCCGCCACCCGGCCGCCGTCGCCCATCTCGACGAGGTCGTCGACCGGCTCGTGGAGCAGCTCGGCGTGGGCTACTTCAAGCTCGACTACAACATCGACCCCGGCGCGGGCACCGACGTGGACGCCGCGAGCCCGGGCGCGGGACTGCTCGCCTGCAACCGTGCCCACCTGGCGTGGCTGGAGGCGGTCCTCGACCGCCATCCGGACCTGATCCTGGAGAACTGCGCCTCCGGCGCGATGCGCATGGACTACGCCCTGCTGTCGCGCATGCAGCTCCAGTCCACCAGCGACCAGCAGGACCCCCTGCTCTATCCCCCGATCGCGGTGGCCGCTCCCCTGTCCGTCCTGCCGGAGCAGGCGGCGAGCTGGGCCTACCCCCAGCCGGACATGGATGACGAGCGGGTCGCCTACAGCCTGTGCACCGGCATGCTGGGCCGCCTCTACCTGTCCGGCCACCTGCCCACCATGACCGGTGCGCAGCGCCAGGCGGTCAGGGCGGCCGTCGCCGCCTACCGGGACATCCGCACCGACCTGGCCGCGGCGGTCCCCGTCTGGCCGCTGGGGCTTCCGGGCTGGGCCGACCCCTGGCTCAGCCTCGGCCTGACCACGCCGGACCACACGTACGTGGGGGTCTGGTGCCGCGCGGACGAGCGGGCGACGGCCTCGCTGCCCCTCCCCCACCTCGCCGGACGCCGGGTGGACGTCGAGGTCGTCTACCCCCGCCACCTGCCCGCCTGGGACGGGGAGTGGGACCAGGAGACGGGCCGGCTCGTCCTCACCAAGCCGATTTCCGGCCCTTCTGCCCGCATTTTTCGCCTTTCACCATCCTCATCACCCTCGTCCGATTAATTCCTTCTGCTCTAAAATCCCGGGCCTGCGGTCCGGGCGCCCCCCAGGAGAAAGATCGAAACAATGAAGAAATGGCAGACCCTGGCGGTCGTCGCCGTACTCGCCGCGGGCGCCGCGGCCTGCAGCGACCCTTCTGTGGCCCCCTCCGCGGACCCCGCCGGCGGCACCGCGGGCGACGCGACCGCCGCCGGCTGGGCGGAGCCGACGGCCAAGCTCGACGGCGTCACCCTGACGATCTGGGCCGCGCAGAACAGCAACACCGTCCCCAAGCAGGTCGTCGAGGCGTTCGGCAGGGCCACGGGCGCGAAGGTCGAGATCGTCACCATTCCCGACCCGTACGAGCAGGGCGTGCAGACCAAGGTCGCGACCGGGGACAAGCCCGACCTGGCGTTCTGGCAGCCGACCGCATCCATGCTCACGGCCCTCAACGCCAAGACGAACCTGCAGCCGCTGGACCAGGCCCCCTGGCTGTCCAAGCTCGCTCCCCAGCTCAAGGACATCACCGGGATCCTGAACGGCACGCGGTACGCCGCACTGGTCACCAGCCCGGCCGTCGAGGGCGTCTATTACAACAAGGAGGTCTTCGAGGCCAACGGGATCACCGAGACTCCGAAGACCTTCGACGAGATGGTCGAGCTGGCCCGCACGCTCAAGGCCAAGGGCGTCACCCCCTTCTACGAGATGGCCGGCGACCGATGGGCCACCCAGTGGTGGGTCCAGGTCCAGCTCGCCGACGCCGCCAAGGACGGGCTCTGGGACAAGATCAACAAGGGCCAGGAGACCTTCTCCAGCCCGGTCGTGCTCGACGCGATCAAGAAGTACAAGTCGCTGATCGACGAGGGACTGTTCAACAAGGACATCAAGACCGCCAGGTTCGAGGACCAGGGCAAGGCCCTGCTCGACGGCAAGGCCGCCATGGTGGTGCAGGTCAACTCCTTCTTCGGCCAGCTCCAGGCCACCGCCGACACCGCCACCCTCGACAAGAGAATCGGCTTCTTCCCGATCTCCCCCAGCGGCAACGTCGGCACCTTCATCCCCGACCAGTCCAACGCCCTGGTGGCGTTCACGACCGGTGACGCCAAGCGCGAGGCCGCCGCGCGCCAGCTCCTGTCGTTCTGGATGGGCCCGGGCTACAAGGACTTCATCGCCGACCGCAACACCGTCTCCCTGGAGACCGACGTGCCGAGCCCGGCCTCGGTGCCCAAGGCGCTGCAGCAGGTGCACGACTCCCTCGGCGAGGCCGTCGGCTCCATGCAGGCCCTGGCCGTGGCCAACCCCGACCTGTACATCAACCTCGCCGACATGATCACCGGCACCATGACGCCCGAACAGGTGGCCTCCACCACCCAGGAGCAGTTCGCCCAGCTCGCCAGGGCAGCCGGCGCGGCCGGTTTCTGACGCCCGACGACTCGCGCCGGACGACTCCCGCCCGACGACTCGCGCCCGACGACTCGCGCCCATCGACAGGCCCATCGACAGGGCGCGGAGGCCGCGGCTCGCCCCCGTCTCCGCGCCCGGCACCTGAGGACATGCCATGCTGACTGCCACGGACACCCCCGTCCCTGACCGGCCGCTCGCGCCGCCGCCCGCCTCACGCGGTCCCGCCGGTCGCACCCGCCGCAGGCCGGACCGGACCCACCCGATGTGGTTCATGGCCCCGGCGTTCGCGATCCTGCTGGTGTTCTTCTTCCTGCCGACCGCGTTCAACTTCGTGTACGCGTTCACCGACTGGTCGGGCTTCAAGAGCGCCATCAGGCCGGTCGGGTTCGACAACTTCGCCGACCTCGCCTCCAGCGGCACGCTGTTCTCGGCGCTGCGCGTCACCGTGGTCTACGCCGTGCTCGTGGCGGTCTTCCAGAACCTCTTCGGGCTCGGCCTGGCCCTCCTGCTGGAGCGCGACACCTGGCTCAACCGCACGCTGCGGGTTGTCTTCCTCATCCCGGTGCTGATGTCGGCCCTCGCCGTCGGCTACATCTTCCAGGCCCTGCTCAAGCCCGAGGGCAGCCTCAACCAGCTGCTGTCCGAGATCTTCCGCCACGACGTGGACCACGCCTGGCTGGGCGACACCCACTGGACCATCGTCGTGGTCGCCCTGGTCCACGCGTGGAAGTGGATGGGCCTGTCCATGCTCATCTACCTGGCCGGGCTCAAGACGATCCCCGAGGAGATCATGGAGGCGTCCCGCATCGACGGCGCATCGCGGTGGCACGCGTTCCGGCGCCTGCGCTTCCCGCTGCTCGCCCCCGCGATCACATTCAACGTCGCCACCGCCCTGCTCGGCTCGATGAACGGCTTCGACATCGTGCAGGCCACCACCGGCGGCGGTCCGGCCCGGACGACCGAGATCCTCAACATCTTCATCTACCGCACCTTCGGACAGGGCCTGTTCGCCCAGGCCACGACCATGAGCCTGGTGCTGTTCCTGCTCGTGTCGCTCATGGCCTTCCCCGTCATCCGCATCCTGCGCAAGCGCGAGGAGATCCTGTGACGCCGCACTCCCCCGCCCGCCGGCACGCCTCCTCCGTGACCGGCTCCGCGGCCAGGGACACCTCGTTCCCGGCCCGGCTGCAGCCGTTCGCCGCCACGGCGCTGGCACTCGTCACCATCGGCATCCCGCTGTGGCTCGTCGTGGCGACCGCCGGCAAGTCGCGGGGCGAGGCGCTCATCCCGAACCTCACCCCGCCCACCCACTGGCACCTGCTGGAGAACCTGGGCGAGGTGTGGAGTGAGGGCGAGGTGCCCGCCGCGTTCTTCGGCAGCCTCCTCGTCGTGGTGCCCGCCGTGGTCGGCGTCCTGATCCTCGGGTCGATGGCGTCCTGGATCCTCGCCCGGCGCGCCACCCGGCTCAACGCCGTGCTGTACGCGCTCGCCATCAGCGGCATCATCCTGCCCCCTGCGGTGATCACGGTCGTGCTGCTGCTGCGCCAGCTCGGCCTGGCAGGCAGCGCCGTCGGGATGATCGGCGTCTACATGGGCATCTACATGTCCACCGTGATCTTCTTCGTCACCGGCTTCGTCCGCACCATCCCCACCTCGCTGGAGGAGGCCGCCCAGATCGACGGCGCCGGGCCCGTGCGCGTCTTCTTCCACGTCGTCCTGCCCCTGCTGCGGCCGGTCCTGGCCACCGCCACGATCCTCGTCTGCCTCTACGTCTGGAACGACGTCTTCTACGCCTTCTTCGTGGTCGGCGGCCGCCTCGACACCCTGCCGCTCAACCTCTTCCGCGTGGCCGGCGCGGGGCTCTATCTCAACAACTGGCACCTCATCTTCGCCTACGTCATCCTCATGAGCCTGCCGCTCGTCGTGGTCTTCGCCGTCGCCCAACGCAAGATCATCTCCGGCATCACCAGCGGCGCCGTGAAGTGAGCGCCGTGAAGTAAGCGCCGTCGAACGACGACGGCGCCCACCCTTTCGGCTCCGATCCCGGCGGTGCCCGCCGAGCCCGCCGTACCACCCCCTCCGGGCGCTCGCGCGCCCCGGTAACAGGAGAGGACACCCATGCACCGACAAAGGTCATCCCGGCGCGCCCGCGTGACGGCCGCGACCGCGGCCCTCGCCGCGGCGACCCTGACCGCCGGGCCCGTCGCCGGACCGGCGGGCGCGGACACCGCCGCCGCCGACGTCGTCGCGGTGGACTTCGGGCAGCGCACCGGGCCGGTCCACGGCGGCGCGACCGGCATGCTGTACGGCCTGTCCGACCCGGGCGTCCCCGGAGACTCCCTCGTCGCCGGCGCCCGGCCGCGTACGGTCGCCCAGAAGGCCCCGGACGGCGACCAGCACCCCAACGGCGACGCACTCAAGATCGCGGACGGCTTCTTGTCGGCGGGCGGCGAGGAGATCGTCGTCTACATGCAGGACGTCTACAGCAAGTGGCCCTACGAGAACCTCGGCATCGACGACTACCTTGCCAAGGTCGACGCGATGGTGCGCAAGGTCGTCACGGAGCGTCCGCAGGACAAGGACAGGTTCGTCTGGGTGCCGTTCAACGAGCCCGACTGGATCTGGTACCAGAACTGGGCCCAGCTCAAGCAGAAGTTCTTCAGCGACTGGAAGGCGGTGGTCGAGCGCATCCGGTCGATCGACCCCGGCGCCCGCATCGTCGGCCCGAACGAGGCGAGCTACAACCCCGGCCGCCTGCGCGACTTCCTCACCTGGGCCAAAGACAACACCTGCGGCGCGAAGAGTTGCCTGCCGGACATCATGGCCTGGCACGAACTGTCTCGCGGCAGCCTCGCCGACTACCGGGGCCACTACGAGGACTACCGGCAGATGGAGCGCGACCTCGGCGTCGGCCCGCTGCCGATCAACATCGACGAGTACGGCAACCGGCGCGACATGTCCGTCCCCGGCCAGATGATCCAGTGGATCACCATGTTCGAGGACACCAAGGTGGACGCGGACATGGCCTTCTGGACCTACGCCGGCAACCTCTCCGACCACGCGGTGCGCACCCGCCAGGGGAACGGCGCGTGGTGGCTGCTCAAGTGGTACGCGGACCTGACCGGGCAGACGGTGAAGGTGACCCCGCCGCAGCCGAACGTCCCCGACACGGTCCAGGCCCTCGCGGCCGTCGACCCCTCCGTACGGCGGGGCACCGTGCTGGTCGGCGGCGGCGCCGCGCCGGTCCGGCTTGACGTCTCCGGGCTCGACTCCGCGGTCTTCGGCACGCAGGTCGACGTCGTCGTGTCCAAGACGACGTGGACCGGCTACGAGGGCGACGCCGTGCAGCCGCCGGTCGTGGCGGCCACCCGGACCACCCTGCGTGGCGGCACGCTCCAGGTGAACCTGCCGGGCGGCGACGTGATGGCCGCCTACCGGGTCACGATCGTCCCGTCGAGCGGCGGCGCACCCGCGGCCGACGCGCCGTGGAGCGTCTCGGTGGAGGCCGAGTCGGCCACACTCACCTCGGCCCAGGCGTACGGCAAGGACACCACCGCGGACCCGCAGATCTACGCGACCTCCGGCAAGCGGGACGTCGGCTCCATGAACAAGGCCGGCTCCGCCGTCACGTTCCCGGTGACCGTGCCGCGCGACGGCCGCTACCGCCTGGGCATCTTCCAGGGCGCGAACAAGGCTCCCGGCAGGCACGCGCTGTTCGTGGACGGCACGCTCGACCAGATCGTGCAGTATTCGGCCGACCTCGGCTGGACCTACCGCGGCCGCACCGACGTGGAGGTCGAGCTGACCGCCGGCACCCACGAGCTGTCCCTGCGCACCAGCGCCGACGGCACGACCCTGCTGCCGGGCAGCGACGTCACGCTGGACAAGTTCGACCTCACCGAGATCACCGGCCCCGAGCGGGCGGCGTACCCGGCCGACGAGGCCCGGCTGTCCGGCGGCGCGGGCATGACCCGCGAGGGCAAGGGCGCCGCCGTCACCCTCGGCGGCGGCGCCCGGGCCACGTTCTTCGCCGCCGTGAGCGAGAACGGCTACTACGACCTCACCTTCTCCTACAAGGCGGCCGGAGCCGGCGACCTCGACGTCCGCGTCGACGGACGACGGATCGCGGGTGTGCGGGCGACGCGCCCCGGCGAGGCGGCCTCCCGGGCCCGCGTGTACCTCCCCACCGGCGTCTCGGTGATCGAGGTGGGCGGTCCGGCCGGCCTGCGGCTGCGCGGCCTGACCACGGTCAGGGCCGAGGAGGCGGACGCGGCGGCCTACCGCGTCGAGGCCGAGCAGGCGCGGCGCGCCGGAACGGCCCGCGTGGTCACCGTCCCCGCCACGAGCGGCTCGAACGCCTCCGCGGGCGCCTACGTGGGCGACGTCGGCAACGGCGCGGGCAACACGCTCACCCTCACCCGGCCCAGCGGTTTCGGCCCCGGCGAGTACGTCCTCGTGGCGCACTACGCCAACGCCGACAGGAACACCGGGCACCCCTACAACACCGACGTCATCAGCCGGTTCCTCGACATCACCGAGACGGGCGGGGCGACGGCGCGCGGAGTGTTCCGCCACAGCTACGCGTGGGACAACTTCTGGTCCCAGGCGACGCCGCTCACCCTGACGACCGCCTCCGGCGCGCTCGTCCTCGGCAACACGACGGCGTACGCGCCCAACCTCGACCGGTTCGAGCTCGCGCCGCTCGTGCTGGAGGTCGACAACACGGCCAAGTGACCGGAAGAGGGGCACCACCCGTCATGCGGTGGTGCCCCCGTCGACGTCTGGGGGTGAGACGTGCCACATGTCCCGTCGGGGCGTAGGACGATGTGACCATGAGCACTCCTCCCCCGGCTTCCGGAGTCGAGCAGGCCATCGCGCGCGTCTCCGACGGAACGGGGGCGATCGCGGGAGCGGGCGTGCTCGTCGCAGCGGATCTCGTGCTCACGTGCGCGCACGTGATCGTTCGCGGGAAGGAGGAACCGCCGGAGACCGTGCTCGTGGACTTCCCGTTCCTGCGCAAGGGGCCCTTGCGGGCGAGCGTCCACTTCCTGGCGCCGCAGGTGCCGGATTCCGAGCTCGGAACCGGGGACCTCGCCGTCCTCAGGCTGGAAGCAGCCCCGCTGCCGCAGGACGTCCGGCCGGTCGGGTTCGCCCCCGCCGCGCCGCCGGGCCTTCAGGTCAGCGCCTACGGTTTCCCACCCGGCAGCCCGGGCGGGCTCTGGGCGTCCGGGCGCACGGTGGGAAGCCTGCCGCACGGCGCCGTCCAATTGGAGGCCACCGGCAGCGCGGGGTTCACGGCCGGCTATTCCGGAGCGCCCGTCTGGAGCCCCGAGCTCGGCGCGGTGCTCGGCATCCTCTTCGCGGCGGACGGGGAAGGCGGCAGAGTCGCGTACATGAGCCCGGCCCCCGTTCTCGCCGAGACGTGGCCGGAGTTCGACGCCGTCATCCGCTCTGTTCGGGAGCGAGCCGCCGAGGTTCCCGAGGACCGGCGCCGAAGGCCCGGAGAGTTCGCGCCCGGCGGCCGGGAGCGCACGCAGTGGGTCAGCGACGCGCCGGCCGACCACGATGTGCTCAAGCGGGCCGCGCTGGCGAACGTGCTCGCCAGGCAACTGCGCCACGCGCGGACGGAGGCCCCGGACGCGTCGTTTCTGGTGCACATCGACGGTTCGTGGGGGACGGGCAAGAGCACCCTGCTCAAACTGCTCGCCCGCGACCTGCGGAGCGACTCGATCGTGGCCTTCTTCGACACCTGGCGGCATGTGCGGATCGAACCACCCTGGTGGGCGCTGCTCACCACGGTCCGCAAGGCGGTCGTCCAGCACAGGCCCCGCTGGCGGCGTCCCTTCTTCCTCGTACGAGAGCTTCTCGCGCGGGTCCGTCGCGACGGCGCCCCTCAGGTGCTGTCAGGCCTGCTCCTGGTCGGCACGGCGCTCCTCGCCGCGATCCTGTTCAGAGCGGGCGTCATCACGGCCCGCAGCGTCGAGCCGGCGTTCAAGACCGTGACCACCGTCGTCGGAGCGGCCGGCGCGTTGTGGACGGCCGGGATACTCGTCAGCAGGTACGCGATGTGGGGATCGGCGCGCAGGGCCCGCACCTTCGAGCAGTCCCACACCGACCCCATGAACGACGTCGCCGAGCACATCGCCTGGCTCGTGCGCCACGCCGGCCGGCCCATCGTCGTCTTCGTGGAGGACCTCGACCGCTGCAACGCCGACTACGTCGTGAACTTCCTCGATTCCGTCCAGACGCTCGTCCGCGACGTGCCCGAGCACTGGCGACGGCCCGTACGCCGCACTCCGGACTTCCACGCCCCGAGCTTCGTCGTCGCGATGGACGGCGCCTGGCTGCGCTGCGCCTACGAGAACGCCTACGAGACGTTCACATCGGCGGTCGCCGAGCCGGGGCGTCCGATCGGCTATTTGTTCCTGGACAAGCTCTTCCAGCTCAGCGTCCCCATGCCCAAACTCGGCGGGGCCAGCCGGGACCTGTACTTCGGCGAACTGCTCGGTGTGAGCGTCGCGAAGCCCCCGCCGGCCACCGCCGACCGGGTCCGTGCGGCGCTCACCACGAGCAGCGACGAAATCGAGGTGCTGGAGACGTTGGCGAAAGCCGACCCCCGGGTCCGCGAGATCGTGGCCTCGCAGGCGGTCGAACGGATCCTCGACGCCGGCGTACAGGACGTCTCCCACCACGCCCTCGCGAAGTTCTCGCGGTTGCTGCACAGCAATCCGCGCGCGATGAAACGGTTCGTCAACACCTACACCGTCCTGCGTGCCGTGCGCGTTCTGGAGGGCAGTCTGGTGCCGACCGACGCCCTCGCGCTGTGGACGCTTCTTCGCATCCGATGGCCGGAGCTGGCGGACTACCTGGAGTCGCATCCCGAGGCCGTCGATCGGATCACGGAAGGTTCCGGCGTGCAGGACCTGCCGGAGTCGCTCCGGGAGCTGGCGGCCTCGCGGGACCTTCATGAGGTGCTGTGCGGCGTACCGGGGGTGACGCTCACGGCGGACGTGGTCCGTGCCTGTTCCGGAGCGGGCGACGACCTGGCACCGCTCCGTACGTAGTCACCGACGGGTGGCCGCACCGCTCCCAGCACCACCACACGCATCGGTTCTCCTCTCCTTTCTCCCGTGATCACGGCAGGCCCCGCCACGGTCTTTGCCGGGCGGGGTGTGAGCGACTAGGTTCGCGCCGTGCCCACCGCTGATCACGTCCCCTCCGGCGTCCGCGTCTACGCCGTCTGCTCGGAGGTCCCGCCCGACGTCGTCGGCGGGCTGGGGCGGTACGCCGAGCGGATCATGGACGCCCTGCGTGACTCCGGGGTGCCGGTCGTGGTCTTCGGCGCCACGGCCCGCCGGGGCCGGGCCCCCCGGACGGAACGCCGGGGCGCCGTCACGCTGCACCGCCTGCGCACCCCCGGTTACGGCCTGCGCGGGGGCCCGGTCCTCCCCCCGGGTGTGCGGCGGCTCGCCAGGGTCGCCGGACTGCTCGCGTTCAACGTGCGGGCAGCCGCCCGGATCCTGCGCGCGGAGGCGGGACGGACCGGGGCGGTCGTCGCCGTGCACGACTGGATGGGCTGCGTGGCCGGGATCCTGTGCCGCGTGCTGGGACGGCTGCCCGTCGTGTTCCATGTGCACACCCGCGAGCTGAACGCCTCCGGAGCCGGGCACAGGTCGGCGTACGCCGTCCTCCTCGACCTTCTGGAGACGGCCCAGGCGAGGACGGCGCGCCTGATCGTCGTGCCGAGCGCCCGCATGCGCGACGACCTCGCCGCCCGCGGCTGGCCGGCGGACCGGATGCTCGTCGTGCCGCACGGCTTCGAGGAGCCCGGCCTGCTGCGGCTGGCCGGACTGCCCGGCGGCGAGCGCGACCGGGTCCGCGCGGAGGTGCGGCGGCGCTACCTGCCCGGCGGGCAGGGCCGGCTCGTCGTGTTCGCCGGGCGGCCGTCGCCGCACAAGGGGGTGCACACGCTGATCCGGGCGGTGCCGCGGGTCGCCGCCGAGCACGATGACGCGCGGTTCGTGCTCATCGGCGCCCAGGCGCCGCAGACCGACGACGCCGCGACGGTGACCCGGCTGATCGAGCGGACGCAGACCTCCGGGCACGTGGTCGCCGGCAACCGCTTCCTCGCCTCGGCCGAGGTGTTCGCGCACTTCCTGGCCGCCGACGTCTGCGTCTTCCCGTCGGTGTACGAGCCGTTCGGCCTGGTCGCCGTCGAGGCGATGGCGCTCGCCCGTCCCGTGGTCGTCGGGCCGGGCTACTCGCCGGAGGTCGTCGGCGACGGCGCCGTTCGCTGCGGACGCGACGACCCCGGCGAGCTGGCCGCGGCCCTGCTGCGCCTCCTCGCCGACCCCGAGGAGGCGGACCGGCTCGCCCTGCGGGGAGCCGCGTACGTGCGGGAGCGCTACAGCTGGGCGCGCACCGCCCGGCACACCCTGGCGGCGTACGCCGGCGCCGCGCGTCCCCGCCCGGGGACCCGATGACGCTCATCCGGACCCCGGCGGACGGCCCCGCGGGCGGTCAGCCGATGCGGAGCGGAAGCGTGCGCGGCCCCCGCACCTGGCCGGGGGCCCAGGTCACCGTCGAGGGGTCGGCGAGGCCGAACACGGGGACCCGCTCCAGCCAGACCTCCAGGGCGACCCGGAGCTCCATGCGGGCCAGATGGGAACCGACGCAGCGGTGGATGCCGAGCCCGAACGCCGCGTGCCGGTTGATCTCGCGGTCGATGATCACTTCGTCGGCCCGGTCGAACTGCGCGGGATCGCGGTTGGCGGCCGGGAACGACAGCAGGACCCAGTCGTCGGCCTTCATGTCGACGCCGCGCCAGTGCATGTCCTCCTTGACCATCCGCGCCATCGTGACCGGCGCGTACGCCCGGAGGAACTCCTCCATCGCGGTCGGCAGCAGGCCCGGCTCGGCGACCAGGCGCTCGCGGTCGGCCGGGGTCTTCGCCAGGTGCCACAGTGAGGCGCCGATCGCGCTCCACGTCGTGTCGATCCCGGCGATGAGCAGCAGGGCCATCGTGCCGGCCACGTGCGAGGGCTCGAGCTTGCGGCCGTACAGCTCCGCGTCGATGAGATAGGTGGTGAGGTCGTCGCGCGGGTCGGCGACGTGGTCGCGGATCTGCTCCAGCAGGTAGTCGAACAGCTCCCCCATGTTCGCGACCCGCTGCTCCGGCGGCAGGTTGACGCCTTCGAGGGCGTGCTCGACGAACTCCCGGAACCTGGGCCCGTCCTCCGGCGGGAAGCCCAGCATGTCGGCGATGACCCGCATCGGGATGTGCTGCGCGTAGTCACGGGCGGCGTCGACGATCTCCGCGCCTTCGAACCCGTCGATCAGCGAGTGGCAGAACGCCCGGGCCGCCTCCTCCCGCTTCGCCACCTCCTTCTTGGTGAACGCCGGGAGCAGCAGCTTGCGCGCGTCGTGGTGGAACGGCGGGTCGGAGGAGATCGGCGGCACGGCTCCCACCGGCGCGATATCCCTGGGCGGCCGGTAGTTGCTCATGATGATCGCCCGGGAGGAGAAGTGCTCGGTGTCGTAGGCGATCGCCGCGACGTCCTCGTACCGCGTCGGCAGCCACCCGCCGCCGAACCTCTCGGTGTGCGCGATCGGGCAGCGCCCCCGCAGGTCGTCCTGGATGGGGTACGGATCGGCGGCCCAGTCGGGCTCCAGGTGGGAGAAGTCGGTGGCCCAGTCGGAGACCGGGCCGGTGATGATCTCGTTGCGGGTGCCGAGAGGCTCCTCCTGCCCCTCGCGGAAGTCGCGGACGAAGCGATCGTCGACGGTCATGTCAGGCCTCCTCGACGAGGACGATCGCCTTCTCCGGGCAGTTGGAGGCCGCGACCCGCGCCGCGCGCTCGCCGCCCGCCGGCACGACGCCGTCGCCGGCGACCTGGCCATAGCCCTCGTCGTCCTCGGTGAACAGGCCGGGCGACAGGTCGTAGCAGCGGCCGTGTCCCTGGCAGCGCTCGGGATCGATCTGCACTTTCACTGGTGCTCCCCTTTTCTCAGTGGCGTCCGCGGAGTGGGGTCGGTCGGGGCGATGGCGGTGACGAGGCGGGTGAGCAGGGCGGTCCACTCCTCGTCGCCGACCGCGTGCAGGTCCGGCGTGAGGAGTGCGCTGCCCATCGCGAGCAGGAGACAGAAATGGGCGACGGCGCCGGGCGAGAGCGCCGGATCGATCTCGCCGTCGTCCTGGGCGGCGCGGACGAGCCCGGCCAGCCAGCCGGCCCGCTCGCCGACGTAGTCGTGCATCGGACGGGCCACGTCCTCGTCGCGGCGGGCCGCGACGAGCGCCTCGACGATCAGGGAGCCGCGGGCGTCGGGACGGCGAGGGAGGCGGCGGCCCACGGCGACGAGCAGGTCGGCGACCGGCCGATCGGGGTCGGCGGCCAGCAGGTCGGCCAGGAGCCGCGGCCCGTGGGCGCGCAGCGCGGCCACGATCAGCTCGGCCTTCGAGCCGAAGTGCGCGTACAGGGCGCCGTTGCTCACCCCGGCCTCTGCGGCGATGTCGGCCACGCGCGTGCCGTCGTACCCGCGCCGGGCGAACACGTCGGCGGCCGCGCGGAGCAGCCGCTCCCGCGTCTCGGCGGCGGTGACACCCGCGATCCGGCCCACGACGGAATTAAATGGTCGTTCATTTGATTGCGTCAAGACCGCGCCCGCCCCCTGCGGCGTCCGGCACCCGCAAAAAGGGAAGGCCGATGTGACGAGCACCGGGCAAAAGTCGCAAACTAGCAGCATGTGGAACATACGGGACGTGCGCCGCGACTGGTTCGTGGACGCGGCCCTGGCCGCGGCCGTCATCGCGTTCACCGTCCCCACCACGCTCATCGGTTACAGCTTCTCCATCTGGGGCGGCGCACCGGACGGGCTCGAGATCGCGACAGGGGTGATCACCGCGGCGGCCATGCTGGTGCGGCGCCGCACCCCCTGGCCCGCGATCGTCGCCTCGGCCGCGTGCGCCTGCGTCACCGGGCAGGTCGTGCCGATGATCCTCGCCGTCTTCTCGATGACCGCCGAGCATCGGGTGCGCCGGTGGCAGTACGTCGCCATGGCCCTGACGGTGGTCTACTTCGCCGTCGACTACCGCAACCCTCACACCGACCACTCCGTCTACTTGAACATCATCCGTGCGCTGACCCTCATCTACCTGCCCGCGGTGGTCGGCACCTGGGTGTACGCCTACCGGCGGCTCATCCGGGATCTACGTGTCGGCGTACGCGAACGCGAGGAGATCGCCGCCTCCGAAGAGCGCCGCAAGATCGCCAGGGAGATGCACGACACCGTCACCCACGCGGTCACCGCCATGGTGCTCAACGCGGGCATGGCCCGTGACGCCACCGAGCCGGGCGAGATCCGGGAGCTGACGGCGGTCATCGAGGACAAGGGCGTACAGGCACTCGGCGAACTGCGTCAGTTGCTCACCGTGCTCCGGCACGAGGACGGGGACCTCGCCGAGGGCACCGAGGCGATCGCCCGGCTGGTCGGCGAGGCCCAGGCGAGCGGGCTCAAGGTCGATCTCCGCCTCGACGCTCCCCCCGGGGCGCTGCCGAGACAGGTCTCGCACGCGTGCTACCGCCTGGTGCAGGAGGGGCTCAGCAACGTGCGCAAGCACGCACCGGACTCCCTCGTACATGTCACCTGCGAGGTCAGCGGCGACCAGGTGGCCGTCTCCGTGGTCGACACGCCGGACCGCGCCGACACCGGCGGGAAAACGGTCAGGGCGGCGCCCTCCCTCG
This sequence comes from Microbispora sp. H10830, assembly GCF_014161375.1. Lineage (NCBI taxonomy): Bacteria > Bacillati > Actinomycetota > Actinomycetes > Streptosporangiales > Streptosporangiaceae > Microbispora > Microbispora sp. H10830. The sequence goes on from NZ_JABBWX010000017.1 coordinate 51,932, forward strand.
GCGGCGGGTTCGGCCTGGCCGGAATCCGGGAGCGCGTCTCCCTCGCGCAGGGCCGCTTCTTCTCCGGGCCGACTCCCGAGGGCGGCTTCGTGCTCGGCGCCCGGCTCCCCCTCCGGTTCCCGCACGGTTAGACCCGTTTTCTCCCCACCCGGCGGGGTACGCCTCTCACATCGATACAGCGCGGGCGCGGAGGCCCGGAACGCATCGGCCCGGTACGCATTGGCACTGGGCCGCCGTCGCGGTAAGCGGGGCCGCGCAGCGCGCCGCATCGACACGCGTCCGCCGTAACGATCGCGTTTGAGAGTAGCCATGAAAGCCGTGGTCTACGAAGGCCCTCGAAAGGTCAAAGTCACCACCGTTCCGGATGCCCGGATCGAACGGCACACCGACGTGCTCGTCCGCGTCACCACCTCCAACATCTGCGGGTCCGACCTGCACATGTACGAGGGCCGGACCAATTTCGCGCCGGGCCGGGTCCTCGGTCACGAGAACCTCGGCGAGGTCGTGGAGATCGGGGACGCCGTCGACCGGGTCAAGGTCGGCGACATGGTGTGCCTGCCGTTCAACATCTCGTGCGGCTTCTGCGCCAACTGCGAGAAGGGTCTGACAGCCTTCTGCCTGACCACCAACCCCGTACCGGGCCTGGCCGGAGCCGCGTACGGCTACGCCGACATGGGCCCGTACAACGGCGGCCAGGCCGAGCTGCTGCGGGTGCCGTACGGGGACTTCAACTGCCTCATCCTGCCGGAGGACGCGCGGGAGAAGCAGACCGACTACGTCATGCTGGCCGACGTCTGGCCCACCGGCTGGCACGCGACCATGCTCGCCTGCGTGCAGCCGGGCGACACCGTCGTGATCTACGGCGCGGGCCCGGTCGGCCTGATGGCCGCCTACTCCGCCCTGCTCAGGAACGCGAGCGGCGTGATGGTCATCGACCACCATCAGGACCGGCTGGCCAAGGCGGAGGAGATCGGCGCGATCCCGATCGACGACTCCCGCTCCTCCCCTGTCGAGCAGGTCCTGGAGCTCACCCAGGGAATCGGCGCCGACCGGGGCTGCGAGTGCGTGGGCTTCCAGGCGCACGACCCGGAAGGCTCGGAGCGTCCCAACATGACGCTGAACGACCTGGTCAAGTCGGTGAAGTTCACCGGGAACATCGCCGTCGTCGGCCTCTTCCTCCCTCGCGACCCCGGCGGCGGGAACGACCTCTACAAGCGGGGAGAGATGGCCATCGACTACGGGACCTTCTGGTACAAGGGCCAGACGATGAGCACCGGCCAGTGCAACGTCAAGAACTACAACCGCCAGCTGTGCGCCCTCATCCACGAGGCCGGCGCCCGGCCGTCCTGGATCGTCTCGCACGAGCTGGACATCGACGACGCGCCCGAGGCGTACGCGCACTTCGACGCGCGGGAGAAGGGCTGGACCAAGGTGGTCCTGCACCCGAACAACGGCGGCTGACCGCGCAGGGCCCCGTCCTGATCGCGATGAACCGGGGCGGTGATCGGCCGAAGCGGGCGGACCATACTCTTGGGGAGGAAACCCGCGCCGCGGAGGCGCCCGGCGCGACCAGGAAGGGACAGGCGTGCTCACCGTCTGTGTGGCCCCGGCGGACCCGCCGCTGATCGTCGAATCCGTCCGCGCCGCCGGTGGTGAGGTGGTCGGCGATCCCCGCCGGGCGGAGGCGCTGGTCTGGACCGACTCGCGGCCGGAGGGCGTGCGGGACTACCTGACGCCGAGCGTGCGCTGGGTCCAGCTGCCTTCCGCGGGCGTCGAACGGTGGACGCGGGAGGGGCTCGTCGACTCCACACGTGTGTGGTGCTCGGCTGCGGGTGCCTACGCCCCGCAGGTCGCCGAGCACGCCCTCGCCCTGCTGCTGGCCGGGGTGCACCGGCTGCCCGCCGCCGCCCGTAGCCGTACGTGGCAGCGCGACCAGCCCGGCACGCTGCGCGCAAGCACGGTGGCCGTCGTCGGCGCGGGCGGGATCGGCAGGGCGGTCATCCCCGCGCTGCGCGCCCTCGGGGCGAACGTCCTCGCGGTCAACCGCTCGGGCGAGCCTGTGGAGGGCGCGGCCGCGACCGTGCCGTTCGACGGCCTGGCCGCCGTCTGGCCACGGGCGGATCACGTCATCCTGGCCGCGCCCGCCACCCCGGAGACCTACCGGATGGTCGGGCGGGACGAGCTGCGCGCCCTGGGCCCGCACGCGTGGCTGGTCAACGTGGCCCGGGGCGAGCTCGTCGACACCGACGCCCTGCTCGCCGCGCTGCGCGCCGGCGAGATCGGCGGCGCCGCCCTCGACGTCACCGACCCCGAGCCGCTGCCCGACGGGCACGGCCTGTGGACCGAGCCGAACGTGCTCATCACGTCGCACAGCGCCAACCCGCAGGCCCGCCTCACCGAGAGCCTCGCCGAGCGCGTGCGCGAGAACGTCGCCCGCTACCTGCGGGGGGAGCCGCTGCTGGGCCGGATCGATCCGGCGCGGGGCTACTGACGCGGCCGCCGGCGCGGTTTGCGCGGACCGGACGGTCGCGGCGAAGATCGCCGGATGGCCTCCCCCAGCCCCGCACGACGGCGGTTCGCGCTCTTCGCACTCGCCGCCGTCGTCGTCTGCGTCTCCTACTCGCTGGCCGAACCGGCTCTGTGGACCGCTGACCGGAGAATCTCGTTGAAGCTCCTCGTCATGTTCGACAGGACCGTGGAGCCGGTCGCGATCCTCGTGCTGGCGCTGCCGCTGGGAGTGCTGATCGACCGGACGCGCCGCCGGTCCGTCCTGGTGGTGTCGGCGCTGCTGGGAGCGGGGGCGCTCACGTCCGTCTCGGCGGCCGGAGCTCTCGGAGCACCCACCTGGCCGCTTCTCCTCGCGGTGATGCCGGCGAGCGGCGTCCTGGCGATGGTGACGGGGCTCGGCCGGGACGCGTACCTGCCGTCCGTCGTACGGCGCGAGCGCCTGCTTCCGGCGAACGTCCTGCTGCTGGCCCTGCTGCCGCAGATCGTCGTCATGCCGCAGAGGCTGACGGGGACCGTCTGGCAGGGTTCCGCGTTCCTGTTCGCCGTCGGCCTGGCGTTGGCCGCGGCGGCGGCGCTGTTCCTGGGGGTCTCCGCCGTCGAGAGGCCGCCGCCGCCCAGGGCTGGACTGTGGCGGGAGACGGCGGAGGGGATCCGCTTCACGGTCCGGCATCCGGCGCTGCGGGCGATCGCCCTCTGTCTGGTGCTGTCGGCCCTGCTCGGCGAGATCACCGACGCGGTGGCGGGCGGAGCGTGGGAGACGGCGTTCCGCGATCTGAGCGGGGCGAACAGCGAGTTCGCCCGGTGGCTGATGAGCGCGCCGGCGTACATCCCGTCCGTCCTCGGGGCGCTGCTCGCCGTGCTGCTGCACCGGAGGCTCGGGACCTTCCGCCTGGCCTGGTGGGCCCTGCTCGTGAGCGGGCCGTTCACCCTGCTGCTCGCCATGTCCGGGACCGGGCCGGGGTGGATCTGGTATGTCCTCGGGACCGCCGTCCCGGCGACCGGGACGCTGATCGCCTCCGTCGCCCTGCTCAGCCACAGGCAGGCCGTCACGCCTCACCGGCTGCTCGGCCGCACAGGCGCTCTGCTGGTCGTCCTCACGACTCTGGCCGACGGCGTGGCGGGCCTCCTGGAGGGCCCCGCGGAGCGGCTGGCCGAGCTGGGCGGCGTCGCGCCCGCGGCACTCGCCACCGTCGCCGCGCTCGCCGCCGCCGTCCCGCTGCTGCGGGCCCGCCGGTCCGCGGCCGACCACGATGCGGGATCGACGGGGTCGCTCCGCCGCGCTCGCCGGTGGCGTCTATCGTTCCCGCATGAAGGTCTGTTCCATCGCCGCTCCGGCCACGGCCGAGGAGGCGCAGGCGATCCAGGACGCCCTGCGGCCCCGGTTGGACCTGACCGGCCCGGGTCCCCGTGACCCCGCCCTGGTCGCGGGGGTGGACGTGGCCTACGCCGACGACCTGCTGGCCGCCGCGGTCGTGGTGCTCGACGGGACGAGCCTGGAGGTGGTCGAGCAGGTGACGGTGCCGGGACGGCCCGCCTTCGGCTACGTGCCCGGCCTGCTCGCCTTCCGCGAACTGCCCAGCCTCGTCGAGGCGCTGGAGCGGCTCACCGTCACGCCCGACCTGATCGTCTGCGACGGGTACGGCCTGGCGCATCCACGGCGGTTCGGCCTCGCCTGCCACCTCGGAGTGCTCACCGGCCTGCCCACGATCGGGGTCGGCAAGACGGCCTTCGTCGGCTCCTTCGAGCCGCCCGGCCGGGAGCGCGGCTCGTGGAGCGAACTGCTCCTGGACGGCCAGGTGGTCGGCCGGGTGCTGCGCACCCGGGACGGCGTCAAACCGGTCTTCGTCTCCGTCGGCCACCGCGTCGACCTGGAGACCGCCTGCCACGACGTGCTGGCCCTGACCCCACGTCACCGGCTTCCCGAGACGACGCGCGCCGCCGACCGCCTGTCCCGCTCGGCGCTGAAGGCCGCCCTGGCCGCCTCCGCCTGACGGGCTCCCCCGGCGTACGCGGCGGCGCGGCACGCGCCCCCGGCGGTGATCAGGAGGCGCCTTCGGCGAGGTGGCGTTCCACGGTGGCGACCTTGGCGTCGAGCCTGCCCTGCCCGGCGCGGGCGTCGGCCTTGAGCACCAGGCTGACGCGGGCGCAGCGGGCCTCCACGGCGGCGACGGCGTCCTTGACGACGCCGAGCACCTCGTCCCACGTCTCCCCCTCGACGGTGGTGAACATGGCGTCGGTGCGGTTGGGCAGTCCGGACGCGCGGACCACGCGCACCGCCTCCGCCACGATCTCGCCGACATCCTCACCGGCGCCGATCGGCGTGACGCTGAACGCGACGAGAACCGACATGAGACCTCCTCGAAGATCGCATCCCCCGGGCCACGCTAACACCCGCCGCCGGGCGGCAGCGGGTGCGGGTGGTTCACGCGCGGGTGGCCCGCTCACCCGTCCTGTGGCGGGCGGCCGCACGGGCGCGCGCGTCGGTGAGGAGAGCACGCACCCGTGCGGCGGTGGCGTCGCCGGGATTGAGCACGCAGATCCACGACTGGGCGGCGTATACGGGGTGCGGCAGGATGCGGTCCGGCACGCGGTAGTCCAGCGCCTCGTGGTGGCCGGCGTGCGCGGCCGGCGGATAGCCGAGCAGTTCCTCGAACACGGCGCGGCCGACCCCGATGTTGACCCGGAAGACGCCGGGGCGGTTCAGGTCGGAGGCGGTGTCGAATCCCTCGTAATCCTTCACGACGATCGTGGCGAAGGGCATCTTCCGGTTGGCCGGCTCGTCGTCGGGGTCGTAGTAGAAGAAGGTGTCTCCCCATGCCGCCCGCGGAGCGCCGTTGTCCTCCGCGGCGGTGAAGGCGACGACAGCCGGCAGGCCGATCATGAATTCGATGACGTCGTTCTCGGTCACACGAGGTCCTTTTCTCGCTGGATTTCCTCCTTCAAGTTTCTCATTCAAGTCCTCTATGAGACTTTTCCTGAAAATCCGCAGTAGGTCCTTCGGCAACCCTCAACTCGCGGGTAGGGTCCGCACGCTCCGTTCTCAGCTCCGGGGAGGCCGCACCACCGCGACGGGGCAGTGCGCGTGGTGCAGGACCGCCCGGCTCACCGAGCCGAGCACCGTCGCGCCGACGGCGCCGCGCCCTCGCGACCCCACGACGAGCAGGTCGGCCTTCTCCCCGGCCTCGACCAGCGCGTCGACGGGATGCCCGCAGACGGCCCGCATCTCGGCGGCGACGTCGGGATACCGGTCCCGGTGGGTCCGCAGCGCGCCCGCCACGTAGTCCTCCTGGGCCTTGCGCACCTCGTCGACGTCATAGGTGATCTCGGGCGCGAAGGGGTGCACCGGAAGCCGCCAGGCGTACAGGGCGAGCAGGCGGCAGTCGCGCAGCCGCGCTTCCTCGAACGCGTAGGTCAGGGCGGCGCCGGCCTCGTCGGAGCCGTCGATCCCGACGACGACCAGCCCGTGGGGCGCCGACACCCCGGCACGCACCACGACGACGGGGACGTCGACCTGACCGGCGACGTGCATGCCGACCGACCCGAGCAGCATGCCGGCGAACCCGCCGTGTCCCCTGCCGCCGATAACGATCTCCGCCGCGTTCCCGGCCTCCTGACGCAGCACCCGGGACGGGTCGCCCTCGATCATGGTGGTGGTCACGCGGACGGCCTGATGGGTCTCCCGCACGGCCTGCTCGGCCTCCTCCAGGATCCGCCGGCCGGCCCGGTCGAGCTGGTCCTCGATCGGGATCGGATAGCGCGCGATCTCGTACGGCAGGCGGTCCACCGCGTGGACGATCCGCAGAGGCAGGCCCTTGCGCGCCGCGTCGCCCGCGGCCCACTCCACCGCGGCGGCCGCGGCGCGCGAACCGTCGGTGCCCACGATGACGGGTTCGGTCATGGCTCCTCCTTCTGCTCCTGCCCCTATCCGACCGCCTGCGCCTCGTCCTGGGCAGGGCCGCTGGTCCCTGCGCAGCGGGACCTTTCTCCTCCCGCGGCGGATATGGAGCGGCCGGCTCGCGCGGCGCCGAGGCGCGCGAGCCGGCCGGAGGTCGGGAACGGTCGGACGGGTCAGAAGCAGGCCGCGAGGGTCAGGAGCAGGCGAACCCGCTCGCCCCCGGCGAGGAGGGGCCGGACGCCTGGAAGCCGAAGCTCGCCGACGCGCCGGGCGCGAGGCTTCTCGCCCATGAGGGCGCCTTGGCCGTCCAGCGGGTGCCGCTGGAGGTCACGGTCGCGCTCCAGCCGCTGACGAGGCTCACTCCGGACGGCATGTCCCAGGTGACCGTCCAGTCCGGCAAGACCGCGGCGCCGGTGTTCTTGACCGTGACGTTCGCCGTGAACCCGCCCTGCCACGAGCTGGCCACCTGGTAGGTCACCTGGCAGGTCCCGGGGTTCGCCGATGGGGACGGGCTGGGGCTGGGCGACGCGGAGGGGGACACAGAAGGGGACGCGGAAGGGGACGCCGACGGCGAGACGGACGGTGATGCCGAGGGTGACGCGGACGGTGACGGCGACGGCGAGCCGCTGGGCGTCGTCGTGGTGTAGCTCGCCTCGGTGTAGTCCGCGCCGCATTGCGATCCGCAGGACGCGGGCAGGGCGAAGCTGTAGACCCGGCCGCCGTTCACCAGCGCGTCGGACACGTCGCGCACCCGGATCTGGAACCGCGTCGCGCCCTGCGTGACCCCGCCGATGATGTACGACTGGCCCATGTCGGAGTTCATCTGGGCTTGCTTCCAGGCGCCGTCGGCGTAGTACTCCACCCCGTGGATGCCGTTGGGCAGGTGGGAGACCGCGATCGCGGGCCACCACGCCTGCGCGCCCTTCATGAACCCGATCCTGATGTCGCCGCTGTAGCCGGGCGCCGGGACGAACGACCAGGTCACGTGGCGGTTGTTCCAGTGGTTCGGGTACATGTCCCCGACCGGCGCCCCGTTCTTGGCGAACCTGTTGAGCGACGGCTTCGACAGGTCCAGGTGATACCGGTCGTCGCGGCACCAGCCGTTGGAGTCGCCGCAGCTGTCAGCGACGAGCATCGTGAGCGTGGCGCCGTTGTAGGCGTCGGAGACCCACGAGCCGTTGCGGCAGAACGGCTGGCCGGGCGCGCCGTCGTTGACGCCGGTGCAGTAGTCGGAGACGGTCACCTGCACGTACCGGCCGCAGTTGAGGCCGTTGTTCCACAGCCCGGCCTTGGACGCGTTCGCGCCGGTCAGCGGCCGGGGGTAGAAGGAGTAGTCGCCGGGGGTGTCGTACACGTTGAGCGCGACGAAGTCCTGCGAGTCCAGCTCGGACTGCGGCATGCCGCAGCCGCCGTACGGCGAGCCGAGGCCGTCGAAGTAGGTCGCGCTGCCGGTCACCGGCGCGGGCGGGTCGTCGACCGCGCCGGCCGGCGTCGCGGCGGGCCAGGCGGTGAGCAGCACCGCGGCGACGGCGGCCGCCCAGATGCGGCGTCGGACGGAGGTTGCGCGGCCGGTCATCGGGCTCCCCTGCGGTCACGGTCGTGCTCGGAACGCCGAGATCGTGGCGGCGGGGCGGCGACCCGGTCAAGGCTCCCTCACGGCCGATCCCGGTGAGCTGGGGATCCTCCGGTGAGGGCCTGTAACTTTCATCACCATGCCAAACCGGAGACGTGCGTAAGCCGACTTTCAGGGCAGAGGACACGAAAGCACGCATCAGCCTGGGGAGCGGTTACATGACGGACCTCGCACGGGACATCACGGTCGGCGTCGAAGAGGAGTTCCACGTCGTGGACCTGGGAACCCGGCAGCTCGTCCCACGCGCTGGTCTGCTCCTCGATCAGTTGCCACCCGACCGGTTCACGCAGGAGTTGCACCGCTCGGTCGTGGAGGCCAACACCCGCCCGTGCACGCGTCTGGAGGACCTCTCCCTGGCGCTGACCGGGCTGCGCGCCGACGCGGTCGCCGCGGCGGACGGCCTCGGCCTGGGCGTCGTCGCCGCGGGGACGGTCCCGCTGGTCGATCCCGAGACGGTGAAGATCTCCCCCGATCCGCGCTACGAGCAGATGCTGGCCGACTACCAGGCGCTCGCCCGCGAGCAGCTCATCTGCGGCACGCAGGTGCACGCCGAGGTGCGCGACCGTGACCTCGCGGTGGCCGTCACACACCGGCTGGCTCCCTGGCTGCCGCCGCTGCTGGCACTGAGCTGCAGCTCGCCGTACTGGATGGGGGCCGACACCGGCTACGCGAGCTTCCGGTCCATGGTGTGGCAGCGCTGGCCGACCGCGGGACCCGCGACGCGGTTCGAGTCGGCCGAGGAGTACGACGCGATGGTCGACGAGCTGATCCGGTCGGGGGTCATCAGCGATCCCGGCATGCTCTACTTCGACGTCCGGCCGTCGGCACACGTGCCGACCGTCGAGCTGCGGGTGTGCGACGCCTGCCCGCGCGTGGACGACATCGTGCTGATCGCCGGGCTGTTCCGCGCGCTCGTCAGCCGGGAGCTGGACGCCCTCGCCGCCGACGCGCCGCCCTCCGCGGCCGAGGATTGCGTGCGTACGGAGCTGGTGCGGGCCGCCTCCTGGCGGGCGGCGCGCTCGGGGCTGGAGGGCGAGCTGGTCGATCCCGCCGAGGGCGTGCCGAAGCAGGCCCGCACGGTCGTCGTCCGGATGCTGGAGGGGCTCCGGCCGCAGCTGGAGGAGGCCGGCGACTGGGCGCTCGTCTCGTCGCTGGCGGCCCGCGCGCTGGCGGACGGCGGATCGGCCGCCCGGCAGCGCGAGGCGTTCCGGCGCGGCGGCCGGCTGACCGACGTGGTGGACCTCCTGCTGGCCGAGACGAGATCCGGGGACCGGCGACTCGCGGCGGCCGGGAGGTAGGACATGTGCGGACTGACCGGCGAGATCCGTTTCGACGGGCGGCGCGCCGACATCGGCGCGGTGGGCAGGATGACCGACGCGATGCACGATCGCGGCCCGGACGGGTCGGGCCTGTGGTCGCAGGGCCCGGTCGCCCTCGGCCACCGGCGCCTGAAAATCATCGACCTGTCGGACAAGGCGGCTCAGCCGATGGCGGATTCCTCCCTCGGCCTGGCCGCGGTCTTCAACGGCTGCCTCTACAACTACCGCGAGCTGCGCGAGGAGCTGCGGGCCGAGGGATACCGCTTCTTCTCCGACTCCGACACCGAGGTCCTGGTCAAGGCGTTCCACCGCTGGGGTCCCGACTGCGTGCACCGCTTCGCGGGGATGTTCGCCTTCGCCGTCTTCGAACCGGCGACGGGACGGCTGACGCTCGCCCGCGACCGGCTCGGCATCAAGCCCATGTACGTGTCGGGGGACGGGCGGCGGCTGCGCTTCGCCTCCACCCTGCCCGCGCTGCTGGCCGGGGGCGAGGTGAACACCGACATCGACCCGGTGGCGCTGCACCACTACATGACCTTCCACTCGCTGGTGCCCGGCGAGCGCACCGTCCTCGCCGGGGTGCGCAAGCTGCCTCCGGCGACCGTACGCACGGTCGAGGCCGACGGGACCTCCCATGACACGGTCTACTGGAACCCGCCCTTCGCCCGCCTGCCGCGATACGAGGGGATGGACGCGCACGACTGGCGCGAGGCCGTGCTCGACCGGCTGCGCGCCGCCGTCCGCAGGCGCATGGTCGCGGACGTGCCCGTGGGCGTGCTGCTGTCGGGCGGGCTCGACTCCAGCGTCATCGTGGCCCTGCTGGCCGAGGAGGGCCAGCGGGACCTGTCGACGTTCAGCATCGGATTCCCCGCGGCCGGCGGCGACGCCGGAGACGAGTTCCGCTACTCCGACCTGGTCGCCGAACGCTTCGGCACCGACCACCACCGCATCCTCATCGAGGACTCCCGCCTGCTTTCCGGCCTGCCGGAGGCGGTGCGTGCCATGAGCGAGCCCATGGTCAGCCACGACTGCGTCGCCTTCCACCTGCTGTCGGGAGAGGTGGCCAGACACGTCAAGGTCGTGCAGTCCGGGCAGGGCGCCGACGAGGTGTTCGCCGGATACCGCTGGTTCCCCCCGCTGGCCGCCGTGCCACGCGAGGAGGCCTTCGCGACGTACGCCCGGGAGTTCTTCGACCGGCCGCACGAGGACCTCACCGGCATCGTCGCATCGGGCCATCTGGCCGAGGAGGACGTGAGCGCCGATGTCGTCCGCCGCCACCTCGACCGGCCGGGCGCCGAGACCGCGCTCGACGCGGTGTTGCGCCTGGAGACCCGGCTGATGCTCGCCGACGACCCGGTGAAACGCGTGGACAACATGACGATGGCCCACGGTCTGGAGGCCCGCACGCCGTTCCTCGACCACGAGCTGGTCGAGCTGGCGGCGGCGTGCCCGCCGGAGCTCAAACTCGCCGGCGGCGGCAAGGGCATCCTGAAGGAGGCCTCCCGGGCGCTGCTGCCGCGCGAGGTCGTCGACCGGCCGAAGGGGTACTTCCCGGTGCCCGCGATCCGGCACATCGACGGGCCGTTCCTCGACCTGGTGCGCGACGCGCTCACCGCGCCCGCCGCGCGCTCCCGCGGCCTGTTCGACAAGGCGTACGTCGAGGAGCTGCTGGAGAACCGGGAGGCCCACCGCACCACGACGGGGGTCAACATGCTGTGGCAGCTCGGGCTGCTGGAGATGTGGCTGCAGGCTCAAGGAATCTGATGGCGGAGCACCTCCTCGGCACCGCGTTCCCCGGGCCCGGTTTTCTCGACGCCAGCTTTCTCGACGCCTGGGGCTGCTGGACGCCGACGCCGGGGCCGGACCGGCGCGCCGTCGCGTACGTCAGCGACAGGGACGGCGCGCCGCGGGTCTGGGTCCAGCCGCTGGGGCCGGGCGGGCGGGCACGGGTCGTCGACACGGGCCCCGAGCCGGTCGCCGACGTGAGCTGGTCGCCGGCCGGAGACCGGCTGGCCGTGCTCGTGGCGCCGGGCGGCGGCGAGCACACACAGGTCTGGACGGTTCGAACCGACGGCGGCGGCCTGCGCCCGCTGGCCGCGCCCGAGGGCGGATCGGCGTGGTTCGTCGGGTGGACCGGCCGGGGCGACCTGCTCCTGGTGGCCGAGGTCTCCGCGGCCGGGCTGACCGAGGCCCTGCTGATCGACGCGGCCACCGGGAGCCGGGAGACGGTCGCCGCAGGGCCGCTGCTGCAGCCGGAGGCGGTCAGCCGCGACCACGCGAGGCTGCTGCTGCGGCACGGCCCGCGCGGAGTCCGGCGCGTGTACGTCAAGGACCTCTCCCCGGGTGGCGTGCACCTCCCGGAGGGTGGCACGGGCCCGTCGGGGAGCGGCACGGGCCCTTCCGAGGGCGTCGCCGAGCGGTCGCTGCTTGCCGACCTGCCCGGCTCGACCGAGCACGGCGTGCTCTCCCCCACCGGCGGAACCGCCTACCTGCTGACCGACACGGGCCGGGACCGCGCCGCGCTGGTCGCCGTGCCGGTCGGCGGACCTGTCAACGAGCTGGTCGGCGGGGGTCGAGAGGGCCTGCCGGTCGTGGTGGCCGAGCGCCCGGACGCCGAGCTGGATCGCTTCGCACTCAGCGTGGACGGCCGCCGCCTCGTGCTGGTGTGGAACGCGGCCGGGCGCTCGGAACTGGAGGTGCTGGAGGCGGCCAACGGCCCCGGCGGCGGTTCCGAGGACGCCGGGGGCGCGGATGCCGAGACCGCCACGAGCGCCGGGGGCAGGGTCGGTGGCGGAAGTGGCGGCGCGGCGGCCGGGTTCGGTGCGGGATTCGGTGCGGGGTTCGGCGGTGGCCCCGGGTGGGTGCGACGCCCGCTCCCCGCTCCGCCAGGTGAGGTGGTCTCCTCGATCAGGCTGTCGCTGGACGGCCGGGCGGCCGTGCTCGCCGTCGAGGGTCCGGCCCAGCCGTCGCACGTCGTGCTGTGCGACCTGGACGCGGGCCGCTACCTGCCGGTCGCCGGGGCCGGCCGGCTCGGCGGGGCCGTGGACGCCGAACTCGTGCGCGTCCCGGCCCGCGACGGGCTGGAGCTCAGCGGATGGCTCTACCGGCCACCCGGCGTCCTGGGCCCGGCGCCGTACGCGGTCTTCCTGCACGGCGGGCCCGAGGACCAGGAGCGACCGGTGTTCACCCCGCTGTACCAGTGCCTGGTGGCCGCCGGCATCGGCGTGTTCGCGCCGAACGTGCGCGGCTCGGCCGGGTTCGGGCGGGCCTTCCGCGACGCCGACAACCACGCGTCGCGCTTCCGCGCCATCGACGACGTGGCCGACTGCGCCGCCTATCTGGTGCGGGCCGGGCTCGCCGACCCCGCCCGGCTCGCGTGCCTGGGCTGGTCGTACGGCGGCTACCTCACGCTGGCCGCGCTCGTCACATATCCACGGCTCTTCCGCGCCGGGGTGGACGTGTGCGGGATGGCGGACTTCGCCACCTTCTACGAGCGTACGGAGCCCTGGATCGCGGCGGCGGCCGTGAGCGAGTACGGCCATCCGGAGGCCGACCGCGACCTGCTGCACGCCCTGTCGCCCCTGCACGCCTTCGACCGCCTGGCCGCTCCCCTGCTCGTGGTGCACGGCGCGCGGGACACCAACGTCCCGGTGTACGAGGCCGAGCAGGTCGTCCGCTCGGCCCGGGCCCGGGGCGTGCCCTGCGAGCTGCTGCTGTTCGAGGACGAGGGGCACGAGATCCGGCGGCGGGCCAACCGGGTCGTATTCGTGAGGCGGGTGACCGAGTGGCTCGGACGGCGCCTGACCGGCGTCTCCTCCGGATGAGTCCCGGCGGCGGCTCTCAGCGTGACTCGTGCAGCCGCGCCAGGTCGCTCTCCATCTTGGCGATGACCCGCTGGTACCCCTCCCAGCCGTACAACCGGAACAACTCGGACTTCATGCGGAGCGTCTCCTCTTGCACCGCCTCTGGACCCTGGCGGCGTATGGCGTCGAGCGCGAGACGTGCCTGCCGCTCTCGGTCGGTGGTTCCGGCGAGATCCTCGCGTCTCATCTCAGGAGTAGGCATGGGGCTCTGCCCTCCGGGTCTGGACGAACGGTGCCTACACCTGACGCGCCTTGGTTGCTCTAGGTTGACGGCCGTGAGAAAAACTTCGGAACGAGTGCGTACCGGCGAGTAGGTGTGACCGGTCCCCCCGATGCCCCGTCAGGGCGCCTCGCCGCCGGGGACGTCGACCGCGATCTCTCCGCCCAGCCGGTGCCCCTCGCCGAGAACGAGGTTGTCGCCGCTCCAGAACCTTCCGGGGTCATACCAGTTGGGGCGGCGGCCGGCGGGCAGCAGGCCCATCTCCTCGTACGTCACGGCGACGACCTCGGCGCAGTAGGCCGTCTCCAGCGCACGGTCCAGCGCGGCGTCCCGGGCGCCGTCTCTCGTGCCGTCCCGAGCGCCGTCCCGTGCTCCTCGCCGGAGCGATGGCAGCCGCCCGCGCAGCCAGCGCCCGGCGAGGCGGGCCGTGGACGGGAACGGCGTGCCGTCCAGCCGCGCGATCGTCCGCAGGACGGCGTCCTCCATCTCCCTGCCGGCGGACGGCTCCAACTGCCGCAGCCAGGCGCGCTGACCATACCTCGCCGCCCAGACGCAGACCGCGTCACGCATGTCGTGCAACTGGACGCCGCGCTGATGCGTGCCCGACCACATGTCGGGCAGCGACCGGCCGAGTTCGGCGTGCCACATGAGCGGCGGCAGGTCCTCGATGACGACGGCCATGCCGACGTGGTTCACCGGGCTGTTGGTGGTGACCTGGATGGCGCGGTCCGGCACACTGCGTCCGCGGAACACCCAGAGGTCGCCGGTACGGGTTAGTTCGAGCGCCTTGTCGAGACTTATCCGCGTATGAGCCACGGCAGTAGCCTAGGCACATGCGTTGGTGGAAGGTACTCGGTCTGGCGGCCTTCGCGGGTGTCGCGGCGACCGGTGTGGTGATCGCCCGGGCCGAGCGCCGGCGGCGCGCGTACGCGCCTGAGGAGATCCGGGAGCGCCTGCGGGCCCGGCACGCCGAGGCCGTCGCCGCGGCGGAGCCACCCGGGATCGCCGCTCAGCCGCCACGGTAGGCGTCGACGCCGAGCTTGACCGCGACCGCGAGACCGCAGAGGGCCGCGGCGAGGCGGAGCGTCTGGCCGGGCAGGCGGCGCGCGACCGCCGGGCCGAGCCAGCCGCCCACGAGGAACCCCACGGCGAGCGGGCCCACCGCCGCCCAGTCGACCGGCCCGAAGAGGGCGAACCAGACGGCCGCGACGGCGTTGGCGAGCGCCGAGATGACGTTCTTGACCGCGTTGACGCCCGCCGCCGGCCGGTCGAGAGCCGCCGCGAGCACGGCGAACATGATGATCCCGCCGGCGGCCCCGAAGTAGCCGGTGTAGACGGCGACGCAGAGGACGCCCACGCGCAGCCCCAGGCCGCCCTCCCCGCCGAGGCTCACCTGGCCGGGGCGTGGCGGGCGCAGCAACAGCAGCAGCGAGGCGCCCGCGACCAGCCACGGGGCGACCATCTCGAACGTCCGCGACGGCGTCACCAGCAGCAGCCCGGCGCCGGCCGCACCGCCCAGCGCGGCGGCGAAGCCGAGACGGCCGACGAGACGTCCCTGGCCCGCCAGTTCGGGCCGCGACCCGGCCGCCGCCCCCACACCGGTGAACAGCAGCGCGACCGTGTTGGTGACGTTCGCGGCCAGCGGCGGCAGGCCGAAGGCCAGCAGCGCGGGGTACGACACGATCGAGGCCAGGCTCACGACCGTGCTGACCACTCCGGCGACCAGGCCGACCCCGGCCAGCCCCAGCACGTCCACAAGCACAAGGGCACCCAACCATACGGATTTCGGACGTCCGCGACCGGCCTCCCTCCCCCGCCCGGCGGCGCGGCTCGTCTGTCAGGACGCGGGAAAGCGCAGCACCCAGCGGCGCTGCCAGGGCGTCTCAACGGCCCGCGGGTGATATTCGGCCCGGGTCCAGGCGACGGCCCGGTCGGCGGGCAGGCCCGACAGGATGGCCAGGCACGCGATCACGGTGCCGGTACGCCCGACTCCCCCGCCGCAGGCGACCTCGACCCGGCGGCCCGCACGCGCGTGCTCGTGCAGCGCCCTGATGCGGCCGATCGCGTGCTCCTGGTCACGGGGCAGGAGGAAGTCGGGCCAGTCGATCCACTCGTGCGGCCAGGTGAGGCCGGGGTCGTGCTTGTGCCTGAGCCGCCGGCCGCCCAGGTAGAGGCCGTGGTCGGGCAGGACGCCCGGCGGCGTGGGACGTCTCAGGCCGCGGCCCCGCACCGGGGTGCCGTCGGGAAGCCGGATGGCACCAGGAAGATCATCGATGGGCATGTCTCATCTTGTCCCCCGCCGTGCCGCCCTGGCAGCGGATTTTCCGGCTCATCCGGACGCGAGGTCGAACTCGTCCCGCAGGATCGAGTACAGGAGCTGGTCGTGCCAGCGCCCGCCTCGCCACTGGGCACGCCGCACCACGCCTTCGAGCCGGAATCCGATCTTCTCCAGGCACCGTGTCTCGGCCGCGTTCTCCGGGTCGGTGGTCGCCTGCACGCGTTCCACCCGCGTGTGCGTGAACAGATAGCGGACGAGTTCCCGCTGGGCCCGGGTCCCGATTCCCCTGCCCCGCCAGTCCGGCAGCAGGCCCACGGCGATCTCCCAGCACAGCGACGTGTCACGGCGGCCCCAGCGCCGCTCCAGCCACTCGACCCGCCCCGCGAGCTCGCCGTCCACCGTCACGGCGAGCATGTTGTCGGCTCCGGCCAGGAGCCCGCGGGTGCGCAGCGCCTCCCGCAGCGCGATGGTCGGGGTGAATCCGAACCACTGGTGCGCAGTCGCGCCGCTCTCGCTCTGGAAGGCCGAGTCGAAGGCGTCCAGGTCGGCTTCGGTGACGGGTCGAAGTGCCAGGTCGTCGGGCATTCCTGTCGCTCTTCCTCACGTGTCGTTCGAGGTGCGCCCCGCCGGGCCGGGGACGTTCACCATGTCAGTTCGGCGGCGATGGGCGCGGACCCGATCATCGCATGCTCCACATCGGTGACCGGATCGACCTCGCCCGCCGATGAGCGCCCGGATCCGCCTCTGGGACGTCACCGCGAACCGGCCCCTGGGGCTTCCGCCCGCCGGTCTCCACGCACAACAGTCCCCTGCGGGCCTATCCCGATGGTCCCGTAAACGGAAGATCTGCTAACAACGAGTTGCGAGACGCTCTGGGCGGGCTCTCAACGCCTCCGGGCAGGCACTCGACAGGAGCTGACGAATGGACTCTGCACCGCACGAAGGTGCTTCTCCCAGCGGTTGGAGGGAACGGCTGCGCCACGTCTACTGGATCGGCGGCGGCAGCGGGTCCGGAAAAACCACCATCGCCCGGCGCCTGGCCGACCGGTACGGGATGCGTCTGTACGATACCGACGCGGTCATGCCCGACCACGCCCGCCGCATGCCCGTGGAACAAGCTCCTTACCTGAGCAGGTTCGCCGCCATGGACATGGACGAACGCTGGGTGGTCAGAAGTCCGCGCGAGATGCTCGATACCTTCCACTGGTTCCACGGCGAAGGATTCAAGCTGATCGTCGAAGACCTTCTCGCCCTCCCCGCCGACCGGCCGGTGGTCGCCGAGGGATTCCGGCTGCTGCCCGGCCTCGTCCGACCCCTGCTCACCGAAGTGCGCCATGCCGTGTGGCTGCTGCCGACTCCCCAGTTCCGCCAGGCGGTGTTCGACAGTCGTGGCGGACCGGCATGGGGATTCCTCGCCAAGACCGGTGACCCGCAGCGCGCGCTGCAGAACCTGCTCCAGCGCGACGCGCTGTTCACCGACCGGCTCAGCGAGCAGACCCGCCATCTGGGCCTCTACGGGCTCAGGGTGACTTCCGGGGGCACCGAGGAGCATCTCGCACGGCGAGTCTCCGCGGTGTTCGGTCTTGAGGCGTAGGTGGTCGACCCGGGGTTCGGCGGCCGTAGCCCATCGGCATTTCCAGCGGCCCATCATGGTGAACAAAGTCCTGCTTATAGGCACGCGGCCCAGCGTGCCGCCCATGTCCGCGCCACGCCGGCCGCAGGGCCCCTACGAAGGCAGGACCTCGTTTTCGGTGCCCGGCCGAGCTCGCCCGTTCAGGGGATCGTGATCTGTCTCGCGATCTGTCTGCTCATCGCGTCGTAGCCGGCCTGGTTCGGGTGGAACCAGTTGTCGAACGCCGGCCATGAGCCCGCGTAGAGCAGGTTCGGGAGGGTGATGTAGGGGTCGCCGGTGCAGGCCTCGTGGCCGTCGAACAGCCCGCTGATGTCTATCGAGTGGATGTGGGCCTCGGTGGCGGCGGCTTTGATCACACCTGCGAGCCGGGTCACCTTCGGCCGCAGCCAGCGACGGGTGGCATCGGTCATGCCGACGCAGTCGGTGGCGGTGGGATCCCCGCTCTCATCGGGCGGAGTGAGGATGCCGGGGTAGGTCACCACGTAGACCTTGTCCGCCCCACCCGCCGCGGCCGCGATGTCCTGGTATGCCGTGGTCAGGAAGCTCTTCAGGCTGTCGATCCGGGCGTCGAGCCTGTCCTGCCCGCTGCCCGCCCCGTAGACCTCCAGACACGAGGGCGGGTGCAGGCAGGTGTTGATGACGTCGGCGAACCCTGCGTCGTTGCCGCCCACGGTGAGGGTGACCAGCCTGGGCCGCAGCGCGCGGAGCAGTTGGAGTTGGGTGCTGGGCTCGCCGAAGAAGGCGGACCCCGCCCTCTCGTTGTTCGGGATGTCGGTCATCCAGTCGTTACCCGAACCGGGTGTCTCGTGGAGTTTCCCGTCGTCGAGGAACCATGCGGTGTACAGTCCTGGGATCCACTCGTCGATCCTTTCCTCCATGTAGTACCGGAGGCCGGCGACGTCGCCCAGGTTGGAGCCGGAGCAGGTCAGGTCGATGAAGTTCAGCAGGTTTTTGTCGATGGCGACCTGGTAGGGCCAGTTGTAGGTGCCCCGGTGGCACAGGTTTCCGTGGTCGCCCGGGTTGTTCTGCGATACGTCGGTGCCGTCTTCCCAGCCTGCGGGGGACAGGTTGTCGCCGCCGCCGAGGCCCTCGCCCGAGGAGTAGGAGTCGCCCAAGGCGACGTATCCTCCGGTCGGCACGGGCACGAAGGCGACCGCGTCGAATGCCGTGTCGGATCCCTGGGTGCCGTCGTCATCCGGTGTGATCGAGCGCAGGGTGACGGTCATCCGGCACGAGGAGGGGCCGGTCGACGTGGTGGAAGAGGGGCCGCCACACAGGTAGTAGCCGAGTGGTGCCCACGCGTTGACGTATCCGCCTTGGTCGATGGTGCGTCGTAGTCCCCTGTTGTTTTCGGCGCCGGGAAGGTCGGGTTCGTTGAGGTCGCTGGTGTCGATCTCGTACGTGGCGTGACCCGTGGCGGCCGCCACGTCCGGTACGAATGCCTTCACCTGGTAGACCGTGCCGTAAGTGGGGTCTGCGGTCAGGGTCGCCGCCCATTGCCCGCGCACCTCGGTATCCGCGTACGCCGTCCCGCCGGTGTGGGTGAAGAAAACATGCCCCGCCGCGCCACCGCCGATCTGATGGAGGTCGATGGCGGGAACGCTCGAGGGGGTGTTCAGCACGTCCTCGCCGTCGGGTCCGACGAGGCGGAAAGAGGCGTCGGCCGAGGCCGGGGCGATGGCGCCGGGGGCGTGGCTGTCGCAGTTCATCAGGTTGGGGGTCAACCGGGCGGGGTTCTTTCCGTCGCCGAGGGCGGTGTCGTCGACGACGATCGCGTTCGCCCCCGGGTCGGCCGATCCCGTCAGGGAGCAGGTCGCGCTGTCCGGGTCGGCGTGGGGCTCCGCGGCGCCGGGTTGCGGGAAGTAGGCGTGACCGTTGGGCGCGTTGCCCGGCGTGGAGGTGGTACAGGAGGTGGCGCAGTCCGTCCAGGTCACCGGCCTGTCCCACCAGCAGAGGGTGTCTTCCGACGGGCAGGGGTCCGAGGATCCGCCGACCTGGCCGGGGAGGCAGTAGTTGATGCCCACATCGCAGAACGTGGTGGGGCCGGGGACCTGCAGGAACCGGCCGACCCCGTCGTCCCAGTCATAGGAGCCGCGGTATTTCAGATAGCCGCGGGTGTCCATCTGAGGGACGTCGATCCATCCGAAGACCCGCTCCTGATAGGGCCAATGGGACGGCGTGCGAGCATCGCCGTACGTCACCTGCGTCCCGTCGTGCAGGAAGGCGTGCCGCGGTGGATAGATCGGGTTGGCGGGGTTGTTGAACCAGCCCAGCCCCTTGCGGTCTGCGGGATCGGTGTGCACTCCGGAGTTGTATCCCCAGATGGCGGCGTACCAGTTCTCCACCTTCGTGGGGTCGTCGTCGTTCATGGTGATGCCGAGGCTGTGCAGTTGCAGCCATTTGTCCTGCAGGACGGTCACGGCCGCGGCGATGTTGGTGGCGTAGTCGACGGCCACGCGCACCTGCTGGTCGCTGGGGATGGTGGCGCCGATGGAGAACCGCATACCGTCGGTGATCTGGGCGATGCCGTACCCGCAGTCGGCTTGGGAGTAGTCGATCGAGGTCCCGTCGGTGCCGGTGCCGTAGTAGTTGGCGATGAGCGGGTTCGCCGACCGGCCCGGCAGCGCGTGCCAGCTGGCCTGGCTGAAGTTGGACTCTTGGGCGAGGATGCCGTACAGCACCAGTGGCGGCACGGCGGGCGCGCCGGAGACCAGGGGGAAGTCCTCACTGGGGTATCCCGGGGCGAGGGGTTTGCCGGCGTCCCGGGCGTACATCTCCACATGGGCCGGCCGCGCACCGGCGAGTCCGGGCTTCAGCGCACCCTGGACGGCCTGGCTGACCGCCCACAGAACCTGTTCGGAAGTCGGCTGCCACACCTGCTTGAACACGTCGTTGCGTGACACCGCACAGGCGTACTCGCCGTCCATCCCGAGCGTCTGGGCGGCTGTGCCGCCATCGAGCCGTAGCTTCGGCAGGGCAGTGGTGCGCAGCGGCAGTGGAGCCGGCAGCCTGCGGGCCGTCGGGCCGGCGGCGCCCCTGGGGAGGATGTCGGCCCGCTTGCCGTCCTTGCCGCGTTGCTCGGGCAGCGCCGCACCGCCGGACAGCGATACCGAATCCGGATCGACGGCCGCGGGCGCGGAGACAAGACCGGAGCCGGCCTCCAGATGGGCGGCGCCGGACACGATCGTCCGGCCCGAACGGCCGTTGTGCAGGTGCAGGGCGATGGACGTACCGGTGGCGAGGCGCCGGCCATGACCGGCCGCCCACCCCCAGGCCTCACCGGTCCCGCCCACGTGGGCGACCAGGTGGACGCCTCCACCGGCGGACGGCGTCACGTCGGTCACCCGGCCCGGGAACCGATGCAGCGCAGCGATCCGGTCATCGGTGACGTCCACCAGGTCGCCGCCTCGCGCCGCTACGATGCGATCGCCGGCCGGGACGGCCGAGGTGACCTCCGCCCGCACCGTGGTCGTCCGCGTCCGGCGTCCGCTGGCGGCGTCCAGCACGCCGACCCGGGTCGGGCGCTGGTCCCGGCCCAGATAGCTGGTCAGCGCCACCTCGCTGCCGGTGCCGCAGCCAGGATTGAAGTACGCCAGCGACACACCGGAGGCGAGCGGCCGTACGGCGCCGGTGTGCGCGTCGACCGCGTACGCCATGCCTCCGCTGTTCATACCCGCCTCGGAGTTCGCCGCGCTCCACGGCGCTACGACGACCACCACCCAGCGCCCGTCGCCGGTCAGGCACTGCTGTCCGATCCAGCGTTCGTCTTCGCCGTGGCCGGGCTGGATGGTCGCCAGCGCGTGCCACGTCCAGCCGTCCGCCGGCCCGGCCGCGTACAGGTGGTATCCGGAGGTGTCGCCGTCCCCGAAGACGATCTCGTCCCCCTCGGGCACGACCGGGCTTCCGGCCGGACGTGTGCCCTCCGGAACGGCCCTGCCGGGACGCGGCGCCGTCTGTTCGATCGTCCCGGCGTACGGCGCGGCCTCGGTGGGAACCTCAGTGCCGCCGAGTAACAGGCCGAGCGAGACCACCAGGGCCGTGGCGCTTCGCACGACGCATCGTGCTGTTCGCGATGACCAAAGGTACACATCGACTCCATTCGCGGATGCGGCACCGTCGGGGGATGAGTGCGAGGGCAGACCGGCTGGCCGCCGGGAAACCAAGGGCTCGAAGCACAGGTCGCCTCCCGTATCCGCGAGGGACGGGTGACAGCGGCGCCGCCGGCTCTGAAACCGTCGACCCGACGCCTGCTTTCGGGCCTGCTAAAGGATCGAAGTCGCTCACGTGGCAGGTAGACGGACAGTCCGCAGGGGAAGGGGCGTCCACCCGTCGCCTGCGCGAAGGACGACGGAGGGGCGCCCGGCGGAAGCCCGGCGAGGCTTTGTCATGCCATCGCCGATGCTCCCGGCATCATCCGCGTCTGATGCCCCCGGCCTCTGCGGCGGCGCCGCGTCCGGCTGCCGCCGCTCCTGCGTGTCAGGCGCCGAAGGACCCGGACGCCCCGCCGGACCCGTTGCCGGCGCAGCACCAGCCATACGCGTAGGCGACCACATTCGGTGCGTAGAGCTGGTCGGAGTAGGCCCAGGTGTTGTACGCGCTGTACTGGTCGGTGCAGTCAGTGGATCCGCTGCCTCGGCACAGCTCGACACTCACCAGACCGTCACCGCGGTCCGGCCGGCTGTTGACGGTCGCCCGAGCCCAATTGGTCTTGCACGTGGGCGAGTAGCGCAACTCGATCGTCGCGTTCGCGGCCACGGTCCGCTCACCCCGGGTGTTGTGGAACCAGAGCGTCGAGCTTCCCACGGTGTAGGCACCCGCTGAGCAGCCGGTGGTCTCCGGATCAGTGTTGTCGCAGGTCGCCTTGCTGGGCGTTTCGTGACATCGTGATGCAGGCGTCGGCGTGGCCGCCGGGGCCACCGACTCCGCGTTCGCGGTTGTCCCGCCCGTCGCGAGAGCCATGATGCCCAGGGTGGGCAACAGGGTCATCTCAAGGGCGAGGGCGACGCGCCATCTGGCCATGAGCCGCTCCTTTCATGTCGGGAAAATCACGATCTTCTGCCACATGAATGGAAATAGCCCCCGAGGAATTGATGCGCGACGCTCCCGCCGACCGCCGCAACAACCCGCACCAACGCGCCGTCCCCCACCACGCCTGCTCATCGCGCGGTGACGGCTCCACAAAGCCCGCTCAAGTGCGGCCTGTGGCGCCCGGGCACGCCCGTGATACCTGGCGGGCCCACCGGCAACCGGATGAAATGACCACATGCCCTGGTTGTCCCGCCGCCGTCCGGCCGAGCTCGCCTCGCCGCCCGAGCCCCCGCGAACCCCCCGCGCCGCAGCCTGGTGGATCCTGCCAGTAGTGCTGCTGGTCGGCAGCACGGTGGCTGCCACCATGTGGTGGCTGCTGACCGGCCTGCCCGCGGCCCCGCCGGGGCAGGCCGGCAGCGCGCGCGGGGAGGCCCTGCGCACCGCGCTGGCCGCCGGCGCCGGCGTCGGCGCCGCCGTCACCCTGGCCCTGTCGTTCCGCCGCCAGCGTCACCAGGAGATCACTACCGCCCATGCCACCCACGACGCCACCGAGCGCCGTGTCACCGAGCTGTACACCAAAGCCGCCGAGCAGCTCGGCCATGACAAGGCTGCCGTCCGCCTGGCCGGCTTGTACGCCTTGGAGCGCCTGGCCCAAGACAACCCCGGCCACCGGCAGACCATCGTCAACGTCATCTGCGCCTACCTGCGCATGCCCTACACGCCGCCCCGCAGGCCCGGCCCCCAGCGGTCGGCCCCATCGACGCCGGGCCCCTGGCAGGTTGCCGCCCCCGCCGATCCCGACCCAGCAGAGGGAGAACGGCAGGTCCGCCTCACCGCCCAGACCATCCTGGCCGAACACCTGCGGGACGAACGCCCCGACCAGCGTGCGAGTCTCCCGTCGCAGCCCCGCCACTGGCCCGGCATGCGCATCGACCTGACCGGCGCCACCCTCATCGACCTTGACCTCGCTGAGGCCCACCTCGCCGAGGCCCAATTCGACGGGGCGGTCTTCACCGGGGACACCTCGTTTCACGGGGCGGTCTTCACCGGCCAGGCCCAATTCGACGGGGCGACCTTCGCCGGGGACACCTGGTTCTTCGGGGCGACCTTCACCGGCGGCGCGCGGTTCAGCAGGACGACCTTCACGGGGGAGGCCGATTTCGACGGGGCGACCTTCACCCTGGACGCTGTCTTCTTCAGGGCGACCTTCTCAGGGAACGCCCGGTTCAGCGAGGCGACCTTCACTGACCATGCCCTGTTCCCCGAGGCGGCCTTCCACGGGAACGCCTGGTTTGACGAGGCGACCTTCACCGAGTTCGCTCGGTTCGACGAGGCGACCTTCACCAGCGACGTCGTGTTCGATGGGGTGACCGTCACCGACTTCACTGGATCTAGGATGAGCAGGGCCGAGTGGACTCAAATCGCCGACCATCCGGATCACGTATGGCCACCAGGCTGGCATACGGTGACCTGCCCGGACGGCAGCACCGCTCTGGCCCGCCAGGAGAGCGCCGCGGGCGAGGAGAACGGCGAAGACACCGCCACCGCGCCGTCCATCCCCCCAGAGGAGCCGGCTGGCACGGAGGAGAAGCCCCGCGAATAAAGGGAGAACGCTCCGAGCGCGTCGCCATGCCCCATCTCGCGTGCGCCCTGTTCACCGCGGACGGGGACGCCGAGCCGATCGCCGCCGCGATCGAGCGAGGGGTCCAGGAGGAGCTCGGCCTGTCCGTCGCGGTGATCGTCCGTACGGCTGAGCACCTTCGCGGCGTCGTGGAGCACAACCCCCTGCGGCGACGCCTGCTACTACCGCTGGAGCTCGCCGACGATCCCACCCCGCACCCGCTCCTGGCCCTTGTGCCCGAACGCGTCCGGGCGGACCGGCCCCCGAGCGTGGTCACCATGCTCCGCCGCCGCTCCCGCGATACCGGAGAGCGCTCTCCACCTCGTGCTATAAATGGCTGCATGAGCACCGATCTCCCGCATACGTCGGGAGCCCCCACGCTGGAGGACGTGGCCCGGGTGGCGGGAGTGTCCCGGGCGACCGTCTCGCGCGTGATCAACGGTATCCGCAACGTCGCGCCGGACATCCAGGAGGCGGTGCACCGCGCCATCGCGACGACCGGCTACGTGCCGAACCGGGCCGCCCGCTCGCTCGTCACCCGCCGTACGGGAGCGGTCGCGCTGGTCGTGTCGGGCGCGGGCGACGCGAAGGGCGGCGAGCCGTTCGAGTCCCGCGTCTTCGCCGACCCGTTCTTAGGCCGGGTCGCCAGCGGCGTGGTCGGATATCTGCGGCCGCGGGGCATCCACCCGGTGCTGATGCTGGCGGACTCGGCGCAGACCCGCGACGACGTCGTGTCGTTCCTCCGGCAGGGCAGCGCCGACGGCGCCCTGGTGGTCTCGACGCACGGCGAGGACCCGCTGCCGAAGCTGCTGGTGGACGCCGGGCTGCCCGCCGTGCTGTGGGCGCGGCCCGCCCGGCCGATCCCGATCAGCTACGTCGACCTCGCCCACCGGGCGGGCGCGGCGCTGGCGGCCGATCGCCTGGTGGCGCGCGGCTGCCGGCGGGTGGCGACCATCAGCGGCCCCTTCGACGTGCCCGCCGCCCAGGACCGGTTGTCGGGATTCCAGGAGGCCATGGCCGGCCACGGCCACCCGTACGTGCCGGCCGTGGAGGGCGACTTCATGCCCGCGAGCGGAGAGGCCGGCATGCACCGGCTCGTGAAGGAGCACCCGGACATCGACGGCGTCTTCGTCGCCAACGACCTCATGGCGCAGGGCGCGCTGCTTGCGCTGCGCGACCTCGGGCGCCGGGTGCCCGAGGACGTCGCGGTGATCGGGTTCGACGACAGCGCCGCGGTCACCTGCCGCCCGCCGCTGACGACCGTGCGCCAGCCGATGGAGGACATGGCGGCCGAGATGGCCCGCCTGCTGCTCGCGCACGCCGCGGACCCGGACTTCCAGGTCACCTCGATCATCATGCAGCCGACGCTGGTGGTCCGCGAGTCGGCCTGACGGACCACCTGCGCCCCGTTCGCCTCTCTCAGGCCACCCGCAGCCGCTTGCTCGCTCCGATGATCTCGGCGTAGCGCCGGCCGCTCGACTTGACGGTCCGCGCCTGGGTCCCGTAGTCGACGTGCACCAGGCCGAACCGCTTGTCGTATCCGTAGGCCCACTCGAAGTTGTCCAGCAGCGACCACGCGAAGTAGCCCGCCACCGGCGCCCCCTGTTCGATGGCCCGGCCGCAGGCCGCGATGTGGTCCTCCAGATAGGCCAGGCGCTCCGGGTCGTCGACCGTTCCGTCGGCGCCGACCGTGTCGGGCCAGGCGGACCCGCTCTCGGTGACGTACAGACGGGGCGTGGCGTACTCCCGCGCGAGGCGCACCAGCAGGCGCTCCAGACCGCCCGCGTCGACCTCCCAGCCCATGGCCGTGGTGGTCGCCCCCGGCACCTCGACCTGCCGCGCGTACGGCACGGGCCCCTCGGGGTCGGCCGCCACCACCTGCCGGAAGTAGTAGTTGACGCCCAGGTAGTCGAGCGGGGCGGCGATCGTCTCCAGGTCGCCGGGCCGGATCGGCAGGTCGACGCCGTAGACCGCGAGCATGTCCTCGGGGTAGCCGCGGCCGGTGACCGGGTCGAGCCACCACCGGTTGACGTGCCCGTCGAGGCGCCGCGCTGCGGCGTGGTCCTCCTCGCTGTCGGTCGCCGGGTCGCAGGGGCTGAGGTTGTTGACGATCCCGATCGACGGCGTCAGCCGCGCCGCGGCCCGTACGGCCTGCGTGCCCAGGCCGTGGGCGAGGTGGAGGTGATAGGACGTGCGGACCGCGGCCTCCAGGTCCTTCACCCCGGGCGCCATGGAGCCCTCCAGGTGCCCGTGCCAGGAGCAGCACAGCGGCTCGTTGAGCGTCGTCCAGTCGGCGACGCGGTCGCCGAGCCGTTCGGCCACGACGGCGGCGTAGTCGGCGAAGCGCTGGGCGGTGTCGCGCTCGGGCCACCCGCCGCGGTCCTGCAGCGCCTGCGGCAGGTCCCAGTGGTAGAGGGTCGCGAACGGCCGGATGCCGGCGTCGAGCAGGGCGTCCACGAGGTGGTCGTAGAAGGCGAGCCCGCGCGGGTTCACCGGTCCTGTGCCGTCGGGCACCACGCGCGGCCAGGCCACCGAGAAGCGGTAGGCGTCGACGCCGAGGCGTTCGAGCAGGCCGACGTCCTCGCGCCACCGGTGGTAGTGGTCGCAGGCCACTTCGCCGGTGTCGCCGCCGTCGATCGCCCCGGGCACCTCGCAGAAGGTGTCCCAGATCGAGGGCAGCCTGCCGTCCTCGAGGGCCGCGCCCTCGATCTGGTAGGCCGAGGTGGCGACGCCCCACACGAAATCGTTGAAAGCGGTTACATCGGGGGCGTGGCCGCGCTGCGGCTCCATTCGCTGGTTCTCCTTGGTTCGAGGGTGGTGGTGACGGTGAGCGTTCACTTCACGGCGCCCGCGGTGAGGCCCTGCACGAGGTAGCGCTGCAGCAGCAGGAACCCGGCCACCACGGGGACGCTGACGACCAGCGAGGCCGCCATGATCTGGTTCCAGTAGACGTCGTTCTCGGTGGCGTACCCCTGGAGGCCGACGGCGAGCGTGCGGCTCGACTCGTCGGTCATGACCGAGGCGAACAGCACCTCCCCCCACGCCGTCATGAACGCGTAGATCGCGACGGCCACGATACCGGGGGTGGCGGCGGGAAGGACGACCCGCAGCAGGGCCCCGATGGGGCCGCTCCCGTCCACCTGGGCGGCCTCGTCCAGGGCCGTGGGGATCGAGTCGAAATATCCGGCCAGCATCCAGATCGAGAACGGCAGCGAGAAGGTCAGATAGGTGATGATCAGCCCGGTGCGGCTGGCGTACAGCTCGACCCCGAGCGCGGTCCCGAGGTTCACGTAGATCATGAACAGCGGGAGCAGGAAGAGGATGCCGGGGAACATCTGCGTCGACAGCACGGTGACCGAGAAGATCCGGCGGCCGGGGAAGCGGAAGCGGCTGATGGCGTACGCCGCGAAGATCGCGATGAGGACCGACACCAGCGCGGCCACCGACGACACGATCAGGCTGTTGGCGAAGTAACGCGCCAGCGGGACCGTCCGCCACATGTCGGCGAACGGACGGAGCGTGATCGTCGTGGGGATCCAGTGGAAGTCCCCCTGCACGTCCCGCAGCGGCTTGATCGCCGAGGTCAGCATCACGTAGAGCGGGGTCAGGGTGAACAGGCCGAGCAGGCCGAGACCGGCCCACCGCGCCCAGGGCAGCCATCGGGGGTCACGCATCGCTCCTCCTCCGCGACGTCGCCACCAGATACACGGCGGTCACCAGCAGCAGGAACA
Source organism: Microbispora sp. H10830 (assembly GCF_014161375.1). Taxonomy (NCBI): domain Bacteria; kingdom Bacillati; phylum Actinomycetota; class Actinomycetes; order Streptosporangiales; family Streptosporangiaceae; genus Microbispora; species Microbispora sp. H10830. Next base: position 79,661 of record NZ_JABBWX010000017.1, read on the forward strand.
GCAGGAGCAGCACCGACATGGCCGAGCCCGAGCCGAAGTTCCAGGTGACGAACGAGCTCTGGTAGATGTGGATCGAGATCAGGTCCGCCTCGTGCGGGGCCGATTTGCCGAACAGCACGTACGGCGTGTTGAAGTCGTTGAACGTCCACAGGAACAGCACCAGCACGAGCACCTGGTTGACGGGGCGCAGCATGGGCAGCGTCACCGCGCGCAGCCGCCGTCCCCAGCCCGCGCCGTCGATCGCGGCCGCCTCGTACAGGTCGTCGGGGATGTTCTGCAGCCCGGCCATCAGCACGAGGAAGGCGAACGGCCACGACCGCCACACGCAGACCACGATGAGGGACCAGAAGCTGTTGGCCCCGATCAGCCAGAACGGCCGCTCGCCGAACAGGTGCAACTGGTCCACGAGCACGTGGTTGACGAGCCCCGGGTCGCGCTGGAGCAGGAAGCTCCAGGTGATCACCCCGGCGTAGACCGGCAGGGCGTACGGCACGAGGAACAGCGCGCGCAGCACGGCCCGGCCCCGGAACGAGCCCTGCATGAGCACCGCGCCGCAGATGCCGAACAGCCACGACAGCCCGACGGTGAGCAGGGTGAACACGACGGTGACGAGGAACGAGTGCAGCAGCGAGCGGCCGACCGCGCTGTCGAAGTCGACCGCGACGCTGTAGTTGTCCAGCCCCGCGAAGGGCGCGGCCGACCAGTTGCGCAGGAAGAACTGGGTGAGCTTCAGGAAGCTCATCCCGATGCCGATCAGCATCGGCACCAGGTGGACGAGCAGTTCGAGCAGCACGGCCGGAAGAATCAGCAGGTAGGGCAGGGCGACGCGGCGCAACCGCACCGGGACCCGGTCTACGGGCCCCCGCCGCCGCCCGCCCGGAGGCGGCGGGCCGTCTGGAGACGCGGGCCTTCGTCCCGCGCCGGGCCGGGACGTGGCGGGACGGAACGTCGCGGGCCGGGACGTCGCGGGCCGGGACGTCGCGGGCCTGGACGTCGCGGGCGCCACCGTCGAATCCGGTGCGGGGACCGCCGGATCCGTCCGGCCGGGGGATCGCTCGCCTGATGCCGTCCTTGTACGCCCCGGTGGGGCATCGGTCAGGGCTTGGCCGTCGCCTGCCCCGGCCGTCTCGGCCGGGGACAGCGAGGAGCCGTCCTCTTCAGGGGACGGAGGAGTCACGGACTTCCTCTCGATGTCGAGGGTCTGCGTCGGGGCGCCGGGCGGAGCCTCCGCCCGGCGCCGGGTCACCGGGCCGCTCAGCCGCCCATCTGCTGGTTGGCCTCGGTCAGCTTGGCCTTGACGGCCTCCTCGGTGACCGGCTTGCCGCTCGCGGCGTCGGCGAACAGCTGGTTCATCGCGTTGCCCACGAGCGTCTCGAACTGGCTCTCCTGCGCCACCTGTGGCAGCGGCGCGGCCGTGGTGGAGAGGATCTGCTGGAACGTCTTGATCGTCTCGCTCTCGAACGCCGGGTCGTCGTAGGCGTCCGTGACGGTCGGCAGCGAGCCGTACGCCTTGTTGAGGTTCTGCTGGGTCTGCTTGGACGTCATGAACCGGGCGAACTTCAGCGCCCCGTCCTTGTTCGCGGCCGTCTTGAAGACGGCGAGGTTGATGCCGGCGACCATCGCGTTCACCTGCTTGCCGCCCTGCGACGGGTCGGGCAGCGGGATCGGGGCCAGGCCGTAGTCGTCCTCGGACCAGCCGGCCTGCTTGAGCTGCGTGGCGATCGACTGCCACATCAGCATGCCGGCCTTGCCCGAGACGAAGTCCTGCACCGCCTCGGTGCCGTTGGCGTACTCGGCGTTGCTCGGGTTGACGATCTTGTGGGCGGCCATCAGGTCGAGGTACTGCTTGATGGCCGCGACCTCCTGGTCGGAGTCGAAGTGCGGCTTGCCGGAGGCGTCGAACAGGTCCGCGCCGTGCTGCTGCCCGAAGATGAAGGCGTGGTGGGCGTTCTCGCTGACGCTCGCTCCCTCCACGGCGAGCCCCCACTTGCCGTCCTTGGTCAGCTTCCTGCCGTCGGCGATCAGCTCGTCCCAGGTGGCCGGCGGCTTGTCGATGCCGGCCTCCTTGAACATCTTCTTGTTGTAGAAGAGGCCGTACGTCATGCCGTAGATCGGCACGGCGGTGGGCGGCTGACCGGGGGCGCCGGTCGCGGCGAGGCTGGGGCCGAGGAAGCGCTCCTTGCCGCCGAGCGTCTTGAGCAGCGCGTCGTCCCACGGCACGAACGCCCCAGTCGCCTGCAGCGAGGCCGACCAGGTGTTGCCGATGTTGACGACGTCCGGGCCCTTGCCCGACGTCGTCGCGGCGAGGATCCGGTTGAGCAGGTCGGCCCAGGGGACGACTTCCAGGTTCACCGTGATCCCGGTCTCCTTGGTGAACCTGTCCAGCTCGGGCTTGAGCACCTCCTTGTCGTTCTCCAGGCTGGTGCCCTGGTTGGACGCCCAGTAGGTGATCGTCTGGGCCGCGCTCCCACCGGCCGAGCCGGCTTTGGACGACGAGTCGTCGGCACCGCAGGCGGTCGCGGCGAGCACGAGGGCTCCGGCGACGGCGAAGAGATATGGCTTGCGTCTGCGCACGGGTGTTGTCCTCACTCTTGCGGGTGCGACCGCCCGCCCGTGCGGGCGGCGGTCTGGGGGGTGAACGGTCCTTGTGCCTGTGACAGCGCGGTGCTGTGACAGCGCGGTCTTGCGACAGCGCGGCGCGGACGGCCCCCGCAAGTGCGGGAGTCGCCCCAGGTGACAGGCGTCGGCCACGCGAGCACGGGCTCTCCTCACCGCCATCGGTTTGGAGAGCGCTCTCCAAGGAGGAGAGTGTCGCGGAAGGCGGAGAGTGTCAAGGGGCGGCCCTCTGCCACACCCGCGCAGCCGACCGTTCCGACCGCGATTTCCCCCGTTGAACTGCGGATTTCCGCCGCGTCGAGGGCCGGCCTTGACAGGGCGGCCATCGGGGTCCAGGCTCTGGGAAAGCGCTCTCCAATTTGCTTTCCCGCATCTCCGCCGAAGAGAGGCCACCGTTTCCCAACCGTGCGCCGGGCACGTCCCCGGCCTCCCACCCGGGGGGCCGCACCGCCCCCGCCCCGCCCGTTCAGGCCTGTACGCAGGACACTTGACCAGACCTATACGCCTTTTTGACTTTTTTGAGCACTTTGTGCGTCCGTTCGGACTTCAGGGGTAGCTCGCCGCTCCAGGGACGATTTCGACCCAAGGAGGCTTCAGTGAGCGACTTCCATACCGAGACGCGAACATACGCCGGGGGAAGCGAGCTGCCGCAGGGCGCCGGCCGGCAGCAGGCCGGACAGCAGGGGACCGGATATCAGGGCGCCCCGCAGCAGGGCACCGCGCAGCAGGTCCGGCAGGCGGCGCAGGAGACGGCCCACGAGGCCAGGACCGCCGCCGGCGAGGTGGCGGTCACCGCCAAGGACCAGGCGCGTACGGTGGCCCACGAGGCCAGGGAGCAGACTCGGCAGGTTCTCCACCAGTTGCGCAGGCACACCGACGAGCAGGCGCGGCACCAGAGCAGGCGCGCGGCCGGCGCGATCCGGCAGTGGACCGGCGAACTGGAGGCCATCGGCGACAACGCCAAGCCCGACTCCCCCATGCGGGGCGTGGTCCAGCAGGTCGCGGAGCAGGGTCACCGCGCCGCCGACTACCTGGAGACCGAGGGCCTGCACGGCGCGGTGCGCGACGTACAGGACTTCGCGCGGCGTCGCCCTGGGCTGTTCCTCGCCGGCGCCCTGGTCGCGGGCTTCCTCGTGGGACGGGCCGTCAAGGCCGTCACCTCGGCCGAGGACCCCCACGCCGACGGTGCCGCGAGGCGGTTCGACTCCGGCACCGCATACGGCACCGACGCCGGCGGAAGCGGCGCCGCATACGGTTCCGGATCGCCCTCGTCCGCCCCGTACGGCACCCGCCCGCCGACCACGTACGGCACGGGCACGCAGCACACCCTGGTCGGAGAGTCGGTGAGCGGGAGCACGGGCACCGGAGGCCCTGGAACCGGCGTGACCGCCTCACCGTCGTACGGCACCGGAGACGGCTATCGAGCCGGTGACGGAACGCGCGACGGCACCGGGACCGGTTACACGACCGGCGCGCGCTACCCGTCCGAGGAGATCCGGGACGGCCACCCCGACGGCGACGCGGACGGCTATCCGGGGACGCCGGGCGACGGAGGTGGCCCGCGATGAGCTACCCCAGCCCACCCGCCGAGCCCTCACTGGGCAAGCTGGTCGGGGAGATCGGCGAGGACCTGTCCATGCTGTTCCGCCAGGAGGTGGAGCTCGCCAAGGCCGAGATCCGGCAGGAGGCCGCCAAGGCCGGCAAGGCCGCCGGAATGCTCGGCGGGGCCGGCTTCGCCGGATACATGGTGGCGCTCCTCGTCACGCTGGCCGTCGTGTTCGGGCTCGGCAACGTCATGGACCTGGCCTGGGCCGCGCTCATCGTCGCGGCCGTGTGGGCGGTGATCGGCGGGGTGCTGTTCGCACGGGGCAAGGAGCGCATGCGCGAGGTGAACCCCACGCCCGAGCAGACCATCGAGACGCTGAAGGAGGACGTGCGATGGGCGCGAGCCCAGAGGAGATAAGGGCCGAGATCGAGGTCACGCGCGCGGAACTCGCCGCCGACGTGGACCGGCTCGCCGACCGGACGAGCCCGGCGCGCATCGTGCGGCGCCGTACGGACAGGGTGCGCCAGGCGGCGCAATCGGTGAGGGAGAAGGTGATGGGAGTGCCGGCACACGCCACCCACACGGTTCGCGACCAGGCCGGTGAGGCCGCGGGGACGATGCGGGACGCCGCGGCGCACGCCGGTGAGACGGTCCGCGGCACCGCCGCCGAGGCGGGCGAGATGGTGCGGCACGGCGCCCAGCAGGCGGCCCATACCGTGCGCGACGCGCCGCGGCAGGCGATGCGCAGCACGCAGGGCAACCCGCTCGCCACGGGGTTGATCGCCTTCGGGGCGGGGCTGCTGGCCGCGAGCCTGCTGCCGAAGACCTCCGCCGAGGAACGGGCGGCCGTGCAGGTCAAGGACCGGGCCGGGGAGATGGTCGAGCCGGTGAAGCAGGCCGTCCAGGAGACCGCGCAGCGTGTGGGCGAGGACGCCAGGCAGGCGGTCCAGCAGGTGCGCGAGACGGCCGCGGAGGCGAGCAGGACCACCGGCGAGGAGGCTCGCGACCAGGCGCGCCAGGTCACCGAGCAGACCCGCGACCAGGCACGGCAGATGACCGGCCAGGCCCGGTCGTAGACCCCGTGCGGGAACGTTCCGAGGGCCGGGCCCGGCAGGGCCCGGCCCTCGGCGTGTCCGTCCCCGCCCGGCTCCTCCCCCTGGCCCTCCGGCTCGTCTCCCGCATGCCCCCGGACCGCTCCGCGCGCTTCTGGCCGCCCTCAGCGGCCGCAGAGACCTTCCGCGCAACCGGACCGCCTCGAGCGCGTTGTGCTCGCCGGCAGCCGTCCCAGCCCCAACCGACCGCACCGACGACATTTACAATACAGAGCTGTACTGTATTGTAAATAATATGGGGGAAGCGGAGCGAGAGCGGCCGCCGGGACGTCCGCGAAGCGCGGACATCGACGCGGCCATCCTCGCGGCAGCCGTGGATCTGCTGATCGAGCGCGGGATCGACGCGGTCACGATCGAGCAGGTCGCCCGCCGCGCCGGCGTGACCCGGGCGACGGTGTACCGGCGGTTCCCGGACAAGATCCGGCTGCTCGTCGCCGCGATCGGCGCGGGCCAGGACGCGTCGCCCCCGCCGCCGGAGCCGGTCGACATCGAGCAGATGCTCGCCGCATGGGCCCACCACCTGGCCCGGCCCCGGCTACGCCGGCTCACCCGCCGGCTGATGACATCGCTCCACGACTACCCGGCCCTGCGCGAGGCGTACTGGAACGCAAGCATCCGGCGGCGCGAGGAGGCGATCCGCGCCAGCCTGGAGCACGCGCGTGATCGCGGAAGGTTCCCCCCCTCCGCCGACCTCGGCGTCATCCAGACGATTCTCACCGGCGCGGTCGGCACGCACCTCACCACCCAGCCCGACACCAGCAGCGAGGACGAGATCCGGGACTTTCTGCTGGCCGTGCTCCACCAGACCGGTTACCGCGGGGACGAGCGGCCGGTGTGACCACCGGGAGGACCTCATGCGAAAGATCCCCGTCGACTTCACGGGAGTGCGCGTCACCGCGCTTCTGGAGCTCTACCTGCGCTGGCTCGACAGCCGGGACCGGCACCCGATCCTCGGCGACGAGTGGGCCCAGCGGGCGATCGGCCTGCTGGACTTCGACTTCGACCAGTTCAAGCCGCTCGGTCTCGGACGCTTCGCGGTCGGGGTGCGCTCGAGGATGATGGACGACTGGGTCAGGGCGTTTCTCGGCCGGACGCCGGGCGCGGTCGTCCTCGACATCGGCTGCGGGTTCGACAGCCGTGTCCGGCGCGTCGACCCGGGAGACGGCCACCATTGGTACGACGTGGACTTCCCGGACGTCGTCGAGATCGCCGGCCGGCTGTACCCCCCGCGTCCCGGTCACACCGCCGTCGGCGCGTCCGTCACCGAGCCCGGCTGGCTCGATTCTGTCCCGCGCGACAGACCCGCGATCGTGGTCGCCGACGGCCTGCTGAACTTCCTCCCCGAACACGACGTACGGCGGATCCTCACCCAGATCGTCGAGCATTTCCCCAGCGGCGAGATCTGCTTCAACATCACCTCCCCTGTGGTGAGGAAGCAGCGGGAGAAACGGCCCGTGCCGCTTTTCACGAAGTTCGGGATCGCCGAACAGTGGTTTCCCGGCGACCCGCGCGACGTCGAAGGATTCCATCGCCGGCTTCGCCTCGCGGAGGTCGGCAGCCCAGGTGACGCCTCCCTGCTCAGACGCTCCCCGCTGTACTACCGGCTGCTGGTGGCCTTGATAGGCCTGGTCCCCGCGTGGAGGAACGCCGGCTGGATCCTGCGTTATCGCTTCTGACGCCGGCCCCCGCCGGCACGCCGGACACCGGTGACGCGGGGGCTTCGACGGCCAAGGCCGGCGAAGCCCCCGATCGGGCGCGGGGTTACGATCAAGGTGGAGGACGGATCGAGGGGGAGCGGCGATGGCGCGAGGGATCAGGCCGTGAGGGCCGCCCGGCTGCACAAGGTGGGCGACATCCGGCTGTCCGAGGAACCTCGGCCCGTTCCCGGGCCCGGCGAGAGCCTGGTGCGCGTCACCGCGGTCGGCCTGTGCGGCTCCGACCTGCACTGGTACTCCGAAGGCGGCATCGGCGACGCGGTGCTGGACGATCCGCTCGTCGTGGGGCACGAGATCGCCGGAGTGATCGAGGGCGGCCCACGGCACGGCACCCGGGTCGCGGTCGACCCCGCCATCCCCTGCGGCACGTGCGGGGTGTGCGCGACGGGGTACGGCAACCTGTGCCCGGATGTCCGCTTCGCCGGGCACGGCACGCTCGACGGCGGCCTGCGCGAGTGGCTCGCCTGGCCCGACGACCTGCTGCACCCGCTGCCCGACGCGCTCTCCGACAGCGACGGGGCCATGCTCGAACCGCTCGGTGTGGCGATCCACGCCGTGGACCTGGGACATATGGGGCTCGGGGCGCCCGTCGCCGTCGTCGGGTGCGGGCCGATCGGGCTGCTGGTGGTCCGGCTCGCCCGGCTCGCCGGCGCCTCGACGGTGGTCGCCGTCGATCCCCTGCCGCACCGTCGCGCCGCCGCCCTGCGGTTCGGCGCCGACCACGCCCTGTCCCCCGAGGATGCTGGACCCGCCGCGTGGACCGGGATCGACGGGCTTGACGGCCTCGGCGTACGCGTGGCCTTCGAGGTGGCGGGCGACGACGACGCGGTGCGCCTCGCCATGACCGCGGCCCGGCCCGGCGGCCGGGTCGTGCTGGCCGGCATCCCCGACGAGGACCGCACGTCGTTCCCCGCGTCGCTGGCCCGGCGCAAGGGCCTCACGCTCGCGCTGGTCCGGCGGATGAACCTCACCTATCCCCGGGCCATCCGCCTCGTCGAGAACGGGTCGGTGGACGTGTCGTCGCTGGTCACCGACCACTTCCCGCTCGCGGCCACGGCGGACGCCTTCGCCGCCGCCGTCTCCCGGCGCGGGCTCAAGGTCGTGGTGGAACCCCACGGCTGAGGCGCCGGCCACGGGCTCGGCCTGGGCGATCTTATCGATCGAAAAACTGGTCGTACCCGAGCTTGGCGACCAGGGCGGCCACCACGCACAGCAGGACGACGCGGACGAACCCCGCGCCCCGGCTGAGCGCCATCCGTGCGCCGATCTGCGCTCCGGCGATGTTGCAGGCGGCCATGGCCAGGCCGAGCGCCCACACCACGTGGCCCTGCGCGGCGAAGACGGCGAGCGCGCCGAGGTTGGTGCCGGTGTTGACGACCTTCGCCGTGGCGGAGGCGTGGACGAAGTCCATCCCGAGGATCGAGGTGAACGCGATGAGCAGGAACGTGCCGGTGCCCGGCCCGACGATGCCGTCGTAATAGGCGATGCCGACGCCCGCCACCGCGACTCCCGTCACCACCCGCGCACGCGTACGCAGGTGCGGGTGGGGCAGGCGGCCGAACCCCGGCCGCAGGGTCACGAACGCCCCCACACCCAGCAGCACGATCATCACCAGTGGCTTCAGCACGTCCGCGTCGAGCAGGGCCGCCGAGGCGGCGCCCAGGCCGGCGAACACGACCGCCAGCGCCGCGGCCGGCACGGCCACCCCCCGGTCGAGCTTCGTCTTCCTCGCGTAGGTGACGGCGGCCGAGCCCGTCCCGAAGATCGCGGCGGACTTGTTCGTCGCCAGCGCCTGGACCGGGGTGAGGCCGGCCAGGAGCAGCACCGGAAGCTGCAGCAGCCCTCCCCCGCCGACGACGGCGTCCACCCATCCGGCGGCCACGGCAGCGAGGAGCAGGAGCACGACCTGTCCGGCACCCATGCGGCTCCGTCCCCCTTTGCACCCGTTTGACCTAGGCTCGACGAGCGAGCCTAGCGGGCGGCGGACAGCCCGGCGTTGGCCAGGATCTCCTTTCTGGGCAACGCCGTGCTCTCGGCGGCGGTCAGGCCCGAGGCGGCGAGGTGGGCGTCGACGATCCGCAGCCCGACGGGGTAGCCCGCGTGGTCGGGCAGGCCGACGGGCGGCTGCCCCATCAACTCCGCTGTGGCGTCCCCGTGCACGTACGCGGTGAAGTTGTGCATGCCGGTCAGGTCGAGGGCCCCGGTGATGGTGGCGTACGCGCTGTCGAGCGCGGGCCCGTCCAGGGAAACGCTCCACGGCCCGAGCCCCTCCGGTCCGTGCAGCTCGCGGGCGAACGCCTCGGCGAGCCCTTCGGAGACGACCTGCTCGCCGAGGGTGACGGTCGCGGGGTCCCAGACGACGTTCGAGTACCTGACGTTGTGGTTGAGCTCGTGGACGGCGCAGTGCCCGAGACGGCCGACGTTGTCCTCCGTCGGCCAGACGAGGAGGTAGACCAGGCCCTTGCCGCTCATGCCGAGGTAGCCGTGGTTGCGCCGCACCAAGTGCTCCGCGTCCGGGTCGCCGAGGACGATGTAGACCTGCAGCGTCTCGGGGTGCCGGATGCCGGGCACGGCCTCGCGCTGGCGGCTCCACGCGGCGGTGAGCGCGTCGCCGACCTGCTCCCACACCCCCGCGTCGCGCATCCGCCGCAACGCGGGCAGGTAGCGCTCGTCGTCCCGGTCGACGCGGAACCCGGAGCCCTTGTGGTGCATGCCGACGACGTCGGCGACGGGCATCCAGGGCACGGCGTCCCACATCGGGCGCAGCATTCCGGTGAGCGCCGCGGGCCGGTCCGCGAGGGGGGCGGCCAGCAGATCGGCCATCGCGGTGGCCGTGTCGTGAACGATGATCTCCATGCCGCCGACGCTAAGAGCTCACGCTACGTGAGGCTCAAGCGACTTTCCCCCGTGCGAGGGAGGCGCGTCCCGCCCGGTGGGGAGGCCCGGCGAGAACGCGACCGCGAGCCTGGAGTCATGGAAACGACACACCTTCGGGAGTCCCCGCCCGCGCCCACCGGCGCGCTCGCCACCGGCGCCGCGGCGGTGGCCGGTCTCGCGCTGGCCGGTGTCGGGGCGAGCGGGTTCGCCTTCGACATCGTGGGCGGGATCATGGCGGCGATCGCGGCGGTCACCGGGGAGAGCGGTGTCGTCGACCTCGGTTTCGACTGGCCGATGGCCGCCGCCCGCGCCGCCGCGCTCGCCGCCGGCACGACGCTCCTCGTGACCGCCGTGCGGCGTCGCCGCCGCGCACGCGGCGCCTGCGCACGTTGCGGCCGGCCTGCGGGCCACGACGCGGCTCAGCCCGAAGGCCGCGACGACGCGGGCCACACCTCCCCCGCCGACGGGGGCCGGGGGACGTGGCCGGCCCGGGGATCGTGGCAGAGGCTGAGCGTCCGCGCCGGATACCTGACCGTGCTGCTCGCGGCCGGCTACGGCGCGCTGAAGGTGCAGTGGGGCCTCGGGGGCACGTTCGGCCTCACCGATCCCCGGGCGTTCGGGGATGTGCACCTGTGGACGCCGGGGCTGGGCGACACCGGGGTGCTGGCGCTGATCGGCATGGCGCTCGGGCTCGGTTTCGCCCGGACCTGGCGGCCACCGCTGCGCATGCCGCGGTGGATGCCGCTGACCGCCGCCTTCGTGGGGAGCGTCATGCTGGTCCCGGTCGGCGTCCTCGGCACGGGACTGCGCGTCGCGGTCGCCCTCGGCCTCGCGAAGGCTCCCCTGGAGGGCCTGTCTCCCTGGGTGTTCGACGTCATCTATCCCTGGTTCCTCGCCTGGGGGCTGACGATGGGGACGGCGGCCGTCGGCTACCACTACCGCACGCGTGGCGTCTGCCGCGCCTGCGGGCGGGGGCGTCCCGCCTTCGTACGGCACGCCGGCGTCGAGGGGCCGCCGGCACGGGAGGGGGCCGCGACGGCGACACTGTGACCAGAGGGACGAGCGATGAGGAGCGGATGTGACGTCGTGGAGCGACCACGCGATCTGGTGGCATGTCTACCCGCTGGGTTTCACCGGCGCCCCGTTGACGGCGGCACCCGGGGAAACGCCGGTCCGGCACCGGCTGCGGCGTCTGGAGAGCTGGCTCGACTACGCCGTGAACCTCGGCTGTACGGGTCTCCAGCTCGGCCCGATCTTCGCGTCCGAGACGCACGGGTACGACACGGTGGACCATTTCCGCGTCGATCCCCGGCTCGGGGACGACGACGACTTCGACCACCTGGTGGCGCAGGCGCGGCGGCGCGGGCTGCGGGTGCTGCTCGACGGGGTGTTCAACCATGTGGGCAGGGGGTTTCCGGTCTTCACACGGGCACTGACGGAAGGGCCGGACTCCCCCGCCGCCCGCTGGTTCCGTCCCGGTGACGGCGCCGGCGGCTTCGCCGTGTTCGAGGGCCACGACCACCTGGTCGCGCTGAACCACGCGGAGCCCGCCGTCCTCGACCACGTCGTACGGGTGATGGGCCACTGGCTCGGCCGCGGCGCGTCCGGCTGGCGGCTCGACGCGGCGTACGCGGTGCCGCGCGCCTTCTGGCGGGAGGCCGTCACCCGGGTGCGGCGCGAGCATCCGGACGCCTGGTTCGCCGGCGAGGTGATCCACGGCGACTACGCGGCGTACGTGACCGAGGGCGGGCTCGACTCGGTGACGCAGTACGAGCTGTGGAAGGCCATCTGGAGCTCGCTCAACGACGGCAACTTCTACGAACTCGCCTGGGCGCTCGACCGGCACAACCGGCTGCTGGAGGTGTTCGCGCCGATGACGTTCGTCGGCAACCACGACGTGACGCGCCTGGCCAGCAGGCTCGCCGATTCGCGGCACCTGGGGCACGCGCTGGCCGTCCTGATGACGGTGGGCGGGGTGCCGAGCCTCTACTACGGCGACGAGCAGGCGTTGCTCGGGATCAAGGAGGAACGCGCCGGGGGCGACGACGCGATCCGGCCCGCCTTCCCCGACGGCCCGGGCGACCTGGCGTCGCACGGCATGCCCGTCTACCGGCTCCACCAGCGGCTGGTCGGCCTGCGCCGCCGGCACCCCTGGCTGGTCCGGGCTCGTACGGAGGCCGAGCATGTCGCCAACAGGGCCCTCGCGCTGCGCAGCCAGGCGGGGACGGGAGAAGTCGTCACGCTGCTCAACATCGGCGACGACGCCTACCGCTTCCCCGTGGACGTCTCCCGTCTGACCGTCGCGGAGAGCTGTGCCGGGGCGGGCGGCCCGGACGAGGATCCCGCTCTCGTGCCCGCGCACGGGTGGCGGGTGCTCGTCCACAGACCGTGACCGGACGGCGCGGCATGCGCCGCGAGTGCGGGACCATCGGACCGTGAACCGCGCCCTCGCCCCGCTGATCGACAGGGTCACCTACCGCAGGTGGGCCTGCCTGATCGTCGGCGGGGCCCTGCTCATGCCTTACATGATGGCCGGAGAGGTCGCGACGGCGCTGTGGCGTCCGAGGCCGGACGTCGGCGATCCGCTGCTGTCGGTGCAGCCGTTGATCTTCATCGGGGTGCTCCCGGCGGTGGCCGTGTCGGGGCTGTTCCTGCCGGTCAGGGCCTTCGAGGTCGCCGCCGCTCGCACGTTGCTGGGCGCGGCCGTCGAGACCCCGCCGTCTTCGGTCCGGCGGACATGGTCGGAACGCCGCCGGACCGCGGCGTGGTTCACCCTCCACCTGGGGATCGGCGGCCTGGTGAGCGGTGTGACCCTGGCCATGGTGCCGTTCACGGTCTGGCTGGCGGTCCTCCCGCTGGCCGGGGATCACCTCGGGCTGGTGGACCACGGGATCCGCGCCGGCTGGGCCACGATGTGGGGTCCGCCCGCGGGGCTGGCCGGCCTCGTCTGCCTGCTCTTCCTCGCGGTCGGCGCCGGGGCGCTGCTCGCCCGCCTGGCCCCCGCGTTCCTCGGGCCGTCCGCGGCCGACCGGCTCGCCCTGGCGCGGCAGGCCGCCCATCGGCTGGCGGTGCGCAACCGGCTCGCCAGGGAGCTGCACGACTCGGTGGGCCACGCCCTCAGCGTGGTGACCGTGCAGGCCGCCGCCGCGGGCCGGGTGCTCGACCGGAACCCCGCCGCCGCCCGGGCGGCCCTGGAGGCGATCGAGACCTCCGCCCGGAGCGCGCTGGACGAGCTCGACCATGTCATCGGCGTGCTGCGCGAGGGCGGGGGGCGTGCCTCCCCCGAGCCGTCCCTCGGCGACCTCACCGCGTTGCTCGACGCCGCCGTCACCGGGGACAGACCGGTCGTCCGGCGGCTCGGCGACCTGTCCGGCGTGCCTCCCGTGATCTCCCGGGAGGCCTACCGCGTCGCGCAGGAGGCGTTGACCAACGCGATCCGGCACGGCACGGGCCCGATCGAGGTGGACGCCGAGGTGCGCGACCGCGTCCTGGAGATGTGCGTGCGCAACGAGGTCCGTGCGCATCACCGGCGCGGCCCTGCCGGACCACAGCGGCGCGGCAGGAGCGGCGGCAGGGCGGGTCACGGGCTGGACGGCATCCGGGAGCGGGTGACGCTGCTCGGCGGCCGGATGGAGGCGGAAGGCGACGGCGAGACGTGGAGGGTCGAGGTCCGCGTCCCGCTTCCGGGCGCGCATGCCGCCCTGCTCCCGGACACACGCGGCGACAGCGCGGGCGAGGGCATGGGCGAGGAATCCGGTGAGGGGCGGACGGGGACATGAACGCGAGCATCGGGGTGCTGCTGGCCGACGACGAGGACCTGATCCGCACCGGCCTGCGGATCATCATCGAGTCCGAGCCCGGCCTGAGCGTCGTGGGCGAGGCCGCCGACGGCGCGGCGGCGGTGTCGCTGGCCCGCTCGCTCCGGCCCGACGTCGTCCTGATGGACGTGCGCATGCCCGCGGTGGACGGCATCCAGGCGACGCGGGCCCTTACCGTCGCGGAAAGCGCGCCCAAGGTGGTCGTGGTGACGACCTTCGAGAACGACGACTACGTCTACGAGGCGCTGCGGGCCGGCGCGAGCGGCTTCCTGCTCAAGCGGGCGAGGGCGGACGAGCTCGTCCAGGCGATCCGGGTGGTGGCGGCGGGCGAGTCGCTGCTGTTCCCCGCCGCCATCCGGTCGCTGGTCGCGGCCCGCGGCGCCGCCCGCGCCGTCCCCGGCATCGGCAGGCTGACCGCGCGTGAGGGTGACGTGCTGCGGCTGATGGCACGCGGCCTGTCGAACGCCGAGATCGCCGCCGAGCTCGTCGTCGGCACGGAGACGGTCAAGACCCACGTGGGCAACGTCCTGACCAAGCTGGGCGCCCGCGACCGTACGCAGGCGGTGGTCGCCGCCTACGAGTCGGGCTTCGTCTCCCCCCGCTGAGCGAGGCGGACGACATGACATTGAGCAAGCTCACGTGTTCGGCGGTGTGGGGCGCATGCCTTCGAGCAGAGTGGCGAGGTAACGCTGGGCGGTATCGATCCGGTCGGTGGGGGTGCCGCCGTGGACGGTCACGGCGTGGGCGATGCCGCACATGAGCGGGACAAGGTCGGCGGCGGCGAGGTCGGAGCGGACGACTCTGGCGTCGCGGGCCCGCTCGAGGAGTGTGGTGCCGGCGGACGCGAGTGACTTCTTGAGTTCCGTGGTGCGCGGCAGGGTGTCCGTGGTCGCGGCGGCGACCGGGGGCAGGGCGGGGTCGGTGACCTGTGCTTCGACGATGCGGGACAGGAAGCCCTCCAGCGCGCGCCAGGGGTCGGTGTCGGCCAAAGCCTGCTCGCCATGCGCGGCCAGGGCTTCCAGGCAGGGAGCGGCGACGGTCTCCAGCAGTGCCTCGGGGGTGGCGAAGTGCCGGTAGACCGTGGCGACCCCGAGGCCTGCCCGGCGTGCGACGTCGTTCAGCTGCAATGCGGTGCCCTGGTCGACCAGGTCGCGGGCGGTGGCGACGATCCGCTCCCAGTTGCGGGCGGCGTCTTTGCGCAGCTGTGTGGTCATCATGTGGGAAGAGTCCAGGTTGCTCGTCTTGGTTCACGGGCTCGTCGTCTGATCATATGCGGGCGTTCCCCGGGGACCTGGCTGTCGGGCGGTGGGCGGGCTGCCTGGCCTGCCCACCGCGGGCTGTCAGCGCGCGTCGTGCTCCTGGCCGAGGAGCCGGTGATGATGCGCGGCGAGTCCATCCGTGATCGGCCTGAAGTTGGCCTCGATGCCGCCGGGGAGCGGTGGGAGTTCGGTGTGTTTCTCGAGAGAGCGACGAGAGCGAGCCGGCGCTGATCGTGTGACCGGCAGCCGGCTGGGGGCGCACCTGCGGATGGTCATGCATTCGCTCTGGCCACCGGAGGTGCGTGGGTTTCGCTGAGCAGGCGTACGGCCTCGGCGATGCGGCGGTCGGTCGCCGCACGGAACGGGGCGACGGGGTGTGCCTGGGGCCCGATGACGAGGCCGGTCCGGCCGGTCAGCGCGTGGTCGGTGGCGGCGATGATCGAGGGCCTGGCCGCCGCGGACGCCGGACCGGAGGTGGAGCGTTCGAACGTGCGGCGTACCAGCGGCCACAGCAGCCGCAGGGCAGGAGAGACGATCTTCGGGTCGGTCAGGGTGCCGTTGGTCATGTCGGTCGCGGCGCCTCCGGGATCGGCGGCGAAGACTGACACGCCCGTGCCGTCCAGCCGCCTCGCCAGGTCGAGCGTGTAGGCGAGGTTGGCGAGCTTGGCGCGGCCGTACCAGTGGAAGCCGTAGTAGGCGCCTGGCGGCTCGACGGCGTCGAACACCCGCTTGGCGACGCCGACCGCGCCCGAGGTCACGTTCACGATCCTGCTCGGCGCCCCGGCGGTGAGCGTGGGGAGCAGTAGTTCGGTCAGCAGGTACGGCGAGAGGTGGTTGACGACGAACGACGCCTCGACGCCGCCCAGGTCCGTGCGCTCGGCGAACATTGCCCCAACGTTGTTGACCAGCACCGTCAACGGCTCCCCCGACGCGGCGTGGTCGGCAGCGATGCGGTCGGCCAGCGCGCGGACCTGGTCGAGCGAGGCGAGGTCGGCGGACAGGAACCGGCCGGGGTGCGCCGGTTGTGTCGCGTTGATCCGCTCGACCGCCCTGGCTCCCCGGTCGGCGTCGCGCCCGACCACAGTGACCGCGAACCCTGCGGCGGCCAGTCCCAGCGCGGTCTCGAAGCCGATGCCTCCCGTGCCGGCCGTGACCACAGCTGTCTTCATCATGAGCCCCTCCATCCCAATAAACGGATAGTTCATCCGGTTAGGCGGGATGGTAGCACAATCGGATGAACTATCCGGTTAATGCTTCGACCGCTGACGACAGTCGGCCATGAAGTGCCTCCGCCGGCGGGACTGTCGCGTCCGGGCGCGACCCGGCGCGACCGAGGTGACTCCCTGTGCTTATCTGCGGTAGAGCTGGGAGGGCTGATCATGGGGACGGCGAGCTCGCTGGGCTCCTGCACGGCGGGGCCAGGCGTCGGAGCCGCGGCCGGGGCGCTTCTGTCCACGATCGGCAACGCCAACACCGCGCAGGCGCGCGCTGGGGTCGGCGTGCGCCTGGTGAAGTGATCAGGGCTGGCTGCGGTCAGCCGCCCTGCAGCAGGTCGGCGATGCTTCCGATGCCGTCAGCGATGGCGTCCACGGTCAGGTTTCCGAATCCGAGAACGAGCTGCGTGGGCCGTGTCTGCTGGTCGACTCGGTAGGTGCTCATCCCGTACAGCCCGACGGACCGCCTACGGGCGGCCGCGACTACGGCAAGCTCGTCCGTGCCGGTCGGTAGCTGTGCGACGGTGTGGAAGCCGGCGGACGGCCCGCGCAGCTCCACCTTGGGTGCGTGCCGGTGGAGCGCCTCTACGAGGGCCGCCCGGCGGGCGGCGTAGCGCGTACGCATGTGACGTAGGTGGCGGTCGTAGCGGCCCGACTGCACCAGGTCGGCCAAGGCGAGTTGGTCGAAGACCGGTGAGCCCCGGTCGCCCAGCTTCTTCTGATAGGCGACAGCAGAAGCGAGGCGGGGTGGGGACACAATCCATCCGAGCCGCAGGGCGGGCGCGAGTGACTTGCTTACAGAGCCGAGCAGCGCGACCCGGTCCGGTGCCAGGCCCTGCAGAGCGCCGACCGGTTCGCGGTCGTACCGGAACTCGGCGTCGTAGTCGTCCTCGATGATCGTCGCATCGTGGGCGGCGGCCCAGGTGATCAGAGCCTGTCGCCGATCAGGAGCCAGCACGACCCCGGTGGGCGATTGATGCGCGGGTGTGAGCACCACGGCGCGTGCATTTGTGGCTGCCAGCGCTCCGGTGTCGATTCCACACTCGTCGACCGGGACACCCACGACCTCCAGACCCAGCATCGCGGCGATGGCGCGGTGGTCGGGGTCGCTGGGGTCCTCGAACGCCACGACGCTCACACCCTCGCTCGCCAGGGCCCGGAGGACGAGTTGCAGCCCTTGCGCGTAGCCGGCGCAGATGAGCACGTGGGTGGCCTCTGCGGCGGCGCCACGAACACGCCGTAGGTAGGCGGCGATTACTTCGCGCAGCGCCGGGCTACCGTGCGGGTCGATGTAGCCGAGCAGGTCACTGGGTGCGTCGCGGCAGGCGTGGCGCAGGGCACGGCTCCAGTGCTCGCGAGGAAAGCTGGACAGGTCGGGCACGCCGGGCCGGAAGTCGATCGTGACGGGCGCGGCAGGTGAGGGTCGCGACGGCGCGGTCGTGGACGGGTGCTCGGTGGAGGCCACCCGGGTAGCCGAACCCGGTCGCGTGACGATGTAGCCCTCTGCCTGCAGCTGTGCATAGCACTCGGTCACCAGGCCGCGGGAGATGCCGAGATCCCGGGCCAGAGCACGTGAGGAGGGGAGTCGCTCTCCGGGCGCCAGCCGACCGGAACGGATGGCCTCACGCACTGCACGTTCGAGCTGGTCGCGCAGCGGTTCCGGCTGGTTCCGGTCGACCCGCAGCAGGAGTTCCGGCCCAGAACCGGTCCACTCAATCGGCATGAAACTGGACCTTATAGCTGAACCGGTGCTCTTCCTACGATCGGCGCATGGATCACCAAGAGGTCAGTGCCCGGACAGAGTCTCGACCATCTGGTCGCCGAGGGCGTGCCGGGCGGTCTTCGTTCACCGGCGTCGACGCTCGTCTCCCGGATGTCGCGCATCCGCAGTCGATCCTGAGCCGCCCCGTGGTCATGTTGCTGATCACTTCGCTCGGCTCCTGCGGCAGTTTCTACCTGCTGCTGCCGGTCGTCCCCCTCTATACGGCCGCCGCCGGCGCGGGCAGCGTGGGCGCGGGGTTGTCCACCGGCGCGATGATGCTCGCGACCGTGCTGGTGGAGTTCGCGGTGCCTGGCCTGCTCAGCAGGTACGGATACCGCGCGGCCATGACGCTGGGCCTGATCCTGCTCGGGGCACCGGCGGTAGTGCTGGCGGCATCATCCTCGCTGCCGCTCGTGATGGGCGTCTGCATGCTGCGTGGCGCGGGGCTCGGGATCCTCTCCGTGGCGGGTTCGGCTGCCATCGCCGAATTCGTGCCCGCCGAGCGCCGCGGTGAGGGGTTGGGACTGTACGGCCTGGCCGTCACGGTCCCGTCCATCGTGTGCCTGCCACTGGGTCTGTGGCTGAACGCGCGCATCGGCTACTGGCCGGTCTTCCTTGCAGGGGCGGCGCTGTCGCTGCTCGTGCTGGCCGCCGTACACGGCCTGCCCGCCCGGTCGGCCAGAGTGGAGCACCATGGCAGCGTCCTCGGCGCTTTACGCATCGGTGGGCTTGCCAGACCGGCGGTCATCTTCGCCGCCGTGACTCTGGCGGCCGGCGCCCTGCTGACCTTCCTCCCCCTGGCCCTGTCGGCGGAGTCGTACCAGCTGGGCGCGGTAGCCCTGCTCGTGCAGTCCTGCGCTGCTCCGCTCGCCCGCTGGGGCGCCGGGTGGTACGGCGACCGTCACGGCTCCGCCCGCTTGCTCGTCCCTGCGGTTCTCGCAGCCGCCCTCGGCGCGGCCGGGCTCGTCCGGGTGGACAACCCGCTCGCGGTTGTCGCCGGCATGGGGCTGTTCGGGATCGGGTTCGGCATGGCCCAGAACGTAACCCTGGCGCTGATGTTCGAGCGTGTCTCCGCGTCCGACTTCGGTCGGGTGAGCGCACTGTGGAACCTTGCCTACGACGGCGGCCTGGGCATCGGCGCAGCCGGGTTCGGCCTTCTGGCCGGACCAGTGGGATATCCGGCGGGATTCGCTCTCACCGCCGGCGTGCTGTTCGCCGCGCTCGCGCCCGCGTGGCGCGGCGCGGCGCGACCGGCAGGAACGGAACGGAAGCTCACCTGGCCTGACCGGCCGAAAGAAGCGCCGCGAGCCTGATGACGACGAATAACGGTGGCGGCTGCGAGAACAAGGTCTCGGTCAGAAGACCAGCAAGGAGGAACCCTCATGGGAAAGGTTCTGTTGAACATGTCAGTGTCACTGGACGGCTTCAGTGCGGGCCCGGACGTCGGCTTTGAGCGGCCCATGGGTCAGGGCGGCGAGCGGCTCCATGAATGGCTCTTCGACAACGATGCCGATCGAGGCGCGTACGACACCCAGAAGTCAGCAAGCAGTGCGGACGCCGAGGTATCGGACGATCTGTACGCGGCGACAGGAGCGGTCGTGGTGGGCAGGCGAACCTTTGATGTGGGAGTGGGTCTGTGGGGGGATACTCCGTTCCCGCTGCCGTGCTTCGTGCTCACGCACGAGGCTCGAGAAGAGCTGGTCATGAAAAGGGGAACGTTCACCTTCGTCACCGACGGCATCCAGAGCGCGCTCAAGCATGCCCAAGAGGTCGCGGGCGAAAAGAACGTCCTTGTGATGGGTGGGGCGAATATCGCCCAGCAGTTCGTGAAAGCTGGTCTGGTAGACGAGATTCAGATCCAACTGGTACCCGTGCTGCTCGGTGCGGGCACCCGGCTGTTCGACAACCTGGGCACCGACCACATCGAGCTGGAACGGACCATGTTGAACGAGTCGCCGCACGTCACGCATCTGCGATTCCGCGTCGTGAGAGCAGGAGAGGAATGAGAGCAGTTCGCGGCGGGATCAGTCGACTGTCTGCAGGGCGGACCGTACGCGACCACTGAGTACACGCTCGACCGCCGACGCCAAGGCCGCAATCCGGGGGGAGTTGTCGCCATCCAGCGCGGCGCTGTGGGTGGGGTCAGCGCTGGCGGCGGCCGGGTTCGGCGGTGTGGATGACTGTCATGGCGGTGGGAGCCAGAAAAGTTTGGGAAATCGGGGGCCGGCGGATGTCGAGAATGCTCCGACGGCTCCGTCCCTGGGGCGGATCACGACAACGACCCTGGAGGGACGGCTATGCGAGCGAGCGAGATCATCGAGATTCTGGACCGGCCGATCAGCCGAGAGCTGTTGGCACGCGACGTGACCCGGCTGGCCTACGTGGCCAAGGACGGCACGCCCCGGAACGTCCCGATCGCGTTCACCTGGAACGGATCGGAGATCGTCATGTGCACCACGAAGAATGCTCCGAAGCTCCCGGCTCTGCGCGAGAACCCGATGGTCGCCCTGACGATCGACACCGAGGTGCATCCGCCCAAGATCCTGCTGATCCGCGGTCGGGCCGAACTGGACGTCGTCGACGGCATCCCGGACGAGTACCTCCAGATGAACGGCTCGTACGAGATGACGCCCGAGCAGCGGGTCGAGTGGGAGGCCGAGGTCCGCTCGCTCTACGACGGCATGGTCCGGATCGTGGTGACGCCGACATGGGCGAAGCTGATCGACTTCGAGACGACCCTGCCGAGCGCGGTCGAGGAGCTGGTCCGGCAGCGGGCCGAGCGTGAGCGCGCCTGAACACGGTCCCGGCCATACTGAGGAGAACTCGATGGCCAAGTGCCTGCTACTCAAGCCCTGACGTGCGAAAACGCGCCTAGAGGGTCTAGAGGCTCCGCGGGTCGCGCACCCGCAGGCCGAAGGCCGACAGGCCCTGCTCGTGGTGCTCGATCAGCCCGAGGCGGCGGTAGAAGGCGTGGTTGGCGGGGCCTTCCGAGGTGGATTCGTGATCGGTGGTGAGGACGAAGTAGCGGCAATGCGCATACCGGTCCTTGAGGTGCTCCAGCAGCCGGCGGCCGACGCCCTTGCCGTGGTGCTGGGCGTTGACCAGCAGCTCCTGCACGTAGCAGACGATCTCGTCGTCGGACACCGTCCGTGCCAGGCCGAGCAGTCGGCCCGACTCGTCTCTGGCGGTGATGACCAGGTGCGAGTTGGCCAGGCTCCGGCACACCCGAGCGACATCGCGCGTCCATGGGTGCCAGCCGACCGAGTCGTAGAGCTCAAACACCTCCGCCTCGTCGAACGCCGTCTCCTCAGCGATGATCACCAATTACGGGTCTCCCTGATCTTTTCGACATGTAGCGACGCATCCGAGCCTATTCAGTGGAGAGCGGCGGTGGCCGGCCGCGGGGCTCGACCAGCCCTTCAGAAAGACGCCCACGAGGTTCGCACGCCGCTCTGCGACAGGCGACCACGGACCGGTGAGGAGCGGCGGCGGGCTGCGCGGCACCGACAAATCTTCCGCGGCTTTTTGGTTGATCGTCACGCCTGCCCGAGGTGGGGTGCTTTGGCAGCGTGGGAACCCGAAGCTTCCGGCGCGATTCGCCCACCACCGTACGGGACGAGTCGGTGCGGCCATCACAGAAAAGAGGTCGTCGATGGGAGACGGGATCAGGGCGCGGGTGTCGGTCACCGGGCTGGGCGCCATCACACCGCTGGGCGCGGACGTGGCCACCACCTGGGCGGGCCTGCTGGAAGGACGGTCGGGCATCCGCCTGATCGAGGAGGGCTGGGCCGATGACCTGCCCGTACGGATCGCCGGTCGGCTGCCGGTGGACCCCGCCGAGGTGCTGGGGCGGGTGGCGGCGCGGCGGCTCGACCGCTGCCAGCAGGCGGCGCTGGTCGCCGCGCGGGAGGCGTGGGCGGACGCGGGGGCGCCCGGCGTCGAGCCCGAGCGCCTCGCCGTGGTGATCGGCACGGGGGTCGGCGGCGTCCTGACCACGCTGACTCAGAACGAGATCCTCGAAAGGTCCGGCCCGCGCAGGATCTCGCCCTACACGGTGCCGATGCTGATGCCCAACGGGCCGGCGGCGGTGGTCAGCATCGAGCTCGGCGCGCGCGGAGGCGCGCACACGCCGGTGAGCGCCTGCGCCACCGGCGCCGAGGCGATCGCGATGGGCCTGGACCTCATCAGGCTCGGGCGCGCGGACATGGTCATCGCGGGCGGCGCGGAGGCATGCGTCCATCGGCTGACCCTGGCCGGGTTCGCGCATGCCAAGGCCGTCTCCACGCGCAACGACGCGCCGCAGGAGGCGTCGCGGCCGTTCGACGTGGGGCGCGACGGCTTCGTGCTGGGCGAGGGGGCCGCGCTGGTGGTGCTGGAACGCGAGGAGTTCGCCGCCGCCCGCGGCGCCCGGGTGCACGCCACCCTCGCCGGCGCCGGGGTCACCTCCGACGCCCACCACATCACCGCCGCCGACGCGGCCGGACAGGCGCGCGCGATGCGGCTCGCCCTGACCGACGCCGGTCTGGACGCTCTCGACGTGGGGCACGTGAACGCCCACGCCACCTCGACCCCCACGGGCGACCTGACCGAGAACGCGTCGATCGCCGAGGCGATCGGGACGCATCCCGTGGTCACAGCGATCAAGTCGATGACCGGTCACCTGTGCGGCGCGGCCGGGTCGCTGGGCGCGATCGCCACCGTCCTCGCCCTGCGCGACGGGGTGATCCCCGCGATCCGCAACCTCGGCGACCCGGACCCGGAGGTCAAGCTCGACCTGGTGGCCGGGGCGCCGCGCAGCGGCCGCTGGACGGCCGGGCTGGTCAACTCCTTCGGTTTCGGCGGCCACAACGCCTCACTGGTCTTCACCGGCGCCTGACGGGTGCGTCAGATCGGGCCGCGGCCGTCGAAGAGGTCGTCCGGCCAGGGGCTCTGGCTGCCGTCGCCGCTGCCGGACGGGCCGGGGGTGGGCTGCTGCGGCTCGGGCGAGGCGGGCTCGGGCGGCGGGGTGGGCACGAACTGCGTGTTCGGCAGCGGCCGGGGCGGCTCCGGCTCGTCCTCGCCGCGGAACAGCAGCATCCAGGTGACCAGCAGCAGCGCGAGCACGAGCGTGGCCAGCAGCGTCGAGGCGAGCACGACCGAGCGCCGGGTGGCCACCGGCGGCGGGGGCGGCGCGGGCGGGGCCGGCAGCGCGGGGGTGCGGTCGCCCAGCCAGTAATGCGCGAAGTCGGGCCCGTGCCGCTGCCCGATCAGCGTGCCGGACACGGTGACCGGGTCGAGGAACCGCTCGGCCCCCGGGCCGTTCGGCATGTACGGCACGGCCACCCAGGGCGCGGGCCCGTCCTGCATCGCCAGGACGGGAGGCGTGTCGGGGGACACCCTGCCGCGCACCCGGTCGACCAAGGAGGCGCCCCACCCGCGTACACCCGTCCGGCCTTGCGCGTCCTTGATCGCGGTGACGAACCGGTCCCTCGCGGCGGCGTCGAGGGCGGCGCCGCTGGACAGGACCGCCACCGACACCACCCGGCCGTCGGACGCCTGGCCCAGGTAGACGAGCCCGGCCGGGGCCGTCTGCAGACGCGCCTGCAGCGCGAACGGCCCCACGTGGGGCGGGTCGCCGTACTGCAGCGGAGTGACCATCCCCCACATCAAAACACACCCCCACATCCGGAACCCACGGGCGCGTCAGGGGGTGTGGCACGCGCTGGGACGGGCAAATGGGAGAGAAATGGATTCTCCAGCCGAGTCACGATTGAATAACGAGCATGACCGTTGCCGATGAACGCAGTGACCCGGAGCCCGGCGAGGGCGTGACGGAGCAGGAGGAGGGCGAGGCCCCGCTGGACGCCCTGCGGGAGGCGCTGGGCGAGGTCCGGCGTGTGATCGTCGGACAGGAGCACATGGTCGAGCGGCTGCTGGTGGCGCTGCTCGCCCGGGGACACTGCCTGCTCGAAGGCGTCCCGGGGGTCGCCAAGACGCTGGCCGCCTCGACGCTGGCCACCGTCGTGGGCGGCACGTTCGCCCGCATCCAGTTCACCCCCGACCTGGTGCCCAGCGACATCGTCGGCACCCGCGTCTACCACCCGAGCTCCGAGCGGTTCGACGTCGAGCTCGGGCCGGTGTTCGTCAACTTCCTGCTCGCCGACGAGATCAACCGCGCTCCCGCGAAGGTGCAGTCGGCCCTGCTGGAGGTGATGGCCGAGCGGCAGGTGACGCTCGCGGGGCGCACCCACCCGCTGCCCCGGCCGTTCGTCGTGCTGGCGACGCAGAACCCGATCGAGTCGGAGGGCGTCTACCCGCTGCCCGAGGTGCAGCGCGACCGGTTCCTGTTCAAGGTGCGCGTGTCCCATCCGAGCGCGCACGAGGAGCTGGAGATCCTGCAGCGGATGAGCGTGCGCCCGCCCGTGCCCAGGCCGGTGCTCGACCCGGCCACGCTCGTGCGGCTGCAGGACCTGGCCGAGGAGGTCTCGGTCCACCAGCTCGTGGCCGACTACGTCGTACGGCTGGTCATGGCCACGCGCACCCCGGCGGACTACGGCCTGGCCGACCTGCAGGACACGATCGAGATCGGGGTGAGCCCCCGGGCGACGCTTGGGCTGATCGCCGCCGGGCGGGCTCTGGCCCTGCTGCGCGGACGCGACTACCTGCTGCCCGACGACGTCCGCGACGTGGCGGTCGACGTCATGTCGCACCGGCTGATGCTCACCTTCGACGCGCTGGCCGACGAGGTGGACCCCGACGACGTCGTACGCCGGGTCCTTCAGTCGGTGCCGCCGCCGCTCGTCGTGTGGAACCAGGGCATGCGATGAGCGGGGCGAACCCCGACCAGGCGCTGCGGCGGCTGGAGCTGACGGTGGTGCGGCGGCTGGACGGGCTGCTGCAGGGCCGCCACCAGGGGCTGATCCCCGGGCCCGGCAGCGACCACGGCGACACCCGCGTGTACGTGCCGGGCGAGGACGACGTGCGCCGCATGGACTGGGCGGTGACGGCGCGCACGACGGTCCCGCACGTGCGGGACCTGATCGCCGACCGGGAGCTGGAGACCTGGGCGGTGGCCGACCTGTCGGCCAGCATGGAGTTCGGCACTGCCGACATGTCCAAGCGCGACCTGGTCGTCAGCGCCGTCGGGGCGATCGGGATCCTGGCGAGCCGGGTGGGCGACCGGTTCGGCGCCTACATCCTGTACGGCGACGACGTGCACCGCTTTCCGGCCAGGCCCGGCCGGCCCCGGCTGTACGCTCTGCTGCACTCGCTGCTCAGCGCGCCGCCCGCGCAGGGTTCGGTGGACCTCGGGGAGGCTCTGGAGATGATGGCGACGGCGCACCGCAAGCGCGGGCTGCGGGTGGTCGTCTCCGATTTCCTCGACTCGCCCGACTCCTGGGAGCCGCCGCTGCGCCGCCTGGCCGCGCGGCACCAGGTGCTCGCCGTGGAGATCATCGATCCCCGCGAGCTGGAACTGCCCGACGTCGGGTTCGTCACCCTCGCCGACCCCGAGACCGGGCGCTCGCGCGGCGTCCACCTGTCGCACGCGCTCAGGGAGCGGTACGCCGAGGCGGCGGCCGAGCAGCGCCTGGCGACCCGGGCGGCGCTGCGCCGGGCCGGGGCGGCCCACCTGGTGCTGCGCACCGATCGCGACTGGGTGTTCGACATCGCCGAGTTCGTGTTGCGCCAGCGGCGGGCCTCCCACCTGCTGCGCCGGGCCGCGAACAGGAAGGCGGGCGCATGACCTTCCTCACCCCCGGCTGGCTCTGGCTGTTCGTCCTGGTCGCCGCGATGGTCGCGGCGTACGTCGCGGCGCAGTTCGCGCGTCGCCGCTACACGGTGCGCTTCACGAACCTCGCACTGCTGTCGCTCGTGGCGCCCGAGCGGCCCACCTGGCGGCGGCACGTGCCGGCCGTGCTGTTCCTCGTCATGATGAGCCTGCTGGTGCTCGGCGCCGCCCGGCCCGCGGGCGAGGTGAGGGTGCCCCGCGACCGCGCCACCATCATGGTCGCCGTGGACGTGTCGCTGTCGATGGAGTCGGCCGACGTCCCGCCCACCCGGCTCGTCGCGGCCAAGCAGGCCGCCCAGCAGTTCGTGAGAGACCTGCCCGACCGGTTCAACGTCGGAGTGGTGGCCTTCGCCAGATCGGCCGCCGTCGTGATCTCCCCCACCACCGACCACGCCGCCGTGAACACCGCGATCTCCAGCCTCACCACCCGGCCCGGCACGGCGATCGGCGAGGCCGTGTTCAACTCGCTCGACTCGATCAGATCGTTCGACCAGCGGGCCGTCACCGATCCGCCCCCGTCCGCCATCGTGCTGTTGTCGGACGGCGACAACACCTCCGGACGGTCGGTCAACGAGGCCATCGAGGCGTCGGTCGGCGCCAAGGTGCCGGTGTCCACGATCGCGTACGGCACGCCCGAGGGCACGGTGACGATCGACAACCGGGCGGTGCAGGTGCCGGTCAACAAGACCACGCTGAAGTCGCTGTCGGACGGCACCGGAGGCCGGGCCTACACCGCGGAGTCGGGCAGCGAACTGCGCGACGTGTACGCGCAGATCGGCACCTCGCTCGGCTACAAGGTCGTGCACCAGGAGATCACCCAGCGGTTCCTCGTCGCGGCGATCGTCGCGGGCCTGCTGGCCGCCGCGGCGGCGATGCTGCTGGGCGCCCGCATCCCCTGACCCGCCTGACGCCCTGAGGCGCCCTGCCCCTGCCCGAACTCACCGAACGGCGATGACGCCAGGGCCGCGGACGCGCGGCACGGACCGCACGCGTGGAGATCACAGGTCCGCGGCGTTGGTACGTTTGGGCACGTGGCCCATTACTTCGAGGAGAGCCCCCAGACGGCCAGCCGGCCCGGTTCGGTCACCCTGGTCCTCCCGGATCTTCACCTGCGGCTGGAGACCGACCGTGGGGTGTTCTCCCCCGAACGGATCGATCCGGGAACCCGGGTGCTGCTGGAGAGCGTGCCCCCGCCTCCGGCCGAGGGCGACCTGCTCGACCTCGGATGCGGATACGGGCCCATCGCGCTGACGATGGCGTCGCGGGCGCCGGGGGCCACGGTGTGGGCCGTCGACGTCAACCGCCGCTCGGTGGAGCTGTGCGCGCGCAACGCCAGGAGCGCCGGCCTTGACAAAGTAAGGTCGGTTCATGTCGACGAGATGCCGGCGGACGTCAGGTTCAGGGCCATCTGGTCGAACCCGGCCATCCGGATCGGCAAGGCCGCGCTTCACGAGATGCTCACCCGGTGGCTCGACCGGCTCACCCCCGACGGCAGCGCCTACCTGGTCGTGCAGAAGCACCTGGGCTCCGACTCCCTGCAGCGCTGGCTGAGCGATCAGGGCCTGCCCACCTCACGGCTGGCCTCCCGGTCCGCCTACCGCGTACTGCGGGTCGACGCCCGTCCCGCCGAGCGAGAGACCCAGCAGCGAGAAAGCAAGGAGCCATGAGCACCCCGAACCCGCGCAGGCAGCTCAAGCCGACCGACGTCAAGCGGCTCAACCGCACCTGGCGCCGCAACACCGAGGGCCGTCTCGCGCTGATCCTCGAATCGGTGACCGGCCCCTTCAACATCGGATCGATCTTCCGTACGGCCGCCGCCTTCGGCGTGGAGACGGTCTGGCTGGCCGGCAACGCCACCCCGCCCACCAACCCCAAGGCCCAGAAGACCGCACTCGGCACCGACCGTCTGGTCGAGTGGCACGAGCCGGTCCCGGTGACCGAGGCCGTACGCGCGGCCAGGGAGGAGGGATTCCGGGTGGTCGCCGTCGAGCTGACCGGCGACGCCGTTCCCCTGCACGAGGCCAAGCTCGACGGCGACGTCTGCCTGGTGCTCGGCAGCGAGGACCACGGCTGCTCCCCCGCCTGCCTGGAGGCGGCCGACTCGGTGGCCTACATCCCCCAGGTCGGCCGCGTGGGCTCTGTCAACGTGGCGGTCGCCGCGGCCATCGCGATGGCGGAGGCCAGGCGGCAGGAATGGGCGTCGTCCGCCGGGTAGCCGCCCCCCGAGACGGCCCCCGGCGTCGCGCCCGGACCAGCGCACGACGTGCGGGCTCGCGGCCCGGCCGCGCCGCGAGCCCTCTCCCTGCCGTACGGCGGCTCGGCCCTACGCGGGAAGCGGACCGAACAGCCAGTTGCCGTGGCACTCCGCGTCCGGGCTCCGGAAGAACTGCTCGTTGGCCACGTGCAGCTCCTGCCGGCTCAGTGAGCCGTTGCCGTCCAGGTCGAGATGCTCGAACGCGGCGGCGGCGTTCGCCTCCGACATGCGGAAGGCGCTCGCGGCCATCCGCAGGTATTCGGTCCGGGTGATCCTCCCGTCTCCGTCGGTGTCCATGAGGTCGTAGAAGGCGTCGGCGACCGGCGCGACATGGGTGTGGTAGCCCGCCTCGGGCTGAGTGACGAACCGATGGAACCCGGCCATGAACTCTTTCAGCTCGACGCGCTCGTCCCCGTCGGTGTCCATGGGCAGGGTGACCTCGTCCCACAGCCTCGCGTACCGGTCCCGGACCCGCTGCGACTGCGTGGAGCCCGGCGCGAACCCGAACGCGTTCACCAGCCGGTCGGCCGAGGCGGTGTAGTCCATCTTGTCGATGGTCCCGTCGTCGTCCACGTCCAGAAGCGTGAACAGATGGGTCAGCTTGCGCTGCTGCAGGTCGTTGAGCATGGGACCTCCCGAGTCCTGTTACCGTGAGCGACCGAGACTTTACCGTCCGCTACCGATTGTGGGAAGGTGCCGTGGTGCGGGTTCACGTGATCGACGGGGCCAACGGCTTCGTGGCCTCTCATCTCATCGGCTCACTGCTGGCCGGGGGCGACGAGGTGATCGCCCTCGCCCGCGCCTCCGCCGAGGTGGTGCGCCGCCGGGTCGCGGACGCGCTGTGCTGCCTCGGCTTCGACGAGTCCCCGGCTCGACGCCTCCGGGTGCGCGGGCTGGCGCTGGACGAGCCGGACCTCGGCCTTCCTGTCACCGAGGTCTTCGCCGAGCCCTGCACCTACTGGCATGTCGCGGCGCTCGTCACCTTCTTCCCCCGCCGCGAGGAGGAGCTCCTGAACGTGAACGTGACGGGATCGGCGAACACGCTGGCGACGTACGAGCGGCACGCCCGGCCCGGCTCGCGCTACGTCCTCGTCGGGACGGCCTATCAGTGCGGGCTCGATACCGAGGGCCCCGTTCCCGAGGACTGGCCGTCGCAGGCTCCGCCGGACCGGTTCCGGAACTTCTACGAATACTCCAAACGCCAGGCGGAGATCGCGCTGGCACGGTCGCGGTCCGTCCGCGAGGGCGCCGCCCTGGTGGCCCGGCTGGGCGTGATGGTCGGGCACTCCCGCACCGGGCGGGCGCTGACCGACTACGGCCTGTACGACTTCCTCCGGGTGATCGCCTTCTTCGCCCGGCGCACGCCCGGGGAACGGGTCCGCCTCCCCTGCCATCCGGACGCCAACCTCCATCTGGCCCCCGTCGACACCACGGTCTCCCGGCTGCTCGCGCTCGCCGCCGCGGACCGGGCGCGTCCGGTCTCCCACCTGGTGAACGGAGCCACCGTGCCGGTGCGCGACCTGTTCGACGTGATCAACGCCCACCTGCCGATCGAACTGGTTCCCGCCACGCCCGAAGAGATCCGCGCCAGGCCGTTCAGCCAGTTCGAGGCGGTGGTCAACATGCGGGCCAAGTACACCGCGACCTATTTCCGGCACCACTACGACTTCGAGTGGCGGGATGCGACGGCTCCGCCCGCCGTCACTCCCTCGACCCTCGACCGGCTGGTCTCCTGGTACGTACGGGAGGGGCTGCCCGAATGACCGACTTCGTCACACACGTACGGGCCCGCCTCGGCGACGATCGGGAGTTCGTCTTCGTGCGGGACGACGGCAGCCCGGCCCGGCTCACCTTCGCCGAACTGGACAGGCGGGCGCGCGCCACCGCCGTGTGGCTCGCCGCACGCGGCCTGACCGATCAGCCGGTGTTGCTGCTCTACCCGGCGGGGCTCGACTTCACCGTCGCGTTCCTCGGCTGTCTCTACGCCCGGGTGCCGGCCATCCCCGCTCCCCTGCCGGACGCGGGCGCACCGCACGCGAACCGCGTGCGGGCACTGATGCGGGACGCGGGCGCGCGGCTGGTCCTGACCGATTCCGCGCACGCGGCCGAGCTGTCCGGCTTCTCTGCCCGTGTGGCCGATCCCGCCGTCGCCGATCCGGACGCCTGGACCCCGCCCGCCATGACCGCCGGCACCCTCGCCTATCTGCAGTACACCTCCGGCTCGACGAGCGACCCGCGGGGAGTCGAGGTCTCACACGGCAACCTGCTGCACAACCTGGAGCTCTTCCGGTTGCTGGCCCGGAACACGCCGGTGCGGCGGCTGGCCGGGTGGCTGCCCCACTATCACGATATGGGCCTGGTCGGCCTCCAGTTACAGGCGCTCCACGCGGGCGCCGACCTGGTGTTCATGTCACCGGCCGCGTTCGTCGCGCGGCCGGTGCGCTGGCTGGAGCTGATCAGCCGGTACGGCGCGGACTGGACCGTGTCGCCGGACTTCGGGTACGCCTGGTGCACCCGCAGGATCACCGACGAGCAGCTCGCCGGCCTGGACCTGTCCACGCTGACCATGGCCCTCAGCGGAGCCGAGCCGATCCGGGCCGGCACGCTCGCCGAGTTCGAGCGGCGGTTCGCTCCCGCCGGATTCCGCCCGACCACCTGGAATCCCGGCTACGGCCTGGCCGAATGCACCTTGATGGTCACCTGCGTGCCACAGGGGCAGGGCGTGACCGTGCGGCGGTTCGACCCCTCCGCGCTGGAACGGCATCGGGCGGTCCCGGTGCCCGAGGGGACGCCCCTGGTCGCGTGCGGCCCTGTCTCCGGGCTCGACCTGCGGATCGTCGAGCCGGACGGCTTCCGCCCCCTCGCCGACGGCGAGATCGGGGAGATCTGGGTCTCGGGCCCCAGCGTCGCCCTCGGCTACCGGGGCCGCCCCGCGGAGACCCGCGCCACCTTCCGCGCCGACGATTCCGCGCAGCACGGCCGCTGGCTGCGCACCGGAGACCTGGGGTTCCTGCTCGACGGCCAGCTCTACGTGACGGGGCGGATCAAGGATGTGATCATCGTCAACGGCCGCAACCTCTACCCGCAGGACCTGGAGGAGGCGGCCGCGCGGTCCAACCCGGCCGCGGGGCGCAGCGCCGCCTTCGGCGTCCGCCGCGACGACGGCGGGGAACACGTCGTTCTGGTCCAGGAGATACGGCGGGGACAGCCGGGGGACCTCGGCGAGACGGCCGACCGGGTCATGGATCAGGTGACGCGGGAGTTCGGCGTCCCGCTGAGCCTGATGCTGGTGGCCCGCGGCGCGGTGCGGCAGACCACCAGCGGCAAGCTTCGCCGCCGCCACATGCGGGAGCTGTTCCTCAGCGGAACCCTCACCCCGCTGTACGCCGAACTGGAACCCGCGCTCAACGACCTGCCGGAGACCGTCGCATGAACGCCGTCCCCGATCCCGGGCCCCACGGCGACCTGCGCCGATGGCTGATCGAGCGGGTGGCCGTCTATCTCCGGCTGCCACCCGCGGAGATCGACCCGACGGTCAAGCTCCGCACGTACGGCCTGGACTCGATCCACGCGCTCAGTCTGTGCGTCGACGTGGAAGAGGCCGTCGGCCTATTGGTCGAGCCGACCCTGGCCTGGGATCACCCCACGATCGACGACATCGCCGCCCACCTGGCCGGCCTCCTGTCGGGAGGCCGAATCGGACAAGGGCCTTCGGACACGGAGTGAACCGCGGCACATCGAAGCGGAACTTCCGCCGCGAAGATGACAAGGGACTCTTGTGACGCAAATGTTCACCTTGGTGCGCTGACTGTATGGCCGGAACCCGGCATACTCCTCTCGTGCATCGCCGTTTCGCGTTCCTCGACCATCCCGGACCGCTCGCCTTCGCGCATCGAGGCGGGGCGGCGGAGGCCCGCGAGAACACCATGGCCGCTTTCTCCCGGGCGGTCGAGCTCGGCTACACCTACCTGGAGACCGACGCGCACGCGACCGCCGACGGCGTCCTGCTGGCGTTCCACGACCACACCCTCGACCGCGTCACCGACGGCACCGGCCGCATCTCGCGGCTGCCCTACCGCGAGGTGCGCAGGGCCAGGATCGGCGGCCGGCACGAGATCCCGCTGATGGAGGACCTGCTCGGCGCCTGGCCGGACGTGCGGTTCAACATCGACGTCAAGGAGAGCGCCGCGATCGTGCCGCTGGCCCGGGCGATCCGCCGCACCCGCGCCTACGACCGCGTGTGCCTGACCTCGTTCTCCGATGTGCGGCTGGCCCGCGCCCGGCGCGCGATCGACCGGGAGGTCTGCTTCTCGCTCGGCCCGCGCGGCCTGGCCGCCCTGCGCACGGCCGCGATGGGAGGCGGGTACGGCAGGCTGCTGTCCGGGCTGGCCCGGGCGGGAGTGCCGTGCGCGCAGGCGCCGATCGGGTTCCGCGGCCTGCGGGTGACCACCCGTGCCCTCGTGCGCACCGCGCACGCGATCGGCATGCAGGTGCACGTGTGGACGGTGAACGACCCGGTGACGATGGCACATCTGCTCGATCTCGGCGTCGACGGGATCATGACGGACAACATCAGCGGCCTGCGCGACGTGCTCAAGTCACGCGGGCAGTGGCACCCCCGCCCGGCCGAGCCGTGACCCCGGACCATCACACCCGGCCCGGAACGCCCCGCCGAAGCCGCTGATCCTCTGTCCACGCCGAACCCCTGCCCCCGCCGAACCCTGCCCCTGCCGAACCCTGCCCCTGCCGAACCCTGCCCCTGCGGAGCCCTCGGCCCCGGCGACGCTCCACCCCCGTGAGGAGAGACCATGACCGCTCCCCAGGTCGTTCAGGAGGAGATCCCCGGCGCGCGACGACGCGAGCAACGCGGCTGGTACTGGTACGACTGGGCTGACTCGGCGTTCCAGACGACCGTCCTGACCGTCTTCCTCGGGCCCTACCTGACCTCGGTCGCCACGACGGCGGCGGGCGGCGAGGACGGCTTCGTGTCGTTCCTGGGCCTCGACCTGCGGCCGAAGGCGTACTTCACGGCCCTGGTGACGATCTCGGTGCTGCTGCAGATCGTGATCATGCCGATCGCCGGCGCCCTGGCCGACCACACCGGCCGCAAGAAGCAGATCCTCGGGGTCTTCGCCTACGTGGGCGCGGCGGCCACGCTCGGCTTCTACCTCGTCTCCGGCGGCGGCTACCTGCTCGGCGGCGTGCTGTTCCTGGTCGCCAACGTGACCTTCGGCGTGGCGCGGGTGGTCTACGACTCCTTCCTGCCGCAGATCTCCGGCGCGGAGGAACGCGACGCGATCTCCAGCAGGGGCTGGGGCTTCGGCTACCTCGGCGGCGGTCTGCTGCTGGCGCTCAACCTGGTGCTCTACCTGTCCGGCGCGGTCGAGGAGGGCCTGGCGGTCCGCGTGAGCCTGGCCTCGGCGGGCCTGTGGTGGGGCGCGTTCACCCTGATCCCGATGCTGCGCCTGCGCAACCGGCGGGTGCCCGTCCACGAGGCGACCGCGGCCCGGGCCGCGGCCGGCAGCATCCGCCAGCTCGGCCGGACCCTCGCCGACCTGCGGCGTTATCCGCGAACGCTGCTGTTCCTCGCGGCCTACCTGATCTACAACGACGGCGTGCAGACGGTTATCGGGTTCTCCGCGACGTACGCCGACCAGGAGCTGGGGCTGAGCCAGACGCACCAGATCGGGGCGATCCTCATGGTGCAGTTCATCGCCGTCGGCGGCGCGCTCGGGCTCGCGCGGATCGCGGCCAGGATCGGGACCAAGCGCACGGTCCTGGCCAGCCTGGTCGTGTGGACGGCGGTGGTGGGGGTGGCCTACTTCCTGCAGAAGGGCGCGGCGGTCCAGTTCTACGCGATCGCCTTCGCCATCGCGATCGTCATGGGCGGCACGCAGGCGCTGTCGCGCTCGCTGTACTCTCTGGTCATCCCGCCCGGCCGGGAGGCGGAGTACTTCAGCCTCTACCAGATCAGTGACAAGGGCTCGGCGTTCCTCGGCTCGCTGGTGCTCACGCTGGCGCTCCAGCTCACCGACAGCTATCGCACCGCGATCGTCTCGCTGATCGTGTTCTTCGTCGTCGGGTTCGTGTTGCTCACCGTTGTCAACCTGCCTCAGGCCATCCGCGAGGCGGGGAACGAGGTGCCCGACCACATCTGAGACCAGTGGGACGGAAAAAGCGCGATTGGATCAGGTCTCGGCTGGGAATCCACACACGGTATCAGGCGTTGTACGCGGTGGCGAACGAACCCCTCGAAGGCGGGGACCTCAGGAGGCTTAAAGACATGGGCGAGCGTGCACTTCGCGGTACCCGGCTCGGCGCGACCAGCTACGAGAACGACCGCAACACCGATCTGGCCCCGCGCCAGGAGGTGTCCTACACGTGCCCCAAGGGCCATCTCACCACCGTCCCGCTCGCCGTCGAGGCCGAGATTCCGACGAACTGGGAGTGCCGTTACTGCGGCAGCCCGGCGCTGCGGGTGGACGCGGAGCAGCCCCAGCAGAAGAAGGCGAAGCCCCCGCGGACCCATTGGGACATGCTGCTGGAGCGCCGCTCGATCGAGGACCTCGAAGAGGTGCTGAACGAGCGGCTCGCCATTCTGCGCGAGCAGCGGCGCAAGAGCGCGTAGGACGCCGAAAAACGCCCCCGGCGGCCCGGAGATTCCGGGCCGCCGGGGGCGTTCGCATGTCCGGCCCGCGAGCGAATCGTTCGATCCGGACTGCTTGCTCAGCCGGTCGGCTCCGGCGCGCGGACGACGACCATGGGGCACGTCGCGTAGTGGAGCATGGCCTGGCAGACCGATCCGAGGACCAGGCCGGTGAACTCGCCGTGGCCCCGGGAGCCGATGACGAGCAGGTCGGCGTTCGCCGACGCCTGCCGCAGCACGTCCACCGGATGGCCCCGGACGACCTCCTCGACGACCTTGACGTCGGGATGGCGCTCACGGCGCCCGGCGAGGGCCTCCCTGACCATCCGCACTTCGACCTTCTCGTCGTCGAAGTCGTCGGGGAGCGGGGCGAAGCCGCCGCCCGCCTCCAGCGAGCTGTAGGCGTGCACCACCCGCAGTCCCGTCCCCCGCAGCGCCGCCTCGGCGAAGGCGAAGTCGAGCACCTTGGCGCAGGCGGGCGATCCGTCGATGCCCACCACGATCTCCGGGCGCGGCGTGGAGGGCACCTCCCGCACGACGACCACGTCGCACGGGGCGTGACCCGCCACGCCGTACGCGACCGAGCCGAGCAGCAGGCCGCGGAAGCCGCCGAG
The DNA here is from genome assembly GCF_014161375.1 of Microbispora sp. H10830. NCBI lineage: Bacteria > Bacillati > Actinomycetota > Actinomycetes > Streptosporangiales > Streptosporangiaceae > Microbispora > Microbispora sp. H10830. Next base: position 114,862 of record NZ_JABBWX010000017.1, read on the forward strand.
CCCGTGGTTGCCGAGCACCAGGAGATCGGCGTCCAGGGCCGCCTCGACGAGCGCCGGGCGCGGGTCGCCGGCCAGGATCGCGGTGTCGACCGGCACCCGGGGCGCCTCCGCGCGAACCCGCTCGGTGGCGGCGCCGAGCACGGCGGCGGCGCCGTCGCGCATCCACGCCGCGACGCTGGTGTACGGACCCTGCTGCGCGGTCGAGCACGCCCAGGCGGGGATGGCGTTGGCGATGCGCAAGGGGACGCCGCGCAGGTCGGCCTCCCGGGCCGCCCAGCAGGCGGCCTCCATGCCGGCGTGCGAGCCGTCGACACCCACGACGATCATGACGCCCTCCCCTCTGCCGGTCCTTCCATGACATCGTTCCCACGCCGGGGCGTGCGAGCGCCGAAGGTCCCGCCGGGACGGGACCTCCGGCCCCCGCGCCCGCTACGACACCCCGCTCCTACAACAGGGCGTGCTCGGGGGAGGCGGCGCGGGTGGTGAGGTGGTGGCGCAGGCGCTCGCCCTCGACGTCGAGGTCGGGCAGCGCCCGGTCCAGGGCGCGGGGCAGCCACCAGGCGGCGCGGCCGAGCATGGACATCACGGCGGGGACGAGGGTCATGCGGACCACGAAGGCGTCGACGAGCACGCCGACCGCCAGTGCGAAGCCCATCGACTTGATGATCGGGTCGTTCATGAACACGAACCCGCCGAACACGGCCGTCATGATCAGCGCCGCGGCGGTGACGACCCGCGCGTTGTGCCCCATGCCGTTGATCGTCGCCTGGCGTGGAGTGTCGCCGTGCACGTAGTCCTCGCGCATCCGCGAGACCAGGAACACCTCGTAGTCCATGGCCAGGCCGAACAGGATGCCGATGAGCAGGATCGGCAGGAAGCTCACCAGCGGGCCCGGCACGTCCACGCCCAGCAGACCGGCCAGGTGACCCTCCTGGAAGATCGCCACGGTGATGCCGAAGGTCGAGCCGACGGTGAGCAGGAAGCCCAGCGCCGCCTTGACCGGGACCAGGATCGAGCGGAAGACGAGCATGAGCAGCAGCACCGACAGGCCGACCACCAGCAGCAGGTACACGGGCATGGCGTCGGCGAGCTTGTCGGAGACGTCGATGCCCACGGCGGTCGCGCCGGTGACGGCGATCTCGGCGCCGCCGATCGCGGCGACCTTGGCGCGGATGGCGTGGACGGCGTCCTCGGTGGCCGCGGCGGTGGGCCCGGCCTTGGGGATGATGGTCAGCAGCGCGGTGGTGCCCGCTGCGTTGGGCTGCGGCGGGGCCACGGCCAGCACGCCGGGGGTCTGCTGGATCACCCGGGCGGCCTCACCCGCGGCGGCGGTCGTGGCCGCGCGGTCGGCGGCGGAGACCACGGCGATCAGGCGGGCGTTGAAGCCCTCGCCGAACCCCTCGCTGGTCAGGTCGTACGCCTCGCGGGCCGGGGTGCCGGGAGCGGCGGTGCCGGCGTCGGGCAGGGCCAGCCGCAGGTCCTGGGCCGGCAGCGTGAGCGCGCCGAGGCCGAGGACTCCGGCCAGCAGGATCGGCACGCGCAGCCGGGTGACCACCCGTCCCCACGTGTAGCCGAAGCCCCTGCCGCCCGCGTCCGCGTTCTCGCCGGTGCGCTGCTTGCGGGGCAGCACCCGGGCTCCTGCGTACGACAGGAAGGCGGGCAGCAGCGTGAGGGCGACCAGCACGGCGACGGCCACGGTGCCGGCGGCGGCCAGGCCCATCACGCTCAGGAACGGGATGCCGACCACCGACAGACCGGCGAGGGCGATGACCACGGTGGCCCCGGCGAACACGACCGCCGATCCGGCGGTGCCGACCGCCCGGCCCGCGGCCTCCTCCGGCGCCACGCCCTCGGCCAGGAACTGGCGGTAGCGGGAGGTGATGAACAGCGAGTAGTCGATGCCCACGGCCAGGCCCAGCATCAGCGCCAGCACCGGCGTGACGGAGGTCAGCTCGACGAGGCCGCTGAGCGCGAACAGGCCGCCCATGCCGGCCCCCACGCCGATCAGCGCGTTCAGCAGGGTCATGCCGGCGGCCACCAGGGAGCCGAAGGTGACGATCAGCACCACCGCGGCGATCACGACGCCGATCCCTTCCGACCCGCCCACTTCCGGCGCGGCGTTCAGGACCTCGCCGCCGTGCTCGACCCGCAGCCCCGCCACCGAGGAGCCGGCCTTCAGGTAGGCCGCGCGCTGGGCGTCGGTCACATCCTTGAGCCCGCGGTCGAACTGCACCTGGACCAGGGCGTAGCGGCCGTCGGCGGAGACCGCGCCGACCCGGAACGGGTCCATGGCGGCGACGACGCCGGGCACGGCGGCGGCCTCCTTGACCACGGGCGCGACCGCGGCCGCGTCCAGCTTCCGGCCCTGCGAAGCGGCGACGACGATGGTGCCGGTGGCACCGCTGGCCTGCGGGAACTCCTTGGCCAGAGCGTCCAGCGCCCGCTGCGACTCGGTGCCGGGCATGGCGAACTTGTCGCCGGTCGGGCCGTGGAAGGCCGCGGCGGCCAGGCCCAGGACCACGAGCAGCAGCAGCCACACGGCGGCCACACGCCCGCGTCTGCGGAAGGAGAACCGGCCCAGCCGGTACAGCAGGGTTGCCAAAGCAGATCTCTTTCTTCGGGAGGTCAGTCGGTCTGCAGGCCGAGCGTCCGCAACGCGCCGCGGGTCAGCTCCGCGCGCAGCGTCTCCTCGGGGAGCGTGAGCTCGCCGGCGCTGGTCAGGATGATCCCCAGCATCGCCATCCAGGCCCAGACCCGGGCCTGGGGGGCGGCCGAACGGCCGGACAGGGCGTCCGTCAGCCGTTCGGTGAGGCCGTCCACGTCCGGCAGTTCCGGCCGGTTGATCAGCGCGTCGACGTCCTGCAGGAGGATCTTCACCTGCAGCCGGAAGCGCAGGGACAGGTCGACGAGCCCGGCGACGGCGGCACGGGCGGCCTCCTCGCCGTCCAGCCCGGCGAGCCGCCCCTCCAGCGCGGCGAACTCCGGCCCGACGGGCGCCAGCAGCTCGGTCAAGATCGCGTCCTTGTTCGTGAAGTGGTAGAGCAAGGACGCCTTGGAGCAGCCCGCGTCCGTGGCGATGTCCTGCAGGGAGGTGCCGCGGAAGCCGTGGGCGGCGAACAGCCGCACGGCCGAATCCAGGATGTCCGCGCGCATGGTGGTTGCGGAACGTGTCATGAGGACACCCTAGCTGACCGATCGGCCAGCATTGACCGATCGGCCAGTAACCGACTCCGTTCCGGCGGTCGCCGGCGCTCCTGCCAGCAGCCGCGTGGAGACCTCATGCGTCGTCCACCGGTACGTTCACGCAGCAGACATACGGCGCCACGACGCGATGCAGGGCTCGGCGTATGCGGCGGCGCCGCAGTTACGCCGGAAACAGCCCTATGCGATAGCACCGAAGGAACCATCCGATTTGAGCCGAATCGCCCCGTCGTCTGTGACAGCGTGAGAGCTTATGGCCGAGCTGCTGATCACCGCCGGAGATACCTTCCAGCGCAGGTATGGTCGCTACCTCCTCGTTGACGGGGATGGTCCGACCGACGACACGGAAGATGCGCGGCTCTTGGGCGGCGAATTGTGCTCCACCACCCACAACCTGATGGTCATCGAGTCGATCGCAGGGCGCGATGACGTCCTGGAACTGACAAGGGGAAGGTTCGTCTTCGAGGTCTGGAGCACTGAGCCGCCGCCCACGCCGAACGACGCCTGGGACAAGCAGACCGTCGTTCAGTTCCGGACGACATCGGGGGTCCTCCATCTCGAGGACGACGAGGAAGTGGCGAGTCCGCTTCAGGTCGACCTGGGCGCGCGAGCCATGCGCTGGTGGGTCAGGTTGTCGGCTCGTGAGATCGAACTGGAGCCCGAGGAAGTGGAGTACTTCACGTTGGGGGCCGAGGAGTACGAGGCCGAAGTGTTTTTCCTTCAGTTCTGGCCGGACCGCCCCGGAGAACGAAGGGACCGGGACGATTGAAAACTCGCCCCGGCCAGCCCATCATGGGTCGGTCAATTCTCAGCGCCCCCGCACCACCCGTCGCATGAATTATGTCGACGCCGATTGAAGCCTATTGTGCCGCCTTTATTTCAATATCTCGCGCGGATCAAGCAGTTCGCTGACGATTTCTGCCACAGCTCTCCTTGGCTCTTTGACGTAACAAGTGGGACCCGTCTAGGTCGCTACTAGCGATCCAGACAGGTCCCACCGGTAGTGCTGCTGGAGGTCCACCCAGTATTGATCGTAGTTCAATTCGATTGTTTTCGTACCGGGCGTTCAGCACAGTGCCATGCTGTCCGTTCTCGAGAATTCGTCGCAGTCCTTTCCGGGCTCCCGCCTGAGTTCGTTCGTGCAGACGATGCCCGCGGTGCTGCAACGTGCTCCGCCAACTGCCGCTGGGATAGTCTTGGATGCGCCTGCACGCCGTACTACGCCGGCCAGAACTGGAAAAGGTACGCCTCCAGGTCCACCCTCATTCGAATCGAATCCTCTGGCCGCACCGGCCGCAATTGGCGCATCAGCGCACGCACGTTCCAGTGTGCGCCCGCACGGCCCAAGTCGAGGATGTTGTGCTCGTTGTTGTAATACTCCACCTCCACTGCGGCGACCTTGCCGGAGGTGAAGTAAATGAGTGCATCCTGAGACTTGTCCCATTCCTCGGTGGTCCTTGGGAGTCCGTCCCACAGTTCCAGCTGAACGCCGACCTCTTGCCATCCGTGCTCGCTGCTGATGCCGGCACCGTCGTCGACGGCCTGGAACCATGCGTCGGGACCCGGATCGACACCCAGGGGCCCCGGGTCACGCACGTTGCGCCCCTGATCCTCCAGGGCGAAGGCGCCGTATGGAGGCAGCCTGACCTGGTCAGTCACCGACTTGATGAGAAGACTCATACAGGCTCTCCCGAAATGAGATCGTGTTCTGATCCACGACTTCATCCGGCAGCGACTCGGCGACCCGGACCTCACCCCGGAAACGATCGCCACAGCGCACCAGATCTCCGTCCGGCATCTGTACAAAGTCTTCCAGGAGCAGGGCGTCAGCCCGTGGTTGGTATCTACAGGTCGAGCAGGTCCGCCGACACCTGCCAGAGCAGGGTGGCCGCCTCGGGGTCGAGCGCGTACGCCGCGACACCTCGACCCGCACCCGGCTCGACGATCTCCGCCTCCTGGTTGTCCTCGAAGTAGCGTCCGCTGACGCCCTCGACCAGCGGCGACGCGGCGAGCAGCACGGAGGTGGCCGCACCCTGCTCGGTGTTCTTCCACGTCACTCCGGTCGAGTCGCCCAGCGCACGGCGGCGCTCGATGTAGTCCGCGTCCAGGTGCCGCTGAAGGCCGGTGGGGATGCCGCCGGGCATGAGCGCGTTGACCGTGATGCCGTCGCCGGCCCACCGCCTGCCGGCCTCGACCGCGAACAGCACGTTGGCCGTCTTCGACTGCCCGTACGCCAGCCACGGGTCGTACGGGCGCTCCCTGAAGTGGATGTCGTCGAAGACGACCGGCGAGCGCAGGTGGGCGCTGGAGCTGACCGACACGACGCGGGCGCCGCCGGCCGCCGCGAGCGCCGGGTGCAGGCCCGTGGTCAGCGCGAAGTGACCAAGGTGATTGGTGGCGAACTGCAGTTCCCAGCCCTCCGGCGTCCGCGTCTCGGGGCACGCCATCACCCCGGCGTTGTTGACCAGGATGTGCAGCGGCCCCTCCCACGCGGCGACGAACGCCGCGACGGAGGCCTGGTCGGCGAGGTCCAGCCGCGCGACGAGGACGGGAGTGCCTGCGGTGGTGGCGGCGATGTCCTCCGCGGTCCGCTTGCCCGCGTCGAGGTCGCGGACCGCGATCGTCACCTCCGCGCCGGCCGCGGCCAGCGCCCGGGCGGTCTCGACGCCGATTCCCGACGCCCCGCCGGTCACGATCGCCCGCCGCCCGCGCAGGTCGACGCCCTCCAGGACCTCGGCCGCGGTGGACTGCCCGGTGAACGGCGTGCTGATGCGCGTGGTCTGAGTCATGTTCGTCCCCGTCCCGTACGGCGGCGCGGGCTCCCCAAGGACCCCGGCCGCTACACTGAGAAGAACCGGAGGAACCTCCGGTACGCCTGCAACTCTAATCGGAGGATCCTCCGGTTAGCAACCCGTGCCCGTGGAGGAGCCGTGTCCATCCCCGGAACCAAGCCGTTGCGCGCCGACGCCCGGCGCAACCGCGAGCGGTTGCTCGACGTCGCCGTGCGGGCGTTCTCCCAGGGCGGGCCGGACGTCACGCTCGACGCGATCGCGAAGGAGGCGGGCGTCGGCATCGGCACGCTCTACCGCCACTTCCCCACCAGGGAGGCGCTGATCGAGGCGGCCTACCGCAACGAGCTGGCGAAGCTGTGCGACGCGGCGGCCGAGCTTGCGGACGCGATGCCGCCCGACGTGGCGATACGCACCTGGATGGACCGTTTCGTCGACTACCTGGCAACGAAGCGGGGCATGGCCGACGCGCTGCGCGCCGTGATCGCCTCCGGCGCCAACCCGTACGCGCACAGCCGCGACCGGCTGCTCGGCGCGATCGGCACGCTGCTCGACGCGGGCGGCGCGGCCGGGACGCTGCGGCGGGACGTGGCGGCCGAGGACGTGCTCACCGGCGTCAACGGCATCTGCCTCGCCGCCGGCGAGCCCGCGCAGCGCGAGCAGGCCGGGCGCCTGCTCGACCTGCTGATGGACGGCCTGCGTCACAAGGCGTCCGGGGCGACGGTCTGAGGACGCCGCCCATCGTCTGCTCACACCCTGCTCACGCCCTGCTCACACCCGGTGCCAGCGGGCCTCCGCGAAGCAGTAGGCGGCGAACAGCACCAGGCCGATCGCGACCAGGACGAGCAGCCACGGACCGGCCGGGGTGTCGGCGAGCGCCTTGAGCGCGCCGTCGATTCCGACGGCCTTGTCGGGGTCGTACGTGAGGGCGGCCTCGCCGATCAGGGCGCCGGCGGCCAGCGCGATGACGCCACGGGCGAGGTAACCGGCCTTGCCGAGCTTGACCACGACACCGCGGGTGCGGGGCTCGGTCACGTGCATGTCGCGCATGAACTTCCCGGTCCAGCCCTCGCGGATCCAGAAGACGCCGAGGGCGATCACGGCGAGTGCCATCAGGCCGACCAGGAACTGGCCGCCCGGCAGCTCGAACAGCGCCTTCGTGGCGTCCTGCGACTGGTCGTCGGACGAGGAGGCGGCCTTGTTCCGCGTCAGCAGCGCCACCATCGAGTACACGAGGGCGGCGTAGACGACCGCCCTGGCCACGGCCTGCACGCGGTCCCTGGCCTCGGGCCGGCCCCAGACCGCCTCGGAGACCTGCCAGATCGCCAGCGCGGCCAGGCCGACGGCCATGACCCACAGCAGGGTGTCGCCCAGGGGCGAGTCGCGCACGATGTGGATCGCGCTGCTCTTGTCGGCCTCTCCACCGCCACCGAAGGCGATCTGGAGCGCGACCAGGCCGATGATCGCGTACAGCACGCCCCGGGCGGCGAACCCGACCTTGGCGAGTTTCTCCAGGACGGGGTGGTCGGCCGCCCTCCGGGCGGCGCCCTCGAATCGCCGGCCTGCCTGATGCGCGGTCGTCATCACGGCTCCTCTCCTCTTGGCGGCGGATCGCGATCTTCCTGCTGCCCGCACGAGGAGGGTCAAACATCCACCGGATCAGCCGGCCAGGCGCAGGGCCTCCGCCGCGACGGCGTGCCGGAGGCCGCGGATGCCGGGGCGGCCCCGCAGCGGATGCACGTTGTTGGTGAGCAGCACGACGGTCAGCCGGTGAGCGGGATCGACGACCAGCGACGTGCCGGTGAAGCCCGAGTGGCCGAACGCGCCCGCGAGCGGCCCCACGATGGCCGGGTCGTCGATGCGGACGCCGAGCCCCTGCCGGAAGGCGGCGCCCGGCACGCCCTGGTCGCGCAGCATCTCGGCGGTCCAGGCGGGAGACAGGACCGGGCCGCCGCCGGTGCGCAGCGCCTCGCCGAAACGCACGAGGTCGGCGGCGGTGGAGAACAGCCCGGCGTGCCCGGCCACGCCGCCCAGCGCGTGGGCCGTCTCGTCGTGCACCTCACCCCGCACGCAGGTGCCGCGCTTGAACTCGGTGGCGACGGCCCGGCCCGGCTCGACCGGCCCGTACGTCGTGGCGCCGAGCCCGAGCGGCCCGGTGACCCGCTCGCGCACGAGCACATCCAGCGGCGCACCGCCGGCGGCCTCCGCCACCCGCCCGGCCGTGATCATGCCGACGTCCGAGTACAGGTGCGTCCCCGGCAGCCCCTGCACCGGAGTGGACAGCACCAGGTCCCACCGGGCCTCCTCCGGTTCCTTCTCCACCCGGCGGCTCGCGGGCAGGCCCGCCGAATGCGTCAGCAGGTGCCGTACGGTGATCTCTCGCCGGTCCCCGTAGAACCCGGGCAGCCGGACGGCCACCGGCTCGTCGAGGTCGAGCGCGCCCTCCTGCGCCAGTGAGACCAGCACCACGGCCGTGAACATCTTGGTCAGGGAGGCGATGTCGAAGAGCGCGTCCGCCGCCACGGCAGGCCGTCGCGCCAGCAGCCCCCCGGACGGGTCGCCGTACCGCACGGCCTCCCCCACGGCGGCCGCGGCGACCGTACGCCCGTCCACGGCGATCACGGCGACCGCCGCCGAGGCGACCTCGGGCACGGCCATCCGCAGGACGTCCTCCAGCGAAGGATCAGGCACAGCGTTGTCAGACACCGCGTCGTCAAGCACTGTGCAGCGCCGGGCCGAGCCGGTTGCCGTTGGCCGCGAGCAGCGCCCGCGCGTCGTCGGCGCCCACGCCGCGCTCGATCATCACGACGGCCGTCTTCACGTCCCGTCCCGCGCTCTCCAGGACCTCCCGGGCCCGCGGCACCTGCGTGCCGGTGATGTCGGAGACGATGCGGGCCGCCCGGTCGACGAGCTTGGAGTTGCTGGCCACGACGTCGACCATGAAGTTCCCGTAGGTCCGGCCCGACCTGATCATCGTGATCGTAGAGATCATGTTGAGGACCAGCTTCTGGGCGGTGCCGGCCTTCAGGCGGGTCGAGCCGGTGACCACCTCCGGCCCCACGATGACCTCGACGGCGTGGTCGGCGGCCCGCGCGAGCGGGGTGCCGGTGTTGCAGGCCAGGCCCACGGTCAGCGCGCCCAGCCGCCGGGCCTGCTCGACCGCCGCGACGACGTACGGCGCGCGCCCGCTGGCGGAGATGCCCACCACGGAGTCGAGCGGGCCGACGTGCTTGCCGCGGATCACGGCGGCGCCGGCCTCGGCGTCGTCCTCGGCGCCCTCGACGGAGCGCACCAGCGCGGCCTCGCCGCCCGCGATGATGCCCTGGACGAGGTCGGGGTGCGTGCCGAAGGTCGGCGGGCACTCGGAGGCGTCGAGCACCGCGAGCCGCCCGGAGGTGCCCGCGCCCACGTAGAGGAGCCTCCCCCCGTCGGACATCCGCGCCGCGATGGCGTCGACGGCCGCGGAGATCGCCGGGACGGCCCGGCCCACCGCGGCCGGGACGGCGGCGTCCGCCGCGTTCATGAGCCGCGCGATCTCCTCAGTCGGGAGCGTGTCGATCCCGCTGTAGCGGGGATCGCTCTGTTCGGTGGCCAGAGTGGCGAGTGATTGCGTCATGGTCATGGTTCCTCGGCTTCGGAGTCTTCATGGATCGCGTGCGTACGGGGCTGGAGCTGCTGGTCAGCGCGCCGGAAGCGGGACGCCGGGCTGGGTGGCAGCGGGTGGGCCTCGTCACCAACCCCACCGGAGTCCTGCCCGATCTGACCGCCGCCGCACCGGCCCTGCTGGTCGCCGGGGTGCCCGTGACCACGTTGTTCAGCCCCGAGCACGGGCTGCGCGGCACGGCCCAGGCGGGCGGCGGCGAGGGCGACACCGTCGACCCGGTCACCGGCCTGCCCGTGCTCGACACCTACCGGCGGACCGGCGGCGACCTGGACGCGCTGGTCGCGTCGTCCGGGGTGGACGCGCTCGTCTTCGACGTGTGCGACGTGGGCGCGCGCTTCTACACCTACGTCTGGACGATGTACGACCTGATGGGCTCGGCCGCCCGGCTCGGGCTGCGGTTCACCGTGCTCGACCGGCCCAACCCGATCGGCGGCGCGGTGGCCGAGGGCCCGGTGCTCGACCCGGCCTACGCGAGCTTCGTCGGCCGCGCCGCCCTGCCCGTACGGCACGGCCTCACGCCGGGCGAGATCGCCGTGTTCGCCAACCGCGAGATCGGCGCCGAGCTGGAAGTGGTGCGCATGGAGGGCTGGCGCAGGGAGTGGCACTTCGACCGCACCGGGCTGCCCTGGGTGATGCCGTCGGCCAACATGCCGACCCTCGACACCGCCCTCGTCTACCCCGGCACCGGGCTGCTGGAGGGTGTGAACGCCGCCGAGGGCCGGGGCACGACCCGGCCGTTCGAGCTGGTCGGCGCGCCGTACGCGGACGGCCGGTTCGCCGCCGCGATGAACGACCTGGGCCTGCCAGGTGTGCGCTTCCGCGACACGTGGTTCACCCCGACGTTCGGCAGGGACGCGGGCGTCGTGGTGCGCGGCGCGCAACTGCACGTGACCGACCGCCAGGCCTTCCGGCCGGTGCTGACGGGCGTGTCCGTCCTGCACGTGCTGCGCACCCTCTATCCGGGCGACTTCGCCTGCGAGCCGTTCCTCGACCTGCTGTGGGGCTCCGCGTCGCTGCGCGAGCACCTGGAGGCGGGCCGCGACCCCCGCGGGCTGTGCTCCCCGCCGGGCCCGCCCAGTGGCGAACTGCTGTACGGCTGACATCAGCCCAGCGCGCGGCGGTAGAGCCAGAACACCCGCTCGGCGCGGGCGCCCACCGCCCGGGAGTAGAAGCGGAGCGGGCCCACCCAGCCGATCTGCGCGGACGCCTGCCCCGCGGCGGCCTGCTCGGCGAGGCAACGGCGCAGCAGCACCCGGCCCACCCCGAGGCCACGGGCGGCCGCGGCCGTGCCCATCGGCCCGAACCACAGCGGCCGGGCGCCCCAGGCGGCGAAGCCCAGGATCTCGCCGTCGCGCGACGCCCCGTCGCGGAAGGCATAGTGCAGGCCGGTCGCCTGCTCGGCCTCCCAGGCCCACTTGTCGTTCCACTGCTCGCGGACGAAGGCCGCGACCACCCCGCGATTCCCCGCGGGGGCCGCGGCGACGGTGACCCCGGCCGCGGCCAGCTTGGCCAGGTCGGCCTCGTGCTCGGCCTCGTCGTAGCGGGCCGGCAGGTCGGCCGTCATGTTCCAGGCCACGCGGTACTGCTCGTACCCCAGGCTCTCGGCCAGGCAGGCCGCCGGGGTGTAGCGCACGTCGATCCCGGGCCAGGCGTAGCAGGGCGGGTTGCCGGCGAACCTCGCCTCGGCCGCGCCGTGCGCCCGCATCCACTCCTCGGCCGCGCCGACCAGCGCCCGCCCGATCCCCCGGCCCCGGGCGGCGGGGTCCACGGCGATCAGGTCGATGTGACCGGCGCCGTCGGCGCCGATCGAGGTGAACACGACACCGTCCCGATCCGGCGTGGCCAGGACCGTCCACGCCCGACCCTCCGGCGGGTCGGCCAGCCGCCGTACGACCAGCGCGGCGTCCTCGGCGTCGGCCCACAGCGCGGCGGTGGCGAGGCGCTCCAGCGTCCCGTCCGCCTCGACAGGAAGGATGTCCGTCACTCGCCCACCCCCACCGGGATCACGCTGCGCCGCCTGGGGTGGAAGCAGGCGTACTCCTGCTCGGTCTCCTGTCCGGGCCCGCCGTCGCGGCCCAGCACGGGCATCTCGTTCTCGCAGCGCTCGGTGCTGAACGGGCAGCGCCGGGCGAACAGGCAGCCGCCGTCGGGCTCTCCCTCCCGCTGCATCTCCCTCGGCACGACCCGCTCGGCGCCCGGCCGTTCCAGGCCGTGCAGCACCGGAATCGCCGACAGCAGCGACTGCGTGTACGGGTGGACCGGGTCCGCGATGATCTTCTCCGTGGCGCCCCGCTCGACGACCTGGCCGCGATAGAGCACGTACAGCTCGCCGTCGTCGCCGATGTAGCGGGCGGTGGCGATGTCGTGGGTGATGAACAGCACGCCCACGCCGAGGCGCTCGCGCAGGTCCTTCAGCAGGGCGAGGATGCCCAGGCGCAGCGACACGTCGATCATCGAGACGGCCTCGTCGGCGACGAGCACCTCGGGGTCCATGGTGAGCGCACGGGCGATCACCACACGCTGGCGCATGCCGCCGGACAGCTGGTGGGGATAGCGCGGCAGCACGTAGCCGGGGTCGATGCCGACCATCGCCAGCAGTTCCGCGGCCCGCCCGTCGACCCACGACCTCGGGCGGCCCGTCTGCCGGGCGCGCAGCCGCAGCGGCGCCTCCAGCGTCTGGTGGATCGTCCGGGTGGGGTTGAGCGCCGAGTAGGGGTCCTGGTGGATGAGCTGGATCCGGCGGAAGTACGGCTGCCGCCTCCGGTGGCTCAGCGTGGACATCGGCACGCCGTCGATGACGATCTCGCCGGCGTCGTGGGTCTCCAGCCCGGCGACGATCCGGCCGAGGGTGGTCTTGCCGCTGCCCGACTCGCCGATGAACGAGACGGCGCCGCCCTTGGCGATGGCGAAGTCCACGCCGCGCAGCGCGGGCACCTCCCGGGCGCCGAGCACGCCGCCGCGCTGCTTGAAGATCTTGGTGATCCCGGTTCCCGTGATCACACGAACTCCTTCCGCTTGACCAGGGTGAGGTGGCGGTCGGCGGCGTGGCAGGCGACGGTGCGGCCGTCCCGGTTGACGGACATGGGCTCGTCGGTCTCGCACACCTCCATGCGCCGCTCGCAGCGCTCGCGGAAGACGCAGCCCTGCTTGGGCAGCGTCCCGAGCGTCGGCGGGCGTCCCGGCAGCGCCCGGGCCAGCGACAGGTCGCCGGACAGACGCGGGATCGCCCTGATCAGGCCCTGGGTGTACGGGTGCCGGGCGTCCCCGAGCACCTCGGTCACCGGGCCGTGCTCGACCACCCGGCCGCCGTACATGACGGCGAGGCTGTCGGCGACCTCGGCGACCGCGCCGACGTCGTGGGTGATGACGAGCGTGGTGAGCGCCCGCTCCTCGTGGACCTCGCGGATGATCCGCAGGATCGTGGCCTGCGTGATCATGTCGAGGGCGGTGGTCGGCTCGTCCAGAACGACGACCTTGGCGTTCAGGACGAGCGCGAGCATGATGCCGACCCGCTGGCGCATGCCGCCGGACAGCTCGTGCTGGTAGGAGTCGAGCACCCGGGCGCCGTCCATGCCCATGCGGGCCAGCAGGTCCTTGGCGTCGCGCACCAGCCCCCGCAGGTCCTCCACGTCGTGGGAGCGGCCGAGGTCGAGCAGCTGCTTGCCGATGGTCTTGAGCGGGTTCAGCGAGTTCTGCGCGGCCTGGAAGACGTACCCGACCTGGCGGCCGCGGGCGCGGCGCAGGTCCTCGCCCCGCAGCGTCAGCACGTCGCCGAGGCCGTCGATCTCGACGCTGCCCGCCGCGATCCTGCCGGGCGGCTGCACCGCGTTGAGCAGGGAGAGCGCGAGCGTCGACTTGCCCGAACCCGACTCGCCGACGACGCCGGTGATCGTGCCGGGGGCGAGGGTGAGGTCGACGCCGCGTACCGCGGGCAGCTCACCCGCGGGCGTCTTGTAGACGACCGTGAGGTCCCGGATCGCGACCCCCGGTGCTTCCATGTCACGTGCTGCCATGTCACGTGCGGCCGTGTGAGCGGTCATAGGGGCTACTCCTCCCGCAGGCGGGGATTGAAGATCTCGTCCATCGCGTCCACGATCAGCACGATGCCCAGGGTGAGCAACAGGATCGCGATCAGCGGGGCCAGCAGGTACGGCAGCGCGGCGGGAGTGGTGAGCGCCCCGCCGTTGAACACCGCGAGGTTCAGCATCACGCCCCAGTTGTTCGACTCGAAGGGCAGCACGCCGAGGAAGAACAGGCCCACCTGGGCGTACACCGCGCCGGTGACGGCGATGAGCATGTTCATCGCGATGTAGGGCGCCATGCTCGGCAGCAGCTCGCGGCCGATGATGTGCCGGGTGGGCAGGCCGAGGCCGCGGGCGGCCTCGATGAAGCCGCGCTCGCGCAGCGACAGCGTCTGCGACCGCACGGCGCGGGCGATGCCGCCCCAGCCGAGCACTCCGAGCACCAGGCCCATCTCCAGCGGGCTCTCGAACTTCCACACCGTGGACAGCACGAGCAGCAGCGGCAGGCCGGGGATCGCGAGGTTCATGTCGGTCAGCCGCATCAGCAGCGTGTCCCACCGGCCGCGGTGGAAGCCCGCGACCAGCCCGATGAGCGTGCCGAGCGCGACCGTGATGACGGCGGTGGCCAGGCCGGTGAGCAGCACGTAGCGCGCGCCGGTGACGACGAGCGCGAGCACGTCGGTGCCCTCGAAGTCGGTGCCGAAGGGGTGGGCCAGGCTCGGCGGCGCGTACAGCGCGTTGTCGTCGCGCGGCAGCTGCGCGGGGTAGAGCAGCGGCCCCGCCACGCCCATGACGGCGAACAGGGCCACGATGACCACCCCGGCCATGCGGCTGGGCTTGCGCCGCAGCACCCGCCACACCCCGCGCCAGAAGTTGCGCCGCAGCGTGGCCCGCGTTGTCCCGGCCGGCGCGGCCTCGGGGCTGATCGCCCCCTCCGGGTTGACGATGACGGTCATGCCGCGCCTCCGCTCCTGACCCGCGGGTCGATCACCGTGTACAGCAGGTCGGCGACGATGTTGGCGACGACGATGCCCACCGTGATCACGAGGAACGTGCCGCCCATCAGCGCGTAGTCGCGGCTGCTGATGCTGTTGACGAGCAGCAGGCCGAGGCCCGGGTAGTTGAAGATCTCCTCGATGAAGATCGAGCCGCCGAACAGCATGCCGACCGACAGGGCGAGGATCGTGAACAGCGGCAGGATCGCGTTGCGCGCCAGATACCGGAACACGAAGCCGCGCCGCAGGCCGCGCAGCTCGGCCGCGAGGATGAAGTCGTCGCCGAGCACGGCGACGACGTTCGACTTCATCGCGAGGATCCACCCGCCGTAGCTGGCCAGCGTGTACGTGACGACCGGCAGCACGGCGTGGTGCACGAGCGAGCCGATGTAGCCGGCGTTGAAGCCGGGGACGAACTCGACGTCCACCGGCCCGCCCGACGGCATGATGGGCCACAGCGTGGCGAAGACCGCGGTGAGCAGCAGGCCGATGACGTACACCGGCACGCCGTGCAGCAGCGAGCCGGACAGCGCGAGCGCGTCGCCCAGCTTGCCCGACCGCTTGATCGCGGCGTAGACGCCCATGGTGACGCCGAGCAGGAAGCTCAGCAGCGTGCCGGCGAGGACCGGCAGCACGGTCCACCGGGCCGCGTGCCCGATGAGCGTGGTCACCTCCACGCCGGGCGTGCTGAGCGAACGCCCGAGGTCGAGGTGGAGCAGCGAGCCCATGTAGCCGACGTACTGCTGCCACAGGTTGCCGGTGGGCAGGAAGCCGTACAGGACGGCGGTGGCCCGCTCGGCCTGCTCGGGCGACATGCCCTTCTGGATCAGGCTCTCGTACTGCCCGAGCACGGGGTTGCCGGGGATCTCCCGGATGATGACGAAGCTGATCGTGGCGACGACCCAGATCATCGCCAGGCCGCGGACCAGGTGGCCGCCGATCTTCCTGGCGATGGCGCCCAGCCGGGGACGCCCCGGAACGGCGTGCGTCATGCCTGCCCCTTCTCCGCTTTCCTGATCATCCCGAGCTGCATCCACACCCCGGACGACAGCCGCAGGGACTCGTCGTCGTCGGGCGGGAACGCGGTATACCGGGAGGTGTTCACGAACTGGGTGTTCACGTAGTCCCAGAGCTGGACGACCGGAAGCTGCTCGTTGGCGACCTTGGCCAGGACGCCGACGATGCGCCGCTGCTCGTCGTGGGACGCGAAGTTCAGCGTGCTGGTCAGCTCGCCCGGGTCGACCGTGCCGGCGGCGCCGGCGTCGACCTTCTCCGGGCCGCCCATCCAGTTGCCCTCGGTGCCCGGCGCGACGTGCCGCAGCCTGCCGCCGAACATCTGCCAGCCGTTCGCCTGCCCGAACAGCCGCTGGAAGATGTTGTACGGCGAGGGGCCGAGGCCGATCAGCCAGAACCCGAGGTCGTACTTGCCGTCGGCCAGCTCACCGAGATAGAGCGTGTAGTCGGCGGCGGTGACCACGCTCGCGTCGATGCCGTGGTCGCTGAGCTGGCTGCTGATCGACTTGGCCGCGGCGACCCAGTCGGAGAACGACGCGGGCACGTGGATGCGGACCTTCCACGGGCTGCCGTCCGGCAGGGTCCAGTGGCCGCCCCGCTTGGTCATGCCGGCCGCCTTCAGCTCGGCGTCGGCCTTGCCGGGGTTCACGCGGTACTGCTCAAGGGTGTCGAACGCGTCGCCCAGCCAGGCCCGGGCCGCCTTGGCGTGGATGCCCGAGGTGGTGGCGGCGGGCGTGCCGCCCTCCGGAGAGGCGATCTTCGTGACCTGGGCGCGGTCGATCAGGTAGGCCATCGCCCGCCGCACGTGCACGTTGTCGTACGGCTTACGCGACTGGTTGAACGCGAGGGAGACCGCCACGGGCGAGTAGCCCTTGACCACCTCGCTGCCCTTCGCGTCGCGGATCCGGTTCATGACGGCGGTGGGCACGGAGGTGAAGGGGGCGTTGTCCAGCCGGCCGGCGATCAGGTAGTTCCAGATCTGCTCGTTGCCGGTGTAGTTCAGGATCTTCACCTTGTCCGGCGCGATGTTCTGCCGGGCGTAGAAGTAGGGGTTACGCCTCAGCAGCGCCGCGCCCGGGTTGACCCGCTCCAGCACGAACGGCCCGGCGGACACGTCGTGACCGGGGTTGAAGGCGATGACCTTCTCCGCCAGGCCGGTGATCTGGCTCTTCGCCTTCTCGGCCGACGCGCCCTGGCCGTGCTGGGCGACCTTGAGCGTCTGCCAGAAGTCCGCGGGCAGCAGCTTCCCGAAGACGTGCGCGGGCACGACCACGGTCGACAGCAGGTTGGCGAGGAACGTCGAGCTGCGGTTGGCGCCCTGCGTCACCCTGATCGTCTTGGGGTCGACGACCTGGATGTCGGCGGCGGCGCCCGCCGCCTTCGGGTCCAGCGCGTACGCCGTGCCGCCCTGGGTGTAGGCGAGACCGATCGAGACACGCACGTCCTCGCTGGTCACGGGCGTGCCGTCGGACCACCTGGCGTTCGGCTGCAGGTGGATGACGACCTCCGACCGATCCGGGGACATGCTCCAGCTCTTGGCGATGGCCGGGTAGAACTGGTTGGGATCGGTGGGGTCGTTCTTGGGCCACGCCAGCGCCATGCCGTTGTATCCCGAGAAGACCGATCCGACGGGGTTGAACGGGTTGATCGGCGCGCTCGCGTTGATCTGCTTGCTGCCGTCGATCGTGGTGTACACGCCGCCGCCCTGCTGGGCGGTGTCCGTCGTCCCGGTAGTGCCGCAGGCGGTGGCTGTGACGATCGACGCCAGAGCCACGATCGCCGCGAGTCGCTTCATGGGCTGCTCCTGGTTCCCGATTGCCTGGACAATACGGGCGCCCTCGCGATGTCGTCAATTTTTTCCACGGACAGACGTGGTGATGGAGTTAATTTTTACCCGAGCCCGCTACCTGCGAAGACGCCTCACGCGAGGGTCGGCGGACCGGTCAGACGCCGCCGGTGAGCCAGCGGGCCGCCGCCCGCGCGGAGGCCGTGGAGTTGCCGTGGGTGGTGAGGTACAACCGCCCGGCGGGCGGCCCCGGCACCCCCGTCTCGACCACGACCGCGTCCGGGCGGGCCCGCAGCGCCTCGTCGAGGAGCCGCCGCATCCAGGCGTGCCGTACGGCGTCGTGGACGGCGATGACGAGCGGGCGCCCCGCCTCGCTCAGATCCGGCAGGTGCCCGTCGTCGTCGACTTCGGCCGTCACCGTCCCGGGCAGGATCTCCTCGATCGCCTGACCGAGTTTCAGCGGGGTCGCGCGGCCGACGGCCTGGCTGGGCCGCGCCGCCAGGTGCACCACCAGCGGCGCCTTCGTCAGCGGCGCCGCCGCCTGCTCCGCCGGGGTCGCACGCAGAGCGGCCGTCGCCGCCGCCAGGCCGAGGCCCTCGTCGGCGTCGCGGGCCACCGCGGCCCTGGCCTCGGCCCGCGCGTCGTACCACGCGGCCAGGTCCCGCACCCGGCCCGCCGCCTCGGCCAGGCGCTCCTCCGCCAGCCGTCCCTCGCGGACCGCGCCGGCGATCGCGTCGCGCAGCGCGTAGACGCTCTCCCCCCTGGCCGAGGACACGCCGACGCAGATCGCGTCGGCCCCGGCGGCCAGCGCGCGGACCGCGATCTCGCCCGGCTCGTGCAGGGCGGCGACCGCGCGCATCTCTATCGCGTCGGTCACCACGAGCCCGTCGAACCCCAGCTCCTCGCGCAGCAGGCCGGTCAGCACCGCACGGCTCAGCGTCGCGGGGAGCGCGTCGACGGCGGGGACGAGCAGGTGACCGCACATCACGGCGCGCACGCCCGCCGCGATGGCGGCCCGGAACGGCGGCAGGTCGCGCCGCTCTATCACCTCGCGGGAGGCCCGTACGGCGGGCAGTGCCAGGTGGGAGTCGGTCACGGTGTCCCCGTGGCCGGGGAAGTGCTTGGCGCAGGCGGCCACGCCCGCGCTCTGCAGCCCCTCGATCCACGCGGCGCCGTGGCGGCCGACCTCCTCGGGGTCGGAGCCGAAGGAACGCACGCCGATGACGGGGTTGCGGGGGTCGGCGTTGACGTCCACCACGGGGGCGTAGTCGAGGGTGACGCCGGCGGCGGCGACCATCCGGCCGATCTGCCGCGCCACCCGGCGGGTCAGCGACTCGTCGCCGGCGACGCCCAGCGCCAGGTTGCCCGGCCATGAGCTGCCGGTGGCGGCCTCCAGCCGGGTGACGGCCCCGCCCTCCTCGTCCACGGCGACGACCACGTCCGGCCGTTCCCGGCGCAGCTCGGCGACCAGGGCGGCCGTCCTGTCGAGACCGGCGACGTTGCGGGCGAACAGGACCACGCCGCCCAGGCCCTCGCCGAGCGCCCGCCGCAGCCAGGCGGGCGGCTCCGTGCCCTCGAAACCGGGCTGGAGCACGGCCATCGCCATCCGGTCCAGCTCGCCGCCGCTCAGCCCCATGGGCCCCCCTGCTCGATCAGCACGCGGTGCGCCTCGGCGGCACGCGGGTCGCCGGGCAGGGCGGCCCGCACCGCGAGCGCGGCGGCCCCCGCCGCGTTGTCTCCGGCGCGCACCAGCACGGCCCGCCTGCCCAGCTCGGCCCGGACCAGATGGGCGAGCTCGGTCGGCTCGGTCAGCAGCGACCCCGCGAGCACCAGCGGCCCCGCGCCTATCTGGTCCGGGCCGCGCTCCGCCTGGGTGCCACGTTCACGGGCGCCCTCCCCTATGACGACGCCTGCCGTGCGGCACAGCCTGCGGGCCGCCTCCGCGACGATGCCGCGCGCCACCTCGTCGCCCTCGCGGGCGGCGGCGTCCACCACGGGCGCGAGCGTGCCCAGCCAGGCGGGCCCCGACTCGGCGACCCGCGCGTACACGGCCGCGATCAGGGCCTGGGTGAGCGCGGGCCCGTCGTCCTCGCCGGCCGCCCCCGCTCCCAGGACGGCCTCGGCGACCCGGACGACCAGTAGCGTGGGCGCGCCCCGGCCGTCGATCGCGTTCAGCGCCGCGGCGGCGGCCCGGCGGCCCAGCCACACGCCCGAGCCCTCGTCGCCCAGGAGCCAGCCCAGGCCGTCGGCCCGCCGTACGATGCGGCGGTCGCGGATGCGGGCGCCGATCGCGCCGGTGCCGGCCACCAGGACCGCACCGTCCGGTTGATCGGTGGCGCCGGTGAAGGCGACGAGCACGTCGGCGACCACCGCCGGGCGCCCGGCGAGCCCGGCCTCCCGCCAGGCCCGCTCCGCCGGCTCCGCGGCGCGGGCGGCTCCGGCCAGGCCGAACACGCCGCCGGCGACCCGCGCGGGGTCCAGGCCCTCCAGCGCGCCGAGCAGCGCGGCGCGCAGGTTGGCGGCCGGGTCGGGGACCGAGATCGCGTTGGCGCCGCCGGCCCGTCCCCGCCCGGCGATCTCGCCCGACTCGGTGACCACGACGCAGCGCGTACTGGTGCCTCCCCCGTCCACGCCGACGAACAGAGCCCCCACGGCCGCTCCTTTGTAGATACCTTCCATCAACCTATAAGGCGATGGAAATCTTCTACAACGGCCACCGGCCGGACGGGATGCCCGATTATTTCCTGCTGTCGGTGAGATCGACGAGTGCGGTGGCCGCCCGGAAGAACTTGTTTCGTCCGAGATCCCCGACGGTCTTGATGTGGAAGGCCTTCTTCAACAGCTCCGCGTCCTCCGCGCTCACCCCGGCCAGCGCGTCTACCGGCGCCTTGATGATCTCGTCCAGGGTCTTGTCCTCGTACTCGCGGTCGAGCAGCTTCGCCAGGTCCGCCGATACAGCCATGGTTCCCCCCATCGAACACGCCCCCAATACCTCTTGAAGTGCCCAAACGGCACATTTCCTATGCCGCCGCGAGCACGGAGGTCGCATAGTCCCACAGGCGGTCCGCCGCGTCCGGATCGAGCGCGTGGGCCGCCACGCCGCCGACGATCCCGGGGGCGGCGGGCGGGGCCTCCTGGTTGTCCTCGAAGTAGCGGCCGGTCACGCCTTCCACCAGGGGTGAGGCCGCCAGCAGCACCGATGCCGCCGCGCCCTGGGCGACCGTCTTGAGGTAGGGCTGAGGGATGATCTCGCCGTCTTCGTCGATCGCGCCCATCTCGCGCATCGCCGCTTCGTCGAGGTGGCGCTGGAGGTTCGTCATGATCCAGCCGGGGTTGAGCGCGTTCGCCGTGATTCCGTCGGCCGCCCACCGGCGCGCACCCACCGCGAGCAGGACGTCCGCCGTCTTGGACTGCCCGTAGGCCGTCCACGGGTGGTACGGCCGGCGCTCGAACTGCGGGTCGTCGAAGTCGAACGGCGTGTCGCGATGGGCGCCGGAGCTGACGACGACGATCCGCGCCCGGCCCGCCGCCCGCAGACTGCCGTACAGACCCACGGCGAGGGCGAAATGTCCGAGGTAGTTCGTCGCGAGCTGCATCTCCCAGCCTTGCGGGGTAACCTCGCGCACCGGGATCGCCATGACCCCGGCGTTGGCGACCAGCACGTCTAGCGGGCCGCGCCAGTCTCGTGCGAACGCCGCGACCGACGACAGATCGGCCAGGTCGAGCGCGGCGGACCGCACGGTTCCGGCCGCGTCGGCGAAGGTCGCGGCGATCCGCGCCGCGGCGGCCGGGTCGCGGGTGGCGATGGTGACCTCCGCGCCGGCCGCGGCCAGGACGCGGACGGTCTCGGTCCCGATGCCGGAGGCGCCGCCGGTGACGACGACGCGCCGTCCGGACAAATCCACCCCCTCGACGACCTCGGCGGCCGTGGCGTGGGAGTGGAACGGAGTCGTGAGACGAGTCTGGTCGCTGTTCATGAGGCCACGCTAAGAGACCCTATGCGGACTATCTATAATAGAAAGTCTGTAAAACTTCATCGATCGTCCACTCGACTCGATCGCCGCGGGGGAAGCCGATGGATCCACTCGAAGACGTGCTCGCGCTGCTGGGCACCCGGGCACACCTGTCCACGGGGATGACGGCGGGCGGCAGCTGGGCGGTGCGCTTCGAGCCGCCGGACGGCGTGAAGTTCAACACCGTCCGGCGCGGCCGGTGCCTCCTGGGTGTCGAGGGCCTCACCGCGCCGATCCCTCTGGCGGAGGGCGACTGCTTCCTGCTTACGCACCCCGTCGCCTTCACTCTCTCCAGCGACCCCCACACCGTCCCGGTCGACGCCGAGCCCTTGTGGAGCGCCGCCCGGGGCCGCCTCCCCCACGTCGGCGACGGTGTGGACACGTTGATCATCGGCGGCCGCTTCTCGTTCGGCGACCGCGCGCGCGAGCTGCTGCTCGACGGGCTGCCGCCGGTCATCCACGTGCCCGCGGAAACCGGCGAGGCGAGCGCGGTGCGGTGGGCCCTCGGTCAGATCGACGCCGAGCTGCGGGGGCGTCCGATCGGCTCGACGCTCGTGGCCGAGCATCTCGCCGTGGTCATGCTCATCCACGTGCTGCGTCTGCACCTCGCCCGCGAGCCCCGCGCGGTGTCGGGGTGGCTCGCCGGTCTCGCCGACCCCGTGGTCGCGGCGGCACTGCGGTCCATGCACGCCCGGCCCGCCCACCCGTGGACCGTCGCGGAGCTGGCACGGGCCGGTGCGGTGTCCCGATCCACCCTCGCCGCGCGGTTCAAGGACACGGTCGGTCTCGGTCCCCTGGACTACCTCGCCCGATGGCGGATCGAGCTCGCCTCCCGGCGCCTGCGCATCGGCGACGACACGCTCGCCACGATCGCCCTCGCCGTGGGCTACGGCTCGGAAAGCGCCCTCAGCACCGCGTTCAAGCGGATCACCGGCCTCTCGCCGCGCGAGTATCGCCGGCGGCGTGCGGGCACGGCCCTTGTCTCTGCGGCCG
The DNA here is from genome assembly GCF_014161375.1 of Microbispora sp. H10830. Lineage (NCBI taxonomy): Bacteria > Bacillati > Actinomycetota > Actinomycetes > Streptosporangiales > Streptosporangiaceae > Microbispora > Microbispora sp. H10830. The sequence continues at coordinate 137,339 of NZ_JABBWX010000017.1, forward strand.
TCGCCGCGTCCCCGAGCCCGGCGTCGCAGGCCGGCGGTTGAACCGGCATCGCCGCGGGCGCGGCGGCCGAGGAGCCGGACGTCCGCGAGCGACACGGCGTCCCGGAACGGGGACCGGGCACCCGGCGTGCCATATTGGCTGTGCCATGCCGGTGACATCGCCTCTCCGCCTCGCCCGAGCCGCCGCCTTCACCGCGGTGTGCCTCGGCCTGGGTGTGGTGGCGCACCTGTTCAGCGGCGGCGTGGTCGCCCCCGGCGCGCTGGTGCTGGGCCTGCCGGCGGTCTTCGCCGCCGCGCTGCCCCTGTCCGGTGGGGAACGGACGCTGCGCGCGATCCTGCCCCTGCTCGCGGCCCTGCAGGTCGCGCTGCACGGATTGTTCGCCCTGTCGTCCCCGTCGTCGTCCGCGCCGTCGTCCGCCTTGCCTGTCCTGGCCGGGCATGCCATGGCCGGGCACGCGCATGCCGGGCCGGGCTTCGGAATGCTGCTCGGCCACGGCTGGGCGGTGGTGCTGACGGCTCTGTGGCTCGCAAGGGGCGAGGCCGCCCTCTGGGCGCTGCTGCGGCGGCTCGCCGTACGGCTCACGCGGATCGCGGCCGATCCGGCTCCGCCGGTGTTCACACCGCCCGCGTCGCCGCATCCTGACGGGGCGCGGCTGCCGCGCTCCGTCGCACCGCTGCACTGCGTCACCCGGCGCGGCCCACCCCGCCTTCTCCAGCCGTCCGCCTGAGACGGCGCCCCTCACCCCGCTCCCGGCCGTATTCGGCCCTGGGAGCGTTGTCGATGCTCTTTTCCGGCGGAGCATGCCCGCGCGCATGCCCCGATCTGCGGCCGTGGCGGCCGGTCCCGCCCGCGCTGCCCCGCATCGCCGGGGACGGCCCGCGGGGGCTGCCTCGCATGCCCGGGAACGCCGCCCGCGTGCCCGCCGGACGACCGAGAGAAGGCTTTCGCATGACCACCATCACCGTCGTCTACCGCGTGCTCCCGGCGGCACTGGCCGCACTCCTGGCCACCGGGGCCTGTGCCGCGCCGTCCGGCACCACCACCGGCACCACCACCGGCGCCGCCTCGCCGGCCGCGGCGCAGACCCCCGCCTCCGCGGCCGCCGCCCCGCTGTCGATCAGCGACCCGTGGGTGAAGACGGCCCGCTCCGGCATGAGCGCCGCCTTCGCCACGCTCGTCAACACCACCGGCGCGGCGGTGACCGTCGTCGCGGCGAGCACCCCTGTCTCCCCGTCCGTGGAGCTGCACGAGGTCGTCGGAGACGGCGGCACCACGACCATGCGCCGCAAGCAGGGCGGGTTCGTGATCCCCGCCGGTGGCCGGCACGTGCTCCAGCCCGGCGGCGACCACATCATGCTCATGGACGTGCGCACGGCCGTCGAGCCCGGCGCGGAGGTGCCCTTCACGCTCACCCTGAAGGACGGCAGGACGGTGTCCTTCACCGCGGTGGCAAAGGACTTCGCCGGCGCCAACGAGTCCTACGCCCCTCATGAGTGAGAGCGGACACCCGGCGGAACGGCGGCTGACCCGGCGCGGCCTGCTCGCGGGAGGGGCGGTCGCCGCCGCGGCGGCGGCCTGCGCCCCGGCCTCCGCCGTACCGGACACGGCAGGGCGCGCATCGGCCGGGCCCGCGCCCCTCCCCGGCGGTGACGCCGTCGAACCCTTCCACGGCGTCCACCAGGCGGGCGTCGCGACGTCTCCGCAGACGTTCGCGGTGTTCGCCGGGTTCGACCTGCGGCCGGGGACCGGCCGTGCGGCGCTCGCGCGCCTGATGCGGCTGCTGACCGACGACGCGCGGCGGCTCACCCGGGGCGAGCCCGCGCTCGCCGACACCGACGCCGAGCTCGCACACCTGCCCGCGCGGCTCACCGTCACCTTCGGGTTCGGCGCCGGGCTGTTCGAGGCGGCGGGGGCCGGGCATCTCGCGCCGCGGCCGCTGCCGGCGTTCAAGGTCGACGCCCTCCAGCCCCGCTGGAGCGGCGGCGACCTGCTGGTCCAGGTGTGCGCGGACGACCGCGTCACGCTGGCGCACGCCCTGCGCGTGCTCGTCAGGGACGCCCGCTCCTTCGCCACCGTGCGCTGGACCCAGCACGGATTCCGGCAGAGCCCGCAGGTGCGTGCGCCGGGGACGACCCAGCGCAACCTGATGGGCCAGCTCGACGGCACCGTCAACCCCCGGCCGGGGTCGGCGGACTTCGAGCGGGCCGTGTGGGTGCGCGACGGGTGGCTGCGCGAGGGCACCACACTGGTGCTCCGCCGCATCCGGATGGACCTGGAGAAGTGGGACGCCGCGGACCGGGCGGCCAAGGAGTTCAGCGTCGGGCGGCGGCTGGACACCGGTGCGCCGCTGACCGGCCGGGCCGAGACCGACGAGCCCGACTTCGCCGCGCTCGGCCCTTCGGGCCTGCCGGTGATCTCCGAGTACGCGCACATCCGCCGCGCCCGGGTGGCCGACCCGGGCATGCGCATCCTGCGCCGGGCCTACAACTACGAGGACGGCCTCAGCCCGGAGGGACGGCCGGACGCCGGCCTGTTGTTCGCGTCCTACCAGGCCGACGTGGCGCGGCAGTTCGTCCCGATCCAGCAGCGCCTCGCGGAGGTGGACCTGCTCAACCAGTGGATCACGCCCATCGGGTCGGCCGTCTTCGCCGTGCCGCCCGGGTGTTCCCCTGGCGGCTGGATCGGCGAGGGCCTCCTGTCCTGACCGCCGTGCTCCCGGCGGGCCCGGCGGTGCGCTCGAACAGTGCACAGAGAAGAGGGAGCCCCTTCCGGGCCGCGTGACCCGGAAGGGGCTCCCGATAGAGGCCGGGCGGCTCAGCCGCGCGAGCGGCGCAGGGCGGTGATGCCCGCCCCGGCCCCCACCAGGCCGGCGACGAGGCCGAGGCCGCCGAGCACCAGGGCCGGGGTGGTGTCCCCGCCCTCGTGATCGTCGTCGTCGCTCGCCGCGGCCGCCACCGTGGGGGCGGCGGAGGCGGCGGCGGGCGAGGCGGAGGCGGCGCCGTGCTGGTCGTCCTCCCCTTCCTCGGCGGCGACGAGCTTGAGCGTCGGCGCGGGGTGCTCGGGCTCGGACCCGTCGGCCTTCGGCGCGTCCGCCCACTTGACGACCTCATCGTTGGAGTAGGTCTGCGTCGTGGGGAACTCGAGCGCGTCCACGTTCTTCGGCAGCGGGCCGACCGACGCCTCGAACTCCTGGAACTGGCCGGACTCGATCTTCCCGCCGGTCCAGGTGATCTTCAGCACCGACTCGGTGATCTTGTCGCCGTCGTCGGAGACGACGGGCTTGGGCAGCTTGCCTCGGGTGAGCTTGACGTCCCAGCCGGGGACCGGGCGGACCGAGACGAACGGCAGCGGATGGTCGGTGGGGAACTCGACCTCCACCTTGGTGGTCGAGGCGCTGTCGCGCTCGTTGGGGACCCGGAAGGCGATCTTCGTCCAGGAGCCCTGCACGGCGGTGCCGGGGTTGACGGTGACGTGGGCGAGGGCGGGCACGGCGAGACCGATGGTGAGCGCGAGGGCACCGGCGGTGACGGTGGCCGCACGACGGACATACGAGGTCATGGGGGTTCTCCAGTCGTCTGCGAGATTACGGAGGCGCGCGAGCATGTCCCTATGGGGACAGGCAGATCCCATGGGGAGAGATGCGCCGCTCGCGCGTGAAGCTCAGAAGACCAGGAGAACCGGCGGCCCGCGGCGGACGACCGCGTGCCGCAGCACGCCCGCGGTGCGCGGAGCGCGCTCGGAGTTCCGCATCGCGCGCCGGCGTGGACGTCCGGTGCCCGCGAGATCGGCCCCCCGCAGCGCGAGCAGCGCACGCACCAGCACGGCCACCGCCCGCAGGCAGCGGACCGCCCCGGCGCCGATCGCGCGCAGCACGGACCACAGGGCCTCCTCGCCGCGTGACAGCCACAATCCGGTGAGGGTCGCCGCGGTGAGGTGGGCGGTGAACATGCCGGTCTGCGCGCTCAGGCCGCCGTGCCAGGTGGGGTGTGACACCGCGGCGGGCCCCGTGGCGTCGAGGAGACAGTGCAGGAACACCTGGGCGCCGGCCAGCAGACCGACGATCGCCTGGGGCGACCGTTCCCGGCCCGCCGCGACGGCCACGCCTGCCGTCACCGTGAGCACTCCCGTGAGGAGCGCGGCGGGCGCCGGCCCGCCTCCGCCGGCGAACCGGTGCGCGCCGACGGCGAGGAGCACGCAGACGGCGGAGAAGGCGGCCGACCGCGCGAGCCTGAAGGAGAGCGTGGCGCGCATGACGCCGGGATTGTCTCACACCCCGGCGATCTCGGCCGGTCCGCCGCCGATCTTCACAGCCAGCACGGCGGCGCGCCGGGACGGCGTCGGCCAAGGGGCCGCTCCGCGCCGCGGCCCGCCGCTGCCGCGCACGGTCTTCGCCGGGACGGATCGTGCCGTCCCGGCGAAGGGCATGCGCAGAGAGGTCAGACGCGGGTCCAGCGCTGGTTGGCCTGGCCGTTGCAGGTCCAGATGATGACCTTGGTGCCGTTGGCGGTGCCGTTGTTGTAGGCGTCCAGGCACTTGTTCGCGCCGACGGCGGTGATGGTGCCGTCGGAGTTGAGCCGCCACTTCTGGTTGTTCTGGCCGTTGCAGTCCCAGATGATCACGGCGGTGCCGTCGGCCGTGCCGCCGCCGTTGACGTCCAGGCACTTGTTGCCGTACACGCGCAGCTCACCGGCGCTGGTGGAGGTCCACTGCTGGTTGTTCTGACCGTTGCAGTCCCACAGCTGCACCTGGGCGCCGTTGGTCTGGGAGACGCCGGTGACATCCAGGCATCGGCCCGACCCCACACCCTTGATCGCGCTCGTGGTGCCGGAAGTGGGCGACGGACTGGCGGACGGACTGACGGACGGACTGGCGCCGCTCCCTGTGACGGTGAGAAGGACCGCTTCGCGGGCGGGCACGGTCACGGTGTAGCCACCGTCGAACGTCCCGGCGTCGGTCCCCGTCCACAGGTTCCGTACGGTCGCCGGTCCCGCGAGGCCGAGGTCGGACCAGCGGGCGGTGATGGCGGCGGGCGAGGTGGTGCGGTTGAGCAGGAGCACCGCGCGCCGGCCGGTCCCCGACAACACCTTGGAATACACCTGGCGGCCGCTCAGATCCTCGGCCACCTTCACCCCCTGCCGCCCGAGAGGGTCCTGGTCGACCGCCAGCACCTCCCCATTGGTGAGGATCGCCCTGGTCTCGGCGGTCATCGTGGCGAGGTTGTTGCCGGCCAGCAGGGGCGCCCCCGAGATCGCCCACAGGCCCATGTGCGTACGGTTCTGCGCGGCCGAGAAGCCGTTCATTCCGACGACGAGCATGTCAGGGTCGTTGTAGTGTCCCGGGCTCTGGGCGGCGGGATGCTGGGCGGAATCGAAGTTGGCCAGCACCCGGTCCATCGACGCGCTCTGCCCCCAGTAGATGATGTCGCCGCTGGTCCGCCACATGGTGGACATGCCCGGCGCCCAGTCCCAGGGGCTCTGGACACCCCAGTTGCACACCGACAGCACCATCGGCCGCCCGGTCTGCGCCGTGGCCCGGTCTATCGCGTCGCTGATCGCCTGGTAGGCGGTGCGAGGGTTGAGACCCTCGGCGCTCCCCCCGCACCAGTCGACCTTCACGAAGTCGAAGCCCCACCGCGAGAACTGCAGGAAGTCCTGGTCGTAGTGGCCCTCGCTACCGCTGTTCGGCGCGGCCGGACGGCCGGTCGGGTAGTAGTAGCCGCATCCGTTCCGACCGGCGTCTGTGTAGATGCCCGCCTTCAAGCCCTTGCTGTGGATATAGTCGGCGATCGCCTTCATTCCGCCCGGCCACTCCGCCGTGTCGACCGTGATGTTGCCGGACGCGTCACGCGTTCCCTGCCACCAGCCCTCGTCGATGTTGACGTACTGGTAGCCGGCGTCCTTCATCCCCGAGGACACCATCGCGTCCGCCTGAGCTTTGATCACGTTGTAGTTGATCTGGGCCGCGAAGGTGTTCCACGACGCCCAGCCCATCGGCGGAGTCGTCACCGCCGCCACGGCCGCGGCGGCGACCGTTCTCGTCGTGGCGGCCGCGGCGCCGTCCGCGACCGCCCACCCCGACGGCACCATCGCCACGATCGCGAGGTGCACGGCGGCGACCAGGCGCCAAAGCCGCCGAACGCGGGGGGAACGGCCGCCCACGGTGTGCCCGGGGGGCCGTCGCCGGCCAGGCCCGCACAGTCGCATTCGTTTCTCCTTCTGGTAGGGGGCCCTCGACAGGTGCGGGCACGGCCGATCTCCGGAGAAGGAAGCCGGCGGATCCCGCGTCCAGGTCGAGCGGGCATGGCTGTAGGACAAGGAGGAAGCCGGAGATACCCGCGAGATTCACCGCGTGGCGGATCGCCGGACGCGACGCGGCCGACGTCACCGCCGGCCCCTGCCGCTCATCACCGACCCCGGCAGGAAGAAGCCGAACGCGAAATCAGTGTCGAAACCACCGTGAGATGTGTCAAGACCGTTGAGCGAATCGTTTCGCGCAGCATTTCCATCGTGCGGGCCCAGGTGTCCACGAACCGCACCTCACCGCGCGCGCCCCCGGCCGGTGAAACTTTCAGCATGGTCCGCCACCCGGGAGGAGATGAGCGCCCCGGTGCCCGGGGAATCCCGGAGGCGGCCCTGACCCGGGCTCTTGACAGCGTCCGCCGCGTCGTATTTGCTCCGCTGCACCACCGCCCTTGAGCCACTCCCGGAAGGAGAACCTCTCCGCCATTCGATTGTTAACGCTAACAATTTCGCGTAGAACCATCTGAAGGAAGACCTGGCCGTTCCGCGACCGCACAGCTCGCGTCCGACCCCCGCGAGAGAGCGCGATCCCATGTGGCTTCCCCCACGCGGCTCACACCTGAGAGGAGGAAAAAGCACATATCGGCACGTCAACGCTGACACGCTCGGCCGGCCCTTACGCCGATCTTCCCCACGACGCGAGTGGCCACGCCATGTCGGCATCGGCCCCGGAAGGGGCCGATGCACGTTTCAGCCGGACGCCGAGGCGATGGCGATCCTGTCGAGGGGGGCTCCCCTGAGGACGCCCCTTCGGTCATACTCTCAAGCGATCAACGGTGCCGAGCCGAGGACGCCGACGATGACATCTCCCCAGCGCCACCGCGGCGTGGTCGTTCCCGCCGTCGCCGCGGCGGCGTTCGCCGTACTGGCGCTCGCCCTGTGGTTCGGGGGCGGCAGACCACAACCGGCGATCCAGGGCCTGCCCTCCCCCGGCGCCCTGACCACCTGGGGCCTGCCGGTCGCGCGCCTCGTCCACGACCTCTGCGCCGCCGCCACGGTCGGGGTCCTGCTGGCAGCCGTCGTGCTGGCCCCCGCGAGCGGCCGGGTCGTCGTGCGGGCGGCCGGGGCCTGGGCGCTCGGCTGGGCGGCGAGCGCGGCGGTCACCGAGGTCCTGACGCTGTCGGACTTCCTCGGGCTGCCGCCGGGCGACGCGCTGCGCTCCGGCGCGCTGCCCGCCTTCCTCTTCCACATCCCGCAGGGTCAGGCGTTCCTGACGGTGACGCTCGCGGCCCTGGCGGTCGCCGCCGGGTCGCTCCTGCCGAACGGCCCCCTGCTCCGGCTCACGCTGCTCGCGGTGGCGCTCCTCGCGGTGCTGCCCCCGGCGTACGTGGGCCACTCCGCCTCGGCCGCCGACCACAACCTCGCCGTCCTCAGCCTGATGGCGCACGTGGCGGCCGTCGCGCTGTGGACCGGCGGCCTGTACGCCCTCGTGGCGCACCTGCGCGCCGCACCCGGGCTCACCGTCGCCGTGCGCCGCTTCAGCACGCTCGCGCTCGGCTGCTTCGCCGCCGTCGGGGCGTCCGGCGCACTCAACGCCTGGGTGAGGCTCGGCTCGCTGCCCCTGCTCTGGCAGTCGAGGTACGGCCTGCTCGTGCTGGCCAAGATCGCCGCGCTGGCGGTGCTCGGCTGGTTCGGGTGGCGGCACCGGCGCAGGACCATCGAGGCGATGGACACCGGCGGGGCCCGCGCGCCGTTCCTCCGCCTCGCCTGCGGCGAGATCGCGGTGATGGCCGGCACGCTGGGCCTGGCCGTGGCGCTGGGACGCACGCCCCCGCCGCCCACGGGGACGGCCGCGCACCAGCACGACGCGCTGGGGTACGCCCTGCCTCCCCTCACCCCGGGTGCGCTCGTCACCGAGGTGCGGCCCGACCCGATCGCGCTGCTCCTGCTGGCCGCCGCCCTCGCCGCGTACCTGTCCGGCGTGCGGCGGCTGTCGCGCGCGCCGGGGGACGGCGAGGGGTGGCCGGCCTGGCGGACCGCCTCCTGGCTGGCCGGCCTGGCCGTGCTCGGCTACGCCACCTCCGGAGGTGTGGCGGCGTACGCGCCCGCGCTGTTCTCGGCGCACGCGGCGCAGTACGCGCTGCTCGGCGCCGTGGGCCCCGTCCTGCTCGTGTTCGGCGCCCCGGTGACGTTGTGGCGGCGGGCGCGTCCGGACGCGGATCCCGTCGGCGGTCCCGCCGGCCGCGCACTGTCCCATCCGGTGACGGCGCTGGCCCTGTACGCGCTGCCGTATCCGGAGCTGTACCTGACCGGCCTGTTCGGATACGCCCAGCCGAGCCTCGCCCTGCGGCTGGCGGCGCAGACGGTGGTGACGGTCACCGCGGTGCTGTTCCTCGCGGTGGCCGCCGGCGCGGACCCGCTCCCGCGCGCGATCCGGCCCCAGGTCCGCGCCTGGATGCTCGCCGGGGCGATCGCCGTACGCGCGTGGACGGGCCTGGTGGTGCTGGCGGGGCCGCCGCAGGCACCGGAGTGGTACGCGGCGCTCGGGCTGCCGTGGGCGCCGGACCGGGCGGCCGACCAGCGGCTGGGGGCGCTGCTCGGCACCGGCGTGACCGTCGCCGTCCTCGCGGGCCTGCTCGCGCTGCTGCTCGCCCGCTGGCGCGCGGCGCGGCGCAGGACCGTCGCGGCCGCCCGCGCAGGAAGGTCCGTGGGCGCCCGCTGACCGGGCCGCCCATGCGATCCGGTCAGCCGGCGGACGGAAATCCGGTGGTCAGCGGCGGCCGCGGGGGGCGTCGTCGCGGTCCCTGCGCACGATCGGCTTCCTGCCCTTGATCGTGGTGCGGCGCAGCGCCTGGACCACCTCGTCCACGGCGCCGTCCGGGATCTCGACCAGGGTGAACCGGTCGGCGATCTCGATCGCGCCGATCTCGCGCCCGCTGACCCGGGTCTCCCCGGTGATCGCGCCGACGATGTCCTGGGGACGCACGCCCGCGCTGCGGCCCGCGCCGACGAAGACGCGGCTCATCGCGCCGCCTGTGCGCCGCCCGCGCCGGTCGTCGCGGCCGTACCTGTCGTCGCGCGGCCCGCGCTCGGGCCGCTGGGCGCGCGGCGCGACCTCGGGGATCTCCTCCTCGTCGGCGGCGGCGCCGGTGGACTCGTGGGCGAGCTTGACCGCCGCGAGCGCGATGGCGACCAGGTCGAACTCGTCGGCGAGCGTCTCGACCACCACACGGAAGCGGTCGAGGTCGCCGTCCTCCATCAGGCTCTCCTGCAGCGCGGCCCTGGTCAGCTCCAGGCGCCGGGCGCGCAGATCGGCGACCGTCGGCACCTTCTCGACCGTGATCCTGCTGCGGGTGACGCGCTCGATGGTCTTGAGCATGCGGTGCTCGCGCGGCTCGGCGAGTGTGATCGCGACGCCCTCGCGACCGGCCCGGCCCACCCGGCCGATGCGGTGCACGTACGACTCGGGGGCGGACGGCACGTCGTAGTTGATTACGTGGGTGAGCTGCTCGATGTCGAGGCCGCGGGCGGCCACGTCGGTCGCGACGAGCAGGTCGGCGGTCCCGCTGCGCAGCCGGCTCATGACCCGGTCGCGCTGCTCCTGGCCCATGCCGCCGTGCAGGGCCTCGGCGCGGTAACCCCGGCCGTTCATGGTCTCGGTGAGCTGGTCGACCTCCTCACGGGTGCGGCAGAAGACGATCGCCGCGGTGGGGGCCTCCACGTCGAGCACCCGGCCCAGCGCCGCCGGCTTGTATGCCCGCGACACGATGTAGGCGCTCTGCCGGATGAGCGGCGCCTCGCCGGCGGCGGGCGCCTCCCGCTCGATCCTGATCCGCACCGGCTGGCGCAGGTGGCGCCGGGCGATCCCGTCGATGCGCGGCGGCATGGTCGCGGAGAACAGCACGGTCTGCCGGTCCTCCGGGGTGTCCTGGAGGATCGCCTCGATGTCGTCGGCGAAGCCCATGTCGAGCATCTCGTCGGCCTCGTCGAGGACGATCATCCGCAGGCCCTTCAGCGGCAGGGTGCCCCTGCCGATGTGGTCGAGCGCCCGTCCCGGCGTGGCGACGACGACGTCCACGCCGCGCTCCAGCGCCCGCAGCTGCCGCCCGATCGGCTGGCCGCCGTAGATGGGCAGCACCCGAGCGCCGAGGTCGCGGCCGTAGCGGTGCATGGCCTCCGAGACCTGGACGGCCAGCTCACGGGTCGGCACGAGCACGAGCCCGGCGGGCTCCCCGCCGCCGTCCTCCGCGCCCAGCGGATGGGCGCCGTGCAGCCGCTGGAGCATGGGCAGGGCGAACGCGGCCGTCTTGCCCGTGCCGGTCGCGGCCTGCCCGAGGAGGTCGCGGCCCTCCAGCAGCGGCGGGATGGCCTCCCGCTGGATCGGCGTGGGCTCCTCGTAGCCGAGACCGGTCAGGGCCTTGAGGAGCTCGGGGCCCAGCGCCAGATCGGCGAATCCGGGTCCTTCATCGATCTCGTTCACGACCATGTCCTGCTCCTGGTCCTGCTCCTGGTCCCGGCTGTGGCGGGGCGAATGTGCACGGGACGACCCTATGGTCTTTCCGCCCTTACCCCGAACGCCGCCCCCGGCACGCGACGCGCTCCTCCCCCTGGCCCCTGCGGCGTACGCGTCTCCTGCCGAGGTCGGAGCAGAGGTTTACATCCGAAGTAGGTCGACGTGACCGCCCCGGCAAGGAAGCCTGGAAAGCGTCCCCGAGGAGCAGGAGGCTCCATGGAAGGAAAGGCACGGTTGACACGGTGGGCGGGCGGGGCCGCGGTCGCGCTCGCCGCCGTCCTTCTCGTCGCGTCGTGCGGCGACGCGGCACCCGGGCGCACTTCCGGCGCCTCGGGCGCACCCGCCGCGCAGACCGGCCACGCCGGTCACGCGGGCCACGCCGCGGCCGGGACGCCGCCGGCGGCGCCGCTGCGGCCGGGCGAACGGTTCATGACGCTGACGGTCCCGGAGCCCTACCGGCCCTCGGCGCCCTCGGGCGGCACCGACGAGTACCGCTGCTTCCTGGTCGATCCCGGGCTCACGGGGCCCGCGTTCCTGACCGGCAGCCGGTTCCTGCCGCAGAACACCGACATCGTGCACCACGCGATCATCTTCCGGGTCGGCCCCAAGGAGGCGGAGGCGGCGCGCAGGGCCGACGCCGCGACCCCGGGCGAGGGCTGGACCTGCTTCGGCGACGCCGGTATCGAGAACGGCGCGTGGGTCGGCTCCTGGGCCCCAGGGGTCGACGAGACCCTGCTGCGGCAGAAGGTCGGGTATCCCCTCCCGGCAGGCAGCCAGATGGTGCTGCAGATCCACTACAACCTGCTGGGCGGCTCGGGCGGCACGGACAGGTCCGGCATCCGGCTGCGGCTCGCCGACGGCGCGAGCGGCCGGGCCCCTCTGGAGACGGGGCTGGTCGCGGGGCCGATCGAACTGCCCTGCACTGCCGAGGAGTCGGGGCCGCTGTGCGAGCGTGAGGCGGCCGTCGAGGATGTGGCCCACCGGTTCGGCGAGCAGGCGCGCCAGATGGTCGACGGCCTCACCCGGATGTGCGGGCGGGGCGAGCCTCCGCGGCCGGGCTCCACGCAGCACTGCGACATGCCCATCCGGGAAGACGCGACGCTGTACGCCGTCGCCGGGCACATGCACCTGCTCGGCCGCTCCATCCGGATCGACCTCAATCCCGGAAAGCCGGACGCGAGGACTCTGCTCGACATCCCCGCGTACAACTTCGACGACCAGGCGATCCGCCCGCTGGCCCAGCCGCTGGAGATCAAGGCCGGCGACACCCTCCGGGTGACCTGCACGCACGACGCGGGACTGCGCGCCATGCTGCCCGCGCTGCACGGGTCGGCGCCCCGCTACGTGGTCTGGGGCGAGGGAACCAGCGACGAGATGTGCCTGGGCCTGCTCGTGTGGTCGCCTCAGGCGCGATCCGGGACATAACGTGTGATCGTGGATCTTCGGGAGCTGAGACGGGCCAGGTTCGCGGTGTCGGTCACCTTCGCCCTGCACGGGGCGGTGACCGGCGGCTTCGCCTCCCGCATCCCCTGGATCCAGGATCACGTCGGGGCCGGGCCCGGCCAGCTCGGGCTGGCCCTGCTCGCGCCCGCGGTCGGCTCCATCCTCGCGATGCCGACCGCCGGGCGCCTCACGCACCGGTTCGGCGGGCGGGCCGTCACCCGCGTCTCGATCGGCCTGTGGTGCCTGGTCCTCGTCCTGCCCCCGCTGGCGCCGAACCTGCCTCTGCTGTGCGCGGCGCTCATGCTGTACGGAGCGGTGGCCGGCATCGGCGACGTCGCGATGAACGCCCAGGGAGTGGTGATCGAGCAGCGGCTCGGCCGTTCGATCATGTCCGGGCTGCACGGCATGTGGAGCGTGGGAACGCTCGCAGGCGGCGCGGTGGGCACGCTGGCGGCGAGCGCGGGCCTCGACGCCCGGCTCCATCTGGGCGGGGCGGCGGTCGTGCTGTTCCTCGTGGCTCTGGCCGCGGGCCCGCTGCTGCTCGACGTGCGGGCGGGTGAGGACGAGCCCGCCCCGCCGCATTTCGTGCTCCCGCCCCGCGAAGTGCTGCTCATCGGACTGGTGGGCTTCTGCTCGGTGTTCGGCGAGGCCGCCGCCCAGGACTGGTGCGCGGTCTACCTCCGGCAGGTCGCGGGCGCGTCCCAGGCGGTGGGCGCCGCGGCGTACACGGCCTTCGCCTGCATGATGGCCGCGGGCCGGTTGTGCGGCGACGCGGTGGTGCGGCGGCTGGGGCCGGTGGCGACCGTGCGCGGCGGCGGGGCGCTGGCGGCGCTCGGCGGGCTGCTCGTCGTGGTCTCCCGGGCCCCGGTGCCGGCGATCGCCGGGTTCATGCTGATCGGCGTGGGGATCGCGGTGGTCATCCCGCTGGTGTTCGCGGCGGCGGGCAACGCCGCGCCCTCGCCGAGCGAGGGCGTCGCGGGCGCGGCCACGGTGAGCTACGCGTCGGGGTTCGTCGCGCCGAGCGCCATCGGCGGTATCGCCACGCTGGCCGGGCTGCCCGCCTCGTTCGCGCTGGTCACCGTGTTGCTGCTGGCGGTGCTGCTGGGCGCGGGCAGGCTCGCGCCCTCGGCCGGGAAGGCGCGTCAGGAGACGCGGCCGACCCCGCACAGGAAGTAGTTCTTGACCGCCAGCAGGCGCGGGTCGAACGCCTCGTGCTCGGGCCGCCACTGGTGCAGGTTGACCACACCGGGATCGACCAGGTCGAGCCCCTCGAAGAACGGCGTGATCTCGTCCGACTGCCTGGCCACGAACTGCGCGGACGCGCCCTGGTAGACCTGCTCGACGGCGGGCGCCCGCTCCGGGCGCTCGTCCACCGCGACGTGCGAGATGGCCAGGTAGCTGCCGGGTGCGAGCGCCTGGCGGATCTCTTCGATCAGCCGGCGGGGCTCGTCGGAGTCGGGCAGGAAGTGGACGATCGCGAGCAGCAGCACGGCGACCGGCCGGTCGAGGTCCAGGTGGCCCCGCACCTCGGGATGGGACAGGATCTCCTCAGGCCGCCGCAGGTCGCCCTCCACGACCCGCACCTGCGGGCTGTCCTGGAGCAGCGCGCGGGCGTGCGCGAGCACCTGCCGGTCGTTGTCGACGTACACGGTCCTGGAGCCGGGCGCGTGCTCGGCCGCCACCTGGTGGACGTTGCGCTGGGTGGGCAGGCCCGCGCCGATGTCGAGGAACTGCCGGATGCCCTGGCCGGCGAGGAACCGCACGGCGCGGACGAGGAATTCCCGGTTCTCCCTGATCCCCAGGGGGACCTCCGGCACGTGTCGCAGCACCTGCTCTGCCGCCGCCCGGTCGGCGGGGAAGTTGTCCTTGCCCCCGAGGAAGTAGTCGTACATCCGGGCCGCGTTGGGCACGTTCGGATCGAAGCCGGGCCCCATCGTCACCCGTTCCATGACGCCTCCCCCTGATCATCGTCAACGCGGGTGATCCTAGCCCGTTGCACGCGATGCACCTCACCCGTAGAGGAACGCGACATTTCCCGAAGATCGACGCGTGACGATGTCATGATCGTTCCATGACACCCCTGCGCCGTGTGCTGGGCGCATACCTCGCCGACGGCGTCACCCGTGCCAACATGTGGGCCCTGCTGGCGCTGGCGACGGCCGGCACCGCGGTGATCTCCTTCCTGCCGTCGGCCCAGCCGCACATCCTCACCACGATCCTTGGGCTGCCCGAATCGCGGCAGGGCACGGTCGTCGGGCTGCTCAACACGGCCGCCGAACTCGCCATGGTCGCGAGCCTCGCGTGGTATGGCGCGCTGGCCGACCGGTTCGGGCGCAGGGTGATCGTGGTCTCCGGTCTGGTGCTGTGCGCCGCCGGCACCGCATTGTTCCCGTTCGCGGCCAATACGGCCGTGCTGGCCGTGCTGCGGGTGGTGTTCGGCCTGGGCGTCGCGGCGATCAACGCGATGCTGTCGACGATCGCGATCGACTACGTGCGCAGCAGGTCGCGCGGGGCGTCGTACGGGCTCATCGGCTTCTTCGGCGGCCTCGGCGCTCTGGTCGCCGTGCTGGTCCTGGTGCGGCTGCCGCAGACGCTGGAGGCGGGCGGGATGGCGCCCGTGCATGCGGCCCGCACGGCGTTCCTGCTGATCGCCGCGGGCGTCCTGGTCACGGCGGGCCTGCTGTGGCTGACGCTGTCGCCGGTGCGGCCGGTCGCCGCCGAGCGCGTGCCGCTGGTCCGGCTGGTGCGCGAGGGCGTGGCCCTCGTCCGCGACCCGGGAGTGGCACTGTCGTACGCGGCGTCGTTCGTGGCACGGGCCGACCTCGCCATCGTGGTCGCCTTCATGTCGTTGTGGATCAAGAACCACGGGACCGAGCACGGCGGGCTGTCGGGTGCGGAGGCGCTCGCCAAAGCGGGCGCCGTGGTGGGCATCTCGCAGATGGTCGCGTTGCTGTGCGCGCCGGTGTTCGGCTGGCTGGGCGACCGGATGCGGCGCCAGGACCTGGTCGTCGTGGCGCAGGTGGTCGCCGCTCTCGCCTACCTGTCGACGCTGCTCGTCTCCGATCCCCTCGGCCCGGGCATGATGCCGGTCGCCGTGCTGATCGGGGTGGGCGAGATCGCCGCCATCACCACGGCGGGCCCGCTGCTCGCGCAGCAGGCGCCGGCGGCGGTGCGGGGCTCGGCGTTCGGCGTCCACACGCTCTGCGGCGCGGCCGGGGTGATGATCATCTCGGCGCTCGGCGGGGCGTTGTTCGACGCGTGGCGCCCCGCCGGGCCGTTCGTCGTGGCCGGCGTCTTCAGCCTGGCGGTCGCGTGCTTCGGCCTGGCCGTACGGCGGCGGGTGACGGCCAGGGCCGAGGCCGACGTCGCAGGGGAGGCCGTCCCGGCGGCCTGACACCGGCCGGGCCCGTCGCGAGGGTCCCTGTCGTAAGGGTCTCCGTCGTAAGGGTCTCCGTCGTGAGGGTCCGGGAGCGTGCTCTGCGCGACAGGCGACGGCCGAGGGACTGGGCCGGGCGCTCGACGGCGCGGTAGGTCAGCGCGGAGCAGGCGAGCACCACCGCGAGCAGCAGGACGGCCATGGCCAGGCGTTCGGCGAGGGAGAACCGGCCCGGGTCCGTCGTCAGCCGCCGGAGCACCTGCACGGCGAGGGGATGCAGCAGGTAGACGGAGTAGCTGATCAGGCCGAGCCACACGAGAGCGCGGGGCATCGGCCGGTGCCGCAGAAGACGGGCGGCCAGGAAGGTGGCCCATGCCGCGGCGACGGCCGTGGACCAGCCCCTGGTGAACGCCAGCGCCTGGTCGTCGGGCATGCCCCAGCCGGGACCGAAGGCCCACGCGGCGCCGATGGACGCGACCGGCACGCACACCAGCGCCCATCTGCTCTTCTTCCAGCGCAGTCGTCCCCGGTCGAGCCGGTGGAGCACGGTGCCGGCGAACATCGTCGCGAGGATGGCGAGACTCTGCCACGCCCCGATCCGGCTGTTGACGCCGAGCAGCACAAGAGCCAGCACGGCCGCGGCAGCGGTGCCGCACGCGCGCAGCCGCCCGCGACACGCCAGCGACGCGGCCGCCGCGAGCAACACGACCACCGTGACCACCACGACCTGGGCGGTGCCCGCGCCACGCGACAGCGCGCCCGCCGGAAGCAGCCCGCCCACGGTGAGAGCCGCCGCGGCGAAGGCGAGCATGCCTGTGGTGCCGGCGCGTCGCGCGCCCGCCACGAACATCGCCGTCACGAGCAGATAGAAGACCATTTCGTACGACAACGTCCAGAACACGTTCACGACGCTGACCACCTGAAGAAGGTCCTGCAGCATCGTCAGGTGCGCCAGGGCCGAGATCCCCGGATTGTCGGCCAGCTGATCCGGCAGCGCCGTGTACACGCCCTGGACGCCGAACACCGTCCCGGCAGCGGCGGCGACGAACCACAGGGGATACAGGCGGAAGACCCGGTTGATCCAGAACCCGCCGACGCTGCCCCGCCGCTCCAGCGAGACCGGCACCACATAGCCGCTGACGAGGAAGAACACGAGCACGCCATACTGGCCGAAGTTGAACCACTGGCCGGCGCCCGCGCGCACCTCGGGAAACAGCGCGTCCAGGGAGTGCTCGAAGACCACGACGAGCGCGGCCACGCCGCGCAACGCGTCCAGCCATCCCTGCCGCGGCGCCGGCGACGGCGGCTGCGGCCGCGCCGGTAACGCCTCCTCCCTGACACCGCTCCGGCTCGTTTCCACAACATCGACGAACATCCGGTCAGGGTAGGAGGTCAGCCTGGGAAAATCGTGAGCGCCCCCTGATCGCCGCGGGCCTCAGGGGGCGCTCACGTGCCTCTATGTCAGGTCCGCGCAGCTTCGCGCGTCGGTGTCCTCGGCCGCGCCCGGCACCCACCGGACGTTCGCGAACGAGGCCGAGAACGCGCCGTCCGTGTAGACGAGGAACGGCGTGTTGACGTTCTCGAAGTCCAGGTTCGGTGAGAAGCACGACACCGGGATCTTGACGGTCGCCTTCGTGCCCACGGGCAGCTTCTGGAACAGCGACGTCGCCACGACCTCCGCGAAGCACGGGTAGACGCAGTGGGCGCTGATCACCGTGCGGGCCGCCGGAGGCTGGTGGACGATCGTGTCGAAGACCAGCGCCGCGCCGGCGTTCAGGTAGCCGCGCAGGTCGCTGCCGCCCGCGGGGTCCTGCATGTAGATCTGCGCCGCCCCGGCGCCGTTCCAGGTCGCCTTCAGCCCGTCGCCCTGCACGTCGACGTCCGACGGGACGACGGCGATCTCCGAGTGCGCCGCCTCGCCGTCCACGCCGATCTCCGTGCCGCCCCAGTTCTCGGCCGAGCCGATGTAGCTCTTGTACGGCGCCACGTCCTGGCGGTTGTAGATCTCCAGGTCCTCGGTCGCGGTGCCGCCGCCGCCCGTGCCGGAGCAGCCGAACTCGGGCGAGGTCTCGTCGAGCGTGCCGACCGACCCGGTCTGCCCGTAGCGCAGGCCGTACCCCGGGGGGAAGAGCGGGTCGTAGCCCTCCTCACCCGGATTGAGCGGGGACTGGCAGGCGCTCCTCGGCCACGAGTACGACAGCGTGCCGGTGTATCCGGGGCCGCTGTCGCGGCTCCTGACCAGCAGGTCGGCCACGCCGCCGCCCTCGGTGCCGGGAAGCCAGGCGACCACGAACGCGTCCGACCGGTTGAGCTCCTTGTTCACGTGCAGCGGGCGGCCGGTGACGTAGACGGTGACGACCGGCGTGCCCTTGCCGGCGACCTTGTCGAGCACCGCGAGGTCGCCGGGATAGAGCGCGGCGGCCTCCAGCGAGCGCCGCCCGAGGTCGCCCACGCCCTCGGCGTACGGCGTCTCGCCGATCACGGCGATCACCGCGTCGTACCGGCTCGGGTCCACGCCGTCGGCCGTCTCGCTGAAGGTCACGTTGTCCGCGCCGAGGACCTCGCGCAAACCGTCCAGGATGGTCGTGCCGTTCGGGAAGTCGGCGGCGGTGTTGCCGGTGCCCTGCCAGGTGAGGGTCCAGCCGCCGGCCTGGTTCTGCATGCTGTCGGCGCTCTTGCCGACCACCAGCACCGTGGATCGGGGGGAGAGCGGGAGGACCTTCCCGTTGTTCTTCAGCAGGACCTGCGACTCCCGCACCGCCTTCCTGGCCAGCGCCCGCGCCTGCAGGGCCTTCGCCGAGCCCGCGCCGGGGCGCGCGGAGGGCTTCGGCGCGTCGAACAGGCCCGCCCGCAGCTTCACCCGCAGGATGCGCGTCACGGCGTCGTCGATCCGGGACATCGGGATCTCACCCGCCTCGACCTGGGCGATCGTGGTGGAGATGAACGCCTTCCAGTCGTTCGGCACCATCACCACGTCGATGCCGGCGTTGATCGCCCGGGCGCAGTTCGAGTTCGTGCAGCCGGCGACCTGGCCGATGCCGTTCCAGTCCGAGACGACGACGCCGTCGAAGCCCATCTTCTGCTTGAGCACCTCGGTGAGCAGCTTGCGGCTGCCGTGCACCTTGCCCTCGGTGATGCCGAGGTCCTCGTTGGTCCAGCTGTTGAAGGACGCCATGACGGTCTGCGCCCCGGCGGCGAGCGCACCGTAGTAGCCCTGGCCGTGGATGTTGATCATGTCGGCCTCGGACGAGGGGTCGACCCCCTGGTCCTGCCCCTTGAGCGTGCCGCCGTCGCCGATGAAGTGCTTGGCCGTGGCGATCACACCCCGGTCGCCCAGCCTGCGGGAGCCGCCGCCCTGCAGGCCGCGCACGACCTCGTAGCCGTACGCGCGGGTGATGCGCGGATCCTCCGAGTAGCCCTCGTACGTGCGGCCCCAGCGGTCGTCCCTGACGACGGCGAGGGTGGGCGCGAAGGCCCAGTCCTGGCCGGTCGCGCGGACCTGCGCGGCGGTGGCGGCGCCGATGTCGCGCAGCAGGCAGGGGTCGTGCGCGGCGCCGAGCCCGATGTTGTGCGGGAAGAGCGTCGCGCCGAACACGTTGTTGTTGCCGTGGACGGCGTCGATGCCCCAGATGACCGGGATCTTGGTCCGCGTGTTCACCGACGCCTGCCAGTACGCGTCGGCGAGGGCGAGCCAGTCCTGCGGGGAGGCGTGCTTGTCGCGGCCCGGCCATGACCCGCCACCGTTGAGCACGGAGCCGATGCCGTACTGTGCGACCTCCTCCGGAGTGATCGCGGAGATCTCCGGCTGGGTCATCTGGCCCACTTTCTCGGCCAGGGTCATCCCCGCGACGATCTTCGTGATGCGCTTCTCGTCGGCCGGGTTCCGCTTGATCTCGCTCTTGACGGTCGGCCAGTCGGGCAGCGCGGGCAGGCGCTTGTCGATGCGGGCACAGCCGTGGTCCATGTCCGGCTTGCCAACCACCGGTCGGACCGGGGGCTTGCCTGGGGGCTTCCCCGGCGGCTCGCCGGGGGTCGCCGCCGCCACGGCGCCCGGCAGCAGGGCGAGGCCGGCCAGGGCCGCGAGGACGCGCCGGGGCGATCGGGTGATGACTCTGCGCATGAACGTCCGTTCTCGAGGGGTCACCAGGACCGGATCGGGTGTTACGGGCGTGTTGCGCAGATCGTCACCCCGTAAGGCCCATCGGTCAAGAAAGCGCTCTCCAACCCCGGGACGGGGACGAGTGCGGCCAGGGTGCGGACCCCGCCGGGCACCTACGGAGCGTTCTCCTCGACAGGTGCGGAGAGTCGCTCACCGGCGGCACTCCCGGCGCGGGGCAGGACACGCCGGATGACCTCACGGGACCCGTCGACCCGCAGGCCTTGTTCCTCGGCGTCGGCGAGGGCGAGGCCGCCGCTGAAGAGGGCGAGGATGAGCGGTGGCGGGCCGGTGACGGTGGCGTCGGCGTTCGGGTCGGCGCCCAGGCGTAGCGAGACCCGGCCGGCGTCGGCGTCGATCACCACGGTCTGGTCCCCGGCGTGGACCTGGATCGAGGACGCCGGCCGATCGGGCTCGTGGTCGGCGAGGAACATCCGCACAGGCAGGCGCAGCCACTGGCCGCGGAAGGCGTCCTCGGTCCGGTAGTCGCGCATCAGGGGTACGCCCCAGCGGCCGAGCGCGTCGATCACCGGCGCCAGTTCGGCACCCCGATCGGTGAGCCGGAACAGGGTGGTGGCGATCGGCGGCGGGGCGTCCTCACGTTCCACGAGGCCGGCGGCCTCCAACTCGCGCAGCCGATCCGCGAGCAGATTGGTGGCGATTCCCGGCAATCCGGAGCGCAGGTCGGTGTAGCGGGACGGACCGCGCGACAGGAGCTCGCGCACGATCAACAGCGTCCACCGATCGCCGACGACATCGAGTGCTTTGGCCACGGAGCAGTACTGACCATAGGAGCGCATGACCAGAGCCTATCAGCTAACTTGAAAGAATCACGTACTTGGTTGACTTTCTTGTCTAAGCACTTTAGAAATACGTCATGGCCAACCTCGACAAGCAGGCGGCCGCCGCAGACGCACCTCCGTCTTCCGGCCCGCCCCCCTTCACTCCGCCTCCGGGCGCCGGTCACCCGCGTGCCGTCTTCGCCGTGCTGGCGCTGGGCGTGTTCGTCTCCACGCTCGACGTGTTCATCGTCAACATCGCCGTTCCGGCGCTCCAGGCCGACTTCGCGGGCTCCACCGTGGCCGGTGTGTCCTGGGTCCTGAACGCCTACGCGATCGTCTTCGCCGCGCTACTCGTGCCCGCCGGCAAGCTCGGCGACGTCATCGGCCGGCGGCGGGTCTTCACCGCCGGGTTGTTCGCGTTCGGCCTGGGATCGGCCCTGTGCGCGGCCTCGCCGTCCCTCGGGTTCCTCATCGCCGCCCGCATCCTGCAGGGGGCCGGAGCCGCCGCGATCACCCCGACCTCGCTCGGCCTCCTGCTGCCGTCCATCCCACCGCGGGGCCGGGCGGCCGCGATCGGCGCCTGGTCCGCCCTGGGCGCGGTCGGCGCCGCCTCGGGCCCCTCGCTTGGCGGGCTCCTCACCCAGGTGAGCTGGCACTGGATCTTCATCGTCAACGTTCCCCTGACCGCGATCGTGCTCGCCGGCGCGTACCGCGTGCTGCCCGAGATCCGCGATCCCGCCCGCCCGCCGCTGCCCGACGGTCTCGGCACCCTCGTCCTGATCGGCGCCGTCTCCCTCGCCACTCTCGGCCTCGTCCAAGGGCACGCGTGGAACTGGGACGCACGGGTGATCGGCTGCTTCGTCGCCGCCGTCGTGCTCACGGCCGTGTTCGCCGCGCGCTCCCGCCGTCACCGCGCCCCGATCCTGGAGCTGAGCATCGTGCGCGTACCGGCGTTCGCGCTGTCCGCTCTGTCAGCGGCGCTGTTCTCGGCCGCGTTCTCGGCGATGCTGCTCGCCAACGTGCTCTTCCTCACCGGAACCTGGCACTACTCGATCCTGCGGGCCGGGCTGGCCCTGACCCCCGGCCCCGTCGCGGCCGCGGTGTGCGCGCCGTTCGCCGGCAGACTCGCGCAGCGCGTCGGCCCCGGGCTCGTCGGCGGTGCGGGCGCCCTGCTGTTCGGGACGGGATCGGTGATGTGGGTCGCGTTCATCGGCGTGGAGCCCGCCTACTGGTCGCTGTTCTTCCCCGCCATGCTCATCGGCGGTGGCGGAGTGGGCCTCGCCCTGCCCGCGTTCACGATCGCGGCCACCTCCACCCTGGCGCCGCAGACGCTGGCCACCGGAATCGGCGCGCAGACCATGTTCCGCCAGATCGGTTCGGCCCTCGGCGTCGCCGCCTTCGTCGCCGTCTTCGGCACCCCGACCGCGGCCACTGTGGTCAGCGCTCACGACGACGTCCGCTGGTTCATGATCGCTGCGGCGGCCGGCGCCGCCCTCGCACTCGTACTCATCCGCCATCGGCGGCCCGACAGAACCGGTCAGCACCCGGCGCGCTGACAGCGCGCTCAGATCTCGGACGGAGAAGAGACATGAACGAAGAGATCGCGGCGCTCTCCCGGGTCGCCACGTGGCCGAACGCCGACCGACGCACCAGAGTCGTGCTGGCGAGCCAGTTCACGGCCGCCGGGCTCGATGCGGAAGGGTTCGGGTTCTTCGCGGAACTGTCGTCCCGGATGCCGGGCGACGGGCTCCTGCTGGCGCTCGCCGGCGCCTTCCAGTCCCGTCTGGACGGTCAGGCCGAGGCGGCGATCGCCAAGCTCGACGCCGCCGCCTCCCTGGACCTCGGGCTGCCCCACTACTACCGCGGCATCTCCCTGGCCGGCCTGCCCGAGTGCGCGGGCCGTGCGGAGACCGTGGTCGCGGATCTGGAGTTCGTCCTCATGGTCAAGGACCAGTTCCCGCCGGGCTTCATGCGGCCCGTCCACGCGGCGCTGTCACGCGCGTACGACCTGCTGGGACGCGCCGAGGATGCCGCGCGGGCACGCGGGCGAGCCGGTCACCTGATCACCGACTACTGGGCGAATCCCGAGGACGGGTTCCGCTTCGTCCCCCCGCGCCTGGTCGAACACGCACCGGGCGTCCACGTGGCGCAGGGCTACGACTTCGCCGACGTCGGCTTCGTCGTCACCGGCACCGGGGTGGTCGCCATCGACGCCGCCAGCACGCCCGAGCACGCGGCCGCGGCGCTCCGCGAACTCCGCGCGATCACCGAACTGCCCGTCACCCACGTGATCCTCACGCATGCCCATCTTGATCATGTCGGCGGCCTCGACGCCCTCACGGCCGACGGCGCCACGGTGATCGCCCAGGCGAACTTCCCCCACGAGCTCGCGCTCCAGAACTCCGGCCCGCCGCCGCTGGGCTACTACCTTCCGCGCGGCCAGGGCCGTCACGCCCACGTCTCCCCCGGCCGACTGGTGGACACCGTGGAGAAGCTGACCATCGGCGGCGTGGACTTCACACTCATCCCGATCGCGGGAGGAGAGACCGAGGACGGGCTGGTCATCCACCTCCCGAGTCAGGAAGTGGCCTTCATCGGCGACATGTGCATGCCCTATCTCGGCTCGCCGACCCTCGCGGAAGGCTCCCCGCAGGGCCTGTTCGACGCCATGCGGGCGGTCATGGACCTGCGGCCGCGCACGCTGATCCACGGGCACCCGGCGCTGACAGAGAACTACCCCATCGAGGCCTTCCCCGGGCTGCTGGCGGCACTGCGCGACCTGGAGCGCGCCATCACGGCCGGGATCTCGGACGGTCTGACGCTCGCCGAGATCCTTCGGCTCAACCACCTGCCGGACGTTCTCAGGGACCATCCCGCCGCGGTGATGCCCTACCTGGTCACCCGTGACAACTTCATCCAGCGCGTGCACCGCCAGCGGACCGGCTACTGGCACCGGGGCGGTGAGGGCGTGGAGCGCTTCACATCCGCCGAACTGTCGGCCGCGCTGGATCTGCTGGGCGGCCGGAGCGCGGCCGCCTTCGTCACGGCGGGCCTCGATCTCGCGCGGCGCGGCGAGCATCCGCTGGCCCTGCACGTCGTCGACCTGGGACTGCTCAGCCATGCGGACGCTCCCGAACTCGTCAGCCTGCGGCAGAGCCTGCTGGAGTCGATGGTCGCGCGGAACCAGCTGCTCAACCCGTTCAAGTTCATGCACTACGCCTCACTCGCCGGTCTCGAACTGGAACCGGCCGAGTGAAGGGCCGCCGGGCGCCCGCGGGCAGGCGGGCCGGCGGCACCGCCTCGTGAAAGTTTCGGGTCGTCCGGCCGCGGCGGACGGCCGGGGCCGAGGTCATCGTGGGCGGGCCGGCAGGCGGGGCGGGCCGGGCATTGCCCCCGTCCCCGGACCGTGTCTATGGTCCGGGGACGCCCGAAGCCGAAGATCGACACTCTGTCCCCCGTGGCCGCGTGACGCCCAACGCTTCGCCTGGTTCTCCCCCCGGCCCCCACCAGGGCCCGGCCGGCCTGGCGGCGCCGATCGCGGCCCCGCCCGTCCGTCCACCCAGGTGAGGCACCCATGAGACGCATACGCGCGTGGTTCACGGCGCTCGGCACAGCCATCCTGATGATCGCCGGGCTGCTCGCGCCCGCCCCGGCGTTCGCCGCCGCCGCGACGCTTCACCCCGGCGTCCTGTGGTACGACACGGCGGGCAACCGGCTGCAGGCGCACGGCGCCGGGGTGTTCAAGGTCGGTTCGACCTACTACATGGTCGGCGAGGACAAGAGCGCCGGCGCCACGTTCACGGCGGTCGCCTGCTACTCCTCCACCGACCTCGCCACCTGGACCCGGGTGGGCAACGCGCTGAGCCGGCAGGCCAGCGGCGATCTCGCCGCCGGGCGCATCGTGGAACGGCCGAAGGTGATCTACAACTCGGCGACCGGCCAGTACGTGATGTGGGTACACATCGACAACTCCTCCTACAGCGACGCGCGGGCGGGCGTGGCCACCAGCCCGACGCCGTGCGGGCCGTACACCTACCGCGGCTCCTCACGTCCGCTGGGATTCGAAAGCCGGGATCTGGGCCTGTTCAAGGACGACGACGGCACGGCCTACCTGCTGACCGAGGACCGCGCCCACGGCC
Source organism: Microbispora sp. H10830 (assembly GCF_014161375.1). Lineage (NCBI taxonomy): Bacteria > Bacillati > Actinomycetota > Actinomycetes > Streptosporangiales > Streptosporangiaceae > Microbispora > Microbispora sp. H10830. The sequence goes on from NZ_JABBWX010000017.1 coordinate 161,987, forward strand.
TGCGCATCGACCGGCTCTCCGCCGACTACACCCAGGCGGTGAGCACGACGGCGGTGCTCGCCGACCTGGAATCCCCGGCGATGGTCAAGGTGAACGGACGGTACTTCCTGTTCGCCTCACACCTGACGGGCTGGTCCACCAACGACAACGTCTACGCCACCGCGAGCTCCCTGTCCGGGCCGTGGAGCGGCTTCACCACGTTCGCCCCCAGCGGCAGCCGCACGTTCGACTCCCAGACCTCCTCCGTCGTGCCGGTGTCGGGGTCGTCGGGCACCACGTACGTCTACGTAGGCGACCGGTGGAACCCCAACGACCTCAACAGCTCGACACCCGTGTGGCTGCCGCTCACGATCAGCGGCTCCACCGCCTCGATGAGCGCGTTCTACGACTCCTGGACCATCGACACGGCGACCGGCACCTGGGCGGCCGCGCAGGCTCCGCAGAACTTCGCGCTCGTCGGCGCCCAGTCGGGGCGCTGCCTCGACGTCGCCGGCGGCGCCGCGAACAACGGCTCGACCATGCAGATCTACGACTGCAACGGCGGCGCGGGCCAGAAGTGGTCCCTCACCTCCTCCGGGGAGCTTCGCACGTTCGGCGGGACGAAGTGCCTCGACGTGTTCGACCAGCGGACCACGGCGGGCGCCCCGGTGGGCATCTGGGACTGCAACGGCGGCGCCAACCAGAAGTGGACGGTCGACTCCGCCGGCACCGTCGTCGGCGTCCAGTCGGGCCTGTGCCTGGACGTGAACGGCAACCAGACGGCCAACGGCACCAAGGTGCAGATGTGGACCTGCAACGGCGGCGCCAACCAGCGGTGGACCCGCGTCTGACACCCGCGGCCACGGTCAGGGCGGCGAGCGTCCGATCCACCAGCGGACGGCCTCGGCGGCCGTCCGCGGTGGCACCTGATGCCCGCCGCGGAACTCCTCGTACGTCACCTCGTAACCGCTCTCCCGAAGGTCGGGGACGAGGCGCCTGCTGCATCGGTCGATCGGCAGCACCCGATCGGAGACGCCGTGCGAGACGAAGATCCGGGGACGGCCGTGCCGGATCATCGGGGCCATGAAGCCCGGGGAGAACGCGAGCACGGCGTGGAACAGGTCGCCGTTGGCCAGGCCCAGCGACAGGGCGTAGGAGGCGCCGTCGGAGAAACCCGCCACGGCCACGCCGCCGAGTTCGACGGCCGCACGGGAGAACGCCTCCTCCAGCGCGGCGTCGATCCTGGACACGTCCGCGCCGTACCCGCCGACGATCACGTCCCAGGTGGCGGAGACGGCCTGCGGCGCGAGCAGCAGCACGCCGAACTCCTCGGCCTGGGGCAGCAGCCACTCGAGCGCCTGCTCCGCCGCACCGCCCGCGCCGTGCAGCACGACGGCGAGCATGGACGGCCCGGGTTCCGGGGCGGGCGGCACGTAGAACAGAGCACGCCCGCCCAGGCGGTGGAGGCCCGGTACGAGAGGCGCGGCGTGCTGGGGCGGCACCGCGACGGGGCGGGCGGACAGGCGGCCGTGTCGCACGCCCTCCTCGGGCCCCGGATGGGGCCGGCTCCGCTCCGGCGTGGCCATCGGCCTCACCTCCCGCCCACGGGTCTACCCGTCCTGGCCGCCGGTCACCTCATTCCCGGCGGCCGGGGAGACCCGGTGGTCGGGAGGCGGCGGCCTTCAGCCGCGGGCGGCGGCGATCACCTCTGTGACCAGGGCGGGCGAGGTGACCCGGCGGACGTACTCGGGCTGGCGCAGCTCACCGCCCATGTAGGGGTACGGGTTGCGGTGGACGGCCGGGCTGGGCTCGTCCACCAGGGCGGCGAAGTGGATCTCCCTGGCCCCGGTCGCCTCGACCACCCGGCTCACGTTGCGCGGGGTGATGCCGCCTCCGGGCATGACGACCAGCCTGTCGCCGGCCCGCGCCACCAGTTCGGCGATCAGTGGCGCGCCCTCCAGGGCCGAGCTGTCCTGGCCGGAGGTGAGCACCCGGTCGATCCCCAGGCCGGCCAGCGTCTCCAGCGCGGCGAAGGGATCGGCCGTCATGTCGAAGGCACGGTGGAAGGTGACCGAGAGCCCGTCGGCCGCGTCGATCAGCCGCCTGGCCACCTCGGTGTCCACCTCTCCGGCCGGGGTGAGCGCGCCGATCACGACGCCCTGCGCCCCGGCGTCGCGTACGGCCGCGACGTCGCGGACCATCGCCGCGACCTCGTGCTCGTCGTAGACGAAGTCGCCGCCGCGCGGCCGGATGATCACGTGGACCCGGATCGACGAGACCGCCGCCAGCGTGGCCTCGACCGTGCCCAGGGTGGGTGTCAGGCCGCCCTCGAACAGCGCGGCGCACAGCTCCACGCGGTGCGCGCCCGCCCGCTCGGCGGCCAGCGCCCCGGCCGTGCTGTCGATGCAGATCTCGTACGTCAGGCTCATGCTCTCCCCCATCAGAACGTCGCGTGAATCTCGCCGACCGGGACTCCCCCGCCCAGCACCGGAACGGTCGCGAACTCGGCTGCCGCCGAGACGTCCGCGCCCGCGGCCCGCAGCGCCGCGAGCGCGATCGCGGTCGTGGCCCGGGGGCCGCCGTCGATCGCCTTGACGGCCGCCGCGTGCCCGGAGGCGAGCGCCACGACCAGCACTCCCTCGGCGCCGCCCTTCACCACGGCGCCGGGCAGCGCCCGCATCAGGCGGGTGTTCACGTGGCCGGTCCCGCCGACGTACTCGGGGTGCGCGCGCATGGCGTCGGCGACCGCGCGCGGCGGCGTTCCCTGCGCGGACACGACCATGGCGCGTACGGCGCGGGCCAGGCCCGTCAGCGAGATCCCGAACAGCGGGGCGCCGCAGCCGTCGACGGCGACGTGGGCGGCCTTCTCCCCCGACAGCTCCTCCACCACCGACCTGACCCGCTCCTGCACGAAGTGGCCGGGATCGAGGTAGGTGCCGGTGGGCGCGCCCGCGGCCACGGCGGCGGCGAGCATCGCGGCGTGCTTGCCCGAGCAGTTCATCCGCTCCCGCGACGGCCCGAGGCCCGCCCGCACCAGGGCCTGCCGGGCGGCCTCGTCCTCCGGCCAGTCGGGCGGGCAGCGCAGGTCGCCGAAGCCGAGCCCGGCCTCGCCGAGCATCCCGGCCACGAGCCGCACGTGGAAGTCCTCCCCCGTGTGGCTGCCCGCGGCGATCGCGAGCGCGGGGCCCTGCAGGTGAGCCCCGGCGAGCAGGCAGGCGAGGGCCTGGAACGGCTTGGCCGACGAACGCGGCAGCACCGGCGCGTCCACCGGGCCGCGCGCGACGGCGACCTCACCGCCCGCCGAGAGCGCGACCGCGCTGCCGAAGTGGACGCTCTCCACGAAGCCGGACCGCACGACCTCCGCGAGCGGGGCGTATTCAGCGAGGGACACGGATGATCCTCCTGCGCGGCCCGCCCCTGCCCGCCACGGAGCGGTCGAGGGAACGGGCGAGCGCGGACAGCGACGCGTTGACCACGAGGTAGACCAGCGCGACGACGATGTACGTCTGGATGAGCAGGCCGTTGTAGTTGGCCAGGACCTTGCCGCTGTAGAGCAGCTCGGCGTAGCTGACGACGAACCCGAGCGAGGTGTCCTTCAGCAGGCCGACCGACTGGCTGACGATCGAGGGCAGCACCCGGCGGGCCGCCTGCGGCAGCACGACCAGCCGCATCGACTGCCCCTGGGTGAGCCCGAGGGCCAGGGCGGCCTCCCCCTGCCCCCGCTCCACGGACATGATCCCGGCGCGGAAGACCTCGGCGAACGCGGCCGCGTTGGACACGGCCAGCGGCACCACGAGCTTCCAGAACAGCGGCAGGTCCAGGCCGTACCTCGGCAGCGCGAACAGCACGAGGTAGACCAGCAGCAGCGCCGGGATCGTGCGCACGGCCTCGACGTACGCGGCGGACGGCAGGCGGACCGCGCGGCGCCGCGACAGCCGTCCGAGCGCGAGGGCGAGCCCTGCCGCCATCGCGAGGGTGGCGGACACGACGGCGGCCAGCGCCGTGGACCACAGCCCGCCGAGCAGGTAGCGCCACATCGGCCAGGTCGCGTACGGCTGCCAGCGCTCGGCGGCGAGCTGGCCGTTGGCGGCGAACTGGCGCACGGCCAGGGCCAGCAGGGCGAGCAGCACCAGCACGCCCGCGACGGTGGCGAGGCGGATGCGGCGGCGGGCGCGCGGACCCGGCTCGTCGAACAGCAGGTTGCTCACCGCGCCACCGCCAGTCGCCGTTCGAGCCGCCCCGTCACGAACCCGGCGCAGGCGGCGATCGCCGCGTACGCCAGGCCCGCCCCCACGAAGATCGGGATGGGCTGCGCCTCCAGCAGGTTCACCCGGTTGGCGGCGGCGGTCAGCTCGACCACGCCCACGGCCGCCGCGAGCGAGGTGTTCATCGTGAGCGCGATGAAGATGTTGCCGATCGGCTGGACGACGGTCCGCAGCGCCTGGGGCAGCACGACGTGGCGCAGCGACTGGCCGAACGTCAGCCCCAGGGCGCGGGCCGCCTCGCCCTGACCGGCGGAGATCGCGTTGACGCCCGAGCGGAGGGCCTCGGCGATGTAGGCGCCCTCGTACAGCGCGATCACCACGATGGCCGTGGTGGTCAGGCCGGCCTGAAGCCCGATCTCGGGCAGGCCGAAGACCGCGAGCACGAGCAGCACGAGCAGCGGGAGGTTCTGCAGGGTCTCGACGTAGACGGTCGCGACCGTGCGCAGGACCGGGACCGGCCCGACCCGCATCGCCACGATCACGAGCCCCACGGCCGCGGCGCCGACGAACGACGCCGCGGTCATCTGGAGGGTCACGACCAGCCCCTGCCAGAACTCGGGCAGGTGATCAAGCAGCGCCGACATCAGGAACCCGGCACCGACCCGATCTCGGGCGGCGTGGGGGCCTCGCCCTGCACGACCGTGCCGAGGGAGTTCTTCCAGATGTCCTGCCAGACCCCGTTCGCCTGGATCTTCTTCAGCCAGTCGTTGACGAACGACTTGAACTGGTCGTCGCCGTGCTTGAGGCCGATGCCGTACGGGTCCTGGGTGAACGGCTTGGTCACGACCTGCAGTTCGGGGTCCTTCTTGGCGTCGGCGACCAGCAGCGTCTCGTCCTGCACGTAGGCGACGCCGCGGTCCTGCTTGAGCGCCTGGACGCACTCGGGGTCGCCGCCGAAGGTGATGATCTTCGCCTGCGGCGCGAGCTTCTTGATCGCGGGAATGGCGGGGGTGTTGGCGCCGGCGATGACGGTCTTGCCGTTCAGGTCCTGCGGCGAGGAGATCCCCGTCGTGCCCTTCTTGACGGCGATGGACAGGCCCGAGGAGTAGTACGGCCCGGCGAAGGCGACCTGCTCGGCCCGCTCAGGGGTGATCGTGTAGGTCTGGAAGACCACGTCGACGGTGCCGTTGCTCAGCAGCGCCTCCCGGGTCTCGGACGCCGAGTTGACGATCTTCACCTTCGGCTGCCCGATGATGTACTTGGCCAGCGCCTTGCCGAGGTCGGCGTCGAAGCCCTCCACCTCGCCGGTGGTCGGGTTCTGCTGGGACAGCAGCGGCGCGTCGAGGGAGCCGCCGACGATCAGCTCGCCGCGCTGCTTGATCTTCTCCATCGTCGAGCCGGGCAGGATGTCCGCGGCGGCGGCCACCGGGGCCTTGGCGAGCACGCCACCGCCGCCGCCCTCGCTCGCGCCCGCGCCCGGCACGGCCGAGCCGGCCGAGTCCGTCCCGGCACAGGCCGTCAGGCCGGCCATCGCCACCGCGGCGACAGCGGCCACCCGCTTAATGGACACCATCGGGGTCCACCATCCTTTGCGATCAGTGCGTGAGTACCTTGGCCAGGAAGTCCCTGGCCCGATCGGTCCGGGGGGAGTCGAAGAAGGCGTTCGGCTCCCCCGTCTCGACGATCCGGCCGCCGTCCATGAACACCACGCGGTCGGCCGCGCGGCGCGCGAACCCCATCTCGTGGGTGACGACGACCATGGTCATGCCGTCGGCGGCCAGGCCCGTCATCACGTCGAGGACCTCGCCGACCATCTCCGGGTCGAGCGCCGAGGTGGGCTCGTCGAAGAGCATGACCTTGGGCCGCATGGCGAGCGCGCGGGCGATGGCGGCGCGCTGCTGCTGGCCGCCCGACAGCCGCGCGGGCTGCTTGCCCGCCTGCTCGGCGATGCCGACCCGGGCCAGCAGCTCGTGGGCGGTCCGCTCGGCCTCGGCGCGGCTCACGCCGCGCACCTTCGTCGGCGCGAGCATCACGTTCTCCAGCACGGTCTTGTGCTGGAAGAGGTTGAAGTTCTGGAAGACCATCCCCACGTCGGCCCGCAGCCGGGCCAGCGCGCGGCCCTCCGCGGGCACGGGCACCCCGTCGACGAGGATCTCGCCCGAGTCCGCCGCCTCCAGCCGGTTGAGACACCGGCACAGCGTCGACTTGCCGGACCCGGAGGGGCCGATCACCACCACGACCTCGCCGCGCGCCACGTCGAGATCGACGTCGTGCAGCACGTGGTGCTCACCGAACCACTTGTTGAGGCCTCGTACCCGAATCATCGCCATCTTCCTTCGAAATCGAAGATATGGCGGACCGTAATGGATGATTCTGGGCGAAGTCAACGCGTTGGCGCACAAAGTCAAGTCGTGGTATTCCTTCCTCCATGCCAGGCAAAGAGAGGTTGCCGGTGCGGGGGGCGCAGGGCGACCTCCTGCGCCTCGTCGCCGCCGGCCACGCCGAGTCGCGGGCGGAACTCGCCCGCCTGTCCGGCCTGGCGGCCTCCAGCGTCTCGCTGCGCGTCGAAGAGCTGATCGGCAGCGGGTTGCTGGTGGAGGAGGGCGCGGGCACCTCCCGCGGCGGCCGGCGACCCCGGCGGCTGCGGCTCAGCCCCAGCGCGGGACTGCTCGCGGTCGCCGACCTGGGCGCCCACCACGCGCGCCTCGGCCTCCTCGACCTCAGCGGCACCCCGCTGGTGGTCGAGGAGCGCCCCTGCGAGATCGCGGACGGCCCCGAGGCGACCATCGACTGGATGGCCGCCGCGTTCGAGGACCTGCTGGCCGCGCACGGCCCGCCCGGGGTCCCGCTGCGCGGGGTCGGCACGGGCATCCCCGGGCCTGTGGACCCGGCGACCGGCCGGGTCGTCGCGCCCTCGCGCATGCCCGGCTGGAACAACTTCCCCGTCGCGGAGCGCCTCGGCGCGCACTTCGACCTGCCGGTGCTGGTGGAGAACGACGCCAACCTCATGGCGGCCGGTGAGGCCAGGTCGTGGCCGAAGTGCGAGACGCTGATGGTTCTCAAGGCCGGCAGCGGCATCGGCTGCGGCGTGATGGTGAACGGCGCGCTCCACCGGGGGCGGGGCGCGGCCGGGGACATCAGCCACGTGCGGGTCAGGAGCGACTCGTCGGTCACCTGCTCCTGCGGGCACGACGACTGCCTGGAGGCCTACGCCAGCGGCGCGGCCCTGATGAGCGTCCTCAACGAGCAGGGCATCGAAGTGCGGCGGCCGGCCGACGTCGTCGCGCTGGTCGAGGACGGAGTGCCCGAGGCCACCGCCCTGGTCCGCAACGCCGGCCGGCTCATCGGCGAGGTGCTGACCGTGCTGGTGAACTTCATCAATCCCGACGCGATCGTGGTCGGGGGCAGCCTGTCGCCGGCCGAGCCGCTGATCGCGTCGATCCGCGCGGCGGTGTACGAGCGGTGCCTGCCGCTGGCCACCCGCGACCTGGAGATCTCCACCACCCGGTCGGGACCCGACGCCGCCCTGCTCGGCGCCGGTTCCCTGCTGCTCGACGCCGTGCTCGCCTGAACACCGACCCTGAACGGACAGCCCGTACGTGACCCGATACTGCCTCTTCGACCTCGACGGCACGCTGACCGACCCCGAGACCGGCATCGTCGCCTCGCTGCGGCACGCCCTTTCCGCGGTCGGGATGCCAGAGGTGGAGCACGGACGGCTCCGCGCCCTGATCGGCCCTCCCCTTCAGGACGCCTTCCTCTTCCTCGGCGTGCCGCGGGAGCGTCTCGATGAGGCGGTCCACGCGTACCGGGAGCGATACACCGACGGGATGTACGAGAACGAGGTCATCGCGGGAATCCCCGCCGTGCTGGAGGCTCTCGTCGCCGACGGCTGGACACTGGCGGTGGCGACGTCGAAACCGGCCGTCTACGCGGAGAAGATCCTGGTGCACTTCGGGCTCGACGGCTTCTTCGCGTACGTGGCCGGGGCGACGCTCGACGGGTCACGGCGGCACAAGGCGGACGTCGTCCGGCACGCGCTCGACGTGCTCGGCGCCCCGCCCGAGGCGGCCGTCATGGTCGGCGACCGCAGTGAGGACGTCGCCGGCGCGGCCGCCTGCCGTGTGCGGAGCATCGCCGTGACGTGGGGATTCGGCGAGGCGGCCGAGTTCGCCGATCCCGGTCTCATCGCCGTGGTGGACACGCCCGGGCGCCTCCTCGAAGTGCTCACGCAGACGGCCGCGGCCACCCCTGGAGCGGACTGAACGGCGAGGACGTGCCCGGCGTACCCGACCGGGGAAATTCCGGAATGAACAGGACGTTTTCCGGTTCGGCGATGAGTAGGCGCGCCGCGGGGCGAAGTCCCGGCCGCGAACTAACAGTATCGAACACCCTTCAAGGCACACAGCGGGTCGTAATGCACGAATACGCCGGCGAACATGCCTCTGTCCGTGGAGCGTTCGGAACGCAGCATGGCCTTCCGCCAGCGTACGGGGCGATATTGCCTTGACGTGATCGGGATGGATATGACTACATCACTGTCGTGATCATTACTTTCCCTCGGAAACATCCCAATCGTTCCTGCACATCCGAATCAGGAATTCATGAGCGCTCGTCGCCCCGCAAAGAGAGCGGCAGATTCCATAAGTCATCAATCACCCGGCTGCTGGCCCGCCTCGTAACCGCTCTGGCGGTGACAGCCGGCCTTGTCGTCGCGCAAACACCGGCTGCCTCGGCCGCCGACATCACGACCGACCTCGGCATCACGAACGGTGGTGACGTGGTAGCGGGAGGAGGCAAGGCCTTCATCGCCGGGGACGACCGAATCCTCGTCGTCAACGCCAACGGCACGCCCAACGCCGCCATCACCGGCCTGTCCGGTGCGCTGAGCCTTGCCATCACACCGGACGGCACACGGCTGTACGCGGCGCTACGCGGTTCGAACGAGGTTGCCGAGATCGACACCGCCAGTCTCGACATCACCAGGCTGATCAGCCTGGCCGAATACCCATGCCCGACCAACCTGTCATTGTCCGGCAACCGGCTCTCGGTGGGATACGGGTGCGACCAATGGGATGGCGGTGTCGTCAGCATCGACACATCCGCACCGGCACCGGAGCCGGTCCAGGTGGCAACGGCCTACAGCAGCCCCATGGTCGCCGCCGCCGGAAATACTCTGGTGGTCGGCGACTCGGGGCTCGCCCCGGCCAGAATGACGGTGTACGACGTGACCACGACCCCGGCCACCCTGCGCGGCATCATCAAGGTCCACGACTACAACTGGAGCTTCCTGAAAGACCTCGCCATCACGCCGGACGGCTCCACGGTCATTGCGCCATTCCTCCGAGTGAACGAGTACGGCGCCTGGGACACGACCAGCCTCCAGAAGGTCCGCGCCTACGGCGCGGAGCCGGCCTCCAGCCGCTACTCGCCGGTCGTCGCGGTCAGCCCGGACGGAACTCACGTCGCGGGCGGACGTGGGACCAAGTCCGGACTGGGCGTGACCCTCTACGACAGCGCGACGGCGGCCCCGGTCTACAGCGGCACCCTCACGGATCATGGCGGTCTGATGGACCTGCGGAGTCTCACTTTCTCGGATAACGACCTCTTCGCGGTATGGAGAGACCTGGATAACGACCACCTGCACCTGTGGCGGCTGGAAACCGGCACGCTCCCGGAATCCACGTTGACCCTGACGGCTCCTTCCACCGGGACCGGGGCCGACATACTCACCCTGACCGGCCGGCTCACGCTGCCCGACGGGTCGGCTCCTGGCGAGCAGCCGCTTTCGGTGACCCGCCACGTGGAAGACAGCGCCGACATCACTCGCGAAGTGACGACCGCGGAGGACGGCACGTTCACCTTCAGAGACAGGCCGAGAAGCGCAGGGGTGATCAGATATGACGTGGTCTGGAACGGGAGTCCGACCGTGCACTGGAGCGCCGCCTCGGCGACCGTCACCTTGGTCAAGGCAGTGTCGTCGATCGCCCTGTCCGGACCGGAGACGGGCATTGTCGGCACACAACTCAAGTTCAGCGGTGTGCTTTCCCAGGGTGGTCAACCCGTGGGTTCCACCACCCCGTTGAGAATCCTGCGCGAGGTCACCAACAGCAAGGGCACTGTGGTCACCGTGCTGCCGTCCGTGTCCACGATCATCTTCGACGGACGATTCCGCTTCATGGATACACCCGCCGAGGCCGGCCAGTACTCGTATCGCGTTGAGTGGGACGGCGACCGGGCGGGCCTGCCGACGACGGCCACCTTCGATGTGACGGTTGCAGAAGCGGGACAGGGATGACCTGCCCGGCGACCGGACGAGGTCGATCAGGGGAAGCTCCCCCGCCGACGCCGTACCGTCCGCCCCTCCCCCGGCTCTGACGGCGCGCGGCGGCCTCGGCCGGTCGGAAGACAGGCCGGGGCCGCCGCCTCTGATCTCTAGGCCACGTGCCGTGCCGGGGCGGCTGCCGTGAGCCGTACGGCGTTGGCGGCGGCGTCGTCGATCTCACGCTGCGCGGCGAGGTCGGCCTCCACGCCGGAGCGGTAGGCGTCGATCTCCGTGCGCACCCGGTCGTCGTCCCAGCCGAGGGCGGGCGCGATCAGCGCGGCGACCTCGGGGGCCGCCGCGAGCCCGTGGTCCCGCTCCTCGATGAAGACCCGGGTGCGGCGGACCAGGACGTCCTCCAGGTGCAGCGCTCCCTCGTGCGTGACCGCGTACACGGCCTCGGCCTTGAGATAGCCCTCCGCACCGGGGATCGGCTCGCCCAGGACGGGATCGGCCTCGATCAGCGCGAGCACCTCCTCGACGCAGGAGCCGTAGCGGCCGAGCAGGTGCTCGACGCGCGCGACGGGCAGCCCCGCGCGCCCGGCGAGGCGGCGCCTGTTGTTGCGCAGCGCCTCGAACCCCGCGGCCCCGAGGACGGGGACGCGGTCGGTGACCGACGCGGGCACGTTCTGGCCGAGACCGGCCACCGCGACGTCGACGGCGTCCTTGGCCATCACGCGGTAGGTGGTGTACTTGCCGCCCGCGACGATGACCAGGCCGGGCTCGGGCCGGATGACCGCGTGCTCCCTGGACAGCTTGACGGTCTCCGACCCCGATGCCGACCCGCCCAGCAGCGGGCGCAGGCCCGCGTAGACGCCCTCGATGTCGTCGCGGGTGAGCGGCGTCCGCAGCACGGCGTTGACGTGCTCCAGGATGTAGTCGATGTCGGCCCGGGTGGGGGCCGGCTCGACCTTGTCCAGGTCCCAGGGGGTGTCGGTGGTGCCGACGATCCAGTGCGGACCCCAGGGGATGACGAACAGCACGCTCTTCTCGGTGCGCAGGATCAGCCCGGTGTCGAGGCGGATCTTCTCCCTCGGCACGACGAGGTGCACGCCCTTGGACGCCTGGACGGTCACCGACCCCCGCGAGCCCGGCGACGCCCCCGCGAGCCGCTGGATCTCGTCGGTCCACACGCCGGTGGCGTTGATCACCTGGCGGGCCCTCACGTGCAGCTCGGCGCCGCCCTCCAGGTCGCGCACCACCGCGCCGGTGACCCGCGCCCCTCCGTCCGGCGACTCGTCGCGCAGGAACCCGGTGACCTTCGTGCGGGTGGTGACGCACGCGCCGTACTGCATGGCCGTGCGGGCCACCGTCATCGTGAAGCGGGCGTCGTCGACCTGGGCGTCGTAGTACTGGATCGCCCCCACGAGCGCGTCGCTGCGCAGGCCGGGAGCCTCGCGCAGGGCCCGGCTGTGGCTGAGCTGGCGGTGCCGCGGCAGCGCGCGGGCGCCGCCGAGCGTGTCGTAGAGCAGCACGCCCGCGCCGACGTAGCCGCGCTCCCACACGCGGTGACGCAGCGGGAAAAGGAACGGCACCGGACGCACCAGGTGCGGGGCCAGCCGGGTCACCAGCAGGCCCCGTTCCCTGAGCGCCTCCCGCACCAGCCGGAAGTCGAGCTGCTCCAGGTAGCGCAGCCCGCCGTGGATCAGCTTGCTCGACCGGCTCGAGGTGCCGGCCGCGAGGTCACGGGCCTCCACCAGCGCGACGGACAGACCGCGCGAGACCGCGTCGAGCGCGACCCCGGCGCCGACCACCCCGCCGCCGACGACCAGGACGTCGAACTCGTCCTCGGCCAGCCTCCGCAGCGCCGCCTCCCGAGCGCGGGGACCCATGGGTACAGACATATCGGTGTTGACTCCCTCGTTTTGTCAGCCGGCTCAGTCGACGTCGACCCAGTCGAGCGTCCGCTGGACGGCCTTGCGCCATCCGGCGTAGCCGCGCTCGCGCTGCTCGTCGCTCCAGGTGGGCTCCCAGCGGCGGTCCTCGTGCCAGTTCCGCTTGAGGTCGTCGGTGGACTTCCAGAAGCCGACGGCGAGCCCGGCGGCGTACGCGGCGCCGAGCGCGGTGGTCTCGGCCACCACCGGACGCGACACCGGGACGCCGAGGATGTCGGCCTGCATCTGCATGCACAGCTCGTTGGCCGTCACGCCGCCGTCCACCCGCAGCACGTCGAGGACGACGCCGGAGTCCTGCTCCATCGCGCCGACCACGTCCTTGGTCTGGTAGCAGATCGACTCGAGCGTGGCGCGGGCCAGGTGAGCGTTGGTGTTGTAGCGGGACAGGCCGACGATGGCGCCTCGGGCGTCGGACCGCCAGTAGGGCGCGAACAGGCCGGAGAACGCCGGCACGAAGTAGACGCCGCCGTTGTCCTCGACCTGCCGGGCGAGCGCCTCGCTCTGCGACGCTCCGGAGATGATGCCGAGCTGGTCGCGCAGCCACTGCACGGCCGAGCCGGTGACCGCGATCGACCCCTCCAGGGCGTACACGGGCTTGGCCGAGCCGAACTGATAGCAGACCGTGGTGAGCAGGCCGTGCTGTGAGCGCACGAGCTCGGTGCCGGTGTTGAGCAGCAGGAAGTTGCCGGTGCCGTAGGTGTTCTTGGCCGTGCCGGGCTCGAAGCAGACCTGCCCGACGGTCGCGGCCTGCTGGTCGCCGAGGTCGCCAGAAAGGGGGACCTCGCCGCCGAGCGGGCCGCCGGCGCGGGTCACGCCGTACAGGTCGGGGTTGGAGGAGGGCCGGATCTCGGGGAGCATCTGGCGAGGGACGCCGAAGAACGACAGCAGCTCGTCGTCCCAGTCGAGCGTCTCCAGGTTCATCAGCATGGTGCGGCTGGCGTTGGTGGGGTCGGTGACGTGGACGCCGCCGTCGACGCCGCCCGTCAGGTTCCACAGCAGCCAGGTGTCGGTGTTGCCGAAGATCGCGTCGCCGCGCTCGGCGGCCTCGCGGACGCCGGGGACGTTCTCCAGGATCCACTGGATCTTGCCGCCGGAGAAGTAGGTGGCGGGCGGCAGGCCGGCCTTGCGCCGGATCACCTCGCCCTTGCCCTCCCGCTCCAGCGCCGAGGCGATGCGGTCGGTGCGGGTGTCCTGCCAGACGATGGCGTTGTAGTAGGGGCGGCCGGTGCGCCGGTCCCAGACGACGGCGGTCTCGCGCTGGTTGGTGATGCCGAGCGCCGCGAGGTCGGCGGCCTGCAGGCCCGCGGTTCGCATCGCGGTCTCGACGACCGCCCGGGTGCGCTCCCAGATCTCGGTCGGGTTGTGCTCGACCCAGCCCGCCTGCGGCAGGATCTGCTGGTGTTCCAGCTGGTGGCGGGCGACCTCGTTGCCCCCGTGATCGAAGATCATGAAGCGGGTGCTGGTCGTCCCCTGGTCGACCGCGCCGACGTAGTCTGCCATTCTCGTTGCGCCTCTCGTCTCGTGTGAGCTTGCGTGAGCCGGGCGTTGCTGGTCTCGGCCTGGGGGTGATCAGCCGGCCTGCGCGGCGGGCTCCGGCGTGCGGCCGGGCTCGGGCGCGTCGGTACGCGGCAGGAAGCGGGCGACCAGGAGCTGGTAGAGCCCGGCGCCGATGACGCCGCCGACCAGCGGGCCGATGATCGGCACCCAGAAGTAGAGCCCACCGTACTGGTCGCGGAACGCCGAGCCGTACCCCGTGAAGAACGAGGCGAGGCGCGGGCCGAAGTCGCGGGCGGGGTTGATGGCGTAGCCGGCGTCGGTCCCCCACGCCATGCCGATCGCGACCACGAGCAGGCCGACGATGACCGGCGCGAGGTTGGCGAGCGGCGCCGAGTTGCGCTCGTCGGAGATCGCGAGGATCAGGAACAGCAGGATCGCCGTGCCGATGATCTGGTCGCGCAGCGCTCCCCACTGGGTGACCGGCAGCGTGCCGTTGCCGGGGAGGGTGGAGAAGACCCCCTGCGTCTTGATCGTGTGCCCGGGGTCCACCTTGGCCAGGACCTCGGCGTAGTTCCACCGGACGAGCAGCGCCGCCACGAAGGCGCCCGCGGTCTGCGCCAGCGCGTACGGCAGGACCTTCCGCCAGGAGAAGCCCTTGAAGACGGCGAGGGCGACCGTGACGGCCGGGTTGAGGTGGGCGCCGCTGAGGCGCGCGGCCGTGTAGACGCCGAGGGTCACCCCCAGGCCCCACGCCCACGCGATGCTGTCGTGGTCGCCGATGCCGCCCGCCACCACCTGCGCAACGACGCCGACGCCGAACAGGATGAGGATCGCCGTGCCCGCGAACTCGGCCGCGAGCTCACCCGCGAACGGATTGAGCAGCCGCCGCTCGTTTCGCCCTTCCGCCATGTGTCTCCTCCTTGACCACGCCCGTCACGTCCCCGAAGTGCTCGTTGTGAGCACTGCCGGTCGTCCGGACGTTAAACGGCGCCCAAGGGAGCGTCAACGAATGATCGTCGGCATTGTCGAACACTGGTCACATTCCGACCGTCGTACTACGCTCCCCGGGTATGACGCGAACAATTACATTTCGCGCAAACCCGTCCGACGACAAAAGATATTTCAGCAGCTCAGCGCGCCACGCCCGACCAGGTGTCGGCATTGTCGAACACCGTCCGAGCTGGCTAGGATCCGGGGCGTGCCAGGTCCGGTCCAGTCCATCGAGCGCGCCGCCGCGATCCTGCGGCTGCTCGCCCAGGGATCGGGGCGGCTCGGCCTCACCGAGATCGCGAACTCCCTGGGGCTGGCCCGCGGCACGGCGCACGGCATCCTGCGCACCCTCCAGCTCGTCGGCTTCGTCGAGCAGGACGAGGCGACGGGCAAGTACCAGCTCGGCGCGGCGCTGCTGCACCTGGGCACCAGCTACCTCGACGTGAACGAGCTCCGCTCGCGGGCGATCAACTGGGCCGACGCCCTGGCCGCGCGTAGCGGCGAGGCGGTGCGGATCGGCACCCACCTCCAGGGCAAGGTCCTGGTCGTCCACCACGTCTTCCGGCCCGACGACAGCCTGCAGACGCTCGACGTCGGCATGCTCCTGCCCATGCACGCCACGGCGATCGGCAAGGTGCTGCTCGCCTACGACGCCAACGCGGCCGCCGCACAACAGGACGCCGTACAGGACGGGGAGCTGGAGCAGTTCACCCGCCGCACGGTGCGGACGCGCAGGGAGATGTCGCGGATGCTCGCGACCGTGCGCGAGCACGGGTGGGCGTCGGACGTCGACGAGGCCGGCATGGGCGAGGCGGGGGTGGCCGCCCCCATCAGGGGGTACGGGGGACTCGTGGTGGGCGCGATGGGCATCTCCGGCGCCACCGAGCGGATCTGCGACTCCGGCGGTCGTCCCCGTCCCGAGCTGGTGGGCTATGTGCGCGACGCGGCGCGGGCCGTCTCCCGCGACCTCGGCGCCTCCCGCTGGTGACCCTCCCCACCCCCCACACCGCATCCGCCGCCCGAAGGTAGGCCGCCGTGACCCAGCGTTATGTGATGTCCATCGACCAAGGCACCACCTCGACCCGGTGCATCCTGTTCGACCAGCGCGGCCGGCTGGTCTCGGTGACGCAGCGGGAGCACAAGCAGCACTTCCCGCGTCCCGGCTGGGTGGAGCACGACGCCGTCGAGATCTGGCGCAACCTGGAGCGGATCGGCCCGGAGGCGCTCGCCCACGCGGGCATCGGGCCCGGCGAGGTCGCCGCCGTCGGCATCGCCAACCAGCGGGAGACGACGGTGCTGTGGGACCGGCGCACGGGCGTCCCGGTCACCCCCGCCGTCGTCTGGCAGGACACCCGGACCGACACCCTGGTCGACGAGCTGTCCCGGCGCCCCGACGCGCACGTGGTGCGCGAGCGCTGCGGCCTGCCCCTGGCCACGTACTTCTCCGCCCCCACCGTCCGCTGGCTGCTGGACCACACCGACGGGCTGCGCGAGCGCGCCGAGCGCGGCGAGGTCCTGTTCGGCACGATGGAGAGCTGGCTCATCTGGAACCTCACCGGCGGCCCGGACGGCGGCGTCCACGTCACCGACGTGACCAACGCCAGCCGAACGCTGCTGATGAACCTGCGCGACCTCGACTGGGACCCGGTCCTGCTCGGCTTCTTCGGCATCCCCCGCGCGATGCTGCCGGAGATCCGCCCGTCCAGCGAGACGTACGGCGTGGCCCGGCGGGTGCTGCCCGGGGTGCGGATCTCCGCGGCGCTCGGCGACCAGCAGGCCGCGCTGTTCGGGCAGACCTGCTTCCACCGCGGCGAGGCCAAGTGCACCTACGGCACGGGCGCCTTCCTGCTGCTCAACACCGGCACCGAGCCGGTCGCCTCCACCCACGGCCTGCTCACCACGGTCGGCTACCAGATCGGCGACCAGCCCGCGGTGTATGCCCTGGAGGGCTCCATCGCGATCACCGGTGCGCTCGTGCAGTGGTTCAGGGACCGGCTCGGGATCATCAGCACCGCCCCGGAGATCGAGACCCTGGCCCGCACGGTCGACGACAACGGCGGCTGCTACATCGTCCCGGCCTTCTCGGGGCTGTTCGCGCCCCACTGGCGCAGCGAGGCGCGTGGGGTCATCGTCGGGCTCACCTCGTACATCACCAAGGGGCACCTCGCCCGCGCCGTGCTGGAGGCCACGGGCTGGCAGACCCGCGAGGTGGTGGACGCCATGAACGCCGACGCGGGCATCGCGCTCACCACGCTCAAGGTCGACGGCGGCATGACGTCAGACAACCTGCTCATGCAGTTCATCGCCGACGTGCTGGACGTGCCGGTGGTCCGGCCCATGGTCGCGGAGACCGTCTCCCTCGGCGCGGCGTACGCCGCCGGGCTCGCCGTCGGCTACTGGCCCGACCTGGAGGGCCTGCGGCGCAACTGGCACCGCGCCGCGCAGTGGACGCCGGCGATGGACCCGAAACGGCGCGAGGACGAGTACGACAACTGGCGGCGGGCGGTCGAGCGCGCCCTCGACTGGATCAAGCCCACCGCCGGCTGAGGCCAGGTCAGCCGGCGGGCCGGTCCAGCGACAGGTCCAGGTCGTCGAGGCCGAACCACTCGCCGGACGGCGGCTGATCGGCCATCGGGTCGCTCCAGCGCAGCCGGACACGGCCTGGGGCGGCCTCGACGATCCTGGCCTCCCGCCAGGCGGGGTCGTCACCGACGCGGGCCCACCAGGGCTCCGACAGACAGGCGAGCCCCCGGACATGCAGCGTACGGACAGCGTCGCCCTGGTCGCCCGCGCCGCCGAGCGGCACACCGAAGATCGTCACAGCCTGCCAGCCGCCGGCCGTCGGCACCACCCGGCCCAGCAGTTCCCCGTCGTCCCGCCGCACCTCGTGCGGCGCGGGGAAGGCAGGCCAGTTCTCCCCGATCGCCTTGACGATCTTCTCCGCCGAATCCCGCTGCCAGCGCACGCCTTCGCGCTCGGCCTCACCGCCGGCGTAGGCGCGAGGATCGACACGCCGGCCGAGCACCCACACGTCCCGGATCCGCTGGGTCGCCGTGATGTCGGCCGTCGGGTCGCCGCCGACGAGGACGAGGTCGGCCCGGCGCCCTTCGGCGATCTCACCCCGATCGGCCATGCCGAAGACCTCGGCGGGCGCCGCCGTCGCGGCGGCCAGTGCCTCGCCCGGGGTGAACCCGGCGCCGACCAGATGCTGCAGTTCCCGGTGCAGGCTGGCGCCGAACACCAGCCCGGGATTGGGCACGTCGGTGCCGGCGAGCACGCGCAGGCCCGACTCCAGGAACGCCACGGCGTTGTACCGCTGGGCGGCGCCGTCCGGCGGCTCGGGCGGCATCCACCGCCTGGCCTGACGTTCGACGACCCGCCGCCACCGGGCGCTCAGCCGCCCCGCCAGGTGCGGCTGCGCGAGCAGTGGCATGACGCCGTCCTCATCCGGGAAGCCGTCGATGATGCTCAGCGTCGCGATGACGGCCACGCCGCACCGGGCCACGTCGCCGATCTGGCGGTCCGTCATGCGGTCGAAGGGCGCATGAGCCAGGACGTCGACGCCGCACCGGGCCACGGTCACGGCCCCTGCCGCCGACGAGGCGTGCGCCACCACCGGCAGTCCGCGCTTGTGGGCGGCGGCCACGAGTGCCTCGATCGTCCGGACGTCGAGCGCGGGAATGTCGAGCATCGCGCCCGAGCCGTCATCGTAGATCACCTTGATGTGCGTCGCCCCCTCGGCGACCCTGCCGGCGACGAAGGACGCCGCGTCCAGCGGTCCGGTGACGTAGGGAAAGGGCGCGTACGCGATCGTCGGGTGCCCGCCCGGAGCGGTCGCGCCCACGCTCGATGTGCGCATGTCGGCGAGGACGGGTCCCCGGCCGTGTTCCGAGGCGGCGACCGCGGCACGCTCGGGATCGATGGTCTCGGACTTGCTGAACATGTCGACGACCGTCGTCACACCGAAGACGGCCGCCAACTGCGTGCACCCCGGGAGCAGGTGGACGTGCGCGTCGACGAGGCCGGGCAGGAGGGTGCCGCCGGAGCCGTCGACGACCGCGTCGCCCGGCCGTGTCACGGACTCGTTCCCGACAGCGGCGATACGGCCGTCGCGGACACGGACATGCGTCACACCGGGGATCAGGCCTCCGCCGCTGAAGACGCGGACACCGGCGATGGTGAAGGGCTGATGCGTGCTCATGCCGACGACGGTAGAAGTTGACGTAACGAGAAGGTCCAGCGATTAGGGTGCGGGCGTGGAGCACTCCATCAGCGAGGTCGCCCGCATGTCCGGCCTCACCCCTCGCACGCTCAGGCACTACGACGACATCGGGCTGCTACGCCCCGCCCGCACCGCCGGCAACGGCTACCGCTGGTATGGGCGCCGGGAGCTGCTCCGCCTGCAGCGGATCCTGTTCCTGCGGGAGCTGGGCGTCCCGCTCGCCCGGATCAACGGGCTCCTCGACGGCGACGGGGACGACGTCGCCGCGTTGCGACGGCACCGTGAGGATCTCCTCTCCCAGCGCGACCGCCTTGACGAGGTCATCCGGACCGTCGACCGCACCATCGCCGACCTCACAGGCCAGGCGCACCTGAGCGAGGAGGAGTTCTTCACCGGCCTCGCGAGACGGCGCGACGAGCTCCGCCAGGACCTGGAGGCCCGGTACGGGGCCGACGCCGGCAAGCACTTCGCCGCCGCGGACGCGGTGACGGGCCGGTGGACCCGCCAGGAGCACGAGCAGGCGGCGGCGCACGGCCGACGGCTGCTCCGGCGGCTGTCCGAAGCACGTTCGGGCGGCCTGGCCCCCGACAGCATCGCGGTCCTGGACCTCATGTCCGAGCACTACCAGGGCATTCGGCTCCTGTGGCCCGCCGACGCGGCCGCCTACCACGCGCTCGCCGACGTCGTGACCGGCAACCCCGGCCAGCGGGCCATGATCGAGGAGATCGACCCGCTCCTTCCCCCCTGGCTGGCGAGCGCCATCCGCGCCTACGCCACCCGCCGGCTCGGCTACACCGCGAGCTAGGGATCAGC
The DNA here is from genome assembly GCF_014161375.1 of Microbispora sp. H10830. Taxonomy (NCBI): domain Bacteria; kingdom Bacillati; phylum Actinomycetota; class Actinomycetes; order Streptosporangiales; family Streptosporangiaceae; genus Microbispora; species Microbispora sp. H10830. Next base: position 181,910 of record NZ_JABBWX010000017.1, read on the forward strand.
ACCGCGCGCCCGGCCACCCCCTGGCATCGGCAGCCCCGTGAGTTCTTGCGCTCAGTTCTATGACCAAATAGTGTTATCCGGTCAAACAATGAGAGAAGAGCGGATGACCAGGGTGGGACGGCCCCCGCAGGATCCGGCGCGCCAGGTGGAGCGGGCGCACCGCATCCTCGACGCCGCAGCGGAGCTGATCGGCCGCTGGGGCTACGACAAGACGACGATCGACGACGTCGCCAGGCAGGCCGGTGTCGCCAAGGGCACGATCTACCTGCACTGGAGGACGCGCGACGCGCTCTTCGCCGCGCTGCTGCGCCGGGAGCGCGTGTGGATGCTCGAGGAGATGCGGCGGAGCGGTCCCACCACCCCGCGCGAGCTGTTCGCCGGGATCGCCGCGGGCCTGCTGCGCCGTCCGCTGCTCAAGGCGGCGCTGGTCGGCGACTCGGAGGTGCTCGGCAAGCTCGTCCGAGAGAAGCGGCACGGCCCCGGCGCGATGAACCTGGGCGAGGCCTTCGACGCGTACTACGCCGAGCTGACCGCCTGGGGCGCGGCCAGAGACCTGTCGGGCGACCACGTCCTGGTGATCGGCTCGATCATGTACGGGTTCCTCACCGTGCCGTGGCTGCTCCCCGGCGGGCCCCCGCCGGAGGAGCGGCTCGCCGCGCTGCTCGCCGACATGATCGAGCGCGCCATCGGCACCGGACGGGCGCTGCCGCAGGACGCCGTACGCGCCGTGGAGCGGGCCACCCTCGACTATCTCGACACGATCGCGGACGTCGCCCGGCGCAAGCTGGCGGACTCCCTGAGCCCTTCGAGGAGCGTATGACATGAGGGCTGTCATCCCCCTGGACGATGCCGGCGCCGACCTCGCCACGGTGGGCGGGAAGGGCGCCTCTCTGGCCGCCCTCGCGAGGGCGGGGCTGCCCGTCCCCGGCGGCTTCCACATCACCACCGAGGCCTACCGGGCCTTCGTGGCGGACTTCCGCGAGGAGACGCTGGCCGCCGCCGCGGCGGGCGACGCCGAGCGGATCGAGGCCCTGTTCGCCGGGCGCGAGGTTCCCGGCCCGATCGCCGCCGAGATCCGCGCCGCCCACGCGGCGCTGGGCGACGACGTCCCGGTGGCCGTACGGTCGTCCGCCACCGCGGAGGACCTTCCCGGCATGTCGTTCGCCGGGCAGCAGGACACCTTCCTCAACGTCACGGCCGACGGGCTGCTGGACGCGGTGAAACGGTGCTGGGCCTCCCTCTGGAACGCCCGCGCCATCGCCTACCGCGAACAGAACGGTGTGCCGCACGACGACGTCGCCCTGGCCGTCGTGGTCCAGGAACTGGTGGACGCCGACGCGGCGGGCGTCATGTTCACCGCCGACCCCGTCACCGGCGCTCGGAACAGGACGGTGATCAACGCGTCGTGGGGCCTGGGCGAGGCCGTGGTCGGCGGCCACGTCACTCCCGACTCGATCGTCGTCACCGGCGGCGCGGTCGTCGAGGAGCGGACCGGCGACAAGACGGTCATGACCGTCCGCATACCGGGCGGCACCCGTGAGGAGCCGGTCCCCGAGGACATGCGCCAGGCCCCCGTCCTCACCGGGTCGCAGGCCCTGGCGCTCGCCGAGCTGGGCGCGCGCCTCCAGGCGCTGTACGGCACGCCGATGGACGTGGAATGGGTCCGGCGCGCCGGCGCGTTCGCCGTCGTCCAGGCCCGCCCGATCACCGGCTCCGCGCCGCAGGTCGAGGAGTGGAACGACAGCCTCAAGGGCGACTATCTGTGGACGTCCGGCAACCTCGGCGAGGCCATCCCCGACGTCATGACGCCCGTCACCTGGTCGTTCGTCCGCCTGTTCATCGACGAGGCCATGTCGGCGGCCACGCTGCCCGGCTTCGACCTGGTCGGCAACATCGGCGGCCGTCTCTACATGAACCTGAGCATCGCCGTCTCCGTCGCCCGAGCGTTCGGCATGCGGAGCAGGCTCGGCGCGATCGAGCAGGTCTTCGGCAGGCTGCCGCCGGGCCTGGACGTGCCGCCGCTCCAGATGTCGCGCCTGCGGATCATCACGGCGGTGCTGCCCCTGGCCGTCCGCATGCAGCGCAAGGTCAGGGTCAACCTCAGGGGCATGCGCGACTTCCTGGCCACCTCGCTGGAGCGGTGCGAGGAGCTGCGCGCCGCGATCCGGTCCACCTCGTCGGCGCCGGAACTGGCCGACCTGTGGTCGCGGGCCGTCGAGCCGCATTTCGTCACGGCCTGCCGCATGCTGGAGGCCGCGGGGCGGCAGGGTGGCAGCACGCTCGTCCTCACCCGCGACAGGTTGCGCACGATGGTGGGCGAGACCGACGCGGAAGCCATGCTGACGGGTGCGAGCGGCGAGGGCGAGCTGGCCAGCCTCGGGCTGATCACGGGACTGAGCCGGCTGGCCACGGGCGAGATCACCAGGGAGACCTTCGCCAGGCTCTACGGCCACCGCGGCCCGCACGAGTTCGAGGTGTCGGTCCCGCGCCCCGGGGAGGATCCCGCCTGGATCGACGCCCAGCTCGCGGTGCTGCGGGACATGCGGGCCGACGCGGACGGCCTGCTGGCCCGGCAGCGCAAGGCCAGGGAGGAGGCGTGGGCGCGGTTCGCCCGGCGCCACCCCCGCCAGGAGGCCGCGATGCGGGCCAGGGTCGAGCGCTGGGCCGGGGTGGTGCGCGACCGCGAGGCCACCAGGTCGGAGGTCATCCGCGCGTTCTGGGTGCTGCGGGCCTTCGTCCTGCGGGCCGGCGAGCTGACCGGCCACGGCGACGACCTGTTCCACCTCCACCTGGACGAGCTGCTCGCCGTGCTCCGCGGCGACGCCACCCCGCTGGAGCGGGTGCCCGTCCGGCGTGCGACGTACGAGATGTACGCGGCGCTCCCGCCGTACCCGACGCTCATTGTGGGCCGGTTCGACCCGGTCCGCTGGGCGGCCGACCCCGGCAGGCGCGCCGACGTCTACGACGCCCGCGGCTCCGCCCTCCCGGCCGGGGACACCGTGACCGGCTTCCCCGGCGCGCCCGGCGTGGTCGAGGGAGTCGCCAGGGTGATCGCCCGGCCCGAGGACGGCGATCGGCTCCGGCCCGGCGAGATCCTGGTCACCACACTCACCAACGTGGGCTGGACGCCGCTGTTCCCGCGCGCGGCGGCCGTGGTCACCGACGTCGGGGCGCCGCTGTCGCACGCCTCCATCGTGGCCCGCGAGCTGGGCATCCCCGCCGTCGTGGGCACCGGCAACGCCACCATGCGCGTGCGCGACGGCGACCGGATCAGAGTGGACGGCGCACGCGGCACGGTGGAACTGCTCGACGCGTGACGCGTGAGCCCAGCGCCCGGGTCCGCCCCGGCGGCCGTCTCATCCGCGAGGAGTCTGGCCGGCTCAGGAGGTCGGGCCGATATCGGGCTCGGGCTCGGGCATCGCCGACTCCTCGCCGGTCGCCGGCGGCGTCTCGGCGGCCGGCGTCTCGATGTCGGACACACCGCCGATCATCGCCTCCAGGCCCTCGTCGTCCGGTTCCGGTGTCAGCGGCTCGGGGGAGGTGCCCCTCGCATCCTGCGCTCCGGATCTGTCCGCCACCACGTCCGCGTCTCCTCCCACGTGTCCTCTCCGCTGTCCGCCGGTCCCCCCGGCCCGCGGATCACGCATGACCGCTCACCTGCCCCCGTCGTATGGCCTTCATTCATCCTCGCAAAGACCCGTCATGCGTACGCTTCGGCCTCCCGGGGGTAGACGACAGGTGATCGGAGCGAGGAGTGGACGGCATGGACAGGCGTCGGCGTGACCTGGTCGACCGGGACCTCGAGGAGGCGGCGGCCGACCTCCTGGCGCACGATCCCCGGCTTCGCGGCCTGGACGTGCGGGTCCGCTTCGACGGCGGGGTGGCGCACGCCGAGGGCGACGTGCCGGCCGCCGCCGACCTCGCCGTGCTGCGCGAGCGTCTCGGCCGCCTGGCCGGGGTGCTGGCGGTGTGGGACCGGGTGCGGGTGGCCGGCGCCCCGCCCCGGGTCGTCGATCTCGGCTGCGGCGGCACCAAGCAGCATGGCGACAACATCGGCGTCGACCTGCGCCCCGGCCCGGTGGTCGACGTGCTGGCCGACCTGGCGTACGGGGTGCCGCTGGCGGACGAGTCGGTGGACCAGATCTTCGTGGTGCACGTGCTGGAGCACCTGGCCGACTACCTGCCCCTGCTGCGCGAGTGCCACCGCGTGCTGCGGCCGGGCGGCGTGCTGCACGTCCTCGCGCCCTGGTGGCGGCACGTCAACGCGGTGGCCGACCCCACGCACGTCCGGCTGATCGACGTACAGACGTTCAAGCACCTGTGCCGGCCCGACGACGCGGGCCGGTTCTGGTATCCGCTGCTGGTCACGCGCGACGAGTCCACGGTCTTCGCGGACCTCGTTCCGGCGAAGGACGGCCGGGAGCCCGCCTGCGAGCGGCGGCTGGCCCGATTCTTCGACTGAGCGGCCGCCGGGTTCGTGAGAGGCTGCCGCTGGAACCCGATTCGGGGCAAAGGAGAGCGATGTCCGGCGAGACCTTGGAAGAGCAGCGCGAGTACGTCCGGCGACTGGCCGCGGCGCACGTGGAGAACGGCGATCCGCTCGGCTGGTTCGAGCCGCTGTACTCCGCGGCCGAGCGGGGCGAGGCCCTGGTCCCCTGGGCGGACCACCTGCCCAACCCGCGCCTGGTCGAGTGGGCCGGCGGCCGTGCCGGCGAGGGGCGCGCGGCGCTGGTGGTGGGGTGCGGCATGGGCGACGACGCCGAATACCTGGCCGGCCTGGGGTGGGCGGTGACCGCCTTCGACGTCTCGCCCTCCGCCGTCAGGGCCGCCGCGAGCCGCTTCCCCGGCTCCTCCGTCCGGTACGTCGCCGCCGACCTGCTCGCCCCGCCGGAGGAGTGGCGGCAGGCGTACGACCTGGTGGTGGAGATCTACACGGTTCAGGTGCTGCGCGGCGACCTGCGCGAGCGGGCCGTCCGCGCGGCCGGCTCGCTGGTCGCGCCCGGAGGCACGCTGCTGGTGGTCGCCCGCGCGCGGGAGGAGAGCGACCCGGAGGGGCGGATGCCCTGGCCCCTCACCCGCGCCGAGATCGACGCGTTCGCGACCGGCGGGCTGCGCCCGGTGCGCGTGCGGGACGTGTACGACGACGAGACCCCGCCGGTGCGCCGCTGGGTCGCCGAGTTCGCCCGCGACTGAGGTAATTCGTTCCCCAAAATGTCATGGTGTTCCGGCTCGAACCTCGCGGGTAGTGGCGCATCGTGGGTAGGTGATGAAGGACCACGGGGGTGGGCAGATGGAGCAGGGCATCCCCCCTTCTCATGATCGTGGGCTGTTGCGCGCGTTGGCGGGCATGCTGGAGGCCAGCCATCTGGTGGCGTTCGAGGACATCCCGTCGCTGATCGACCGCCACAAACGCGAGGCGGGCTTCGAGGAGATCGGCGTCTACCTGGCCGACCTCCAGCAGAGCGTGTTGCGCCGGTTGTGCGGCCACGGTGAAGAGGACGCCCAGCCGGAGGAGCTGAAGATCGACACCACGCTCGCCGGGCGCGCCCTGCAGGAGGTCCGCTTGCTGCGGGGAGGCCCCGAGGGCGACTCCCCCGGCCAGTGGTGGGTCCCCCTGCTGGACGGCACCGAGCGCCTCGGCCTGCTCCACATGATCCCCGAGTCGGAGGGCGACGATGTCGAGGAGCGCATGCGGCACATCGCGTCCCTCGTCGCGCTGATCGTCGTCAGTAAACGCTCGTTCAGCGACTGCCACGCACGCCTCGTCCGGAGCCGCCCGATGAACGTGGCGGCCGAGATGCAGTGGAACCTGATGCCGCCGCTGACCTTCGCCACCCCCTCGGTGACGATCGGCGCCGTGCTCGAGCCGGCGTACGAGATCGGCGGCGACGCCTTCGACTACTCCACCTCCGGCGCCCATGCGCACGTGGGAATCTTCGACGCGATGGGTCACGACGTGTCGGCCGGGCTGACCGCGAACCTCGCGGTGGCCGCCTGCCGCAACCATCGGCGGCAGGGCATGAGCCTGGCCCGCAACAGCGAGGCGATCGAGCGGGTTCTGATCGACGAGTTCGGCCGGGGCGACCGCTTCGTCACGGCGGTCATCGGGGATCTCGACCTCCACACCGGTCTGTTCACCTGGGTCAACCGGGGTCACCACGCGCCGGTGCTGATCCGCAGTGGCCGCTGGATCTCCACCCTGAAGTGCCCGCCCGCCCACCCGATGGGACTCGACCTCGGCCTGCCCGTCACGCTGTGCCGGGAGCAACTGGAGCCCGGCGACCGGATCCTGCTCTACACCGACGGCATCACCGAGATGCGCAGCCCCGACAGCGGCGAGTTCGGGCTGGGCCGGTTCGTCGAGTTCATGATCCGGCAGAACGCCGCCGGGCTGCCGGTGCCCGAGACGCTGCGCCGCCTGATCCGGACCGTGATGGAATATCACGACAACCGGCTTCACGACGACGCCAGTGTGCTGCTCGTCGAGTGGCACGGCACGGCCCACGAGCAGCTCCGCCCCTGATCCCGCCGGGGTCGTCACGGACCTTCGCGGAACCCCGGCATGATCACGGGCGGACGCGTGTGTCGTCTTGGGATCAGCGTGCGCGGGCCACTGGGTGGAGACCTCCGGTGCGGCGGGGTGCGCCGCACCGGAGGCGTGTCGAGTGGGGCTATCTGGTCCAGGTCCACTTCTGGTTGGTGCCGCCCCAGCAGCTGTAGAGCTGGATCTTGGTGCCGTTGCCGGTGCCGGCTCCGGCGGCGTCGAGGCACAACCCGGACTGGACGCCCTGGATGGTGCCGTCGGAGTTGAGGCGCCACTTCTGGTTGTCGCCGCCCCAGCAGGAGTAGATCTGGACCTTGGCGCCGTTGCCGGTGCCGGCGGCGTCCAGGCACTTGTTGCCGTACACCCGGAGCTCGCCGGCGGAGGTGGAGGTCCAGGTCTGGTTGGTCTGGCCGTTGCAGTCCCACAGCTGCACCTGGGTGCCGTCGGCGGTGCTCGCGCCGGGCACGTCCAGGCAGCGGCCGGAGGCCGCCCCCTTGATCGGCCCGCTACCGCCACCGGAGGTGGGGGTCGCTGAGGGGGTGGACGATGGGGTCGCCGACGGGGTGGGCGAGGGGGACGTCGTTGTGGTGCTGTCGAGGCCGAGGAAGGAGATGGCGTAGGCGAGCTGGCCGCTCATCGGCAGTTGGTGGCCGACGCCGGAGATGCTGATGCCTTCGACGGTGGCCTGGGTGCCGGTGTTGCCGTAGCGGGTGCGGGTCCACGACGACTGCGGGTGGTCGGTGAAGGAGGGGGTCTGGCTCAGCCCGTTCAGGTTGGTCCACTGCTTGATCTCCTCGCCGAAGTTCGGGTAGGCGAGGGTGGTGTCGGTGGTGCCGTGCCACAGCTGCATGCGGGGATAGCGGCCGGTGTAGCCGGGGTACATGGCGCGGGCCTGGTCGCCCCACTGCTGGGCGGTCTTGATGAGCTGGCCGCCGGAGCACTGGCTGTTCCACAGCGAGCCGTCGGTGGTGGCGAAGCAGCCGGCGGGTACGCCGGAGAAGGCCGAGGCGGCCGAGAACACGTCGGGGTATTCGGCGGCCAGGACGTTGGTCATCATCGCGCCGGAGGAGAAGCCGCTGACCACGATGCGT
>NZ_JABBWX010000018.1:0-173511 GCF_014161375.1 Microbispora sp. H10830
CGACAGGGACATGGTTCCGGAGAAGTCCTCGATGGGACTGATCTCCTCGAAGATCTCTTCGAGACCCGACTGGGCCGGGACGTCCTTGCGCCCGGCCTGGCGAGCCGCCTCAACCCGGCCCTTCCATTTCTCGTTCCCGAGCAGCCAATCAAAGGACTCGGTCTGCAGGGCGAGAAGGTCGGGTACTTCGAGCGGCTCCTCGATGCGTGCGAACGACACGGTTCGGGGACCAGCGGGTACGGCGGAGGCGTTGCGCGAGGCTGCCAACAGATGTCCTTCCGAGGGCTCGCGGACTGACTACACGCACGCCAGACGACCAGGACTAAGAGTTACTCAGAGAGACGGTCGTCAAAGGGCAGCGCAAAGGGGCAGTGTAGCCGATCGGCATACACCTGTCCACTCCGCTATCGCTCTGCGCTCCACGTTGGTGGCAGCATCACCCGTCAGCGCCGAAACGTCAAGCCCGAGAGTCGACATTTCGCCTAACCGACAGGCGTCACGCTGGGTTTTCCCGCCCTCGGGACCGAGCGAGCACCGGGGATCCAGTCCCTACCCGGGACCGGAGACGGGTAACGCTCAGTCACGCGAACGACCCAACGCTGACCGTCGGTCGACGCCGCCATGCCCTGCATACCCAGCCACTGGCACGGCCTAAACGTGTTCTTTGCTAACAATTTAGCCTCGGGCTCAGGGAACGGGCGTGTCACCCAGGAGCGTGGACAGCCGGGAGGCCCGCCAGCCGTCGCCCTGCGTCACCATGACCAGGCGCGCCCTCCCCTGGCTGACCTGCTGCTTCGGCTCCTCCTGACCCGGGCCCGACCGCGTCGTGACCATGTTCACGAACAGCAGCACCCGGACCTCTTCCGGCGTCGCCGACTCCACGCCGGCGGCGGCCACCACCGCGTGTTGCACCGTCCGCCGCTCGCGCGCCTGCGGCCCGAGCGTCGCCGCGAGCGTCCGGTAGTGCTCCGCCAGCTGCCCGGTGGCGTGCGCGCCCGCCCTCAGCATGTCCCGCTCGATCGTACGGTAGTCGTACGACAACATGTCCGGGGCGTAGGATCGGGCGGCCGAGAGGGCTTCCCTGGACGCCCTCTCGGCGGCCTGGACGCGGCGCAGGTCGAGCAGCAGCCACACGGCGGCGACGGCCAGCCCGGCCGCCACGAGGACCGCCAGCGCCCGCAGCAGGCGCCTCACTGCACCAGCTCCGCCCGCGAGACCAGCCACAGGCCCGAGGCCTTCGTGACGTCCATGCGCCAGCGGAAGAAGCGCTCCTCCGGAGGGGCCTTCCTGCCGTCCTCCCAGTGGATCACCGCATCGCCGACGATCAGCACCTGTGCCGTGCGCCGGTCGCCGTCGAGGGAGGCGAGCGCGGAGGCCCGCAGGACGCCCGTCTGGACGGCCTTGTTCTTCAGCGTGGCGGCCCTCAGGGCCGCCTGCCCGGCGGCGTACTGCGCCCGTTCCGGGCCCGTGGAGGTCGCCAGGGCGCGTTTGATGTCGTCGTCGATGCGGCGGTGGTCGATCGACATGAGGCTCACGGCGTGCGCCGCGGCGGCCCGTACGGCCATCTCGCGGTCCTGCGCCGCCGCGAGTGCCTCCGCACGGGCCCGGGCGAGAGAGTGGACCGCCAGGGCGAGCGCGGCCACGAGGAGGACGAGCCCGACGGTCAGCGCGCGCCGCATTCCCGCACCTCCTGAGCACCCGGTCGTCTCGGCCCGTTCACGTCGCGCGGATCCTACTTCCGCACGATAGATCAACGGGCCCGCCCTGCCCATAGGGTCTGGATCTCGTACGGGGTCCGGGCATGCGAAAGGGGCGGTCCCATCCGGCACCTGGATGGACCCGCCCCTTCGGTGAAGCGTGTTACGAGGCCGTCTTACTTGACGGTGACCGTGGCGCCGGCGCCCTCGAGGGCAGCCTTCGCCTTCTCGGCCTGCTCCTTGTTGACCTTGCCGTCGAAGACCGGCTTCGGAGCGCCGTCCACGAGGTCCTTGGCCTCCTTGAGGCCCAGGCTCGTCAGGGCGCGGATCTCCTTGATGACCTGGATCTTCTTGTCGCCGGCGGCCTCGAGGATGACGTCGAACTCGTCCTGCTCCTCGGCCTCCTCGGCGGCGGCCGGAGCGCCGGGGACGCCCGCGGCGGCGACGGCGACCGGAGCGGCGGCCTTGACGTCGAAGGTCTCCTCGAAGACCTTCACGAACTCGGACAGCTCAAGGAGGGTCATCTCCTTGAAGGTCTCGAGCAGCTCGTCGGTGCTGAGCTTCGCCATGATGTGTTCCTCCAGTGGATCTAGCAAAAAACGTGAAAAGGGACCGCGGTGCGCGCTTCCCCCGTCCGCTGCGCGGACCTACTCGCCGGCCTCTTCGCGCTTGGCGCGCAGAGCCTCGGCCAGTCGAGCCATCGTGGTGGGCAGCGCGGCGAAGGTGGCGGCAGCCTGGGACTGCTTGGCCTTCAGTGCGCCGGCCAGCTTCGCGAGGAGCACCTCGCGGGACTCAAGGTCGGCAAGCTTCGTGATCTCGTCGGGGCTCATCGACTTGCCGTCGACGACACCGCCCTTGATCACCAGGAGGGGGTTGGCCTTGGCGAAGTCACGCAGACCCTTGGCCGCCTCCACGACGTCGCCCTTGACGAACGCGATGGCGGTCGGGCCCTGGAACAGATCGTCCAGGACGGTGATCCCGGCGTTGTTGGCCGCGATCTTGGTAAGCGTGTTCTTCGCCACGGCGAACTTCGCATTCCCACCGAGAGAGACGCGCAGCTGCTTGAGCTGAGCGACGGTGAGACCGCGGTATTCGGTCAGAACGGCGGCGCTGGATCCCTCGAACTCACTCTCGAGCTCGGCGATCGCGACGCTCTTCTCCGCCTTCGCCATGGGCCTCCTTCCAGATGTGCCGCCGGCGAAGGCCCTCAGAAAAACAGACAAGCCCCGGCGCAGGCGCACGGGGCTTGGACGGACGTCGAACGTCCTCAAGCGTCTCCACACCTACGCGGGCCGTCCACTCACGTGGATCCTTCGGTCACTGGGCTGCACGCCCGGTGACGACCGGCGGTCTTCGGCAGGAGACAGACTACGTTGTCAACCGGCAGGACGCCAAATCAGCTTCCGGCGCCGGGCGACTGCTGCGTCGTGTGCGGCAGCGTCTGCGGCAGCTCACCGACCTGGTCGGCGGCCGGCGCCTCGATCGAGACCGGCTCGTTGAACGACTTGAACATCGCCGTGGCCTTGAACGTCCCGGCGTCCGGCTTGCCGCCGTTCAGCTCGACCTTGCGCGGCAGGCCCTGGGCGTCGATCCAGGCGTCGAACTTGACGTCCTTGGCGTTCGCGAGCTCGCCCTGCATGCGGCCGCGCTGGTCCTCGGGAAGCTGCTTGACCGCCTCGTCCACCGGGAACGAGCCCGAGTAGTGGGTCGTGTCCACCCCGCCGACCTGCTCGCTGCCCACCGACTTGACGTCCTTGGACGCCGTGAGCATGGCCACGCTCGTCTTCAGGTCGAACTGCTGGGCCTGGGCGAGGTACTGGTCGATGTTCACGCCGGCCTGCGAGCCGAGCTGCTTCAGGTCGAGCCTGATCCACGGCTTGGTGGCGCCCACCAGGGTCTTGAGCATGTCGAGCTTCACGTACGCCACGTCGCCCTGGAGGATCACCCGCACGCCGCCGGGCACGCTCTGCCCGTTGAACGCCACCTGGCTGAGGTTGATGTCCGAGGCGATCTGCGGGGTCTTCTGGTAGAGCATGGTGCCCTGAACGACCCCTCCCTGACCGCCCTTGGCGTCGGTGACGTTCACCACGAGGTCCGCGGCATAGGTGTTGACGTCGTCGGCCTTCTGCGCGGTCTGCTGGATGACCTCGGCCGCCGAGAGCTGTGCGTTCTCGAGAGACGGAGTCGCGGTCGTCCCGCATCCCGCGACCGTGATCGTGGCCACCGCCCCGGCGGCCACCAGTAGTCGTCGCATTGTGTCCATCCCTTCGGTGTCCCCCTTTACCTGCCCTTGACCCTATGCGCCTAACGCCATCGGCGCGCCGCTCCGGTGCAAACCCCCATGAGCTGTGCACAAAACCTCCACATCGCACTTGTTTGCCTTCTTATAGTTAGACTTCGTACTATCTGACGCGGAACCAAAAACGGACGGTGAAGGAGAGCCATGCGTACGCTGATCAAGGACGTGCGGGTGTTCGACGGGGAGCGTGCCATTCCCCGGGCAGACGTGCTGATCGAGGACGACCGGATCGCGGAGTGGGACGGAGGCCCGACCGACGCCGAGATCGACGGCTCGGGCGGGACGCTGCTCCCCGGACTGCTCGACGCCCACACGCACGTCTCCGACGGCATGCTCGCCCAGGCGCTGGCCTTCGGGGTGACCACCGAACTCGACATGTTCTGCCTGCCGTCCAACCTGGCCAGGCAGCGGCGGCTCGCGGCGGACCGCGACGACGTGGCCGACCTGCGCAGTTCGGGAGTGCTCGCGACCGCGCCGGGAGGGCACCCCAGCCAGATCATGGTGGCCGAGGCGGCCGGACTGTCGCACCTGGGCGATGCCGTGGGCCCCTTCGACACGATCGCGGACGCGGGCGAGGCCGAGGCGTTCGTCGAGGCGCGGCTGGCCGAGGGCGCCGACTACCTGAAGATCGTGATCGACGACGGTTCCACCGCCGGGCTGGACCTGCCCGTCCTGTCCCCCGGCGTCGTGGCAGCCCTGGTCGAGGCCGGGCACGCGGCGGGGCTCATGGCCGTCGCGCACATCGCCACCGCCCGGGAGGCCGCCATCGCCCTCGACTCGGGCGTCGACGCGCTCACCCACGTCTTCCACGATCTCGGGCCCGAGGATCCGTACGCGGCCGAACTGGCCGCGCGCATCGCGCGGCAGGGCGTCTTCGTGGTCAGCACGCTCAGCTACATCGAAGTCGTCAACGGAGGCGACGGCGCCGCGGAGGTCTTCGAGGACGAGCGCATCGCGTCACGCCTGCCGGAGGGGTCGGCCGGGACCGCGCGCAGGGACCCCGGGGCGGTCCCGGTGCACCCGCGGGGCCTCGTCAACGCCCTCGGCGCGGCCCGGGCGCTGCACGCCGCGGGCGCGGCCATCGTGGCGGGCACCGACGCCAACTTCCTCGCTCCGCCGCACGGCGTGAGCATGCACCGCGAACTGGCGCTGCTCACCGAGGCGGGCCTCACCTGTGAGGAGGCGCTCGCCGCGGCCACCGCCGTCCCCGCACGGCTGTTCGCGTTGCACGATCGGGGCCGGATCGCGCCGGGCCTGCGCGCGGACCTGCTGCTGGTGGACGGCGATCCGACTCGCGACATCACCGCCACACGCGCCCTCCGCGAGGTCTGGCGCCGCGGCGTGCGGCAGAGCCGGGCCTGAGTACGGCCTACGCGAGGGCGGTCAGGAGATCACGCAGCAACCGATCGAGCGTCAGGGCGTCCTTCGGGGCCAGCCCCGACGCGAGCCGGGCGAGGTTCGCCGCGTGGTCGGTGAGCGTCGCGTCGATGACCTCGCGCCCCTTATCCGACAACGTGATCTTGAAGCTGCGCCGGTCGGCCGGGTCGAGACTGCGCTCGACCAGTCCGGCGGCCTCCAGCCGGTCGAGCCGGCTGGTCATGCCGGCGCGCGACATCATCACCATGTCCGACAGCTCGGACGGGATCAGCGTGTACGGCGGGCCGGAACGGCGCAGCGCGGCCAGCACGTCGAAGTCCCCTGAGCGCAGGCCGTGCCGGTTGAGTACCTCCTCGACCCGGCCCTCGACCACCCGGGCCACCTGGGCGAGGCGACCGAAGACCCCCATAGCCGACAGGTCCAGGTCGGGCCGCTCGCGCCGCCACTGGTCGAGGATGTGATCGACGGAATCGCTGCGCTCTTCGGTCACGGGCCGAGTTTATTCGCCGTCTGATTATCGGCGGACGCGCGGAAGCCCCCGCCCGGAAAGGGCGGGGGCTTCCGTCGTCGTTATCGGCCTGGGTGACGGCTCAGGCGTCGATCTCGGCGGTCATCGCCCGCGTCACGTTCGGGTCGACCGGGATGCCCGGGCCCATGGACGTGGTGAAGGTGACCTTCTTGAGGTAACGGCCCTTGGCCGCCGACGGCTTGAGACGCAGCACCTCGTCCAGCGCCGCGGCGTAGTTCTCCACGAGCTGACGGTCGTCGAAGGACGCCTTGCCGATGATGAAGTGCAGGTTCGCGTGCCGGTCGACCCGGAACTCGATCTTTCCGCCCTTGATGTCGGTGACGGCCTTGGCCACGGCGGGCGTGACGGTGCCGGTCTTCGGGTTCGGCATGAGGCCGCGGGGGCCGAGCACGCGGCCCAGACGGCCGACCTTGCCCATCATGTCCGGGGTGGCGACGACCGCGTCGAAGTCGAGACGGCCCTTGGACACCTCGTCGATCAGCTCGTCGGAGCCGACGATGTCGGCGCCCGCCGCGCGGGCCTCCTCGGCACGGTCACCGGTCGCGAAGACCAGGACCCGGGCGGTCTTGCCGGTGCCGTGCGGGAGGTTGACGGTGCCGCGGACCATCTGGTCGGCCTTGCGCGGGTCGACGCCCAGCCGCAGGGCGACCTCGACGGTCGCGTCGAACTTCGTGGTCGCCGTCTTCTTGGCCAGCCGTACGCCCTCGAGCGGGTTGTACAGGGCCGCGCGGTCGACCTCGGCCGCCGCGTTCTTCCAGTTCTTGCTGCGCTTCACTTCATGCTCCTCGTGGAGATCGTGGTCCGGGCCTGCGCCAGCCCTCCCACTGCGTTTGATGAGGCTGAGAGTCAGTCGGCGATGGTGATGCCCATGGAGCGGGCGGTGCCGGCGATGATCTTCTCGGCGGCCTCGACGTCGTTCGCGTTGAGGTCCTGCATCTTGGTCTCGGCGATCTGGCGAAGCTGCTCGCGAGTCAGCTTGCCCACCTTGTCCTTGTGCGGGTTCGCGCTGCCCTTCTGCAGACCGGCGGCCTTCTTGATCAGCTCGGGCGCCGGCGGCGTCTTCGTGATGAAGGTGAAGGAGCGGTCTTCGAAGATGGTGATCTCGACGGGGATGATGTTGCCCCGCTGGGCCTCCGTCGCCGCGTTGTACTGCTTGACGAAGTCCATGATGTTGACGCCGTGCGGACCGAGCGCGGTACCGACCGGCGGCGCGGGGGTGGCCTGTCCAGCGGGAAGCTGGACCTTCACCAGTGCCGCGACTTTCTTCTTTGGAGGCATTTGTCCTTCTCCGGGTCCTTGGTCCTACAAAAGCCTCACAGGCACGCCGAAGCAGGGCGTGCGTGAGGACGGCTATCGAGTCTACGCGAGGCGGTCAGATCTTCGAGACCTGGTTGAACGACAGCTCGACCGGGGTCTCTCGACCGAAGATCGAGACGAGGACCTTGAGCTTCTGCGACTCGGCGCTGATCTCGCTGACCGTGGCCGGCAGCGTGGCGAACGGCCCGTCCATGACCGTGACGGACTCGCCGACCTCGAAGTCGACGGTCGCGGTGGTCGTCTTGGCCGTGGCCTTCTTGACTTCCTCGGAAGGCTCCGGGGCGAGCAGCTTGGCGACCTCGTCGAGGTTCAGCGGGCTCGGCTTGTTGGACAGGCCGACGAAGCCGGTCACACCGGGCGTGTTGCGCACCGCGGCCCAGGACTCGTCGGTCAGGTCCATCCGGACCAGAACGTAACCGGGAAGCACGCGCTCCTTGATCGGAGTCTTCTTGCCGCCCTTGAACTCCGTGATCGTGTGGGTCGGCACCTCGACCTGGAAGATGAAGTCCTCCATGTTGAGTGACCCGATACGACTCTCGATGTTCTGCTTCACGCGGTTCTCGTAACCGGCGTACGAGTGGATGACGTACCACTCGCCGAACTGGCCGCGAAGCTGACGCTTGAACTCCTCGACCGGGTCGACATCCGGGAGGACGTCGCCGTCCTCGTCGACCTGCGCGGCGGCCTCGGCCGAGTCTTCGCCGCCGTCACCGCCGTCTGAGTCGGCGACCGTGGTCTCCTCGACCTCTGCTACGGCCTCGTCCTGCTCGGTGCCCCACTCGTCATGCTCGTCATGGGAGCGGTCGGCCGGCATCGGGGACTCGGACACGGGACTCTTCCTTCTTCGCTTGGTGTCTTGACGTGCTGTGACGTCTCGGGCGGGATCAGGATCCGCCGAAGAGCCAGAGCACTGCCTTACCCAGCAGCGTATCGATCCCGAACACGAGCCCAACCATGATCACAACGAAGACCAGGACAACTACCGTGTACGAGATCAGGTCATTGCGCCGGGGCCAGATGACCTTGCGCAGCTCGGCGACGACCTGCCGGTAGAACAGAGCGGGCGAGGTGCGCTTTGCCTTCTTCTCACTGGTCGGCTTGCCTGGCTTGCCAGCGGTTTCACCGCGGGTGTCGATCGCCACAGTCCTCACCTGATCCGTCGTGTCCGTCGCAGTTGCGGCGCGCTTTCACGCCATTGTTGCGCGGACCGCACTCCGCAGGGCACGAGGGACTCGAACCCCCAACCGCCGGTTTTGGAGACCGGTGCGCTACCAATTGCGCTAGTGCCCTAAGCCGTGCACCACGATACCCGAGAAACGCGTCGAAGCGTCCGCCGTGGCGTTCACGTGGCCCACTAGTCGGTGAAGTGTACGCGGGATTCACCACTCCGTCGAACCACATGGTCGCCGCACCGCCCGGAGGCGGCCCGGGTGCCGTTCCTGTGCGGTCTAAAGCTACCGTGCGAACCCGTCCGCATCCTGGATATGGAGACGAAACCGCGTGGCGCGTCTGGAACGATGGAGGCATGACCCGACCTCGCATCTCCGCACGCATATCCGCGATCTCCGAGTCCGCGACTCTGGCCGTGGACGCCAAGGCCAAGGCGATGAAGGCGGCCGGTCGCCCGGTCATCGGCTTCGGCGCCGGCGAGCCCGACTTCCCCACGCCCGACTACATCGTCGAGGCGGCCGTCGAGGCGTGCCGGAATCCCAGGTTCCACAAGTACACGCCGGCCGGGGGCCTGCCGGAGCTCAAGCAGGCGATCGCCGAGAAGACTCTGCGCGACAGCGGGTTCCAGGTCGAGGCCGCCCAGATCCTGGTGACGAACGGCGGCAAGCAGGCGGTCTACGAGGCGTTCGCCACACTGCTCGACCCCGGTGACGAGGTCCTGGTCGTGGCGCCCTACTGGACGACGTACCCGGAGGCGATCAAGCTCGCGGGCGGCGTCCAGGTCGACGTGGTCACCGACGAGACGACCGGCTACCTGGCCTCGGTCGAGCAGCTCGAGGAGAAGCTGACCGACCGCACCAAGGTCCTGCTGTTCGTCTCGCCGTCCAACCCGACGGGGGCCGTCTACTCCCCCGCCCAGGTCGAGGAGATCGGCCGCTGGGCGCTGGACAAGGGCCTGTGGGTCGTGACCGACGAGATCTACGAGCACCTGGTCTACGGCGAGGCGAAGTTCTCCAGCATCGCCACCGCCGTGCCCGAGCTGCGCGACCGGGTCGTCGTGCTGAACGGCGTGGCCAAGACGTACGCGATGACCGGCTGGCGGGTGGGCTGGCTGATCGGCCCGTCCGACGTGGTCAAGGCGGCGACGAACCTGCAGTCCCACGCCACCTCGAACGTCTCCAACGTCGCCCAGGCCGCCGCGCTCGCGGCCGTCTCCGGCGACCTGTCGGCCGTCGCCCAGATGCGCGCGGCGTTCGACCGGCGCCGTCAGACCATGGTCCGGATGCTCAACGAGATCCCCGGCGTGGTCTGCCCCGAGCCGTTCGGCGCGTTCTACGCGTACCCGTCGGTCAAGGCGCTGCTGGGCAAGGAGATCCGCGGCAGGCGCCCGCAGACCTCGGCCGAGCTGGCCGAGCTCATCCTGGAGGAGGCCGAGGTCGCGCTGGTGCCCGGCGAGGCGTTCGGCACCCCGGGCTACTTCCGCCTGTCGTACGCGCTGGGCGACGACGACCTGGTCGAGGGCGTCAGCCGGGTGACCAAGCTCCTGGCCGAGGCGCACTGAGCGTCATCGAGGCCACCAGGACCTCGCGAACCCGGCACGAAGGCCCGGTCCCCACCACGTGGGACCGGGCCTTCGTCATGCCGACGACCTGTCGAAAGCAGTACGAAGATGACCCACTGCGGCGGTCGGGTCAGCCCGGGGCGGCCGCGCCTCCGGGCCCGCTGGGGACGCGGAGGCGCGGAACGGGACGGGGTCACTTGTCGAGGGTGACTCCGGCGGCGATCTTCTTGAGCTCCCTGTCGGCCGCCGCCTTGCCGAGCTTGGCCGCGTAGTCAGGGCTGATCATGACCTCGACCCCGACGCCGGGAGCGAGGGTCCACACGATCGTCCGGGTGCCGCCGTCCAGGATCCGGTCGCCGCCCTCCGACAGGCTGACCAGGTAGGCCTTTCTGCCGCCGGCCTCGACCGGCTCGGCGCCCTGTGCGGCGTAGCCCTGCATGCGCTTGGCCAGCACGCTCGCGGCGTCCTTCCGATAGACGATCATCTGGACGCTGTACATGCCGGGTTCGAGCCCGGGCTCCACCCAGCTCGTGGTGTAGCTCCGCTTGCCGAACCCGTCCTTGCCGGACCACTTGCCCCATTCAAGCCCTTCGGGCAGGTAGCCGACGTGCACGCCGCCGAGCGTCCTGCCGTCCCCGAGGTCGCCGAGGTCCTGGGGCATCTGCGGGTCCTGCGTGCCCTCCGTGGTGGATGGGGTCGGGCCGGCCGTTGTGGCGATCGTGATCGTGACCGCCGCCCCGGCGGGAGCGGCCGTCCCCGGCTGCGGCATCTGGGCGAAGACCGTCCCTGCCGGGGCCTCGTCGGTGACGACCTTCGTCACGCGCACCGTGTAGCCCGCCTCCTTCAGGAGGGCGTTGACCTCCGCGGCGCTCTTGCCGACCACGTCGGGGACGACCCCTTCCGGCGTGGCGACCGTGTCGCCGGAGGAGACCGCGGACGCGGCCGGGACTCCCGGGCCGGTGGCGCCGGTCCCGGCGAGGCTGCCGGCGGGCGGGGCGGCGTCGGGCCGGGCGGTCAACGCCACGGGCACGCCCACGGCGACCGCAGCGGTGAGCACGGCCGCCCCCGCCGTACGAAACCTGACGACGTGGCGACGGCTGCGCCGCCGCACGGCCTGGCCCAGCGACGGCGGCGCGTGCACGCCGGCGACCTGAGCGGCCATGGCATCCCTCAGCGCCTCTTCGACGTTCATGCGGACGCTCCTTCCAGGTTTTCCATGCGTGCGCGCACGCGTGCCAGACCGCGGGCGGCCTGGCTCTTGACGGTGCCGACGGAGCAGCCGAGCAGCGCCGCGGTCTCGGCCTCCGACAGGTCCTCCCAGTAGCGCAGGACCAGTACGGCCCGCATCCGGGCCGGCAGCTTCCTGAGCTCGGTGACGAGCACGTCCCGCAGGCCGAGGTCGGGCGACTCCACGGGTGTCTCCGGCGGCTGGGCGAAGGTGATCTCTTGGAGCACCTTGCGCCGCCTGGCCTTGCTGATCGCGCCGTTCACCACGACCCGGCGCGCGTACGCCTCGGGGTTGTCGTGCCGGATGCGCGGCCAGTGCCTGTAGACCTTCTCCAGCGCGTTCTGGACCATGTCCTCGGCGTCGGACGCCGAGGCGCCGCAGACCAGAATCGCGGTGCGCAGGAGGGCGGTGCTGCGCGCGGCCAGGAACTCGTCGAAGGCCGCCTCGTCTTCTTCGGTCATGAGCTCCCCTTTCGTCCCTCCCCAACGCGCCAACCCGGCGACGGGTTGAGAGCGACATGCGGCAACATATGGAGATGGCACGTCCACTAGACACGCTCCCCAAGGCACATCTGCACCTGCACTTCACCGGCTCGATGCGGCATTCGACGCTGATCGAGCTCGCCCGGGAGCAGGGCGTCCACCTCCCCGACGCGCTGGTGGAGGATTGGCCGCCGAAACTGCGGGCGACCGACGAGCGCGGCTGGTTCCGGTTCCAGCGGTTGTACGACATCGCACGGTCGGTGCTGCGCCGGCCCGAGGACGTCTACCGGCTGCTGCGCGAGGCCGCCGAGGACGAGGCCCGGGAGGGGTCGCGCTGGCTGGAGATCCAGGTCGACCCGTCCGGGTACGCCCAGCGTTTCGGCGGGCTGACCGAGACACTCGAACTCGTCCTCGACGCGACGGAGAAGGCGGCCAGGCAGGCCGGGATCGGCATGGCGGTGATCGTGGCCGCCAACCGCATCCGGCACACGCTCGACGCCAGGACGCTGGCCCGCCTGGCGGCCAGGTACGAGGGCAAGGGCGTGGTGGGCTTCGGCCTGTCCAACGACGAGCGGCGCGGCCGGGCCAGGGACTTCGAGCACGCCTTCCGGATCGCCAGGCGTGCGGGGCTGCTCGCCGTGCCGCACGGCGGCGAGTTGCTGGGCGCGGAGAGCGTCGCCGAATGCCTCGACGACCTGGGCGCCGACCGGATCGGCCACGGCGTGCGCGCGGCCGAGTCGCCTCGCCTGATGGAGCGGCTGGCCGACCGGCAGATCACCTGCGAGGTGTGCCCGCTGTCCAACGTGGGCCTCGGGGTGGCGGAACGCCCCGAGGACGTGCCGCTGCGGCGGCTGTTCGAGGCCGGGGTGCCGATCGCCCTCGGCGCCGACGACCCGCTGTTGTTCGGCGCCCGGCTGCTGCCGCAGTACGAGCTCGCGCGGGACGCCTACGGCTTCGGCGACGCGGAGATCGCCGAGCTCGCCCGGCAGTCGATCCGGTCGTCGACGGCGCCCCACGCGGTCAAGAAGGAGTTGCTGAGCGAGATCGACGCCTGGCTCGCCTCCCCCGAGTGAGTCTCCGGTTCATCGGACCGAGGAGGCGATCCGCAGCGCCTCTGCGCGGTCCGGCCCCTCCAGCCGCAGCCCGACCAGCTTGTGCTGCCAGATGAGCGTCGGCCCGGCCACCCGCTCCTCGCGCGGCGCGCCGCCGCCCGAGGGCACGTACGACACGCCGTGAGACCGCGGGATCCACCATCCGCCGACGACGCCCACCTGCTCCGGGAACGGTTCTCCGAGTTCCTTGTGCCAGACGACGCCCAGCGTGCCGTCGAACTCGTCGAGCCGGACGCCCGGCCACAGGAGTGTCACCACACGGCCACCGTCGGCGAGGCGGACGTCGGACGGCTCGCCGAGCGCGGACGGCACGGCGACCGGGAAACGGGCGGTCCGCCGCGCCTCCTCCAGCGTCACCCGGCGCTCGCCGGGCAACGGGCCCGGCACTCCCGTGGGCAGCGGTCCGGCGCCGCCCACGTGGATCTCGACGCCCGCGAAGCGCAGCACCGACACGACCGCGGCCCGGCCCTGCGGCGTGGCCCCGAGCAGCACGGCCATCAGCACCGCCACCGCCGCTGCCGCGACGCGCGGCGACGGCCGCCACGCGGCCCGCCGCCGTGCCCTGTCGTCGGCCCCACTGTTTTCGATGCGGGCGCGTACGGCACGCGCCACGTCGGCGGGAGGCGGCACGGGGGGCACGGCCAGCCCCTCGCCGAGGGCCCGGAGCCGCGCCTCGAGGTCCTCCGGTGCGATCGGATCGCTGTCATCCGAAGTGCTCACGGCCCACCTCCTCCCGCAGGCGCCGCAGGGCCCGGAACGTCCGCGACTTGACCGTGCCGAGCCGCACGCCGAGGACCTCGGCCGTCTCCGCCTCGGACAACTGCAGGAAATACCGGCAGACCACGGCTTCGCGTTCCCCGTCGGGCAGCGCGCGTACGGCCTCCAGCAGCCGGGTCCTGCCGTCGGCGTCCACGGCCGCGCCCTCCGGGTCCTCGGGATCCCCTGGTCCGTACGGCTCCCGCTCGCGGCCCAGCCGTACGGCGAGGTCGGAGCGGCGGCCACGTGACCGGGTGAGGTCGTGGGTCTCGTTGGCCACGATGCGCAGCAGCCAGGGGCGGAAGGACGAACCCCGGCGGAAGCCCTTGAGGTGACGGAACGCCTTGACGAACGCCTCCTGGACGACGTCCTCCGCCTCGTCGGCCGCCCCGAGCAGGCTCGCCGTACGGTGGGCGACCGCGCTGTATCGGGTGACCAGCACCTCGTAGGCGTCAAGGTCACCGGCCAGGGCGCGGGTCACTGCCTCGTCGTCGTCCATAAGGGGGCAATCGGGGGTCGGGACGGAGGTGAAGCCTACGATCAGGCGGGCATCCCGTCCACAGCGCCCGCCGAAAGATCCGAAAGAACGGTGCCGCGGAAAGATTCACAGTGCCGCCGGTGCCGCCGGAACAACCGTGCCGCCCGGAGCTCCCGTCGGCGGCCCCTCCGGCGAAGCGGACGCCCGCCGATGGGGCGGGCACTACACTTTCCACGACCGTCAGCGTGCAGATCGAGGATCCTATGTCTGGGTATGACCGAGTAGTCCAGCCGGCGGCCGGGGACGAGGCTCTGGAGAACCACCTCGGCGGCGACGAGGCCAAGAACTACCGGCAGTACGAGTTCGACATGGTCGCGCCGCACGTCGGGCGGTCGCTCCTGGAGATCGGGTCGGGTCTCGGGCATTTCGCCGAGCAGTTCCTGCCGCGCCTGGACAGGCTCGTGGTGAGCGACTTCGATCCCTACTGCGTGGAGCAACTGCGCAAGAGGTTCGCCGACCGCGACGACGTGTCGGTGCTCCAGTTCGGCCTGCCGACCGAGATCCCCTTGGCCGACCCGGTCGACACCGTCGTCATGATGAACGTCCTCGAGCACATCGAGGAGGACGCCGAGGCGCTGCGGTCACTGGCCAAGGTGACCGCTCCCGGCGGCCGGATCATCATCTGGGTGCCCGGTTACATGCAGCTCTACGGGGACTTCGACCGCAAGGTGGGGCACGTCACCCGCTACACCCCCGCCACGCTGCGCAAGACGGTCACCGCCGCCGGCCTCGACGTGCAGGTGCTCAAGCCGATCAACTTCCTCGGCGGCATCGCCTGGTGGGCGGCCGTGCGGCGGGGTGGCGTGGGCTACCCCGACCCCCGGCTCGTCAAGATCTACGACCGCACCGTCGTGCCGCTGACCCGGCTCATCGAGCGGTTCGTCCGTCCGCCGTTCGGCCAGACCGTGTTCTGCGTGGCCCGCGTCCCGCGCTGACGCACGAGTGCCGCGCGGAGCGGCCACGGAGACCCGAATTGTGCGACAAATGCCTTCTACCTGCACAATGGGTCCCCCATGAGTGAAACCAGGATCCTCGTCGTCGAGGACGAGCCAAACATCCGGGACATCGTGGAAGTCGCCCTCAGGTTCCACGGCTTCCGGGTGACGGCCGTGGGCACGGGGGCCGCGGCGCTCGGCGAGGTGCTGAGGAACCAGCCCGACCTGGTCGTCCTCGACGTCATGCTGCCCGACATCGACGGCTTCGAGGTGTGCCGGCGGATCCGGGCCGACGGCGTGCACCCTCCCGTGATCTTCCTGACCGCCCGCGACGCGGTCGCCGACACCGTGCGCGGGCTGACCCTCGGCGGCGACGACTACGTCACCAAACCGTTCTCGGTCGAGGCGCTGGTCGCGCGGATCCGCGCCGTGCTGCGCCGTACGACCGTGCCGGAGGCGGCCGAGCGGGCGCACGGGCCGATCCTCCGGGTCGCCGACCTGGAGCTCGACGAGGCGCGCTGGGAGGTGCGGCGCGGCGGCGTCCCGGTGGAGCTGTCGCCGACCGAGTTCCGCCTGCTGGCCTTCCTGATGGCCAACGCCGGCTTGGTGCTGACCAAGCGGCGCCTGCTTGAGGAGGTCTGGGGCTACGGCGGGAGCTCGCAGGTGCTGGAGACCTACATCTCCTATCTGCGCCGCAAGCTCGACCCGCTCGGCCCACCGCTGATCCACACCCAGCGCGGCATCGGATACTCCCTGCGCCCGGCCCAGGACATGTGACGGACCGGTGATGTCGCTCAGGACGCGCCTGCTCGCCGGGCTGCTCGGAGTGAGCGCGGTCCTGCTGGTCGTGTTCTCCCTCGTCAGCGTCGTCGTCCTGCGCGGCCACCTGCGTACGCGGCTGGAGGGACAGGTGGTGGCGGCGACCGTCACGGCGGCGCGCCGGGTGGTCGAGGGGGACCCGCTCGCGCAGGCGCTGACCGGCTCGACCTACGCCCTCGCGGTCTACAACCTCTCCGAGCAGCACGCGCATCTGGTCAGCGGCGACGCGGACGAGGCCGCGGCCGTGCCCGGCCTGACCGAGGCGCTGGGCAGGGACAGGCTGCTGGCGTACGCGGCGCAGGGCCGCACCTTCGACCTCGACCCGAGCGGCGGACACGAGCTGATCGCGGCCGCGGCGATGTCGCCGAGCGGTCTGCGGCTGATGGTCATCGCGGTGCCCCTGGACGCGGTGGACGACCCGGTGCGCCACCTGCTGATCAGCGAACTGGCGACCGGCGGGGTGCTGATCCTGCTGCTGGCCGCGGGCGGCCGGCTGCTGATCGCCGGCGGCCTGGCGCCACTCGGCAAGATGGCGCGCACCGCCCATCTCGTGGCCGAGCGAGTCGACCTGTCGGCCCGGATGCCCGAGGGACCGTCGGAGGTCGGCAGGCTCGGCGCCGCGATCAACCTCATGCTCGACAGGATCGCCGGCGCCTTCCGCGACCGCCAGGCGTCGGAGGACCGCGTGCGCCGCTTCGCCGCCGACGCCTCCCACGAGCTGCGCACCCCGCTGTCGACCATTTCCGGGTATGCGGAGCTGTACCGGGCCGGGGCGATCCCGGCCGAGGACCTGCCCAAGATCATGGGGCGGATCGAGGCCGAGGCCAACCGCATGGGCCGCCTGGTGGGCGAGATGCTGGAACTCGCGCGGCTCGACCGTGGCACCGCGCTCGCGCTCAACGAGATCGACCTGGCCGAGATGGCCCGTGAGGTGGCCGCCGACTCGGCCGCCCTCGACCCCGCGCACCCGGTCACGGTGGAGGCGCCGCCGTCCCTGGTCGCGACGGTGGACGAGGCCAGGGTCCGCCAGGTGCTCGTCAACCTGCTCGGCAACGTGCGAGCGCACACCCCCGGGGGCACCCGGGCCGCCGTACGGCTGCTGCGCGCCCCGGAGTCGGTGACGATCGAGGTGCGCGACACCGGGCCGGGGATGAGCCCGGAGCAGGCCGAACGCGCCTTCGACCGCTTCCAGCGCGGAGAGGACCACCTGTACGGCGGGGCGGGGCTCGGCCTGTCGATCGTGAAGGCCATCGTGGAGGCGCACGGCGGCCGGTGCCGGATCGTCTCCTCCCCCGGCGAAGGGACGGCCGTACACATCGCGCTTCCCGCGATGCAAGAGGCTACTGGCGGGTAGGTAACGAGGAGAGCTCGTTTCACCGCCGAGGAGGTCGATGATGACGACCGATTACGCCAAGGCCAGGGAGGTGGCCGAGCAGGCGCGCGAGACGGAGTGGACCCGCCCGAGCTTCGGCAAGCAGCTCTTCCTCGGGGACTTCCGGCTGGACCTCGTGCATCCCGCCCCCCGCCTCACCGAGGAGGAGATCAAGAAGGGAGACGACTTCCTGCGCGCGCTGCGGGCGTTCCTGCAGGAGAAGGTCGATCCCTCGCTCATCGAGCGCACCGCCGTGATTCCGGACGAGGTGATCAAGGGCCTGGCGGCGATCGGCGCGTTCGGCATGACCACCGAGGAGGAGTACGGCGGGCTGGGGCTGAGCCACCTGTACTACTGCCGCGCGCTGGCACTCGTGACGTCGTGCTCCCCCGCGCTCAGCGCACTGCTGTCGGCCCACCAGTCCATCGGGGTTCCGCAGCCGCTGCGGCTGTTCGGCACCCCCGAGCAAAAGCGCCGCTTCCTGCCCCGCTGCGCCCGGGGCGAGATCTCGGCCTTCCTGCTCACGGAGCCGGACGTCGGGTCCGACCCCGCCCGGCTGTCGACGACCGCCGTCCGCGACGGCGACGCGTACGTGATCAACGGCGTGAAGCTGTGGACGACCAACGGCGTCGTGGCCGACCTGCTCGTCGTGATGGCCCGGACCGGCACCAAGATCTCGGCCTTCGTGGTCGAGGCCGACTCGCCCGGTATCACCGTCGAGCACCGCAACCGGTTCATGGGCCTGCGCGGCATCGAGAACGGCGTCACGCGCTTCCACCAGGTGCGCGTACCGGTGGAGAACCTGATCGGCCGCGAGGGCCAGGGCCTGAAGATCGCTTTGACCACGCTCAACACCGGGCGCCTGTCGCTGCCGGCCACGTGCGTCGGCGCGGCGAAGTGGGCCACCAAGATCGCCCGTGAGTGGGGGTGCGAGCGGGTCCAGTGGGGCAGGCCGGTCGGGCAGCACGAGGCCATCGCCCGCAAGGTCGCCTTCATCGCCGCCACCGCGTACGCGCTCGAGTCGGTGGTGGACCTGTCCAGCCGGATGGCCGACGACGAGCGCAACGACATCCGCATCGAGGCCGCGCTCGCCAAGCTGTACAGCACGGAGATGGCCTGGCGGCTGATGGACGAGCTGGTGCAGATGAGAGGCGGGCGCGGCTACGAGACCGCCGAGTCGCTGCACGCCCGCGGCGAGCGCGGCGTGCCCGCCGAGCAGATGCTGCGCGACCTGCGGATCAACCGCATCTTCGAGGGCTCGACCGAGATCATGCACCTGCTCATCGCCCGCGAGGCGGTGGACGCCCACCTGTCGGTCGCGGGCGAGCTCGTCGATCCGAAGGCCGGCCTGCGGGCCAAGGGGCGGGCGGCCACCCGGGCCGGCGCCTTCTACGCCAGGTGGCTGCCGAGTCTGGTGACCGGGCCCGGCCAGGTGCCCACGTCGTACGCCGAGTTCGGCCCGCTGGCCCAGCACCTGCGGTATGTCGAGCGGACCAGCCGCAAGCTCGCCAGATCGACGTTCTACGGCATGTCGCGCTGGCAGGCGCGGCTGGAGCACAAGCAGGGGTTCCTGTCGCGGATCGTGGACATCGGCGCCGAACTGTTCGCCATCACCGCGGTCTGCGTGCGCGCCCAGGAGGACGCGGCCGAGTTCGGGCGCAAGCCGTACGAGCTGGCCGACACCTTCTGCCACCAGGCCAGGCAGCGGGCCGAGGCGCTGTTCGACCGGCTGTGGGACAACACCGACGCCAGGGACGTACGGCTGGCCCGGCGGGTGCTCGACGGGCGTTACACGTTCATGGAGGACGGGATCGTCGACCCGTCGCTGGAGGGCCCGTGGATCGCCCCTCAGCGCACCGGGCCGTCCATGTTCGACGACGTCCACCGGCGTATCGGCTGAACGCCACGGCCCCGTCCCCGCGCGAGCGCGGGGACGGGACCGTGGAACGAGGTATGACTCACACGTCGTAGCACCACATCCAGCCGTAGCCCGAGATGTAGCAGCGGTACCAGCCGTCAGCGGGCTGCATCGCGTGCGCCGGGCTGGACAGGACGCCGAAGGTGGTGACGGCGACGGCGGTGGTGGCGAGAGCGGCCGCAGCGCGCTTGATGGACTTCACGGGTATCTCCTGTGCAAGGAACGTCTCTTTGACGTGTTTGAGTACACAGGAACCCACTTGTCGCGATCTGGTATCCGACTTGCACGCCGCTTGGACGCTTTGGTGCGAAAAAACCCTTTGTCCCCGGCTGTGGCGCGTTGTTAGGGTCACCGGCATGTGGATTCTGTACGGCGACCGCTGATCAGCCCTCTGAGCCGCTGATCCGCTCAGCTTTCCCGGCCCTGTCCATCCGACGCGGCAGCTGAGTGACGGCACCTCGGTGCCGCGTTCCCGACGTACAAGGAGATCCCGTATGCGTACTCGCGCGTCCAGCAAGGGCGGCAAGCAGCAGAACCCGCGCACGCCGCAGCCCCAGCGCTCCTTCCCGCCGCCGCGTCAGATCCCGGCCCCGCCCATGCGGCCGGTGCGGCAGCCGCGGCGGCTGCCGAGAGCCAGGTAAGCCGCTTCGCGGCCGAAAGGGCATCCCGGGTGATCCGGGGTGCCCTTTCTCCACGTCAACGGCCCGGTGGCGTGCCCGGCGCCTCCGCCAGGAGCTTCTCGAGCCCGTCGAGCAGGCAGCGCAGCCCGAACTCCAGGGGCTCGGCCGCGGGCTGGGAGTAGCCGCCGCCCCGCATGGCCGCGACCAGGGCCGGATAGCGGTCGCCATGCCGGCGCAGCCGCTCCCCGAGAGCGGCCGACCACTCGTCGACGCGTAGCCGATCGGCTCCCGTCATGTTCTGCGCGACGCTGCGGACATGCCCGTTGAGGAGCAGGAACGCGTCGTGCTGCTCGACCGGCGGAAAACCGGCGTCCGCGAGGACGGCGAGCGCGGCGTCCAGCCAGCCCAGCTCGTTCGGCCCCATGATGCGATGCCCGCCGGTCGCCTCGATCAGCCAGCGATGGCGCACGAAGAGCCGCAGGCACTGCCGGGCCCAGTCCGCCAGCCGGTCACGCCACCCTCCCGGCACGGACTCCAGATCGGGGCGGTCGCCGATCGCCGTATCGATCATGAGGGCGACCAGCTCCGCCTTGCCCGGCACGTACCGGTACAGCGACATCGTCGTGAACCCGAAGGCGGCGGCGATCCGCTGCATGGAGACGGCCGCCAGCCCCTCGGCGTCGGCGATCTCGATCGCGGTCCCGGTGATCCGCTCCACGGACATGCTCGGCTTCGGACCCCGGCTGGGCCTGTCGGCCGTCCCCCAGAGCAGGTCCATGCCGCGGGCGAGATCGCCGCCGCCCTTGTCACCCTTTGCCGCCACCGGCCCTCCCGATTCACCTTGACCCTCTTCCAAAAACTGTATATAACATAGACAAAACAGTGTGCGACATAAACAGTTTTTGCATGAGCTGAGGAGATGGACGGAATGAGCAAGCTCGCGGGTAAGACGGCGCTGGTCACCGGTGGTTCGCGCGGAATCGGCCGGGCGATCGCCCAGCGCCTGGCGGCGGACGGCGCGTACGTCGCCGTGCACTACGGCCGCAACGAGTCCGCGGCGAAGGAGACGATCGCGACGATCGAGCAGGCGGGCGGCCGCGCCTTCGCCGTCCGGGCCGAGCTCGGCGTGCCCGGCGACGTCGACACGCTGTTCGCCGGGCTGGAGGAGGGCCTGGCCGGGCGGCCGCTGGACATCCTGGTCAACAACGCGGGCGGCGCGATGGGAACCGGCTCGATCGACCGGACGACCCCCGAGGAGTTCGACCGGCTGATCGCGCTCAACGTGCGCGCGCCGTTCTTCATCATCCAGCGGGCTCTGCCCCTGCTGCGCGACGGCGGCCGCATCATCAACATCTCCTCCGCCGACACGCGCATCGCCATCGCCCACGAACTCGCCTACTCGATGGCCAAGGGTGCGATCAACGTGCTCGGCAGGACGCTGGCCCATGCGGTGGGCGAACGAGGCATCACGGTCAACACGGTGGCGCCCGGCGTCACCGACACCGAACCGAACGCCTGGATCCACTCCAGCCCGGAGATCGAGGCGCTCACCGCGACGGCCTCCGCGCTCAACCGCATCGGCCAGCCGTCCGACATCGCCGACGTCGTGGCCTTCCTCGCCTCCGACGACGCCCGCTGGATCACCGGCGACCTCATCGACGCCACCGGCGGCACCTTCCTCGGCCCCCGCATCTGAGGACGGACGCGAGAGCCCCGTACGGCTCTGGGCACACCACGCCGCTCTCCTGCACGAAAAGGGCACCCCGGGGCGATCCGGGGTGCCCTTTTCGTGCGGAACGGTCAGAGACGCTCGATGATCGTGACGTTGGCCTGGCCGCCGCCCTCGCACATCGTCTGCAGGCCATACCGCCCACCGGTGCGCTCAAGCTCGTGCAGGAGCTTGGTCATGAGGATCGCGCCGGTGCCGCCCAGCGGGTGCCCCAGCGCGATGGCTCCGCCGTTGGGGTTGGTCCGCGCCGGGTCGGCCCCGATCTCCTTGAGCCAGGCCAGCGGCACCGGGGCGAACGCCTCGTTGATCTCGATGACGTCGATGTCCCCGATCGCGAGCCCCGCCTTGGCCAGCGCCTTGCGGGTGGCCGGGATCGGCGCCGTGAGCATGTAGATCGGGTCGTCACCGGTCAGCGCGAGCGTGACGATGCGGGCGCGCGGGACCAGCCCGTGGTCGCGCACCGCCTGCTCCGAGGCGATGAGCAGCGCGCCCGAGCCGTCGGAGATCTGCGAGGAGGTGGCCGCGGTGATCCGGCCGCCCTCGCGCAGGGTCTTCAGCTCGGCCATCTTCTCCAGCGTGGTGTCGGGCCGTGGGCCCTCGTCGTCGGTCACGCCGCCGACCGGGGCGATCTGGTCCTTGAAGTGGCCGTTGGCGATCGCCTTCGCGGCCAGCTGGTGGCTCTCGTAGGCGTAGCGCTCCAGATCGTCACGCTCCAGGCCCCACTTCTCGCACATCAGCTCCGCGCCGCGGAACTGGGAGATCTCCTGCTTGCCGTACCGCTCGACCCACTTGTCGCCGAACGGGAACGGCATGCCCTTCTCCAGCGCCGCCGTGATGCTCGACCCCATCGGGACGATGGACATCGACTCGACGCCGGCCGCCACGACCAGGTCCTGCGTGCCCGACAGCACTCCCTGCGCGGCGAAGTGGATGGCCTGCTGCGACGAGCCGCACTGCCGGTCGATCGTGACCCCGGCCACGGTCTCCGGGAGGCCCGCGCTGAGCCACGCGTTGCGTGCGATGTCCATGGACTGCGGGCCGAACTGCATGACGCAGCCCATGATCACGTCGTCCACGGCGGCGGGATCGACGCCGGTGCGCTCGACGAGCGCGGAGAGAGTGTGGGCGGCCAGGTCGACCGGGTGGACCGCGGAGAGCCCGCCCTTCTTCTTGCCGACCGGCGTGCGGACCGCCCCGACGATGTACGCCTCTGCCACAGTGCCTCCATAGGAAACCGAGCAATGTTCGGTTAGTGAGAGGTTACATCAGAACTTTCGTCGGGGGAGGCGACGGTATGGGCGTGGTCGATGGGCAGGGCTCAGGCGTATCGTCCGGGCAGCACGTCGCCGGCCTCGGCGAGTTGGAAACCCCGGCTGTCGGCCGCGATCCCCCGGAGCCCGTCCGCGAGCGCGAGCGCCACGGCCGCCCGCGCGAGCAGCGCCCCCTGCGCCTCGTCCGCGCTCGTCACCTCTTCCGTCCGGCCGTCGGCCGCATCTCCGGCAGCCGCACCGGCAAGCTCCGCGTCCTCGCCTCCCGTCTCCTCCGTACGCGCGGCCGGGGAGACCCGGGCGATCGCGATCTCCGTCAGGTACGGCCAGCGGACCTGGGCGGCGGGCGGCATGCGGTGCCCCTCCTCGACCGTGACCAGCACGTCGGCGCCCGCGTAGACGTCGGCCACCCTGCCACGGCGGACGGGGACGTGGACGACGCCCTCGATCAGCTCACCTTCCGGCCACCTTTCGGTGTCCACGGCGTCGGCGTGCCGCAGTGACTCGGCCAGGATCGGCAGGATCTCCTCGGGCTCCGGCACGGCCGGCAGGTAGACCAGCGGGTCTCCGCCGTCCTCCGCCGGATCGAGCGGCTCGCCCTGGCAGAGTGACCAGCCGCCCAGGCGGTATGCGATGCCCTCGGCCAGGCTCTTGTCGAAGAAGTCCACCGGCAGCGGGCCCTCGGCGGCGATCCGGCACGCCCAGAGCCTGTCCTCGTCGGGCACGCCGAGCTTGGCGAGGACGTCTCCGGTCAGTTCGACGGGCGGCTCGATGCGCGCCCCGCCCGCGAGGATGTCGTCGCCGTCGGTTCTCGCCTCGGGATCGGCGAGTTGTGCGACCGCCAGCAGTGTCTTCGGATCCGGCCGGGCGGGCAGCAGCGCCGTGGGCCCTGTGCGCAGCCGACCGGGCAGCAGGAGTTTCGAGAACCAGCCCATTGGCCCTCCTCATGATCGGTCGAAGAGACCATAGCCCCGACGGCCGCCGGCCACGAGCCCTTCCGGCGAGGTGCCCCGGCTCAGGACGTCGTTTTCGCCAGACGCGTTCCGGTCATCGTGGCGTAGACGATGACATTGTCGAAGTAGTGACCGGTCGAATAGTTGTATTTGCCGCCACAGGTGATCAGCCTGAGCTCGGCGTTGTCGGCGTGCCCGTACACCCGGTTGGTGGGGAACGTCTGCTTGTTCGCCTGCTCGATACCGCCCACGGTGAAGATGGCCACGGTCCCGTCGAGGCGGTACACCTCGATCTTGTCGCCGTACGCCAGTTCGTGCAGACGAGTGAAGACGGCGCTGCGCGAGGTGGTGTCCTTGTGGCCGAGCATGACCGCCGGGCCCGACTCACCCGCCGTCGGGCCTCCGCGATACCAGCCGACCAGATTCGGGTTGCTGATCGGGGGCGTCTGGATCGCACCGGAGCGGTCGAGACCGACCGACTTGATCGACGCGTTCACGCCGATCTTGGGAATGACCAGGCGCTTGGGCGTGGACGGCTGCATCGCCGGAGCCGCCGGAATGTTCGGAACCGGCGGAGGCGCGGTGGCGACCGCCTGCGTCAGCGGCTGCCCGGCGCCGCCCGGCCCCACGGAGGGGGCGAGCCCGTTCTGCGGCGCCGCGAGCTTCACCGTCGAGCGGGTCGGCGCGGCGTACTCGTCGGGGTTGTTCACCATGATCACTACGCCCACGATCACGACGACCAAGCCCAGGATGGCCGCCGTGATCAGCACCCGCCGGATGGCCTCCGCGCCGTCGCCGGGAGGCTTCTCCTCCGGCGGCTGCGGCGGGGGCACCGGCTGCACGTGCTGCATCTGGGGCAGCATGACCGGCTGGAAGACCGGCTGGCCGTAAACCGGCTGCGGGTAGCCCTGCCCGCCCGGCCCGGGAGGCATGCCGTACGGCTGGCCCGGCGGGTACTGTCCAGGTGGCGGGGTGGTCATGGCTCGTCCTACTGCCTCACCGGGCGGCGCCGGGTCCGGAGCACGAGTCCGCCGCCCCCCGCCGCCAGCATGAGCGCGACGCCGGTGAGGACGAAGAGGCGGGCGTCGGGGCCCGCGTCCCCTCCACCGCCGGTGGCCGCGCCACCCCCGGGAGTGTTCTCGACCTGGACGGACCTCGTCTTCTTCGTCTTGGCAGGCGTGGGCGACGCGAAGACCGTCTCGTACACCGTCCTGGTGTTACGCGGCGTGGGCGAGACGCTCGCGGAGGCACTGGGGCTGGCGCTGGCGCTGGCACTCGCGCTCGGGGACGCCGAGGCGCTCGTCACCGGAATCGTCGCCACGGCCGGCAGCGTGCTGCCCGTCGTCGCGACCACGCAGTTGTAGAGCGCGGTGGGCGTCGTGGTGGTCGTGCCCCCCGTGCCGGCGGGCGCGACCATGCTGATCTTGAAGTCCTTCGCCGTCAGCACGACGGAGGTGGCCCCGGTCGACGGCGTGACGGTCAGCGTCGCCATGGGGAGCGGCGGCATCGACCCCTGGGCCGCGACGGACGCGGTCAACGCCGTGCCGGTCGGCGAGGGTGTGGACACGCCCGCGGTCATGCCGGCCGGCAGCGCCGACGCCGACACGGTGGGCTGCAACTCGATCGCCGCGCCGCTCGCGATCTGCACCGGCGCGGGGAACGCCGAAGTCGTGACCGGCTGGATGTTCAGGGTCGCGGTGTACTGGGTGCCGGTCACCGCCGAGGTGCTCGCGGTGAGCGTCACCGTGAAATCGTGCGTGACGGCGGTGCCGCCCGTGCCCGGAGTGCAGCTGTAGGTCACGGTCTTCGTGTCGGCTCGCGCGCCGAGCGCGCCCAGGCCCAGGAGAAGGCCCGCGCTGACCACTCCGGCCGCGGCGGCCCTTCCGGCGACACGGCCCCGCGCCTTTGACTTCAGCACTGACTTCTCTCCACTTCCATGCTCGCAGTCAACAGGCGTACCAGCATGCCAGCATACGGTCACGGTCAGGTAGAGATCTTACGGACAAAAACCCCAAGACCGCCTCCCCTTGCTCAAACTTTCTCACGTTCTCGGCATGTCCGCGTCAGCCGGACACTAGGGAGTGTCTGACAAATGCTGCCCGTCGCGAGCGTGGATCCAGGTGGATGCATCGCAAGGCGGAGGAGGAGCCGATAACAGCGTTATCGGCGACGACGACAACGCAGCGAGGCGCCGCCTGGGCCACGCGCAGCAGGGCCATGATTTGTCAGACACGACCTAGTGCCTGCCGTACGAGCCGGGGTTGTATGAGCCGGGGTTCGGACCGAAGCGCCGGAGCAGCAGCCCTCCGGCCGCAGCCGCGGCCATCAGCGCCAGGCCGGTGAGCACGACAAGCCGGGCGTCCGGGCCCGCGTCGCCCCCGGCCCCGGTCTGCGCGCCGCCGAGCGGCGTGGTCTTGATCTGCTTGGTCGCCGTACGGGAGACCGTCGCGGTCGCCGTGACCGTGGTGGTCGCCGTGGTCCTCGTGGTCGGGGTCGTCGACGCTCCGGGGCTGGGAGTGGGCGAGCTGCTCGTGTTGCCGCCCGCGTTGTCGCTGCCGGACGGGCTCGGCGAGGGGGAAGGCGAAGCGGACGGTGAGGGGGACGGCGAGGCGGACGAGGAGGCGACGACGGTGAGCGCGAGCGACGCCCGGGTCGCGGACGCCGGCAGCGTGCACGTGTAGAGCGCCTCGCCCGTGCCGGTGGTGTCCCCCGCCGGGCGCAGCTTCAGCGTGAAGTTCCCTGCCGCGACTCCGACCGTGCCCACCGCCGTCGGAGTCAGCGTGACGAGCAGTTCGGGGATCGGCGTCAGCGTGGCCGACGGCGAGACAGACGACGGAAGCACCGTGGAGGCGGACGGGCTCAGCGTGATGACCGAAGGACTCTCCTCCTGCGTGCCGGTCTCCGTGTCGTCCGTGTCCTCGCCGGAGGGAGTCGCGCTGGCGGAGGGTGACGCACTCGCGGAGGGTGACGCACTCGCGGAGGGTGACGCATTCGCGGAGGGTGACGCGGAAGTGTTCGTGTCGTCCGAAGACGGCGAGGCCGAAGGGGAGGGGGTGGCCGACGCGGAAGGCGACGCCGACGGAGAGGGCGTGGGGGTCGGCGACGGGCTGGGAGTGGCGGACTCGCTCACGACGGGAGCGCCGGTCACCTCCACCAGGCCCTCGGCGACCATGACGTCGTTCGCCGCGATACCCGTCGCCGGTGCCACCATCGCGCTCTGGCCGCTCGACGGCGACGCGGGAGCGATCCGCCAGGTCACGGTCGCCGTGCTGCTCACCACCGGGTCGTCGGGCGCGACCAGGGTCACGTTCACCGGGTAGGTCGCGGCGGCGCCGCCGGCCGGAGTGCAGGAATACGGCACGGTCGTGGTTTCGGTCGCCGCGAGCACCGGCCACGTCATCAGGGCCAGCGCGGCCGTCGCTCCCGCCGCCGACCGGGCCGCGATGCGACGCCTGGCACTCCTGCGCCGGGCACTGGGGTCGGGCACGACGTCTCTCCTGCCACCACAGTCACGTACGAAGTAGCGAACAGTCTTCCAGGAGTTGACCACCCACATCACCGGCGGGCGCCGTATGTCAGGAAATTCTCAGGGAACCTTCATCGCCCTCCCACGGTAGGGAGGGTGGAGGTACTGAAATGAGACGACTGCTCGTGGCCCTCGCGGCGATGGCCGCGATCCTCGCGCCGGCTCTGCCCGCTCACGCGCGGGCCGGCTTCTGGGCCGTGACCGAACTCGACCCGCTTCCCGCCGAGGTGCGGCCCGATATCTCCTACACGGTGGGCTTCTGGGTCCTCCAGCACGGCACCCATCCGTACGAGGGGCCCGGCGGCCTCGAACCGATCGGCCTGCACCTGACCGGGGAGGACGGCACGACCCTGACGTTCGGCGGGACACCGCTGCCGGAGCCCGCCCATTACGCCACGACCATCAAAGTGCCGGCCGGACGGTGGCGGGTGCAGGGTCTGCAGGGCATGTTCGCACCGTACGAGATCGGCACGCTCACGGTGCCGGGCGGGCTGAAGGCGGCTCCGCCGCAGTATCCGGTGCCCGCCGGCACCGAGGTCATGGATTATTGGGGGCCCGTGAAGCCGCCCGGGTTCCCCTGGAAGGCGGCGGCCGTCATTCCCAACCGCCTTCCGGCCGCGACGCCCGCCGCGTCCGCGCAGCCGGCCCGGACCATCAAACCGGACCGCGCCACCCAGCCGGCCCAGGCCGCTGCGGCCGTCGGTGATTCCTCGCCGTGGCGTCAGCCGTACGCGCTGCTCGCCGTCGCGGTGGCGGCGGTGGCGGGCACGCTGCTGGTCCAGCGCGCGGCTCGGACGGCCGCACGGCGCAGGCCGCACGATCCGCCCGAGCGCGAGCCGCGAGAGGGCGAAGAGGTGATCAGCACGGGCTGATCACCCCGCGATCACTTGCCCTTGGTCTCGGTCAGCGTCGCGTAGACGATGATGTTGTCGGTGTAGTGGTGCTGCTTGGCGTTGTAGACCCCGCCGCAGGTGATCAGCCGCAGCGACGATGTGATCGTGTTGCTGTAGACCCGCTTGGTCGGGAACGTCGACTTGCTGACCTGCTCGATCCCGTCCACCGTGAAGATCGCCATCTTGCCGTCCGCACGGAGAACGGCGATCTTGTTTCCGCGCTTGAGTTCGCGCAGGCGGCTGAAGACGGCGGCGCCCTTACGGGTGTTCACGTGCCCGAGGATGATCGCCGGCCCCTGGTCGCCGGGGGCCGGTCCGAAGCGGTACCAGCCGGTGAGGCTGGGCTTGCTCAGCGGGGGCGTCTGGATGACGCCGGACTTGTCCACGCCCACCGAGCCCACCGCGGCCTTCACGCCGATCGCGGGAATGCTGATCTTGAGCGGCCTGCCGGTGACCTTCTTGGTCGTCGTCTTCTTCGCGCCGGACGACGAGGACGACAGCGGCTTCGAGGACGACGAGGCCACGCTCGTGAGGGTCAGCGGGGCGATCGGCTGCATCGCGGGAGCCGGCGGCGGCGCGGTCGGGTCCGCCGCCGTGAGCGGCACGCCCGGCCCGCCCGGGCCGACGGTCGGCGGCAGGAAGGCCACGCTGCCCGCGTCCTGGACGTTCACCGCGCCCGCGACCGGCCCGCTCTCCTGGGAGTCCGAGGGGCTCAGCACGGCGAGCATCCCGGCCATCACCGCCGCGATGCCGCCGAACGACCCGGCCACGAGCAGGCCCGCGAGGACCGGCTGGGGCAGCGGCTTGCGCGTCTTCTTGGCGTCGGTGCCCGTGCTGCCCTGCTCGGGAGCCCCGCCGTCAGGAGTGTCGTTCATCGTCATCCTCCTCAGCCCCGCTCGCCCGAGTGCGCCGCCCTGCGCCGGAGCATCGCCACACCGCTGAGCATTCCGATCATCAACAGCGCGCCGCCCGAGCCGATCAGCAGCATGCCCGAGGACGACACGCGTTCCGGAGCCTCACCGGTCTGCGCACCGCCCTGCGGCGTGATCGCCACCTGCGCCACGCTCGGCGTCGCGGTCAGCGTGACCGTCTTCGTCGCCGTAGGCGACGGAGTGCCCTGCACTGTAACCACGGTGACGACGTAGTTCTGTGTCGGCGCCAGGTTCGGGCTCCTGCTCGCGGACGGCGACGGCGAGGCCGACGGAGACTGGCCGCCGCTCGGCGACCCCGAAGGCGTGGGAGTGGCCGACGCACTCGGCGAGACGCTTCCTGAAGGGCTGGCCGAGCTGTCCGGAGAAGGCGAGCTGTCCGGCGAGCTGTCCGGCGACGGGCTGACCGGATTGTCGTCGCCGCCGCCGATGTTGACGCGAATCGCCGTCGGCTTCTTCACCGGCTCGCATTTCGCTCGGAACTGCTTCGGCGGATCGGCCATCTCCTCGGTGACCACGCGGAAGCCGTCGACCATCGCCCACTTGGCGTCGGTCTTCTTGACGACCAGCTCGTGCTCCTTGTACTGCAGGCCCCGCATGCCCCAGAGGGCGTAGTTGCCCTGGTTGGCAACCACTACGGGGTTGCCGTCACGGTCCTTCGACGCGTCGGCGGTCGCCGGGATGCCGGGCTTGCCGTCCACGGTGAACTGCACCTGGCCGGCCCGGTGGTCCTGCTCGGTGATGAAGTCGACACCCGTGCCGGTGAACTTGAAGTGGGCTTCCGCTCCCACCACCTCGGACGCGTGGACGTCCTCGTGGATGTCGTGATTCTGCGGCTCGCGATCGTTGAAGTCGGTCCAGTCGGTGCCGACGTACTGCACCGACGGGTGATCGTCGTTGACGACGGTCTCCGAGGCGGGCGGGGTGAAGTCGATGAGCAGCCGGCGTG
Source organism: Microbispora sp. H10830 (assembly GCF_014161375.1). Taxonomy (NCBI): domain Bacteria; kingdom Bacillati; phylum Actinomycetota; class Actinomycetes; order Streptosporangiales; family Streptosporangiaceae; genus Microbispora; species Microbispora sp. H10830. The sequence continues at coordinate 29,978 of NZ_JABBWX010000018.1, forward strand.
GCACGACCTCGAAGACCCCGGCCTGGGTCGTGCTCACCGAACCGGACACCAGTTCGGGCAGTTCCAGAGGGCCGCCGTTCTGAAGGAGCAGTTGATCCTTCGAGCCCACAGAGTTGAGCTCACCGGTCCACAGCTCGTCGGTGACGCCGACCACACCTGTCGCGGTGACCCTGGCGCCGGGCTGGAAGAGGCCTGGCGACAGGAAGCGCGTGTTGTCCCGGTAGGCGAGCTTCCATCGCACGTCGAGCGGCTGACCGACAGCCAGGGCGGTCTGCATGGTGAGCGTCACCTTGAGGTTGACCTGACCAGCCCCCGCGACACCCTCGGTGCACCGGTAGTTCATGTCGACCTGCACGGTCTCCGCTCTCGCCGACGTCAGCGGAAGCGCGAGAATTGCTCCTCCGACCACGCTGACGACAGCGGCGGCGAGAGTGCGCCGCCTCGCTTTCCACCGAATCACCGCATACTCCGATCACAGGTCCGCCCTGGCGGGCCTATAGCAAACCGAAGGTAGATCTTAGGGGCATCCGAAGCGGTCAAAGGGGTCGTTATCGCGATGGTTTCGGAGTTGTGACCGTCCGTACAACCTGAAGCCGATCGACCGGGGGAGGACCAGAATCGTATTCTGGTGCGGCCAACAGATTCTGAGCCGGAAGGCGTACCCGATGCGGCGAGACCTCTTCGACGAGGAGCACGACCTCTTCCGCGAGACCGTCCGTGAGTTCATGGCCCGCGAGGTCGTCCCCCACCACGCGCAGTGGGAGAAGGACGGCATCGTCCCCCGCGAGGTGTGGAAGAAGGCGGGCGAGCTGGGCATGTTCGGCTTCTCGGTGCCGGAGGAGTACGGCGGCTCGGGGATCACTGACTTCCGCTACAACATGGTGATCGTCGAGGAGATCATCCGCGTCGGCGCCAGCGGCCTGGGATTCGGCCTGCACAACGACATCATGGCGCCGTACATGGTCGATCTGACCAACGACGAGCAGAAGCAGCGCTGGCTGCCCGGCTTCGCGTCCGGCGAGCTGATCACGGCCATCGCGATGACCGAGCCGGGGGCCGGCAGCGACCTGCAGGGCATCCGCACCACCGCCGTCCGCGAGGGCGACCACTACGTGGTGAACGGGCAGAAGACCTTCATCACCAACGGCATCAACTCCGACCTCGTCGTGGTCGTGACCAAGACCGACCCCTCGGCGGGCGCGCGCGGCACCTCGCTGATGGTGGTAGAGCGCGGCATGGAGGGCTTCACCCGCGGCCGCAACCTGGAGAAGGTCGGCATGCACGCGCAGGACACCGCCGAGTTGTTCTTCGAGAACGTCCGGGTGCCGGTGGCCAATCTCCTGGGCGACGAGGAGGGTCAGGGCTTCTTCCAGCTCATGAACAACCTGCCGCAGGAGCGGCTGTCGATCGCGGTGGCGGCCGTGGCCGCGGCGGAGACGGTGCTGGAGGAGACGATCGAGTACTGCCGCAACCGTACGGCCTTCGGCCGCAGCATCGGCAAGTTCCAGAACACCCGGTTCCTGCTGGCCGAGCTGGCCACCGAGGTGGAGATCGCCCGCCACTACGTGGACAAGAGCGTGCAAGCGCTCAACGCCAAGGAGCTCACTGCGGTGGACGCCGCGAAGGCCAAGTGGTGGACGACCGAGCTGCAGAACAAGGTCGTCGACCGGTGCGTCCAGCTCCACGGCGGCTACGGCTACATGCTGGAGTATCCGGTGGCCAAGGCCTGGCTGGACAGCCGCGTACAGACGATCTACGGCGGCACCACCGAGATCATGAAGGAGATCATCGGCCGGTCCTTCGGCTTCTGACCCCCGCCGGCCGATCAGCTGTGCTGCTGTCCCCAGATCAGCAGCATGGCCACGACGAACACGACCATCACGCCTCCGTAGGCCACCGGGCTCAGCCGGAAGAACCGGCGCACCTTGTTCAGCAGCCACGCGAACAGGAGCGCCAGGAAGACCAGAAGGATGAGTCCGGTGTCCACACTGATCAGTATGCGCGGGTTTCCCCGCCCCCGCGTGTCCCTCGGCACAAGCGGCGCGGGGAGACTCAGCGAGGGTCTTCGCCGCCTTCGAGGACGCTGCCTTCGACGATCACCCGCGCGACCAGCTCCGGGTCGTCGCTCATCGGCACGTGGCCGCAGCCCCGCAGCAGCAGCGCCCGCTGCCCCGCCCACCGCGCCGCTCGTACGGCCTGGCGGCGCGGCAGCAGCCGGTCGCGGTCGCCCCAGGCGATCGTGACCGGCACCTGGGGCGGCGCGGGCGGCGCGACCCAGGCCAGCGAGTCCAGCGTCTCCTCGAACCCCACGCACTCGCGCAGCGCCGTGGCCGCCGCGAGCACGGTCTCACGCGACAGCCGCTCCGGACGGGCCATGAACAGGCCCAAGGCCAACGCCTTCCCCTCGTCCGTGCGGGCCGCGAGCGCGGGCAGCCCGTCCGCCCGCGCCGCCAGCCGCAGCAGGCGCAGCACGGCCCGCGCGTACGCGTGCTCGGGCCGGGACCAGAACCCGGCGGGAGACAGCGCGACGGCCGTGCGAACGTCGGCGGAAGACGCCAGGTCGAGCGCGATGTAGCCGCCCAGCGAGTTGCCCGCGACGTGCGGCCGGCTCAGGCCGAGCCCGGTCCAGAACTCCCGCACCGCCCGCCCCAGCGTCTCCACGTTGTACGGCGTGCCGTACGGCAGCGGCGGGGACTCGCCGAAGCCGGGCAGGTCAACCGCGATGACGTCGTGCCGCTCCGCGAGCAGATCGAGGACCGGCAGCCAGCCGTGCCGGTGGTGACCGATGCCGTGGAGGAGGACCAGCGGCGGGCCGCTGCCGCGACGGTCGTGGGCGAGCTCCATGCGTCCGAGTCAAGCACCAGGGACGGCCGGAAAGAAGCGCGCAGCGTGTCGCGTCCGCCGTCCGTCCGTTGAGGCGGATCCCGTGCGTGCTCGTCCGCGCGGGCTGCAATCATGTTCCGTCGCATTGATTGAAGACGAAATGAACCGACAAATGACCATGACTAAGCCGGAGGAACACACCGGCGTCGCCGACCTGCCGGAGCCGGACGTGAAGGCCGGTGTCATCGACTTGCTGGAACGCAGCGGATCGGTCGTGGTGCCCATCGGCATCGCTCTCTACGCGCTGCTCTATCTCGGCATCCAGCAGGTGTACGGCATCTTCAACATCAGCCCGGAACAGGCGGGCATCGACCAGGCCACCATGTTCGGCCGCCTGGTGGGAACGCTGATCCTGCTCATCATCGCCGGCGCGCTGCTCGCGGGCGTCATCGTGGCGGCCGTCTGGCTGCTCGACAAGGCCACCCTCGGCCATCTGTTCCGCCTGACCCAGGCCGTACGCGTGCGCCCGTGGGCCGCCGCGACCGCCGGCGCGCTGTGGTGCGGAGCGAGCTACTGGGGCTTTCTCGGTTACCTCGGGCTGGGCGAGGGCGCGTCGCTGGCCGGCATCGTGATCACCGCGGTGGTGATCGGCGCCCTGGCCTTCCTCGTGCCGTTCCGGCTGCTGCGGCGGCGTCCTGCCGGCCGCGCGGGCATGAAGATCGTGGTGGCCGCGTTCACCGGCATCGGGCTGGGCTTCGCGCTGATGGGGCAGATGGAGAGCGACGCGCTCGCCGTCGCCGAGAAGGGCAGGCCCGCGAGCATGCTCCTGTCGATGGTGGGCTTCCAGGACCAGTGGGTGGTGCTCAACGACCGCGAAAGCGGCAAGGTGCTGCGCGGCGGTGTGGAGGTGCTGCTGCTCGGCGAACGCGAGGGCGCGTACGCGTTGTACGACTGCGCGAACCAGGAGACCTTCCGCATCTCCATGGAAGCGACCGTGCTGCGGCAGGTGACGCTCGAACCCGAACGCCCGAGCGGCTACAGCTGCATGAAGCAGAAGAACTGACCGTGACGTGCCCCCGCACAGGGGGCGCGTCACGACCTAACGACCGCCGATGGGGATCTCGAACCAGACCGCCTTGCCCTCGCGGGTCGGGCGGGAGCCCCAGCGTCGCGCCAGCTGGTCGACGAGATAGAGGCCGCGGCCGCCCTCGTCGTTCTCCCCCGCGCTGCGGATGCGGGGCAGGCGCAGGTCCTGGTCGAAGACCTCGACCCAGACGGACTCCCCGCCCCTGCGCAGCCGCAGGGTGAACTCCTTGTCGCCCGCGATCTCCTCTTCGAAGCCCGGCACGTCCCACGACTCGTCGAACGGCAGCGGCGGCCCGTCGAGCACCAGCTCGCGGCGCGGCACACTGGCGCTGGCGGCGTGCAGGACCACGTTGGTCACGACCTCGGAGACGAGCAGGCAGGCCAGCTCCGCGCGTTCCTCGGGCACCTGCCATCCCGCGAACGCCTCCGACGCCATCCGCCGCGCCTCGCTCACCATGATGGGCTGGGCCGGGAACGTCCGCTCCTGGGACTGCAGCTCCGTGCCCGCCGAACGGACGACGAGGATGGCCATGTCGTCGTCGATCTCGCCGGGGACGGCCACCGTGGCCAGGTCGGCGATGCGCTCGACGGACTCTCCCGACGCCTTGGCGAGCTTCTCCCGCAGGATGTCGAGCGCCTCGTCGTCGCCGGGGACGCCCGTGGCGGAGTCGCGCGGCGGCCTGCGATCGACCAGGCCGTCGGTGTAGAGAAGCAGGGTCGCGCCGGGCGGCAGCACCCTCGTCTCCTCCTTGTAGACCAGGTCGGCGTGCATGCCCTTGGCCCGCACTCCGAGCGGCTGGCCGACCTCGGTGATGTCCAGGTCTCTGACCTCGCCGTCCACGATCAGCAACGGCGGCGCGTGCCCGGCGTTGGCGAACGACAGCTGCCTCGACCACGCGTCGTACACCATGTATTGGCAGGTGACGATCGGCGGGTTGGTGATGTCGGCGCCGAAGTCGTCGTGTTCCGGCGCGGCGACGATCCTGGTCCACTCGTCCAGGCGGGCGAGGATGTCAGCGGGCGGTTTGTCGTCCTGGGCGAAGGCCCGCAACGCGGCCCTGAGCTGGCCCATGACCGCCGCCGCCTTGGCTCCCCGGCCCTCGACGTCTCCGATCACGATGCCGACGCGGCCGGCCGACAGCGGGATCACGTCGTACCAGTCGCCGCCCACCTGGGTCTGGATGCCCTGGCCGTGCGAGGCGAGCGGGGCGGCCGGGTAGTAGCGGACCGCGATCTCCAGGCCGTCGAGCGAGGGCAGCGGCTGACGCGGGAGCAGGTGCTTCTGGAACGACTCGGCGGTGTGCCGCTCCTCCTCGAACAGCAGCGCGTTGTCGACGGCGAGCGCGACGCGGGTGGCGATGGCGCCGACGAAGTCGCGGTCGAAGGTGTCGTAGTGGGGCGAGCGCCGGTTCGTGAGGTTCGACAGGCCGAGGTACATCAGGCCGAGCGTCTCGCCGCGCACGCACAGCGGGGCGACGATGGCCGAGGTCATCCCGATCTCGCCGCACAGCCGGGCCGCGCCCTCGCTCGGCGCCGGATAGCTGACCTGGGAGAGGTCCTCGACGAGGATCGTCTCCTGGCGGCGCACGGCGGCCTCGGCGTAGTGCCCGAGGGGGTATCTGATCTCCGCGCCCACGGGCCGCCAGGTGTCCGGCGGCGGCGTCCAGCCGTTCACGTGCGTGGAGACCTTGCGCACCAGGCGGTCGCCCTCGACCAGTTCGATGAAGCAGTGGTCGGCGAACTGCGGGACGAGCATCTCCGCGACCCGGTTGAGCGTCTCCTCGACGTACAGGGAGCCGGCGAGCCGCTCGCCGATCCGCTCGAGCAGGCCGAAGCGGTCCTTCTCACGCTCGTTGCTGCGCATCGCCTCGCGCGCGGTGATCACGATGCCGCTCACGGAGCCGGAGGGGTGCCGCAGCGGCACGGCCTGCGCGCGTACGTAGATCATGGAGCCGTCGCCGCGGGCCACGTCGAACGTGCCCTCCCACACACCGCCGCGCAGCACGTGCTTGGCCAGTTCGGCCGTGAGCGGATGGTCCTTCTCCGAGATCCCCAGGGTGTGCAGCGACTCCTTGCCCGGAGACGCGCCCACGCGGCCGAACAGCTGCTCGGCGAAGGGGTTCCAGTACAGGACATTGCTGAAGCGGTCGGTCACGACCACGGCCATCTCCGCGTGGTCGAGCACGGAACCGGCGGAAAGGTGGTCGTCGGCGTCCTGTGACAGATCTCCCCATCGCCTCATGCCACGACCGTCCCTTGACGAGGTGGGTTCGCTATGCCGGGCACGGGCGCTCCTGCGAAGGCTGGGTCGCGAGAAATGAAAGGACTCCCTAGGGGATTCAACCAGGCACAACTCATTCCGTCATCGTCTGGTGACAAAAACGTGTGAGGCGACGTCCCTCGGAAGGTCCGCGGTCGTGGTTCCCACCTCACCATCACCAGTCACCGTTACACCGTTGTCACTCGCCGCGAGCGTCACCTCGCGTCCGGGTTGTATCCCAACTTGCTTGAGTTTAAGCATCACGGCCGGGTCGCTTTGCACTTGTTCGCTGATTCGGCGCACTACAACGGGCACGGGGGCCTGTCCCGCGAGGGTCACCATGGGTGACACCATCTCATCTCCGGCCGAACCGGACTGAGGCACCCCCAGCTCGTCCAGACCGGGGATCGGGTTGCCGTGCGGGCACACCCGGGGGTTCTTGAGAAGGTTCACGAGCCGGGTCTCCACCGACTCCGACATGACGTGCTCCCAGCGGCACGCCTCGATGTGGACCTCTTCCCAGGGCATGCCGATCACCTGGGTCAGCAGGCACTCGGCCAGGCGGTGCTTGCGCATGACGCGGATGGCCAGCGTGCGGCCCAGCGCGGTCATGCTGAGGTGCCTGTCCCCCTCGACCTTGACCAGGCCGTCGCGTTCCATGCGCGCCACCGTCTGACTGACGGTCGGACCGCTCTGCTGCAGGCGCTCGGCGATCCGAGCGCGGAGCGGGACGATGCCCTCCTCTTCGAGCTCGAATATCGTCCGGAGGTACATCTCCGTAGTGTCGATCAGGCCGTGTGCGGTCAAGGCTCCTCCAGTCCTTGTAAATCGATGCTACGACCTCCCCGCGTGTTCGCAGCCGACCTTATTGGGGAAGCGACCCAGGGTGGGAAACATCGGAGCCCAGCGATTCCTTCCGGCGGAGATCAGCCTGCCCGCGCTCAGGGAGGCCGCACGACACTGCGAGGGGTGCGACCTCTACCGAGCCGCCACGCAGACGGTCTTCGGCGAGGGCGTTCCCGACGCACGGTTCATGCTGGTCGGCGAGCAGCCGGGCGACCAGGAGGACCGCGAGGGCGCGCCGTTCGTCGGGCCCGCGGGGCGCATGCTCGACAAGGCGCTCGAAGAGGCGGGCATCGAGCGCGAGGCGGTGTACGTGACCAACGCGGTCAAGCACTTCAAGTACGAGCCTCGCGGCAAGCGCAGAATCCACCAGAAGCCCACCGTGGGAGAGATCAACGCCTGCCGGCCCTGGCTCGAGGCCGAGATGCGCCTGGTGGACCCGGAGGTGACGGTGGTGCTGGGGGCCACGGCCGCCCGGGCCCTGCTGGGCCCGGACTTCCGCGTCACCAGGCATCGGGGAGAGCCGGTCCCCCGGCGCGAGGGGGCTTACTACGTGGCGACGATCCACCCCTCGGCGATCCTGCGCGCGCCCGACCGGGACGAGGCGTACTCCGGCTTCCTCGCCGATCTCACGGTCGCGGCCGGGCTGCCCTGATCGGAGCTGCTCTCATCGGATTTGGGGGCGGGACCTCAGGGGGCGAGACGCTCCAGCGTCCAGGTTCCGCCGGTCCGGCGATAGCGGAGCCGGTCGTGCATGCGGTCGGTCTGGCCCTGCCAGAACTCGACCTCCGCCGGCACCACCCGGAATCCGCCCCAGAAGTCCGGCAGCGGCGGGTCCTGCGGCCAGCGCTCGGCCAGCTCCCGGAACCTGGCGTCGAGCTGCTCCCTCGACTCCACGACCGCCGACTGACGGGAGGCCCACGCGCCTATGCGGGAGCCGTACGGGCGAGAGTGGAAGTAGGCGGCGCTGTCCTCGCGCGGGAGCCGTACGACGGAGCCCTCCACGCGGACCTGCCGCCTGATGGGATGCCACGGGAACAGCAGGCAGGCGCGCGGGTTCTCACCGAGGTCGCGGCCCTTGCGAGACTCGTAGTTGGTGAAGAAGACGAACCCGCGCTCGTCGAATCCCTTGAGGAGGACGGTGCGGGCGGAGGGACGGCCACCGGCGGAGCTGGTGGCGACGACCATGGCGTTCGGTTCGGGCAGGCCCGCGGCGACCGCGTCCGCGAACCACAGCGCGAACTGCGTCACCGGGTCGGCGGCCATACCGGATTCGAGCAGGGGCTCACCTTCATAGCTGTGCCGGAGCCCGGGGAGGTGCGAAGCGCTGTCCACGGAAAGGTATTCTCGCGTGCTCGGCATACGTCTCGCTCGGTGGCCCCTACCTGGGAGAACCCCGTTGGGTAGGGCCGGGGGCGCGACAGTCGGGCGCTGCGGGTTAAATTGACCCGCCGGTATCTCGACATCAAGGCTCTGGACTTCACAAGAGAGGGAGGCGGCCGAGAATGTCCGACTTCAAACCCGGGCTCGAAGGCGTGGTGGCGTTCGAGACCGAGATCGCGGAACCGGACAAAGAAGGGGGCGCCCTGCGATACCGGGGCGTCGACATCGAAGAGCTCGTGGGCAATGTCTCCTATGGACACGTCTGGGGCCTGCTCGTCGACAACACGTTCCAGCCGGGCCTGCCCCCGGCGGAGCCGTACCCACTTCCCGTCCATTCCGGCGACATCCGAGTAGACGTACAGAGCGCGCTGGCCATGCTCGCGCCTTCGTACGGCTTCCGCCCGCTGCTCGACATCGACGACGACCAGGCCCGCGACGATCTCGCACGCGCCTCGGTGACCGCTCTGTCGTTCGTCGCGCAGTCGGCTCGTGGCCTGGGCCTGCCCATGGTCCCGCAGAAGCGCGTCGACGAGGCCGAGAGCATCGTCGAGCGCTTCATGGTCCGCTGGCGCGGTGAGCCCGATCCCAAGCACGTGAAGGCCATCGACGCCTACTGGACGTCGGCCGCGGAGCACGGCATGAACGCCTCGACGTTCACCGCCCGCGTGATCGCCTCCACGGGCGCCGACGTGGCGGCTGCCCTGTCGGGCGCGGTCGGCGCGATGTCCGGCCCGCTGCACGGCGGCGCACCCGCGCGGGTGCTGCACATGATCGAGGGCGTCGAGAAGATGGGTGACGCCCGCAAGTACGTCCAGAGCGAGCTCGACAAGGGCCAGCGGCTCATGGGCTTCGGCCACCGGGTCTACCGGGCCGAGGACCCGCGCGCCCGCGTGCTGCGCCGTACGGCCAAGGAGCTGGGGGCGCCGCGCTACGAGGTCGCCGCCGCGCTGGAGACCGCCGCGCTCGAGGAGCTGCACGCCCGCAAGCCGGACCGGGTCCTCGCGACCAACGTGGAGTACTGGGCCGCGGTGGTCCTCGACTTCGCCGAGGTGCCGTCGAACATGTTCACCTCGATGTTCACCTGCGCCCGGACCGCCGGCTGGGCCGCCCACATCCTGGAGCAGAAGCGCACGGGCAGGCTGGTCCGCCCCAGCGCCGACTATGTGGGCCCGAAGCAGCGCTCCATCAACGAGGTGCCCGGCGCCGCCGAGGTCGTCGGCAAGGTCTGAGCCTCGGCGCGGGTCGTGGCCCTGCGGCGTGCCACAAGCTCCGAGAGGCCGCCGGGCCCGCCCGCGCACCGTCAGAACCCGTGACGGCTCGCCCCTTTCCGGGGGCGGGCCGTTTCCGCGTCACCGGGCGCCCCCGCGTCACCGGCCAGGGTCGGCGGCGTCCTTGCGCGGGCTCGCGGACGGGTGAGCGGACGAGACCGCCGCCGGGGCGTTTCGGGCCGCGCGCTCCCCGGCGTCCCCGTCGAGGTTCCGGCAGATCTCCTTGGCGTCCTCGGGCTCGGTGGTCGCCAGGCGCCCGCAGCGCTCCGCGACCTCGGACCTGCCGGAGTCGTTCACCTTGAGGATCGCGATGGTCTTGTTCTCGGGCTCGTGGGCGGCGGCGCCGAAGGAGATCACCCCGCCCGAACCGTTCCACCTGTCACGCGGGGAGACGAGGGAGATCTGGTAGAGCACGTCTCCCCTGCTGGGCAGCCCGCCCCGATAGGCCGCGTTGACGCGCTCGTAGAAGAGCTTCACGGCGTCGTAGCTGAGAATGAGGTTGTCGTCGGACTCCTTCGCGTGCCGGCCGCTCAGCAGGCTCTGCACGAAGCCCGTCGGCGCCGGGGCGCCGTCGCGCCACAGTTCACGGCTCGCCAGCGCCGCGTAGTAGACCTGGACGCGCCGGTAGTCGCCGATCACCGCGCCGCTGTTGGCCACCGCCTTGATGACGTCGTCGCCCGCGAGGACCTTGATCGGCTCCTTGCCACAGTCCTTGCCCTCGACGTAGCGCAGGAAGTCGAGGAAGTCGGCCGCGCGCCCCGCGTAGAGGAGCAGGTCGGGCCCGTGACCGCAGGCCCGGCTCACCGCCAGGTCCATGCCCGTTCCCCGGTCCTTGTACGCGACGCGGTCGCCGACCGTAATCCCCACCGCGCCGGCCTCGTCCGCGTAGTCGGCGGCGAGGTTGTTCGTGTAGTTGTCGTCGTCCGTCTGGTCCTGGACGATCACCGCGGACGGCTTGGGCACACCGTCGAGGAGCCGGTCGCGGGCGAACCTGGCGGCCAGCCGCGCCTGCCGCTGGTTCGACGGCCCCAGGCGGAACACGTACGGGGAGGGGTAGCCGGACCCGGACCGGGCGGGGTCGTCCGACAGGTACCCGAGCCGGTCGGCGGTCGCGGTGGTCACCAGCATCGGGATCTTCGCCGCGTCCAGCGTCCGGATGGCCTCCTCGACGCCGCCGACGCTGCGCTGGAAACCGATCACCCCGAGCACCCGGGGGTCCTCGGCCGCCATCTCGCTGACCAGCTCCGCCGTACGCCGCCCCTGGCCGAAGTTCGTGCCGGCGTTGGCCACCAGCACCTGGAGGCGGGGCGCGCCGGAGACGCCGCGCTGGTACTCCTCCACGGCCGTCAGCTCCGCCCGGGCCCCGACGAACGCGCTGTCGCTCTGATCCTGCGCGACGGAGTACTCGCCGAACAACACCACGCTCACGTACGTCCCGGCCTCCCTGGCCAGGGCGTTGTTGCGGTCGATCCGGGCGACGAGCCTCGTCAACTCGTCCGACGGGAAGAGCCCGTCCGGCGTGGTCCCGTCGGCGTTCACGACGCCCACGCACTCCTTGCCGACGCGCTCGACCCAGGACAGGCCGCCGCAGTGCGCGTTCCGGTCCTGCTGGATGCGCCCGAGCAGGACGACAGGACCGATGACCAGCAGCGCCATCACGCACCAGTAGCCGATCGCCCGCATCCGGCTGCCCAGCAGGTGCGGCCGGTAGTCGTCGTCCAGCGGGATCGCGGGCGCGCTGACCATCAGCCGCAGCGGCGGCACCCGCCGCCGCGCCGCCGTCCGCCACGCCGCCACCAGCGCGGACAGGTCCGACAGCCGGCCCGCGGTGACCGGCCGGCTGCCCGGGGCGAACGACTCGGGCACCGCGGCCAGCACCAGGAGCGGCGGCAGCAGCCCGGTCTCCTCGACCGTCTCCTCCAACGTGCGCAGTAACCGCTCGTTGACGTCGCCGGACCACCGCGCGTCGAGGGCCAGCATCGCGTACAGGCCGCGCCCCCAGCTCGGCCACGGGATCAGCCACTTCTGGTAGGCCTGGCACAGGTCCCGGCACAACGCGTGGACGAGCAGCCGCTCGACCTCCGCCTCGCTCGCGTTGGCGACGCGCAGCGCGTACTTCGCCAGGCGCTCGAAGGGCTTCCTGCTCAGGTAGGGCTGCTTCCTGAACCAGCCGTTGAAGAGGGACCCCCTGATCGAGAGCATGGCCTGGATCAACGTGCCGACGACGGCGACGAGCACGCCGAGCGCCCACGGGATCAGGCCGACCAGGTCGGAGGCGCCGCCGAGCCCCCAGGCGGCGAGCGTGCCCACCGGCACCCAGGTGGTGGCCGCGCGGCCGAGGAAGTCCGCCGCGGTCCTGCGCCCCCGGTCGCCGCCGTACCTGCCCCTGCGCCAGTCCTTGAGCCGCTCCTTGAACTCCTCCTGACCGGTACGCGACTGCGGGTCGGGCGGCCAGATCCGGCCCGGCACGTCGACCGGCTCCCCGGGAGGCGGCTCCTCGCGCTGGCGCCGCGCCCACAGCACGAACTGGACGAGCGGGAACCGCGGCGGGGGCAGGAACGAGCCGCCGACGGGCATGCCGAGCTGGCCGCGCTCCCCTGCCAGCGCCGCGACGAGCTCACGCAGCGTGTCGTACTCCCCCGCCCTGACCGTGGCTTGCGGGAGGGAGTCCTCGAACGGCGCGGCGAGCCGCCGGGCCGCGTCGAAGGCGCCGCCGTCGCGGCCGACCACGAGGACGAGGGGCAGGGGGCGGTCGGAGCGCCAGAAGAACGGCCTGCGAACCAGTGCCTCGATGACGGCGTGCGGGTCGGCCACGCGGATGTCTCCCGGGGGGTGGAGTCCGTTCTTGAGGTGGTGCGTGATCTTAAAACGAGACCATGATGTCTCACCATCCGGACCATGGTCTAGAGCATCCGCAGGTCTCACTACGCTTGAACCGTGGCTGACATCGTGATTCCCGCTGACATCAAGCCCGCCGACGGCCGCTTCGGCTGCGGGCCCTCGAAGGTACGCCCCGAGCAGCTCGCCGCTCTCGCCGACGCCGGGGCGAAGGTGATGGGCACCTCCCACCGGCAGAAGCCGGTGAAGAACCTCGTCGCCCGCGTCCGCGCCGGGCTCACCGACCTGTTCTCCCTCCCCGAGGGATACGAGGTCGTGCTGGGCAACGGAGGCACCACGGCATTCTGGGACATCGCGTCCTTCGGGCTGATCCGGGAGAAGTCGCAGCACCTGAACTTCGGGGAGTTCTCCTCGAAGTTCGCGACGGTCGCGAAGAAGGCCCCCTGGCTCGCCGACCCCTCGGTGATCAAGTCGGAGCCGGGCAGCCACCCGCTGCCGGTCGCCGAGGAGGGCGTGGACGTCTACGCGCTCACCCACAACGAGACCTCCACCGGCGTCGCCATGCCCATCAAGCGGCCGACCAGCGGTGGCGCGGACGACGAGTCGCTCGTCCTCGTGGACGCCACCAGCGGCGCCGGCGGCCTGCCGGTCTCCGCCGAGGAGTTCGACGTCTACTACTTCGCGCCGCAGAAGAGCTTCGCCTCCGACGGCGGCCTGTGGATCGCGCTGTTCTCGCCGAAGGCGCTCGCCCGGGTGACGGAGATCTCCGAGAGCGGCCGGTTCGTGCCCGAGTTCTTCAGCCTGCCGACCGCGATCGACAACTCGGTCAAGGACCAGACGTACAACACCCCGGCGGTCGCCACGCTGTTCCTGCTGGCCGACCAGATCGACTGGATGAACGCCCAGGGCGGCCTCGCCTGGACCACCGGCCGGTCGGCCGACTCCGCCTCGCGGCTGTACACCTGGGCCGAGAAGACGTCGTACACCACGCCGTTCGTGGCCGACCCGGCGCAGCGTTCCAACGTCGTCGGGACCATCGACTTCGACGACGCCGTGGACGCCGCGGCGGTCGCGAAGGTGCTGCGGGCCAACGGCATCGTGGACACCGAGCCCTACCGCAAGCTCGGCCGCAACCAGCTGCGGATCGCGATGTTCCCGGCGGTCGACCCCGCCGACATCGAGGCGCTGACCTCCTGCGTCGACTACGTGGTCGAGCGTCTCTAGTGGTTCTCCCGGCGGCCGCCTCTCCGGCGGCCGCCGATCTCGCCGACGGTCTCCGGACCGTCGGCTTTTCGTTTTTCCGGTTCTGTGCCGGGGTGCGGCAGCCGTTCGCGCGTCAGGTCGTCGCGATCTTTCGGCGGCGTAGCAGCCAGGCGGCGATCACGCCGCCGATGAGGCCGAACAGGTGGCCCTGCCAGGAGACACCCGGCTGGGTGGGCAGGGCCCCCCACAGGATCGAGTAGTACAGCACGGCGACCACGACGCCGAGCACGATGTCGAGGGCCCGGCGGTCGAACAACCCCCGGGCCACCACATAACCGAAATATCCGAAGACGAGGCCGCTCGCGCCGATCGTCAATGTGTCCGGCGGGCTGGTGAACCACACACCCAGCCCGCTGACCAGGATGATGACCAGGCTCGCCGCGAGGAACCTGCCGATCCCCCTGATGGCGGCCACGAACCCCAGGATCAGCAGCGGCACCGAGTTCGCCATCAGATGGCCGAACCCGGCGTGCAGGAACGGCGCGAACAGGATCCCGGGCAGGCCGTCCGGCTCGTGGGCGAGGATGCCGTATCTGTCGAGCCGTCCGTTCTCCACGTAGTCGACGATCTCGATCGCCCACATCACCGCCACGAGCACGATCATCAGGATCGCGCTGCCGAGGGCGCCGGTGAGCAGCGCGGACGTCCGCTCCCGCATCGACCGGCCCGGCCGGGGGAGCCCGGGCCCGGAATCACTCATGGCTTCACCGTACGCAGTCCCGCTCACGAACGAGCGGACTGCCCCGATCCGCCCGGATCATGCCGTCGGGTTTGCCACGAGAGGCAGGCGGCTGTATTAATAAATGAACAGTCATTTATAAACGAGGAGGGACCGGTGGCGGGACGCCCCCGCGGAGTGGACGATTCGGTGATCCTGCGTGCGGCGGCCGAGGTGATCGGCCGGGTGGGGCCCGCGGGGCTGACCCTCGCCGCGGTCGCCGACGAGGTGGGGCTCGTGCCCGGCACCCTCGTGCAGCGTTTCGGGTCCAAGCGCGGCCTGCTGGTGGCACTGGCGCGGCAGTCCGCGCACGAGGCGGAGGCACACCACGAGCGGCTGCGGCAGGGGCGCTCCTCCCCGTTGGCGGCGCTGGTGGCGCTGGCCGAGGAGTCGATGTCCCTCATGGACACCCCGGAGCGCTTCGCCAATCACCTGGCGTTCCTGTGCATGGATCTCACCGATCCGCAGCTGCGCGAGTACGCCCTGGCCATCCACGAGGCGCAGCGAAGGGCGATCCTGACCCTGCTCGACGAGGCGGTGGCCGAGGGAGAGCTGCGGATCGGCACCGACACCGCCGCGCTGGCCGCGTCCGTCCAGGCGTTGATCGCCGGCACCGGCCTGACGTGGGCTCTCGACCGGCAGGACACGCTGCCGGAGCGGCTCCGGCGGGCGGTCACCGCCCTCCTCTCGCCTCATACGCGTTCGAAGGAGATGTCGTGAACGACAGACAGCCGCTCGCCGGGAAGGTCGCCCTGGTCGCGGGAGGCACGCGGGGCGGCGGCCGCGGGATCGCCGTCGAACTCGGGGCCGCGGGCGCGACGGTCTATGTCACCGGCCGCAGCAGCACGGCGGGCCGCTCCGACCTGGACCGTCCCGAGACCATCGAGGAGACCGCCGCGCGGGTCACCGCGGCCGGCGGCACCGGCATCGCGGTGCGCACCGACCACAGCGACCCCGAGGAGGTGCGCGCCCTGGCCGACCGGATCGCCGCCGAGCAGGACGGGCGGCTCGACGTCCTGGTCAACTCGGTGTGGGGCGCCGACGCGCTGACCGACTGGGAGCATCCCCTGTGGGAGCAGGACCTCGACACCGGCCTGCGACTGCTGCGCCGGGCGGTGGAGACCCATGTCGTCACGAGCCGGTTCGCGCTTCCGCTGATGGTCGCCCGCCGGAGCGGCCTGGTCGTGGAGGTCACCGACGGCAACACCGCCCGCTATCGCGGCTCGTTCTTCTACGACATCGCCAAGTCCACCGTGATCCGCCTGGCCGTGGCGCAGGCGGCGGAGCTCAAGCCGTACGGCGTCGCGGCCGTCGCCGTCACGCCGGGCTTTCTGCGCTCGGAAGCCATGCTGGAGCACTTCGGCGTGACCGAGGCCAACTGGCGTGACGGTGCACGCAAGGACCCGCACTTCGCCCACTCCGAGACCCCCGCCTACCTGGGACGGGCCGTCGCCGCCCTGGCCGCCGACCGCGGCGTCATGGCCAAGACCGGACGCGCCCTGGCCACCTGGGGGCTGTACAAGGAGTACGGCTTCACCGACGTGGACGGCACCCAGCCGGACTGGGCCGCCCACTGGGCCGGCGTCCTGGAGGAGGAGCACGGCCCCCTCGGCGACCCGCTCTGACCTGGCCTCGCTCTCGCCCGCCGGAGGCGAGAGCGATTCCGTCGAGCGCCTCCTCGCCTGCGCCGAGCCGTCCTACGGCTTCGTCAGTGCGACGGCGTTGCGGTCGGAGGGGCCGACGGCGTGGGGGTCGGAGGGGTGGATGGCGTTGCGGTCGGCGTCGCCGTCGGAGGGGCCGACGGCGTGGGGGTCGGAGGGATGGATGGCGTTGCGGTCGGCGAGGTCGTGACGACCTCGGGCACGCTGGTCGCCATCAGCCTGCTCTCGGAGGTGACCCTTACGGAGTACTCCGAAGAGAGCTCGCACGTGAGGACCACCGGGCCGGGCGTGTCCAGCTTGGCTGTGACGAAGAAGGCGAGCAGGATGCCGCCGTCCGACTTGCTGGAGCCGGACTGCCGCGGCAGCGCGGAGGTCACGCCCGTGGGTGTGCTGACCTCGCAGGTGGCGGTCTGGCTCCCGGGAGACGGTGCGACGATCTTGGTGTTGACGCTGGTCTGGATCACGTAGTCTCCCGCCGGCACCTGGGGGATCCGCACCACCTCGACCCGCGTTCCCCTCTCATAGGTGGGGCTCTTCTGGGCGATGTAGGTCTGCCCGTAGGCGGCGCCCGGCTCGCCCTTGTCCCCCTTGGGACCCTGCGGGCCGGTCGCGCCCTGGGGACCGGTCGCGCCCTGCGGGCCCTGGGGGCCTTCGGGGCCGGCGACGTTCCAGGTGACCGTCCGCTCGCCGGGGCGGCACACCGACGCGGGCGCCGTGGCGGTGGGGGTGGGAGTGGGCGCGGCGATCCCCGCGAATCCGGCCTGGCCCGGCTCCAGTGTTGCGGCCATCCGCATCACGCCGTCGGCTCCCACGCAGGCCACGATCGACGAGGTCGTCGCCGCCGTCGTGGCCACGGCGATCCCCCCGCCGCCCACGAGCAGCCCCGCCACCGCCCCGGCCGCAAGCCAGGTCCCACGTCCTGTTCGCAGATTCATCTGTCTCCCCTTCGTGATGATCTTCACGAGAGAAGGTAGGCGGGCGGACCCGGGCTCCGCGTCACCAGAGCGGCCGATGCGCAGTCCGCCATGCGGGTTAGGACAGCGGCCCAACCGGACCCGGACACTACCCCGAGGTCCCGCCCCCGGCGGGGACACGCCGGGGACACCGGTCCCGGGAACCGTCCCGAGTCCGCACGGCGACGCTGCCGACGCCCCCGGACATGACTTGGGGCGCCCCTGCCCGGAGCGCCCCAAGCGGACACTGCGCGGAGCGCCCCGAGTGGCCTTACGACGCGAGGGTTACTCGCCCTTCCAGACGGGAGCGCGCTTCTCGGCGAAGGCCGCCGCGCCCTCCATCGCGTCCTTCGAAGTGAAGACCGGGCTCACGATCTCACCCTGCTTGCGGAACATCTCGTCGAGCGACCAGTCGGCCGACTCGACGATGACCCGCTTGGTCGCGGCGAGCGCCAGCGGCGCGTTCGCGGCGATCGTGCGGGCCAGTTCGAGCGCGCCGTTGAGCGCCTCGCCCGGGTACGTGATCCGGTTGACCAGCCCCAGCTCGTACAGCCGGGCGGCCGGGTAGTGATCGCCGGTCAGGGCGATCTCCATGGCGACGTGGTAGGGGATCCGGCGCGGCAGCCGCATGATCCCGCCCGCACCGGCCACCAGGCCGCGCTTGGGCTCCGGCAGGCCGAACTTGGCCTCCTCGGACGCCACGATGATGTCGCACGACAGCGCCAGCTCGAACCCGCCGGCCAGCGCGTACCCCTCGACCGCGGCGAGGATCGGCTTCTTCGGCGGCGCCTCGGTGATGCCGCCGAAGCCCCGGCCCTCGACCACCGGCATGTCCCCGGTGAGGAAGCCCTTCAGGTCCATGCCTGCCGAGAACGTGCCGCCGGCCCCGGTGAGGACGATCGCGGACACGTCGGGGCTTTCGTCCAGCTCGTCCAGAGCGGCCGCGATGCCGCGCGCCACCGCGCCGTTCACGGCGTTCCTGGCCTTGGGCCGGTTGATGGTGACGACGGCCACGCCGCCGTCGACGATCTCTACGAGTACCTCGTCCGGCTCAGCGGCCGGCCCGGAGTTCACCTCGGACACCTGACCTCACTCGGCTTACTTGGGCTGGAAGCGGATGCCGCCGTCGAAACGGATGACCTCGCCGTTCATGTAGTCGTTCTCGATCAGCGCACGCACCAGGTGGCCGAACTCGGCGGCCTTGCCGAGCCGCTTGGGGAACGCCACCGGCGCGATGAGCTTGGCCTTGAACTCCTCGGCGTTCTTGTCGCCGATCTTTCCGTAGATCGGGGTGTCGATGATGCCCGGGGCGATGGTCAGCACGCGGACGCCGATGGCCGCGAGGTCGCGGGCCGCGGGGAGGGTCATGCCGATGATGCCGCCCTTGGACGCGGAGTACGCCACCTGGCCCGTCTGGCCCTCGATGCCGGCGACCGACGCGGTGTTGATGACGACGCCGCGAGCGCCGTCCTCGTCCGCCGGCTCGGTCTTGGCCATGGCCGCCGCGCCGATGCGCATGAGGTTGAAGGTGCCGATCAGGTTGACGTCGATCACCTTGCGGTAGGACGCCAGGTCGTGCGGCGAGCCGTCCCGTCCGACGGTGCGCTGCGCCCAGCCGATGCCGGCGCTGCTGATCACGGCGCGCAACGGCTTGCCGGTGGCGACCGCCGCCTCCACCGCGGCCTGCACCGACGCCTCGTCGGACACGTCGGTGTGGGCGAACACGCCGCCGATCTCGTCGGCCAGCGCCTTGCCGCGCTCCGCGTTCAGGTCGGCCACGACCACGGTCGCGCCGACACGGGCCAGCTCGCGGGCCGATGCCTCGCCGAGGCCGCTGGCACCGCCCGAGATGATTGCTGCTGCTCCGTTCAGATCCATAGCCGGACCTTAACGCGCGAACCGAATGAAGTTCTACTCGGGGTGCTGCAAAATCGCGGTATCGACGTCGGGGTAGACCTTGATCCGCCGGTCCAGGCCGGTCGTCCGCAGGATGCGGGCCACCGGAGGCTGCGGTGAGGCGAGGCACACCCCGCCGCCCTCGCTCGTGGCGAGCCGCCAGGCCTCGATGAGCACGCTGAGCCCGCTGGAGTCCATGAACGACAGCGCGCCGAGGTCCAGCACGAGCGTCGGGCCGTCGTCGCGTATTGCGTCCCGTATCTCGTCACGCAGGAACGGGGCCGTGAACAGGTCGAGCTCCCCCTCCACGGCCACCACCACGGCGTTGGAAAGCGATTGGCGTGCGAGCCGCAGCTTCATCGTCGGGACCTCCTCAGCTCCGGCCCACTTTACTTATCCATCACCCCGGCTGAGCAGGGACAGCGAAGCCGTAGGGGAGTTCCAGCCGGTGCGCGGCGAGCAACCGCTCGTCGGCGAGCAGCGCGTGCGTCGTCCCGTCGGCGGCGATCACCCCCTCGGACATGATGAGCGAACGCTCGCACAGCTCCAGCGCGTACGGCAGGTCGTGGGTGACCATCAGCACGGTCACGTCCAGGCTCTTCAGGATCTCGGCCAGTTCGCGGCGGGACGCCGGGTCGAGATTGGACGACGGCTCGTCGAGGACGAGGATCTCCGGCTCCATCGCCAGCACCGTGGCCACGGCCACCCGGCGGCGCTGGCCGAAGGACAGGTGGTGCGGCGGCCGGTCGATCGCGTCCAGCATGCCGACCCGCTCCAGCGCGTCGCGCACGCGGCGGTCGAGTTCCGCGCCGCGCAGCCCGAGGTTGGCCGGGCCGAAGGCGACGTCCTCCCGTACGGTCGGCATGAAGAGCTGGTCGTCCGGATCCTGGAACACCAGCCCGACCCGGCGGCGGATCTCCCGCAGGGTGTCCGCGCGCACGGGAAGCCCGGCCACCTCCACCGTCCCATGCCCGGCTGCGAGGATGCCGTTGAGGTGCATGACGAGCGTGGTCTTGCCGGCGCCGTTCGGGCCGAGCAGGGCGACCCGCTCCCCCCGCTCGATCGTCAGGTCCACGCCGTACAACGCCTGCGTCCCGTCGGGGTAGGCGTACGCGAGCCTGCTCACCGTGAGCGAGGGGCTGCCGGAGGTCATGTCGTGCTCCACGCCAGTAGGGCCGTCACCGCGGCGAGGCAAGGCAGCATGCCCGCCACCGCCCAGTCTCGCCCAGTCGCCGATATATCCCTAATCGTCGGCATCTCGCCCGTGTAGCCGCGGCTCAGCATGGCGAGGTGGACCCGCTCCCCCCGCTCGTACGAGCGGATGAAAAGGGCGCCCGCCGACTTCGCCAGCACGGGGGCCTGCCTGAGGTCCCGGGCGACGAATCCCCGCGACTCCCTGGCGATCCGCATGCGCCGCATCTGGTCGAGGATCACGTCCAGGTAGCGCAGCATGAACGTCGCGATCTGCACGAGCAGCCGGGGCAGCCGCAACCGCTCGGCACCGAGCAGCATCATGCGGGGCTCGGTCGTGGCCGCCAGCAGGATCGAGGCGACCACGCCCAGCGAGGCCTTGGCCAGGATGTTCCAGGCCGCCCACAGGCCGGGGGCGCTCAACGACAGGCCGACCACCTGGATCCGCTCACCCGTGCCGATCAGCGGAATCGCCAGCGCGAACAGCACGAACGGCACCTCGATCGCCATGCGCCGCACGATCGCGCCCGCCGGCACCCGGGCGGCGGCCGCCACGGCGGCCAGCAGCAGCGCGTCGACGGCGAACGCCCAGAAGCGTTCGCGCGGCGTGGCGACCACGAACACCGCGAACGCGACGACCGCCGCCAGCTTGCACTGGGGCGGCAGCCGGTGGACGGGCGTGTCTGCGGGCCGGTAGATCGGGTGATGGTGCCCGGCGCTCACTTCGCACTCACCGTCTCATCATCGCCGACCCGCCCCGCCCAGCATGCGGGCAGGCCGCTCACGGCCTCATCGGCGCCGTGCTCATCGAGCTCATCGAACTCAGGGGACTCACTGGGCACCCGCGGGCGTCATCGCGTCGGCCGCGCGCCGGCGCCTGCGGATGACGTAGAACACACCGCCTCCGGCCACGACCGTCAGCGCGACACCCGCCACCCCGGCCAGGCCGCCGGACATCCGCTGGTTCTCCACGCCCTTGACGCTGTATCCGGCCAACGGGCCGCCCTCCACCGCGTGCGGCTTCTCCTGCGCGCTCAGGCCCTTGTCGGCCGCCACCTTCTCCAGCCCGTCGGGGGCGCTGGAGGCATAGAACGAGACGACGCCGGCCAGCAGCACGGCCACGAGCGCGCCGCCCACCAGGATCGGACGCAGGCCGATCCCGGCCGAGGGAGCCTCCGGAGCCGCCGGCCCGACCTGAACATCCCCATCGGCGGTGCGCAGCGTCAGCGCCCTGGTCATCCCGCGCGCGCCGTACACGAGATCGGGACGCACGGCCAGCACGCTGCTCACTGTGAGCGCGGTGATGAAGCCCTCGCCGAGCCCGATGAGCAGGTGCACACCGCCCATCGCGGCGGCCACCGAGCCCACCTCGATCGGCGCGGTGCCGCCGAGCCAGAACAGGGCCGTGAACACGAGCGCCGCCGCCGGGACGGAGACCAGCGCCGCCACGAACGACGCGGCCACCAGCGTCGCCCGCCCGCGGGGCCCGCCCCGGGTGATCAGCCGGAACACCGCCCAGCCGACGACCGCGGTCACGATCGCCATCAGCGTGATGTTGACGCCCAGCGCGGTCAGCCCGCCGTCGGCGAAGAAGAATCCCTGGACGAGCAGCACGACCGCGACGCACAACACGGCGGTGTACGGCCCGACGAGTATCGCCGCCAGGGCCCCGCCGAGCAGGTGACCGCTGGTGCCGGCCGCCACGGGGAAGTTGAGCATCTGCGCCGCGAAGATGAAGGCGGCCACCAGGCCCGCCATGGGGGCGGTCCGGTCGTCGAGCTCCCGTTTGGCGCCCCGCAGGCAGACGGCCACCCCGGCGGCCGCGAAGACCCCGGCACCGACGGACACGGGGACGTCAAAGAACCCATCGGGCACGTGCACGGCTATAACCCCTTCGAAACGGGCGAATCTCCTCCCACTTTAGAGCACCGGGTTGTAGTTGCAAATGATTCGCAATTAGTGCCGCCGCAGGACCCTGACCATCCGCCTGACCACGGTCAATGGGGTCGCCACCCGCACCGACACGCTGAGCCGCCGGTTGACCGCCGTGGCGTACGGCCGGACGGTCCACTGCGCCACCCCCCATCTCAGCGCGCCGCACCACCACCGCAGGGGCCGGCCCAGCGCGTCCGCTTCGGCGACCTTGACCGGGAAGCGCACCGGAGGACCGCCGAGGACGAGTTCGAGGTAGGCGTCCCAGGTGCCGGGCCGCAGGCCGGCCGTCTCGGCCGCGAACTCCCGTGGCCCGACCGCCACCGCCCGCTCACGGTGTTCCCGCCCCGACGCCCGCTCGCGCCAGATCAGATGCCGTACGGCCGCGGCGGCGGCCTCCTCGCCCACCAGCGCCTGTCCCTCGACCCGCAGCCGCCTGCCCCGCCACCACGCCCGCGTCAGCCGTACGACGGCGGGGACCCTGACGACGTGCCCCCCGGCGTCGAGGCCGAGGTGGCCGTGCGACCGGGTGAGGAAGGGCACCGCGACGACCCCGCCCACCAGATGGGCGGGTGGAACGCCGGCGCCGGGTTCGCGGCGGGAGCCGAGCCGGGCGAGCCTGCGCGCGCCCTCGCACTCGACGGCCACGTGGACGTCCCACATTCCGGGCGGCAGCGCGGCCACGTCGAGCACGGCGGTGAAGGATCCTGCGGCGCCGGTCCCGCCACGGGTCACGGAGGGCACGCGCTCCTCACGCGACATGCGCTCGCGCAACACCAGGCCCACAGTGCCGGTCAGCGCGGCGCCGTTCAGCGCAGCGCCGGTCACCCCCGTGCCGTCCGCCACGCCGTCCGTGCCGGCGAGGGCGGCCCACCCTTCGATCACCAGGCGGTCGCCCCGCCACTCGACCCCGGTCAGCCGATGCCGCAGCGGCGCCGCCTCGACGAGCGCGAGCCGTACGAGCCGGTCGGGGTCGTCGAGCGCGGCGACGCGGGCGGCGTCCACGCCGTCGAGACCGGCGCGCACGCCCGGCGTCAGCCACTGGCCGCAGATGTCGGCCACCTCGACGGCGATCTTCTCGCGTTCGGCCTCACAGGCCGTCAGGAACGGCACCCCGAGCTGGGCCAGCACGTCGCGGCGCAGGTGCCGCAGGAGCAGGCGGTCGCGCAGCGCGCCGGGCGGCACGTGCCGCGCCATGACCTCGATGGGCGTGCGGACCACCCGCAGCCAGCCGAGCGGATCCCGCGCGGACGCCTCACCCCCGCCCTCCGCGTGGTAGCAGTCGCCGTCCGCGACCACCGAGATCACCCGCGCGTGGCAGTACGCGTGGACGGCGAAGGTCATGTCCTCACCGCGCCGCTGCGTCTCGTCGAAGCGGATGGCGTGCCGTTCCAGGAAGTCCCGGCGGAAGAGCTTGAAGCAGGACAGATCATCGTAGGCGGCCGTTAAGGAGGCCCTGTCGGCGCTCTCCCGCAATCCCTGGCGCGCCCCGGCGACCTTCCCCACGACGACGTCGGCACCGTTCCCGTCGGCCGCGGCGACCAGGCGGGCCAGCGCGTCGGGGGCGAGGTGGTCCCCCGCGTCGCAGAAGAAGACGTATCTGCCGGCCGCTCGTTCCAGTCCGCGGTTGCGGGCGCCGCCGGGGGTGCCGGGCTGGGCGTCCCGGATCACGGTGATCAGCCGGGGGTGGTGCGCGGTGTAGAGGCCGAGCAGCGCGCGGGTTCCGTCCCGCGAGCCGCCGTCGACCACGATGATCTCCTTGGTGACCCGCTGCACGAGCAGCGAGGTGAGGCAACGGTCGAGTGACGCCCGGCGGTTGTACGCCGGGACGACGACGCTGACGTCGATCCCCCGATCGGCGCGCTGGTCACTGTCCGTATCCATCGCCCTTCATTATGTGCCGACGACCCGCCCCGACCCCGCCTTCGCCGCGCCGGGCGCGTCTCACCGGCCGGGGCCGGCGGCGGCCGTCTGAGTGGCGGGTCCGGCGCGCGACGCGGCAGACTGAGCGCTCACCGAGTCACCGGGGGTTTCGCGTAGATGCGCACCGCGTTGTTCCCAGAGGGTTTCGTCTGGGGAGTGTCCACGTCCGCGTTCCAGATCGAGGGCGCCACCGACCGCGACGGCCGGGGCCCCTCCATCTGGGACGCCTTCGCGGGTGGGGCGTACGGCGACCCGGCCTGCGACCACTACGCGCGCCATCCGGAGGACGTCCGGCTGATGCAGGACCTGGGCATCGCCGCCTACCGGTTCTCGGTCAGCTGGCCACGGGTGCTGCCGGACGGCCACGGCCGCGTCAACGGCCTGGGGCTCGACTTCTACGACAGGCTCGTGGACGAGTTGCTGGAGGCGGGCATCGCGCCGTACGCGACGCTGTACCACTGGGACCTGCCGCAGGCGCTGCAGGACGGCGGGGGGTGGACCTCGCGCGATGTGGCCCGCCACTTCGCCGACTACGCCCGCGTCGTGTACGACAGGATCGGCGACCGCGTGGACACCTGGTTCACGTTCAACGAGCCATGGGTCGCCGCCTTCCTCGGCCACGGCTCGGGGGTGCACGCCCCGGGCCTGCGGTCGGCGGCCGACGCCTTCGTCAGCGCCCACCACATGCTGCTCGCGCACGGGCTCGGCCTGGAGGCGCTGCGCGCGCAGGGCGCCGCGAGGGCCGGCGTCGTGCTGAACCTCTCCCCCGTCCTCACCCCCGCGCAGCTCGGGGACATGTCCACCGGCATCCCCGAAGAGGACGCCGAGGCGGTGGCGAGGATCGACGCCCTGCACAACCGGCAGTTCCTGGAGCCGCTGCTGCGTGGCCGCTACCCCGCCGAGCTGCTGCCCCTGATCGAGAAGACCGCCGGGCTCGGCCACATCCGCGACGGGGACCTCGACGTCATCGGGCGGCCCATCGACCTGCTGGGGGTCAACTACTACACCCCCATCGCGGTGCAGGCCCAGCCCAGCGCCCCGGCCGACCCGGCCTTCCCGGGCAGCGAGGGCGTCCTGTTCTGCAGCGTGCCCACGGCCGTCACCGCGATGGGCTGGCCCATCATGCCGAGCGGCCTGTCCCTGCTCCTGCGGCGCCTGTCCGGGGAGTATCCCGAGACCGAACTAATGATCACCGAGAACGGCGCCGACTTCGAGGACGTCGTGACCGGCGACGGCATCCACGACGTCGACCGGATCAGCTTCGTCGAGGAGCACCTGCGGGCCCTGCGGACCTCGATCGACGAGGGCGCCCGGGTCCGCGGCTACCTGCTGTGGTCGCTGCTCGACTGCGTCGAGTGGGCGGACGGCTACCGGCGCAAGTTCGGCATCGTCCACGTCGACTTCACCACCCAGCGGCGGCTGCTCAAGGACAGCGCGCTGTGGTATCGCGACGTCATCAAGCGCAACGGGCTCGGCGCGGAGCGGCCGAAGCGGCCCACTCTAGAGACCGTCGCCGCGCGCTCGGGCGTCTCCCGGGCCACGGTCTCGCGGGTCGTGAACGGGGAGGCGCGGGTCAGCCCCGATGTGCGCGCCGCGGTGCTGCGCGCCGTGCAGGAGCTGGGCTACGTGCCCAACGCCGCCGCCAGGAGCCTCGTCACCCGGCGGACCGACTCGGTCGCGCTCGTCCTGTCGGTCCCCCGGCACGGCGGCGAGGCGCTGACCTCCGCCGTCGTTCAGTACGTCACCAGCGTCCTGGAAGGAGCCGGCAAGCAGATCACCCTCATGCTCGCCGACACGGCCGAGAGCCATCGGCGCATCATCCGGCACGTGGAGGCGCGGCAGGTCGACGGCGTCGTGCTCGTCCCCCCGGACGGCCCGGACACGCTCACCGAGCGGCTCGCCCGCACCGGGGTGCCGGTCGTGCTGCTCGGCAAGCCCGCGATCGCCTCCCTCGTGCCGCACGTGGACGTGGACAACGCGGGCGGCGCGAGGGAGGCCACCCGGCACCTTCTCGACCGGGGCCGCCGCCGCGTCGGGGTGATCTGCGGCCCCATGGACCTCGTCGCCGTACAGGACCGCCTCGCCGGGCACCTGGCCACGCTCCAGGAGGACGGACTTCGGCCGGTGATCGCGCTCGCCGGCCTGGACAGCGGGTCGGGCGCCGCCGCGGCCCGCGAGCTGCTGTCCGGCGACCAGGACCTGGACGCCGTTTTCGCCACCTCGGACGAGCTGGCGATCGGCGCGATGGAAGCGGCGCGCGAGAAGGGGCTGCGGGTGCCGGGAGACCTGGCGGTCGTCGGCTTCGGCGACATCCACGCCGCCTCCTGCACGACCCCGGCGCTCACCACCGTCCGGGTGCCCGCCGCGGACCAGGCCCTGGCCCTGGCGCGACTGCTCCTGTCCCGCCTCGACGGCCGCCACACCAGCTCCGTCGTCCTCCCCACACGCCTGGTGGTCCGCGCCACGACCTGACCCTCGCGGGCGGGACTGCCGCCAGGGGAGCGCAGGACGCCCGGCCGGCTCCGTCCGTGTCAGGGTTGGGTGTCGAGCCACTCCTGGAAGGTGGAGCCGGCGAGCTTGGCGTGAGGGCTGGGCAGGAGGCCCCCGCCGGCGGCGTACTCGGCATCGGGCAGGCCGGGGTCGTCGACGCCGACGGACGGCGGCGGAATCAAACACGCCCTGCTCCGGCCCATCGTGGGGGTCGGCCAGGTGGCTCGCTTGCCGGCCGTCGGCTGATGGCGGCGCGGCGCCGACAGGTCGGCCGAGCCGGTGCAGATCAACGGTGGCCCGGGGCTGCTCGTCCGGATCGACGGGGAGATCGACGGCGTCCTGGCGATTCGGCTCGAGAGCGGCTACGTCAACGGCGTCTACCACGTGCGCAATCCCGAGAAGCTGTCGGATGTGGAGCGGGAGACCGCCGTGAGCCGCTGAGGCCGCCGTTCGCAAAGCTCGGCCTGCCATCGATCTTTCGCGCCGTACGGCATAGGTTGTCTGGTGTCGTCCCCCGGTGCGAAGGCAGGTCCTTGTGACTCAAGATCTCAGCCACGAGCGGTTCGAGACCCTCAAGCGTGAATTCGAGGCGATCGACGGCGACGGCGACGGCTTCATCACCGAGGCGGAGCTGCGGTCGTACTTTCCCGGCCTGCCACCGGAGGCGATCGGCGCGCTCGACCGGGACGCCGACGTG
Organism: Microbispora sp. H10830; assembly: GCF_014161375.1. Lineage (NCBI taxonomy): Bacteria > Bacillati > Actinomycetota > Actinomycetes > Streptosporangiales > Streptosporangiaceae > Microbispora > Microbispora sp. H10830. The sequence goes on from NZ_JABBWX010000018.1 coordinate 57,203, forward strand.
GACGCCGACGGCCGGTTCTCCCTGGAGGAGTTCATCCGCCTGACCGGCGCCGACGACTAGAGCCGCCGCCCACCGGGCGCACAAAAAGTGCGCCTCGCGCAAATTTACGTCTCACGCATCTTTGCGTGGCACGCAAGTAGTTGTATGGTGGTCCATGTGAGCAGGGAAGGCGAGCGTCCGGGGCTGCGCGAGCGCAAGAAGCAGGAGACGCGCATCGCGCTGAGCTGGGCGGCGATCCGGCTCGCCGTGGAGCGCGGGCTGGAGAACGTACGCGTGGAGGACATCGCCGCGGAGGCGCGCGTGGCTCCGCGGACCTTCAACAACTACTTCTCCAGCAAGGGCGAGGCGATCGCCGCCAGGCACCTCGAACGCGCCCGCCTGATCGCACAGGAGCTGCGCCGCCGTCCGGCGTCGGAGCCCCTGTGGGAGGCCATCAAGATCGCCGTGGTCACCCAGCTCGCGATGGGCGCGAGCTACGACGCCAGGCAGCCGGACCAGCAGTGGCAGACCGGCATCCGGCTCATGGTCAGCGAGCCCTCGCTGCAGGGCGAGATGCTCAAGGCCAACGCCATCGCCGAGGACGAGCTGGCCGCGGCCATCGCCGAGCGGACCGGCACCGACGTCGCCCGCGACCTCTACCCGCGCCTGGTGGCGGGCGCGGCCGGGGCAGCGATCCGTGTGGCGATGGACCAGTGGTTGCGGGCCGATCCGCCGGTGCCCGTCGGACCGCTCATCGAGGACGCGCTCGACCGGCTCTCCGCCGGACTGCCCGAGCCCTGACGGATGGACGCCCCCGCGGGGGCGTTCCCGAACTCGCGATGTGACGTGCCACGCCGGCACGCCGCTCGGCCTTTCACGCCCTGACACGAGGCGCGGTAAGCAACCGCGCCGTCCCGTCATTCGCCATGCCGCGAATTCGCCATGCCTTCCACCCGCCACGCCTTCCATTCGCCATGACCGCCGAATCCCCAAGGAGGACCGCCATGACCGCCGACGTCGTGATCGCCGGAGCCGGACCGAACGGGCTGATGCTCGCCTGCGAGCTGAGCCTGGCCGGAGTGCGGCCGATCGTGCTGGAACGCCTGCCCGGGCGTACGGAGGAGAACCGGGCCAACGGACTGGTCGGCCAGGTCGTACGCGCCCTCGACCGGCGCGGCCTGTACGAACGACTGAGGGGCAGCTCCGAGCCGCCCCGGCCGGCCCCTGCCTTCGTGTTCGGCGCGATGCCCCTCGACCTCGGCAGGCTCGACGACAATCCGATGTACGGCCTGCAGGTGCCGCAGCGCCGGATCGAGCAGGTGCTGGAGGAGCGTGCCCTCGAACTCGGCGTGGAGATCCGCCGGGGACACGAGCTGACCGGGCTCTCCCAGGACGAGGACGGCGTCACCGCGGAGATCGCCGGGCCCGAAGGGCCCTATCGGCTGCGAACCCGCCACCTCGTCGGCGCGGACGGCGGGCACAGCGCCACCCGCAAGCTGTGCGGCATCGCCTTTCCCGGGGTGACCAGGGACGACTCGGTCTCTCGCAACGCGCACGTCACCATGCCCGCCGAGCTGATCGACCCGGTTACCGGTGGGCTGAACGTGCCCGGCTACGGACCGATCCCCCCGTTCATGCACCACCGCACCGACCACGGCATGTTCGTGTACGCGCCGTTCCCCACCGGAACGCTGGTGAACGCCACCGAGTGGAACCAGGACGGCGGCGACGAGCCGATGAGCCTGGACGAGCTGAGGGAGAGCGTGCGCCGCGTGCTCGGCGTCGACCTGCCGTTCGGCCCGCCCGAGGGCCCTGGCCCGCACCAGTTGCGCCGCCTGAGCGGCGGCAACACCCGCCTCGCCGAGCGCTTCAGGGACGGCCGGGTGCTGCTGCTTGGCGACGCCGCGCACGTCCACAGCGCGATCGGCGGTCCGGGACTCAACCTGGGCCTCCAGGACGCGGTCAACCTGGGCTGGAAGCTGGCCGCCGAGATCCACGGCTGGGCCCCGCCCGGCCTGCTCGACACGTACGAGACCGAGCGGCGCCCGGCGGCCGAACGCGTGGTCATGCACACTCAGGCGCAGTCGGCGCTCATCGCCCCCGGGCCGGAGGTCACGGCGCTGCGCGTGCTGTTCACCGAGTTGCTGCGCGACGAGCGGACCACCAAGCACATCGCGGACATGATGTCCGGGGCGGACATCAGGTATGACCTCGGGGGAACCCACCCCCTCACCGGGTGCCCGGCCCCCGACCTGGTGCTGGAGACGGAGACCGGCTCCGTACGGCTGGCCGAGCTGACCAGGACCGCCCGGCCGCTGCTCATCGACCTGACGCCGGACGCCGCGCTCGCCGGGGCCCTCGACGGGTGGCGCGACCGGGTGGACCTCGTCACCGCGAAGACGGGTCAGGAAGGCCTCCCCACGGCGCTGTTGCTGCGCCCGGACTGCTACGTGGCCTGGGCGTCGGACTCCCCCAACCCGGACGCGAAGGAGCGCGACACCCTGCGTACGGCCCTGGCCTCCGCCTTCGGCCCGGCCCGCTGAGTCTTTCGGCGCGCTGGGCGGATCAGGCGAAGGCGGCGAGGATCGACTCGGTCGTGTCGATCTGCGCGATCCGCGGCAGGATCACCCCGAGAGCGTTCTCGTGGGCCGAGGCGACCAGGTCGGTGACCGCGTCGGAGGCCACCGCGATCTCGTAGCCCCGCTCCCGGGCGCCGCGCGCGGTGGACTCCACGCCGATGCTGGTGGAGATCCCCGCCAGCACGATCCCCGTGATCTTCCGGCGGCGCAGTTGCAGGTCGAGCTCGGTGCCGTGGAAGGCGTCCCAGCCCCGCTTGGTGATCGCGATGTCGGTCGGCCCGTCCGGCACGCGCTCGTCATACTCGGCGAAATCCGGCGCGGGTGCGATCGCGGGCCCGGGCGCGTCCGTCCGGGCCCGCAGCACGTCACCGCCGTCGGGGGAGAACGCCACCCGCACCCGCACGACCGGAAGGCCCCGCTCGCGGGCGGCCCCCGCGAGCCGGGCGGCGTTGGCGACGACCTCGGCCGCCGGATGCGCGGTGGGCAGAGCGGTGATCCCCTTCTGCAGGTCGATCAGGACGACGGCCGTACGGTCGTCGAGCAGTGTGACGGGCATGTGAGCTCCTTCAAATATAGACAGCGGAACTGTACAGCCATGCTGAATAGATTGCCAGCAAGGCTGTGCATCTCGGCTACGCTGAGCCCATGAGGGACGCGTCCGAGGTCGCCGCCGAGCTGCGGCTCGTGGTCGGGCATCTGGTCAGGCGGGTGCGCGAGGACGACCCGATACCTCCCGGGATCATCGCGGTGATCGGCCTGCTCGGCCGGCAGGGCCCGATGACCACCAGCGAACTGGCCGCCGCCCGGCGGGTGCGCCCGCAGTCGATGGCCCGCACCGTCGGCCAGCTGATCGACCAGGGGCTCGCCGAGCGCGGCACGCATCCCGTCGACGGCCGCAAGGCCCCCGTCTCGCTGACCGCCGCCGGGCTCGACGCCCTGGAACAGGTGCGCACCCGGCGGGCCGACTGGCTCGCCGAGGCGATCGAGGACACGCTGTCCCCCGCCGAGCGGGAGACGCTGGCGGGCGCGGTGGACCTGGTCCGCCGCCTGGTCGACTGGGAGCCGTCCGGGCCGGGCCGCGGGACGTGAGCCGTCAGCCGGTGGCGCCGGACAGCTCCGGGTTCTGCTGGCGGATGGGCGTGAAGAACGCGGCGACCGCGATCAGCAGGCAGGCCGCCCCGGCCAGCAGGCAGACCACCTCGACCCCGTGCCGCTGCGCGCCCCAGGTCAGCACGGCCGCCCCCGCCGGGCCCAGCGAGAAGTGGATCGTCCAGAAGGCCGAGGTGACCCTGCCCAGCAGGTGGTCGGGGGTGACCTGCTGGCGCAGCGACATCGAGCAGATCCCGGCCACGCTGACGCAGGCGAGGTAGGCGGCAGCCGTCGCCCCGGCGACGGGGACACCGGTGGACACGCCGAGCCCCATGACGGCGAGCCCGGCGACCGCGATCGCCCCGATCCAGGAGGCGCCGAACCCCAGCCTGCGGCGTACGGGACCGACGAGGAGCGAGCCGGCGACCGTGCCCAGCGCGGCGACCGCGAGCACCACCCCCACGGCGCCGTCGGACTGGCCGAGGTCGTGCTTGAGGTGATAGATCAGCACGTCGGTCAGCCCGAGGGTCAGGAAGATGAAGAACGACAGCAGGACGGTCAGGGCACGCAGCACCGGCTGCCGCCACAGGAAGCGGGCCCCGGCGAGCAGCTCGTGCCAGGGCCCCCGTGCTTCCTCCGGCGAGGGCGAGGGCGCCGGCTGCCGCCTGAGCCGGATCAGCAGGACGCCCAGCGCGGAGACCCCGAAGCTGGCCGCGTTGATCGCGATGGCGGCCGTGGGGCCGAACCAGCCCGCCACCACCCCGGCCAGCAGCGGCCCGCCGACCCCCGCCGCGGCGGCGGTGGCGCCCAGCCGCCCGTTGGCCTCGGTGATCCGGTCCGCGTCGACCAGACCCCGCACCGCCGTGACGTACGCGACCTGGAAGACCATGCCGATCGCCTCGCTGAGCGGCAGGACCACGTAGAGCAGCCAGACCTTGGGCCCGAAGGCCCAGGCGACCGGGACGATGCCATACAGCGCCATCCTCGCCACATCGCACCAGATCAGCAGGCGCCTGCGGTCGAGCCGGTCGACCAGGACCCCGGCGAAGACCCCCGCCGCCACCGACGCGGCGCTCGCCAGGCCGGTCAGCAGGCCCATCTGCGCGACCGATCCGGTCACGTGCAGCACGAGCAACGGGACCGCGATGAGGGCGAACGAGTCCCCCGCGACCGACAGCGTCTGGGACGCCCAGAACACGGAGAAATCCCGGTTACGCCACAGCTGCGATCCTTCTGCCACCTCACCATGCTGCCGTACGTAGATCAGGTGCGGGGGCGGCGGACGCTGGGGACGGGCTGGCCGCGGCGGGCGGCCTCGGCCTTCAGGCGCTTCCTGAGCAGGCTGCCCTGTCCGAGGAACGACCGGAACCGCTCGCGGCTGCTCCCGGCGAGGCTCCAGTCGTTCAGGGCCCGCTCGACCCGTACGCTCAGCCGGTCGCCCTCCCCCGTCGCGGTGCCGACGAGCACCACGTTCTCCTGCCATTCCAAGCCCGGGCCGTGCCGATGGAAGGTGAGGCACACCGGCCCGGCGACGGCTTCGACACCCGCGGGCAGCAGCAGGTCGAACCCCGCCTCGGTGCGTACGGCCGAGCGGGTGCGCACGGCCAGCGGCATGCCGCCGGCGTCGACCATGGTGACGACGGGCTCGCCCAGGCGGGCCGCGCGGCCGGCGAAGGGCCGCCAGTCCGCCGGCGCGACGGACCGGCTCGGCAGCCGGGGGCCGTTCGGAGCAGGGTCGGAGACGGGCGCGGCCGCCTCACCGGGCCGGATCCACACCTCCGGTGTCCCGGACAGGTCGCCCTCGGGCCACCAGACGATCCGCTCCGGGGTCACCTCCACATAGATGCGGGCGAAGTACCACCCCAGCCGCTTCGTCAGGAACCACGGCGTCCCGGCGAAGCCGGAGCCCGCCTTGGCCAGGGACTCCCGGACATACCTGTCGGTGTTGGCCTGCAGATCGGCGTCGCGTACGGCGGCCCGGCCCTGCACGAGGACGACGGGCGGCCGGTCGAGGCCGCTGCCTTCGGCGGAGGAGTACAGCAGCGCGACGCGCGGGTCGCGGCGGGCCCGCTCCGCCTTGTCGGGATAGGTGAGCCCGGTGCTCACGTCGAGCGTGCCGCCCGCGCCGACGTACGGCGTGACCGGCCAGGTGACGGGCCGTCCGTCCCGGGTGAGCGAGGCGTACTCGCAGACCACGGCGCGGCCGAACAGCTCGGCGGCCTCGCGCGGCCAGGTGGTCAGGGTGGTCATCACGACTCCAGGGGTGCGGGCAGAGAGATGGACACGCCGTACAGCCGGGCGAACCGCCGCTGGTAGGCGGGCCACCAGAACAGGCGGAACATCAGCCGGGCCACGACCGGCAGGTCCGCGAACGCGGCCGTGAGCAGGGCGGGGTCGGCGCTGGAGACGAGCCACCCGAAGACGATCGGGACGCGGCGGCCGAAGTCGGCCATCGCCTTGCGCCTGTCCGCCTCGATGTCGTCGGGTGTGAGGTGCCGCAGCATCAGCGGCACGGCCGTGCGCTCCTCGTGGTCGAGGTGCTCGTTGACCAGCTCGTGCAGCCGCCGCAGAGCGGGAACGCGCTCCGGCAGGGGCGCCGCACGGTCGGCGGCGACCGCCACGAGCGGGTCGAGCACGGCGTGCTCGGACTCCAGCTCGGCCAGCACGTCCCCCGCCTCGGGGGCGTGGGCGACGAGCGTGGGCCACAGCGTGGTGTCCTCGTGGGTGTGGTGGGCGTGGAGCATCTCCAGCAGGAGTGCGAGCTGCTCCTCCAGGAGTTCCTCGTGCTCGCGGTCCCGGGGGGCGCGGCACGCCTCGGCGAGGCGGCCGAACTCCGCCCGGAAGCCGGCGTGCATCAGCAGGAAGCCGGCGAGGTGTTCTTGTGTGATCATCTGCTCCCTCACGTGTGTGGGGAACAGCGTGCGTTTCCTGCCCTTATGAGCACTTGTCGAGGGCTTGTCGGGCCCTTGACAGCCAGTAGCCCGCACCCGCCTCCTCCAGGACGCGCACCGCCTCCCGCAGATGGGCCCGCGCTCCCGCACGGTCCCCCAGCGCCAGCAGCGCCTCACCCAAGTGGCCGTCGTACGCCCCGTCGACGGTGGTGCAGGTGCCGTTCACGTGCAGCAGGCCGGCGAAGGGACGGAACGCGTCGTAGACCTCCCGCACGACGTCCAGCTCGCCGAGCCGGATCGCCGCGTGCAGCCGGCACATGGTGGCCATCGCCCAGTGGTAGTCGCGCGGCGGTGGAGGGGTCTCACGCAGCAGCCGCAGAGCACGCTCACGCTCGCCCAGGTCCGCCAGCGCGTACGCCAGGACGTAGGCGAGCCCCGCCAGGCCCGTACGCCGGAACATCTCCTCGATCCATTCCACTTCCGCGCCGAGGCGGTCCTCCTGCAGGAGCGTCTCGGCCCGCACGGCGAGCATGCCCACCTCGAAGTACGCGAGGTCGGAGAAGGACAACGTCGCCCTGACGGGCTCGAAGTGGCGGGTCGGCTCCGGCACGCCCTGGAACAGGTCGAGCCCCACGTGCGCGATCGCCGCCTGCAGCGCCAGCGTCGGGTTGTGCAGGCCGCGCAGCAGCGCGTCGGTCTCCGTCAGCAACTCGCGCGCCTCCGCCACCCGGCCGTACTCGACGTGATGAGCGACGAGGTGGAGTTGTGCGATCACCTGCAACTGGGACGACAGATCCGGCTCCGCCAGCAGGCGCCGCGAGGTCTCGGCCAGCTGGTCGATGAAGTCCTGCCCCTGCATGGCGAGCAACCGCAGGTGGAGCACGCGCCGCAGCAGCATGGGGTCGCCCAGTCGCTCCGCCGCCGCCACGGCCTGCGACGAGACCCGCTCGACCTGGTCCTCGCCGCCGGTCTGGGCCAGCACGACGGCCCGCACGGCCTGCGCGGACGTCCAGGCGGCGGCGTTTCGCGGCAGCTCGCGCACGGCGCGCTCCATCGACTCCCGCAGGACGCGCACGTCCAGACCATGCCGGAAGGGAACCCAGACACCGTGCCCCATCGCGATGTCGGCGGCCCTGACGGCCCGCTCCAGGTCGTCTCCGGCGAGTGCCAGCGCCTGTTCGATCGCCTCGTAGCCCTCGTCGTACCGCCCGGCGGCGTAGCGGCTGTCCGCCAGGCCGACCGCGAGCTCGAACCGCTCGGCCGCCTCCGCTCCGGCGAGCTCGGCCGCCGCCAGCGCCTCCTGCCATGAGGTGGCCGCGTCGTCGAGCGCGTGCCTGCGCATGGCCGCACGCGCGGCACGGGCGGCATAGTCCATCGCCATGCGGGCCGGCTGCGGGCCCAGCTCGGCCGCCGCCAGCCAGTGCCGCGCGATGGTCGCCGCCTGGTCGTCCCGATCGCCGTACGCGCGGGTGAGCACGCCGGCCAGCCGCGCGTGCACGCCCGCCCGCCAGAGGCGGGAGCGGCGCGACAGCAACGCGTCGGTCACCAGGGCGTGGGCGAACACGTACCCACCCAGCCTGGCGCCCGACTCGCGGATCAGACCGGCCGCCAGCGCCGCGTCCAGCGAGGGCACCAGGTCGCCCAGGTCGCGCCCGGCGACCTCGGCCATGACCCGCGCCTCGAACTCGTCGCCCGCGACCGCGGCCAGCTCCAGCAGGGCGGCCGTCTCCTCTCCCAGCCCGGCCACCCGGTGCAGCACGACGTCGAGCACGCCCTGCGGCAGCTCCTCACCCGCCCGGGCCAGCTCGGCGAGGAAGAACGGGTTCCCCCCGGTGCGCCCGCGCAGTTCCCCGGCCTTCCGGCTGCCCGGGTCGCGGCCGGACAGCTCCCGCACGAGCGCGCGCACCTCCTCGGTGGCGAGCCCGTCGAGGCCCAGCCTGCGCGCGCCGAGCCGGGACAGCGCCGACAGGGTGGCGGTCAGCACCGACGCCTCGTGCCGCCGGAAGCTGGCCACGACAAGCAGGCCCGGCCGCGCGGTGGACGCGACGTGGACCAGCAGGCGCAGCGTCGCGTCGTCGGCCGCGTGGACGTCCTCCAGGACGACGGCCACCGGGCCGAGATCGGCCAGGAACGTCCCGACCGCCTCGAAGAACCGCAGCCGCGCCCCCTGCGCGTCGTACGCCGGGATCGCCTCCACCCCGCCCGCCAGGAACGTGCGGACCTCCTCGGGCAGGACGGCGCCGGGTGCCGCGTCCGCGAGGTCGCGCAGCACCTGCTCCCACGGCCACAGGGCGGGCGCCGTCTCGTGGTCGGGGCTCGACCCCCATCCCACCGGGACGCCGGCGGTCGCGCGGAACCTCCTGAGCAGGCTGGTCTTGCCGACACCCGGCTCGCCGTCCACGAGCACGACCTGCCGGGCCGTGGATGCCGCCTTCACGGCGGCGGCCAGGAACTCCAGCGCGCTCTCACGTCCCACGAACGGCCCGTCGTCCGCGCGTCGCCCGGGGCCGGGCCGTCGTGGGGGCGGCGCGGCGGGTCTCGCCGCCGCGGTCAGCGCGGCGTCCTGGCGCAGCACGGCGGTCTCCAGCTCGCGCAGCCGGGGCCCCGGATCGATGCCCAGCTCGCCCGCCAGCACCTCGCGCACCCTGCGCAGGCACTCCAGCGCCGCCGCCTGACGGCCCGACCGATAGTGGGCCAGCGCGAGCAGTTCCCAGGCCCGCTCCCGCAGCGGGTGGTCGTGCACGAACGGTTCGAGCCGCGCGACCACATCCGTGTGGCGTCCCAGCTCAAGCAGTGCCCCCGCCAGCCCTTCGACCGCGTCGAGCCGGAGCTGCTCCAGTCGGGCGATCTCCGGCCGCGCCCACTCCTCGGACCGCGCGTCGGCGTAGGCGTCGCCCCGCCACAGGGCGAGCGCCTCGGTGAGCACGGCCGCCGCCTGCTCGTGCCGTCCCTCGTCCAGGTGTCCCGACCCCGTGGACACGAGCGCGTCGAAGTCCCGCGTGTCGAGGCCGATCTCGCCGGTCATCAGGCCGTACCCGTCCGCCGCGCTGACCAGGACCGTGGCCGGCGCCCCCGCCTTCCGGCCGGGCTCCAGGCGGCGGCGCAGGTTGGAGACGTACACCTGAAGGCTGCCCTGGGCGCTCGCGGGCGGGCTGCCGCCCCAGAGCCTGTCGGCCAGCACGTCCGCCGGGAGCACCCGATCGGCGTTCATCACGAGGAGGGCCAGGAGCGCTCGCTGCTTGGGCGGCCCGGCTGGTACGACCTGCCCGGCCACGACGAGTTCCATGGGACCGAGGACGTTCAGCCGCACGGGCCAATGCTAGAGAGACGGCTTGAACCGGTCCAGCCGTGACTTTCCCGGCCCACCGGACGACACCGGCAGGGATACGATCGCCCGGCAGCGCGGACGGTACCACGAGCGGAGGAGACGACCGCATGGCGGACGAGGACACCACGATCCGGCTCATCCGGGTGGACGACGCCGAGGTGATCGCGGCGCACCGCGCCCGCGACAGGCGGGCGTACACCGCCTGGGAACCGGCCCAGCCGGACGAGTTCTACACGGCGGCCGGGCAGCGCCGGCGCATCGAGGCGCTGCTCGCCGAGCACGACCGGGGCGAGCGCTGGCCGGCGGTCATCCTCGCGGGCGGCGAGGTCGTCGGTCAGGTGACCGTGAGCACGATCCTGCGCGGCCCTTTCCGGAAGGGCTTCCTGGGCTACTGGGTCGCCTCGGCCTTCGACGGCCGGGGTCACGCGACCCGGGCGGTCAGTCAGATACTCACCGTGATGACCGAGGAGCTCGGGCTGCACCGCGCGGAGGCGCACACCCGGATGGACAACCTGGCCTCGCAGCGGGTGCTGCGCGCCAACGGCTTCCGCCCCTGGGGGGTCGCCCACGCCCACATCTTCCTCGACGGGGCATGGCATGACGAGGTGTTCTGGGAACGAATGCTGGACGACACGCCCTCGTCTTGACCATTGCCTGGGACACCAGTTGCCCGACCCCGGCGCGTCGCGTGCCGTCGTATGACCTTGACCCCGAAACTCACTCTCCGTAATCGACTCGCGGAGGAGGAGTTCGTGGTCTCAATCGACCGTCGGGGATTCGCCAAGCTGGCCGGGCTGGGCGCGGTGGGATCGGTCATGAGTCCGTCCCTGGGCACGGCCCCCGCCTCGGCGGCGCGCGCGCCGTACGCGGGAGAGCGCTGGCAGACCTGTCTTCAGGTGGCGCGCGACCACCTGCTCGTCGACAAGGACGGCAACGACCTCAAGCACCGATACCTGCAGGTGCTCATCGACAACGGCCTGCCCAGGACCCGCACGCCCAAGAAGGTCCTGATCGTCGGGGCCGGGATCTCCGGCCTGGTGGCGGCTACGCTGCTGAAGCGGGCCGGGCACCACGTCACCGTCATCGAGGCCAACGGCAACCGGATCGGCGGCCGGATCAAGACCTTCCGTACAGGCTTCCGGGACAGGCGGCAGTACGCCGAAGCGGGGGCCATGCGCATCCCGGACTTCCACCCGCTGACGCTGGCGCTCATCGACAAGCTGGGGATCACGCGCCGGCCCTTCTACAACGTCGACGTGCCGCCCGGCGCCGTCCCCCGCGGACCGGTGCCGCCGGTCGTCTACACCTCATACACCGGACAGGAGTGGCGTTCCGGCCCGTCCAAGGGCGCCTTCACGGCGCCCCCGCGTGTGAACCACACGTTCATCCATGTCAACGGCATCACCCAGCGGCGCGACGAGTACGCGAGGGATCCACGCAGGATCAACGCGTCGTTCGGCCTCAGGGACGACCGGACCGCGGCCGAGATCCTCGACGCCGCCCTGGACCCGGCGAGGGACTACTTCTCCGTACGCAGGGGCGACAAGCGGATCGACAAGCCGCTGCCCGAGCAGATCGAGGGCTGGGCCCGGCTGCTGTACGACTTCGACGGCTACTCGATGTACGCCTACCTCAAGGAGCACGCGAAGCTCGGCGACGAGGCGATCGACGCCATCGGCACGCTGGAGAACCTCACCTCCCGGCTGCCGCTGTCGTTCATGCACACGTTCCTCACCCGCAGCCTCGTGAACCCGGCCGTGACCTACTGGGAGATGACCGGCGGCAGCAGGGAGCTGCCGTACGCGCTGGAGCCGGGCCTGCGCGACGAGATCCACATGGACCGCAGGGCCGTACGGATCGAGACGTCCGGACGCCGCGTGCGCGTCTCGACGGTCAGCGAGGCGGGCAGCACGGAGTCGGAGTTCACCCGGCAGACGCCGCGGGAGACGTTCGAGGGGGACGTGGCGATCATCACGGTCCCGTTCTCCGCGCTGCGCCACGTCGAGATCGCGCCGGCCCTGTCCTACCGCAAGCGCCGCTCGATCATGGAACTGCACTACGACTCCGCCACCAAGGTGCTGCTGGAGTTCCGCAGGCGCTGGTGGGAGTTCACCGAGGAGGACTGGAAACGCGAGCTCGGCGGCCGCCACCGGCCCGGGCCGGTGGCGCACACGATGGGCGGCGGGTCGGTCTGCGACAACGCCAACCGGTTCATCTACTTCCCCTCGCACCCCGTGCCGGGCAGCGAGGGCGGCGTCGTGCTGGCCAGCTACTCGTGGGCCGACGACGCGACCCGCTGGGACTCGATGGACGACGAGGAACGGTACGGCTACGCGCTGCGCGGGCTCCAGGAGGTGCACGGAGACCGCGTCGCGGAGTTCTACACCGGCCGCGGCCAGACCCAGAGCTGGATGCGCAACCGCTACGCCTTCGGCGAGGCGGCGGTCTTCACGCCCGGCCAGATGACCGAGGTCCACCCCGCCATCGCCGTCCCCGAGGGCCCGCTGCACTTCGCCGGCGAGCACACCTCGCTCAAGCACTCCTGGATCGAGGGCGCGCTGGAGTCGGCCGTACGCGTGGCCCTGGAGGTCAACGGCTGACCCCCTACTCCCGCGGGGTCCTTCGTGCCCAGGGGCCCCGCGGGTTCACCCGGACAGGCGTGGTCAACGCCCGAAATCCGGCTCGATCTCCGCTCTCATCGGCTGCCAGGGCGACGCGTCGAACACCAGCATGATCGAGACGATCTTGCCGTCGTCCAGGCGGAAGTGCTCGGCCGTGCGCTGCGTGCCGGCCGGCGTCGCGGTGTGCACGTCGTACACGAGCGTCGCCTCGGCTTCGCCGTACAGCTCGCTGATGAGGTCAACCCCGGTCACGATCGACACGAACCCCGGCAACGTCGCCAGATGCCCGGCCCGGTCGTCAGAGCTGAAGAACGGGCTCTGGAACCGGAAGGGCTCCCCCAGATGTGCCGCGGCGGCGGTCGCGTCCCCGCGGAAACGTGCCTCGTGATACCCGCGTACGGCGCGGCGCGTCTGTTCCTGCGTGGCGTTCACGGCTGGGATCCGATCTGACGGAGGTGGGCGGAGAGGCGCTGCTGGTTGGCGGCCAGGCGCAGGCACAGGTCGCGCAGGACGACCAGTTCTTCGGGCGTGAACCCCTGGAACAGCGCCTTCATGGCGAGCCTCGACGGCTTGCGGAAGTCGTCGATCCACGCCCGGCCGGCCGGGGTGATCTCGGCGAGGACCGAACGCCGGTCACTCGGGTCGGGGACCCGGCGGACCAGCCCGTCGCGTTCGAGGGTGTCCACCAGGCCGGTGACGTTGCGGGAGCTGACCCCGGCGGCCCGGGCGAGCTCGCCGATGCTGATCCCCCGCTCGCTCGCGGCGAGCCGGATCAGCAGGTCGAGAGCGCCCGCGCTGACTCCTCTGCCCTCGGAGCCGTGGGAGCGGAGGCGCTCGACGGCGTGACAGGCGGTGCGGACGGCCGCGCTCGCCTCGAACGCGGGCAGATCACCGTCGTCGCCGGCGATCCACGCCATCGCCGCCCTGGCTCGCGGGTCGTAAAGGAAGCCGTCCTGATCGTTCTCATAGCTATCTACGTCCTTCATAGTAAGAACATAGATTAGTACGTACTTCCGGATTTTGGGATCCTCTGCTGGAAGCAGGCGGCCCTGCCGCTCTCAGCAGGGTGGGGCTTCGTCGCAGGCGGCCACTTCGGCGCAGGCCTCCGCACTGCCGCCGGCCACCTGCTGGAGCAGGCCGTAGAGAGTCTCACGCTGGTCGTGGTCGAGCGCACCGAGCACCTCGTCCTCGACCGCCGCCAGCGCGAACTCGGCCTTCGCGAGCCGCTTCGCGCCGGCTTCGGTGAGTTCGACGATGTGCCTGCGGCGATCCTCCGGCGACCGCCGCCGCTCGATCAGCTTCTCGGCCTCCAGGTCGTTGAGCAGCCCGACGACATTGGTCCCGTCCATCTCCAGCGTGCTCGCGAGCGCCTGCTGGGTGCTGCCGCCACGGTCCCGCAGCACCGTGAGGGCGACGAGGTGGCGGGGACGCAGGCCGAGCGGCGCGAGCACCGACTCGGAACGTAGACGCAGACGGCGCGCGAGGTGGTCGAGCAACGCGCCGCACCGGTGCACCGGCTGGTTGACGACGGGCAGGGACGCCATGGTCCAACTCTAGCCGACTTGACCTGCGATAGATGGAAGGCTAATCATTGACAAAGCACAAACCATCTGTGGAGGGCGAGGAAATGTCCCATCTGCTGCACATCGACGCGAGCATCCAGGGCGAGCGTTCCGTCAGCCGCAAGCTCACCGCGAGGGCCGTCGCCGCCTGGCGCGCCACGCATCCCGGGGGCACCGTCACCTACCGCGACCTGGGCAGCACCCCGCTCCCGCATCTCGACCAGGACAGTGGCCTGGCCCGGATGGTCCCGCGGGAGCAGCACACCGCGGCCCAGGCGGCCTCGTGGAGGTTGACGGAACAGCTGGTCGGCGAGGTGAGACAGGCCGACACGATCGTGCTCGGGCTGCCGCTCTACAACTTCGGGGCGCCCAGCGCCGTCAAGTCCTGGGTGGACCACCTCATCGCCCCCGGACTGTCGTACGACCCTGCGACGGGCGAGGGCCTGCTGGGAGGGCGTGACCTCCTGGTCCTCGCGAGTCGCGGCGGCGGCTACGGGGCGGGGACCCCCCGCGAGGGATGGGACCACGCGGAGCCGTGGCTGCCGCACGGCCTCTCCATGACGGGCCTGCGGCCCCGCTTCATCACGGCCGAGCTCACCCTCGCCTACGTGACACCGGCGATGACCGAGCTGATTCCGCTGGCCGACAAGAGCCTCGCGGCGGCGGAGCAGGCGATCGACGGTCTCTGGGCTGCCGCCGCCGTCGCGTGAGGGAGCCCGGCGGAAGTGGGCATCCGGGCGGAAAAGGCCCCTTCCCGGACGCGGGAAGGGGCCTTCGCCGTCGAGGGAAGGGGCTTCGCCCCGGTGGCCGCGTCAGCCGCCGACGCCGGAGTTCTCCGCGGCGGTGACGATCGTGGTCGCGTCCTCCGGCAGGAGGTATCCGGCGCTCACCGACGCCTGCGCGGCCGCCCGCACCTTGCTCACGTAGTCGGCGTGCGTCGGGTAGAGCCGGGCCAGCACCGGCTCGGCCGTACGCGGCAGGAACGGGTCGGACGGGTCGCCCAGGTTGTGCCGGTCCCACGGGTCGGCGTCGCCGTTCCACGGGTCGCGGGCGCCGTAGAGGCCGCAGAATACGCCACTGCCGCTGGTGTCCCGCTCCCCCGTGAGCGTGCGGGTCGGCACCGCCATGTCGGGGAGCCGGACGCCGCCCACGGCCAGGCCCGTGGCCGGGTCGCGCAGCTCGGGGTGCAGCGACGCCCCGCTCGGCGGCCGGGGCCCGCCCCTCGCCCAGGCGGCCAGGTGACGCAGCGCCGCGTTCATGGAGTAGTGGCCGGGTCCGTCGTTGAACGGCGCCGACCCGGCGGCGCAGTCGGCCCGGGGCGCGGCGGAGCCCGCCGACTTCTGCACCGTCGGGTCACCGAGGTCGTACGCCCACTGGTCGCCGTGGGCCGTACCGGCCAGCTCCCAGTGCACCACCCGGTCGGTGTCCGGCTGCCGGGCCGCGAACGCCGTCGGTACGTCGGTCTCGGTGAGCACGACGAACGTCGGCACCGGCAGGTCCGTACGGATCCTGCTCGGGTTCGGCATCGCCAGCACGTCGATCAGACTGCCGCTGATCGGGGAGCCGACCGCGCCGTTGCTGTGGATCATGAAGCCGTCGTAGACCTTCGACACGGGCTGCACCGCGTTGACGTACGTCGTCATGAAGCCGGCCGACTGCGACTCGCCGTCGGCGAGCAGCGTCGTGACGTGCAGGCCGCCGAGCGGATCGGGCCCGTTCGGCGTGCGCAGCGCCTGCCCGGCCTGGGAGAAGATGTCGTACGCGTAGGCGTCCCCGGGGTGGACGAGGCTGCCGTACCGCGCCGGGTCCCAGCCCTTGAGACCGCTGATCTCGCCGAGGCCGCCGTTGACGCCGACCTCCTGCGCCGAGACGCCCACCCACGCGTAGCCCTTGCGCAGCAGTTCGTCGCGTTCGAACCAGTAGTCCGGGGACAGGTCGATCTGGCCGCTGACGTTGAGCCATTCGACCACGACCGTTCCGTTGAACCTCGCCGGGTCGACGGGCCGGCGGACCAGGAGCCGGGTCTTGTACGCGGCGCGGCCGGCCGCCCGGACGTTCCACCGGCCGTCCGACGTCCAGATGCCGGACTTGGCGTAGGAGGTGGCGGTGCCCTCGATGAAGTACTCGCTCTCCGTGAAGCCGAACGAGCCGAGGTCCTCCGCCGCGGCGAGGAACGGGAAGCCGTGGTCGCCGGCGGCCGGGACGCTGATGGCAGGGCTCGCTGCCGCGGCCTGGGCGGCCGGCGGGGCGCCGAGGAGGGCGGCGGCGAGCGCCGCCCCCAGCGCCGCGGCGGTGATCCGCCGCCGGGGGGACCGGACGGGTACGCGCACGGGTTACCTCCGTGAGACGAATGTCGGGGAGGCACAGTGTCGCCCGCCCCGCCCGGCCGGGTAATCGGCGGAATCACCTGCGTTGGCCCTAGCCCTGGCCGGCGCCGGCCTGGGCCTGCCGGCGGCGGAATTCGTCGAACGGCGTGCGGTCGAAGACGAACCGGTTGTAGACGATCTTCCCGTCGCGGACCGTGACGCATTCGGCCGCGGGCGCGCTCTTCGCCGGGATCGTCTCCGCGTCGTACATCATCAGGGCCCTGTCGTCGTCACCGAACGCCGCGATCATCTCCGTCCTGACGAGGAACCGTTCGGCGAAAGGCGCCAGGAAGTCCCGGTACGCCTGGATCCCGACGAGCCGTCCCGCCGGGGCGTCGAGCACGACGTCGCCGGCGATGTAGCCGGTCGCGAGGTCGAGGTCCCCGCCGGTCCACGCGCGGTGGTAGGCGAGCGCGATCTGCAATGCTGAGCTGGTCATCATGTCTCCTTCCGGTGCTGCCTTGTACGACACCGAAGACCCGCGGAACGGAACGGTCGTGGCGGAAATCGCGTTCGAAGAACTCACGGCCTACCGGCAGGAGCTGCTGCTGCACTGCTATCGCCTGCTGGGCTCGCTGACCGACGCGGAAGACGTGCTGCAGGAGACGTTGCTGGCGGCCTGGCGTGGCCTGGACGGCTTCCAGGGCCGTGCGTCGTCGCGGTCGTGGCTCTACCGCATAGCCACCAACCGGTGCCTCAACGCTCTACGCGACCGCGGCAGGCGGATGCCGCCCGCGCCCAGCCCGCCGTTCCAGCCGCCCGAGCCCAGCCGCCACGGCGACGTACGGTGGCTGCAGCCGTACCCGGACGCCCTGCTCGAGTTCGTGCCGGACGCCGCCCCCGGCCCCGAGGCGCGCTACACGGCACGGGAGGCGGTCGAACTGGCCTTCGTCGCCGCGCTCCAGCGGATCCCGCCGCGGCAGGCCGCGGTCCTGGTGCTCTGCGACGTGCTCGGCTATCCGCTGAGCGAGGTCGCGCCGATGCTCGGCACCAGCTCGACCGCCGTCAAGGGTCTGCTGCAGCGGGCACGGGCCTCGCTCGGCCATCGCCGTGCCGAGCCACCGGCGCAGGGGCCGGCGCAGGGGTCGGCGCAGGAGCGGCATCTGGTCCGCCGCTTCGCCGAGGCCTTCACCGGCGACGACATCGACGCTCTGGTCGCCCTGCTCACCGACGACGCGTGGCTGTCCATGCCGCCCGCGCCGCACGAATACCGCGGTGTGGTGGCGATCGCCTCGTTCCTGCGGGCGAGCGCCGCGTGGCGGGCGGGCCGGCGCCTCGAGTTGGAACCCACCCGCGCCAACGGGCAACCGGCGTTCACCTGCTCCCTCGACGGCGAACCCACCGGGGTCATCGTGCTCACGCTGAGCGGCGGCCGCGTCCGCGGCATCACCCGGTTCCTCGACGACCGGCTACAGGAACATTTCGAAGCGGGACGAACTCCCTGTCGGGTCGAATGAGAACTATCGTGACCAGCATGGAAAATCCCCCCCAGCGCCGGGACTCCCCGACGTCCCACCTGCGCGCCTCGGACAGCAACAGGGACCAGGTCGCCGCTCTGCTCGGGGAAGCCCTGAGCACGGGCCAGCTGAGCCACGAGGAGTACTCCGAGCGGCTCGACAGCCTCTACCAGGCCAAGACCGTGGGAGAGCTCGAGGTCCTCACCCACGACCTCCAGGTGGAGCGGCAGCGACCGGCCGCGAGCCCGGTGTCCTATGCGCCGAACGCGAGCACCGAGCCCGACAACATCATCGCCGTCTTCGGCGGCGCCGACCGCAGGGGCCGCTGGCGGGTACGACGGCAGACCAAGGCGCTGGCCGTCTTCGGCGGCGTGCGGTTCGACCTGACCGAAGCCGAGTTCGAGGCGAAAGAGGTCGAGATCACGATCAACGCCATCTTCGGCGGGGCCGAGATCATCCTCCCGGAGGGGGTCGAGGTGCGCTGCCAGGGCGTCGGCGTCTTCGGCGGCTACGACGTGCACAACAGCCCGGACGTCGACCCGTCGGCACCGGTGGTCGTGATCAAGGGCCTGGCGCTGTTCGGCGGAGTCAGCGGCAGGTTCCGGCGCCGCCGCGACCGCTGAGCCTGAGGGACGCCGCGCGAGGAACCACGAAAATCGGTGGACAGCGCCGATATCGTCCCAAGGTGTGACAATCCTCGACGGTGACCGGTTCGTCGCAGACGGGTTCACCAAGATGGAGGCGGTGGTCCCGCGCGAGGCCGGCGACGCCGCCAGGGAGCTGCTGCGGCGGCGAATCGGGTTGTCGCCGCACGACCCGTCAGGCTGGACGCAGCCGGTGGTGCGGGCGGCCTGCTGGTGAGACGTCACGAGAACGGCCCCGCGTCGTGACCTATCGGCACGCGACCGTCCGGGGCGACTACGCCGATCTGGCCAGCGGCGCTGTGCTGCACTCGGCTCCGGGGTTTCCCGCCTTTCCCGTCCGGCTGGCCACCGAGATGTTTCTGCGCGCGATGGAGCTGCGGGGCGGCGGCCGGGCCACCGTGTGGGATCCGTGCTGCGGCAGCGGCTACCTGCTGACCGTGATCGGGCTGCTGCACCGTCGCCGGATCTCGGCCGTGCTGGCCTCTGACATCGATCCGGCCGCCGTCGGGCTCGCGGAACGGAATCTGGCCCTGCTGACGCGAGCCGGGCTTGCGGCTCGCGCCGTCCATCTCGCCGAGCAGGCCGAGCGCTGGGGCCGCGCCTCCCACACGGCGGCGGCCGAGGCGGCACACCGGATCGCGAGCAGCCTGAGCGCCGACGGCGGTGACGTGCCCAACGCCGTGTATCAGGCCGACGTGTTCGACGCCGACCGGCTTCTCCAGATCCTCGACGGACGCCCGCCGGACGTGGTGATCACGGACGTGCCCTACAGCGAGCAGACGTCCTGGCACGGGCCCAACGGCGCCGACGGGGTCGCGGGCATGCTCAACACCCTGGGCGCGGTGCTCGGCGAGAACGCGGTGATCGCGGTGGCGGTCCGCGGACGCAAGGCACCGCGGGCCGACCGCCTGCGTACGTGCGCGTCCTTCAGAATCGGGACCAGAACGGTAGCCCTGCTACGGCCTCAACCGTGACGTGACGCCGGTCCGCAACCGGTCAGCAGCCGTCTTCGCACCAGCCGCCGCCAGGTGATGGTAACGGCGATGTCGGACGGAGTCGGTCCTCGCGACCGAGCCCTAGTCGGGCAGATCGAGGCCACGCGCCTTCAGCGCTTTGCGAGCTCGGTGGACACATTCTTCCGCAGAGCCTGCGTCGGCTCGGACAACCCATCCTTCCTGGCTCTGCCCTCCACCGCTTGCGTGGAACGTCCATGACCGGGCGCCTCCACGCTCGGCGTCGACCCTGAGCAGGGCGTTGACGTCGTGCTCCAGGAGCCATTCGAGCATTGCGACCGCGTGCTGAGCAGGCCCTTGGTGATCAACCCGGGCGCCGCCGCCGGAGGCGTCGGTCATCGCTCTTCGGCGTATCTGTTCTGCCAGCTCGTCTATGTCCACGACCTCGGTGGTGTTCACACGGTGGACGGGGCCGAGGGCGAGTGGTCTGGCTTGGCGCGCCCATTCCTTCCACTGCTGATCATCAACCTGGGAGTCATGGTGGATGGGGTGCCGGTCAGCGGATCGTTTCTCGTATCGCCGGCGAGCGAGAGGTGCGGGGATGTCGCACCACACCTCCTGGATGACGGTGACGTCGGCTTTCTGCAGGCCGGCGACGACGATTGGCCGCATGTTCGCAAGCCATGGGCTTTCGAGCACCGCACCGCACCTGGTATCGGCGAGGAGCGCCCAGAGGGTTTCGCCTGCTGTGGCACCGAGTCTCTGGCTCCATTGCCGAGCGGTCAGGCCTGGTGGTGCGGTGACGCCGAGTGTGTCGGCGAGGGTCTCCTTGATGCGGTCCTTGCTGAGGAGAGGGAGGCCGAGAGCGTTGGCGAGGCCTTTGGCGAGGGTTGTCTTACCCGAGCCGGGCAGGCCGTTCACGAGCACGACGAGCATTCGGCGATGGTAGATCATGGCTCGCAGGTGGAAGCGGCCCGAGCCGCCGCCGGCGGTGACGGTGGCTCCGGCTTCGCGGGCGATGAGGACGCTCGCCGGCGATCGCTCATCTTGCGTCGAGGTCCTCGAAGCCCAGCTTCAGCCAGCTCTGCCCCACGACGACGTGAAGCTCACTGCCTCGCCCCAGCAGAGTCGCGGACCTGGGCACCGGTCGCCCATCGGGCATCACCAGCTGTGCGGGACGACCCGCCGAAAAGACTTCTCCCTGAATGCGCCCAGCCACCAGCCGATGCCGGTCCCCGCCATAGCCGCCGACGAGAACGACTCGGTCATCGGCGACTACAAGCGCATGAGCGCCGTGCACCTCCGTGGACCAGCCGGCGACCGCAGCAGCCCGGATCCGCACGATCGGGAAGTCGGTGTAGTAGTAGGCCCAGGCATCCTCCCCCGCCACATTCAACGCGTAGCAGTCGGAGATCGCGCCGAACTCGCCGTCATACGGGTAACGCCACGCGATGCTGAGGTCCGATCGAAAGCGGATCAGTCCAGGGGAGCCGATAGGTGCAGGAGTCTCCGCCTCTCCCCAGCCGAAGTTGCCGTACACACCTTCGTCGAAATAGCTCACCCATGTCTCGCCGGAGGGTGTCGTCTGCACGTCGGCGATCCCGTCTCCCAGCACGCCCTTTCGCAGGAGCTCCCCGTCGGCGTCGTAGACGGCGGCGTTGGACTCGGCCGTCCCGTCACGCCAGCGGCATCGCGCGCCCACCAGGAGCACGCCCCCGTCCGGCAGCGGCTGGACATGGCTGTGCGCGAGTGGTTGCCCGACGATGGACACCATCGTCGCCTGGTGGGGACTGTACGTTGCGACGTGTACCGGGACGGGCGCGGCCTCTGGTTGGACGGTCCGTGCGGTCAGCGCATCGGCGTTCTCCCGCGACGCCCACACGACGACCAGCTCTCCCTCGGAACCTGCCGCCACCCTCACCGGCTCCGCATCCTGGAATGGTGCGACCACGTCCGCATGGTGGCGCAGCCTGGCAACGCCCGCCTTCCGACTTCTCCCGCTTCGACCTGGCATGGGGATACGTTATTGATCGCGTGGCTGGATCACGACTGAAATACCTGGCCATTGCACCGACCGCGCCGCTCATCCGCGCCCGGCCGCACCACGCTTCGGGGTACGCCCACGTGAGCAGCGAGCAGATGGCGCCTTAGGAGCCACCCGCTCGCGGCTCCCGGAAAGGCTGTGCATCACGGGCCTGCGATTGCGATCGGCCGCCAGAACTGGAACTTGTAGATCTCGGCCCGATAGATATAAGGGGGGAAGTCGGTCTCCCGATCGTTCTCCAGCGTCTTGTGTTGCGCCCGAACGAGCCAGGTGCTGTCTCGGTGGCCCAGGTCCAAGAGGCAGTGATGGGGGTCGGTCTCTCCGAAATATCCCATGAGTTGGATCTTTCCTGAGCGGAGGAAGATCCCACCGGTCCACGAGCGATCCCAGGCCGGCTCGGCCAGGGGAGGTTCGCCACTCCACAACTCCAACCGGACGTACGGTCTTACGTCCCCGTGGGGCTGGCAGACGAGCCCATTGGGCCCGACCTCGACCCAGTCGCCCTGTCCTTGCCACTCCTCCTCCCAGGGAGCGGTCTCCTC
This sequence comes from Microbispora sp. H10830, assembly GCF_014161375.1. Taxonomy (NCBI): domain Bacteria; kingdom Bacillati; phylum Actinomycetota; class Actinomycetes; order Streptosporangiales; family Streptosporangiaceae; genus Microbispora; species Microbispora sp. H10830. The sequence continues at coordinate 79,258 of NZ_JABBWX010000018.1, forward strand.
GCGGATGACGACGGTTTCGTCGACCACCATCCAGGGTTCCTCGTCGTACGCCTCCTCCACGAGGTACGAAGCCAGCTCTCCCAATGCAGTCGGTCCTCCTAGTCCGCGATTCATCGAATCGGCCAGCATGTTCCCCGAGATGGATTCAAGCAGGCGGGAGCGACATTTATTGATCACTGGTATGTGGTGGGGAACGGCCAGCGGCGCGCAATTCGGGGGCGGGGGGCTGAGCAACCGTGTCTTACTCAGGCAGATCGAGACCATGAGCCTTCAGCGCTGTGCGCGCTCGATGAACACATTCTTCCGCGGAGCCCGCGTCGGCTCGGATGAACCATCTCTCCTGGTTCTGGTTTCCCCCACTGGCGTGGAAGGTGATCACGTCCACGGCCGGACGCCACCGCGCTCAGCGTCGACCCTGAGCAGAGCGTTGACGTCGTGTGCCAAGAGCCATTCGAGCATTGCGATCGCGTCCATCACAGCACCGTACGGCTCCGGTGGCCCATCGTGAGCGCCGGCGATCCCCGGGCTCAGCCTTGGCCGTGTCCTATGATCAGCCATCGGCCGTCGACGAGCCTCAGTCCGAAGGGTTCGCTCCAAGGACCGTCCGGCCGCGTCACCGGCTCGCATTGCAATAGATCGAAGGAGACATACACCTTCACGCACGTATCTCCAGGCGCACAAAACTGGTCTTTCTCGGGGCCCTCGATCTGCAGATCGGTGACCGACACCCAGTTCTGGAACGGGCTGTCAGGGGCTTCAAATTCCAGCTCGTCGTCCCTTGCCTCGTGAACCAGGAGTGCGCGCGCGGTCTCCTTGTCCCGCCCCGCTATAGCAGCGAAGTATGTACGTACCACCTCCTCAGGAGGAGCGTCCCGAGGAGGTGGAGCCACCTTGTGCTCCTCGGGGAGGCGACATCCACAGCCGGGCAGAACCAGCAGGCCGAGGAGAATGACCACGACCAGTGAAATACGGCCGCCACGTGACGTGCACATGGGCACACTCACCCACCTCCCAGGTCACGAGCCATGTACCTCTGCGGGCGGAAGGCGAGCGGAGGGCGATCAGCTCGGGCACGCCCGGCAGGATGCGGCGGGATGTCCGCGAGACAGAGCCCAGGGGTATGGCTAGATCGGGAAGCGGCCGCGGCGCCACTGCCAGTGGCGGCCGGCCTTCAGGTGGTCGACGATCGCGCGCTGGAGCACGGTGCGGCGCGGCAGCTGGTCGAGCGGCGTGGTCAGGGTGCGGAACACGAATCGCAGCACCTCGACATCGGCGTCTATCCCTTCCGGTTCCTCGTAGGGCTCCAGCTCGAACCTTCGCTGGAACCGGACGATGTTGGAGTCCTCGGGCAGGTACTCCAGCAGCTGCGGGTCGAGCAGCCAAGAGCCGCAGGAGAACGCCGTGTAGCGCTCGTCGGGAAAGTGGTGCGGGAAGAACGCGCGGGCTTCGTCGAGCGACGCCGCGATCGCCTCCGGGGTCATCGGCCCCGACTCGGGGATGTGCAGGCCGATGGCGGTGTCACCGCGCTGATACTGCAGCCGGCCCAGCTCGTAGACGCCGCCGCGCGCGTGCAGCGTCAGCCAGCTCTGCATGACCGGCCAGCCCTCGCCGTGCATCCGCCGGTCGATCGCGAGGTTGCGGCCCAGATCCGCGAGGGTCACCCATGACACGGCATCGGCGATGCCGTGGTCGCGGTGGTACCCCATGACGACGTCGACCAGGGCCAGGTACGCGTACACGTAGAGATGCCGCCAGGCGGGGCCCCGTTCGCGCGGCAGCTCCGGACCGGGCGGCAGCCAGCCATGGCCCCCGAGATCGGCGCGGACCAGGGCGATCGAACGGTCGAGCAGCCAGCGCAGCTCCGGAGTCCACAGTGGAGAGTCGGGGTCGGGCCAGCCCGCCATGATCTCGGCGGCGTCGTCCGGCCGCACCGCGAGCCGGTCGAGGATCGCGGGCGCGTCGGCCTTGGCGGGCAGCGGAGCCGACGGCCGGTCGCCGGCGAGCCGATGCACGCGCTCGACGTCCTCGACGGGTACCCCGAGCCGGGCCGCGGTGTCGTCAAGATCCACGCGGACGACCCTACCGCCGGTGGGCGTCTTCCACAGCCCCCTACCGCTCGGGCAAAGCACCCGGTCGCTCATCGTGGACCTGGTCCAGCAACCTCCACGAACTGGAGGACGCCTATTCGCTCTGACGCGAACGGCACGTCATCCTTGCCCCGCTTCACGCCAGCTTGCCGTCCAATCGAGGTCTTGGCCCTGATATCGGATCGTGGGGGTACCTGTCACTCCTCGGCTGAGGGCCAGCGCGGTGACGGCGTCGGCCCGCTCCGCGGTTTCTGAAGATTTGAGACACGCTGTGAACTCCGCGACCGGAATGCCGACCTTTCTTGCGAGCTGTACGAGCTGCTCATTGGGGAATCCGCCCTTCTGGAACTCGTCCGGCTGATGGGCGTAAAGCTCATCGTGATATCTCAGCCACTTGCGTGGATCCTGAACGCAAAGGGAGGCGATCAGAGCCCGTCGCGAGTTCTCTCGAGTGATTGGCTTGTCATCCCGGAAGATGGTCAACGGGTGGATCATGACGGCTATCGCCCCTTTGACAACCATTTCTCGCGCCAGCGCGTTGTTGTCGCCCTGCTCGAACTCCAGGCAGACCGGGCACTGGTAGTCCTCGTAGATCTCCAACGTCGGGCCCGCCACATCAAGCTGAGCTATGCGGACGGTGCCATCCCACTCCAGTTCGACCAAGTCGTCGACGACGGCACCGGCGCGCGCGGCGACAGTCGGAGCCACAACAGGTTCTTCACGTGTGCCGCAACCGGCCGCTACCGCCACACACGCAAACGCGACAAAGAACCTCAGAAGCCGATTCGGGCGCGGAGCCATATGCACCTTCAAGATCTCTACGAGTGACAGAAACGCCACTTTAGTGATCTATGTGCACCTGTCTCTACCGCTTTGTGAGAGGCTCATGACGTCTACGGCCACCCGTTAGCGAGATCACCTGACGGATGCTCTTCGGGGAGTTGATCGCGGCCGGTGCTCCCGTCTCTACCTCGGATCGAGTACGCGCGTCATCCAGATCGTGTTGCCGCGTTCGGCGTCCTCGGTGATGCGGTCGCTTCGGTGGAAACCGAGCTTCTCGAGGACGCGGAACGAGGGTGCGTTCCACTCCCGCACGGTCGCCCAGAGTCGTCGACGTCCTGTTCGCGTCGCGGCTTCGATGACCGCACGAGCGGCTTCTGTCGCGTAACCCCGGCCGTGAGCTCGTCGTGCCAGCTCGTACGCGATCTCAGGTTCGTCGAAAGATCCCTGGCCGGCGGTCAATCCGCAGTACCCGATGAACTCACCGGTGTCTCGCAGCTCGATCGGCAGCAACCCGAGCCCCGGATCCGCCATCAGCGGATTGTTGCGGAGCCAGCCGCGGATGTCCTCGACCGTCGGGCGTCCGTCGGCGTCGATCCGCCGTACCGCTCGTGGATCCCGCTCAAGCCATAACCCGCGGAACTCCTCGGCATCCGACGGCGCCCACCGCCGCAACCGCAGCCGCTCGGTCACCAGCTCCGCCGGTAGATCCTCATAGGTCCCCACCCGACCAACCTAAACCCGGTGCCGACCAAGACCGGAGATGACGGCAAGAGGCGGACGGTCCACCGCGGCCCCAGCGAGAACGGCACCCTACAGGTCTGCCACCCCCACCAGTCGTGGCCAGCCCCGCGTTAGCAAGATCGCCGGCCTGGCTCAGATCCTCCATCGCCTGAAGCACGTCGACGACAACCTGGTCAGCCTGGTGCTCATGGTCGGGCCATGTTCCGGGGTCTCCCGAACCGGGTGTCAGCGTGGAAGATCCGCAGGGAAAGTTTCAGCCCTTGTTCGGCATGATCGCAGGTCACCTTGTAGGGGAATGATGGCGGGGAACGTGACCTGTACTGATATCGCCCGCGCTGCAATGCTTCGCGGTGGAAGTTCGGCGCGACATCCACTGCAAGGAGAGTAAGTGCGGAAAATCAGAGCTTTAGCCGTCGCCGGCGCTTTGGTCACTGGGCTGACAGTCATCGCGAACGCCGTCCCCGCGCATGCCGATACGCTTCGTAACGTCTACTACTCCTCGTCCGACTGCTATCGGTACGGGGACTACGGCGTCCAGAACCACCTTTGGAACTGGTATCACTGTGATTACCAGTACAACCTCTGGTTCCTTTACAGCGTCCCTTAAAAGTTCCTCGACGGCCGAGAGCGGACCCAACCGGCTCGGGTTCACTGGTCGCCGGGCAGAAAGGATTCCACCCGGCGACCGGCTCGTTCACGTGATGCTCATAGGACGGTGACCGGTCGCCGCTGGTGCACTGACTGGCGAGCTCTTCAGCAGATAGGTGGCCAGGGCCCTTCTGCCGTCCGGGCCACCGCGATAGGCGTTGGTGACTCCGGTCCATCAGGGAAACCCTAGTCGCCGGTCGTCGGAACGCCGTTCAACGTCATCTCGGTGTGACATTGGTGCCGTGAATCCTTCGATGCGGACGTTGGTGCAGCGCGCCACGCCGCTTCGCGCCCGGCCCTATCCTCCCGTGTGATGACCGGGTTCTGTTCCTGTCGGTGGCGGCTGGCAGCATGACGACATGACTATGCGGCCCCTCGATATCTCTTGGCTCTGCGGCGAATACGCCGAGGAGTGCTACAGCTTCATCTACATCCGTGCCAGGCCCGAACAGGTGGTCGCCCGCCTCGGCGGTCGATGGGAGGACTTCACGCCGGGCCCCTTCCCCGACGACCCGGATTACTACTCAGGCTCTGGGGAGCCTCTCGGCGTCACCTCCATCGGCGATTGGACGTTCGTCTTCGACCCCGACTGGCTCGGCACCCACGAAGACGTGATCACCAAACTCTCCGAGGGCACCCGCCTCGTCTCCCAAGCCGCACTCGCCATCAAGGACATGGACTACTTCTACTGGTGTGAGGACGGCGAGATCCGATTCGCCTGGGGCGGCGATGACGGATATCTGACGGAGATCCCGGACGAACTCGTGGATACGATGGCGGAGATCGACAGGCTTTACCCATCGGGTCCTCGGCTCTACCGAGGGCCGGCTTTCCTCCTCGTCGAGCACCTGACCGGGATCAGGCCGACGGAGCAGCTGCTGAAGGGCTCTACGTTGATGTGGGGTGTCGTCCCAGAACCGGCCAAGTCGTAACGTTGGCCGGCAGTGAGCCTTTTCCTCCTGATGCCGCAGATCAGAGCGGGTGAACCGGCGGAGGTGAACACTCAGGCCGTCGAGCAGGCCGTCGGTGATGTCGAAGGCTGGTCGGAGCACGACTGAGACTCGCGGCACCACCCATCCCGCCCCGTCTGACCACCTCGTTCGCCGTCGACCCACCGCGGAGCGGCAGCGGGCCGGCGACGGAGGGGCAAGCCCGGCCTCGCGCGTACGTCAACCGGTCGCCGTCCCTCAGTCATTGGAAGCCATCGGTAACGGCCGGGCTTGAGCCGTAGGAGCTGGTCTGCCTGGCTTGCCTGGGTCGATGGCGGGCGAGGTGATCAGGGCTCCTCAGCCACCTAGGAGCCTCGACTTCCGCGATCACCTCGAGGCCGGAGATCCCCGCCGGAGGCAAAAGAAGACCTCGGCCCGCTACGGCGCGTCCGCCTGGTTGTGGCGGCCAGTGTCGCGCCCGTCGTCCTGGTGGTCGAGCTTCCCGCGGTTGTCATGCGTCTGCCTGTCAGGCGCGGCTCGCTGCGACGCATGATGCGGTTCGCCCGCTCCCTGATGGTTGGGTCGTCCTGGAGGTCCTCCGCGCGCCGTGGAAGGGCCATGGGCTGAGTCATCTCCGGGATCAGGATTCGGATGGCGATCGAGCCGGGTCGTAGCCGGCGTCCCGGTTCACGTCGTCACGGCCCGGCTCGGCCACTCCGACCCGGCGATCACGCTCCGGGTGTACGCCCACGTGATCAGCGAGCAGATAGCGAGCGCGGCCGAGGTCTTCGCCAGCTCGATCGGGAATTCCGCCTGAGCCCTGCCGCTGTCAGAGGCGCTCCCCTACCTGGGAGCGCCTTCTTTGTTGCCCCTTTCGCCTGGCCACGTGGCGAGGATCTCGATACCGATCACCCTGCCGTTCTCGTCCAGGTCCAGGTTCACCATAGGCCTGTCTACGGTCACCGTCTCAGCGACACCGCCGGGTGGAATCGGGCCGTGCAGGTAAACGTAGGCCGCTCCGGCTTTGGGATCGTATGTCCACGTGCCCGGGTGCTCTTCCAAGGACATCTGGTCTACTGTCAGCAGGGGTGTTAGCAAGATCCCAAGACTGTCCAGACAAGCACAAGGCCCCTGACAGCGAAACCGCTGTTCAGGGGCCTGTCGTACGAGAGCCGCCTTGGGGAATCGAACCCCAGACCTTCTGTTTACAAGCAGGATCAAGGTCGTCCACCGCCGTCCACAGCTGTCACTATGCCTTCGTCGCTGCCCCCTTTCAAAGGTGCGTCGTTCCGGCACCGTCCATGCCGGTCCAGGGCTGTTGTTAGCAACCGCGTTAGCAAGATCGACCTGACGATCAGCGCCGAATCGGTCACACTGGATGCATGGACGCCAAGGGATACGGGGCGCTCCGCCCTTACGTCGTTCCCGTGACTCTGGAAGAGCTCACCGGGCCGACAGAGGGCGTCATCGTGCTGCCCAGACATCTCGATTGGGGGCCGGAGCGCCGCTACCACTTGGACCAGATCTCCGATGCACGACTGTTGTACATGCGGGTGATCCGGGAAAGCGCCACTCCTGAGGACCTGCGACGCTTCCTCAACGCCTCGCTCCTGCGCAAGCTCTGGCCTGAATTGGTCCTACCCCCTCGCGTCCGCGCTCTGTGGCTCGACCGATTCCCCGAACTGCAGCGTCAAGCCGCCTGATGGACGACTTCCACCGTCGTCTGGCTGGCATCGCCCTGGCGGCAGCTGCCGATCACGGGTTCGCTCTGGCAGGCGGCTACGCCGTACAGGCTCACGGCGTGCTCGAACGGCCCAGCGAGGACATCGACCTGTTCACCTCCAGCCTGCGCGACGACTTCTCCGAAGGAGTCGCGAAGATCTGCGACGCCTATATCGAACACAGCCTGGCGATCAAGGTTGACGTCGACAGTCCCCAGTTCGTACGGCTCAGCGTCTCCGAGCCCGCAACGGGCCGGACCAGCAAGGTGGAACTGGCCGCGGATCTCCGCTCGCACCCACCGGTCACCATGGAGATCGGCCCGGTCGTCCACCTCGATGATGTCGCGGGAGGGAAGGTCGAAGCCTTGTTCACCCGAGCCGAGGTCCGCGACTTCATAGACGTCGACGCCTTCCTGTCCACCGGCCGGTTCACCCGCGAACAACTGCTCGACCTCGCTGCGTCCCGCGATCTTGGCTTCGACCGAGCCGTCTTCGCCCAAATGCTCTCCGCCCTGGAGCTCTACCCGGACAGCGAGTTCCTCGCCTATGGCTTGGCTGAGCCCGAAGTCCGTCTGCTCCGGTCACGGTTCAACGACTGGCGAGCGGCACTGACCAACGAGTGATCAGCTCATTACGAGTGGAATGCGCTGTCCCTGACGGCCCTTCGCTCAGCTCAGGAGGTCACCAGTGCGGGCGGACTTCAGAAAGGCCCCCACCCGATGATGGGAGGGGGCCTCTGAGCTGGAGCCGCCTTGGGGAATCGAACCCCAGACCTTCTGTTTACAAGACAGATGCTCTGCCGATTGAGCTAAGGCGGCCTGTTACCCAGACGAGTTTAGTGGGCCGAGGGCCGTACCGTCACGGTGAAATCACCGGCGGCGGTGACGGGCGACCTCGTAGAGGGCGATCCCGGCGGCCACACCGGCGTTCAGCGACTCGGCGGCGGCGTTCATGGGGATGCGGGCGATCTGGTCGCACGCCTCCCTGACCAGGCGGGACAGGCCCTTGCCCTCCGAACCGACGACCACGACGAGCGGTTCTGCCGCGAGTTCGACGTCGGCGATGTCCACTGTGGCGGTGCCGTCGAGGCCGACCACGAACAGGCCTTCCTCCCGGTACGCCTGGAGGGTCTGGGTGAGGTTCGACGCGCGGGCGACGGGGAGGGTCGCGAGCGTGCCGGCCGAGGTCTTCCAGGCGCCGGCGGTGACGCCCGCCGAGCGACGGGACGGGACGAGCAGCCCGTGCGCGCCGAAGGCGGTCGCCGAGCGCGCGATGGCACCGAGGTTGCGCGGATCGGTCACGCCGTCCAAGGCGACGATCAACGGCACCTCGGCGGCGTCCCTGGCCCGCTCCACGAGCTGCTCGGGATGCGCGTAGTCGTACGGCGGGACCTGCAGGCCGATGCCCTGGTGGACGGTGCTCTCGGTCAGCCGGTCGAGCTTGTCCCTGCTGACCTCAAGCAGCGCGATGCCACGGTCAGCCGCGATCTTGATGGCCTCGCGGACCCGGTCGTCGTTGTCGACCCGCTGCGCCACGTACAGGGCGCTGGCGGGGACGCCGGCACGCAGTGCCTCGACCACGGGGTTGCGTCCGCCGATGACCTCGGGGGCGTCCTCCCGGCGCGTACGGCTCGGCGCACGGGAGGCCGAATTCCCACCGCCCCGCGATTCGCGCTCGATCCGCTCGGCGCGCGCCTTGTCCTTGTACCAGTGCCGCATGTGCGCGGGCGGCGTCGCTCCCTTGCCTTCAAGGGAGCGCCTGACCTTGCCGCCCGTGCCCTTGGTCGGCCCCTGCTTCTTCGACGGCTTCCCTGAAGCCCTACCCGCCATGGTCTCTAGCGTAGGGCCACGCCTACTGTGCCAGCTCCCACCGCGGGCCCTGCGGGGTGTCCTCCACCACGATGCCGGCCGCCGCGAGCTGGTCGCGGATCGCGTCGGCCGCCGCGTAGTCCTTGCGGGCACGCGCGGCCTGCCGCTGCTCCAGCGCCACGGCCACCAGCGCGTCCACGACCTCCCGGAGGCCCGAGTCGCCGGTCGTACGCCACTGCTCCGACCTGGGGTCGAGGCCCAGCACGTCGAGCATGTTCTGCGTCTCGGCGAGCAGCCGGGCGACCTGCTCCTTGTTGCCCTGGGCCAGCGCCACGTTGCCCTCGCGGACGACCTCGTGGACCACGGCGAGCGCCTGGGAGACGTTCAGGTCGTCGTTCAGGGCGTCCACGAACGCCTGCGGCAGCGGCGCGGCGGCGTCCACGTCGTGGATCACCTCGGCGGCCCGCGTGACGAACCCCTCGATCCGGCGGTATCCGGCCGCCGCCTCCTGGAGCGCCTCGTCCGAGTAGTCGATCGCCGAGCGGTAGTGCGCCGCGACCAGGTAATAGCGAAGCTCGACCGCGCGCACCTTACGGAGCATGTCGGGTATCAGCAGCGAGTTGCCTAGCGACTTGCTCATCTTCTCGCCGCCGAGCTTGAGCATGCCGTTGTGCAGCCAGTAACGCGCGAAGCCGTCGCCCGCCGCCTGCGACTGGGCGACCTCGTTCTCGTGGTGCGGGAAGATCAGGTCGACGCCGCCGCCGTGGATGTCGAAGGTGCCGCCGAGATACTTGGTCGCCATGGCCGAGCACTCCAGGTGCCAGCCGGGACGGCCCCTGCCCCACGGCGTCGGCCACGTCGGCTCGCCGGGCTTGGCGCCCTTCCACAACGCGAAGTCGCGCGGATCGCGCTTGAGCGAGTCGGTGTCGGTGTCGGCGGCCGCCCGCATGTTCTCCAGCTTCTGGTTGGAGAGCTTGCCGTACCGGTCTTCGTAGGAGACCACGTCGAAATAGACGTCGCCGCCCGACGCGTACGCGTGGCCCTTGTCGATCAGGCGGCGCATCAGCTCGATCATCTCGGGCACGTGGCCCATGGCGCGGGGCTCGACGGTGGGCGGCAGGCAGCCGAGCTGGTCGTACGCCCAGGTGAAGGCACGCTGGTTGCGCTCGGACACGACGAACCAGGGCACGCCCTCGCCCGCGGCGACTCTGATGATCTTGTCGTCGAGGTCGGTGACGTTGCGGCAGAAGGTCACCTCGAAGCCCTGCCGCAGCAGCCACCGGCGGAGAACGTCGAAGTTCACCCCGGACCTGATGTGCCCGATGTGCGGCGGAGCCTGAACGGTCGCACCACACAGATACATCGAAACCCGGCCGGGCTCGACCGGTACGAATTCACGGACCGTACGCGTGCTGGTGTCGTAGAGGTGCAGGCTCACGAAGGCAAGGCTAACGCCTGACGGCATGGCACAGGGCTACTTGGGCGCCTGTGAACGGCATGGTGTGGCCGATCATGGAAACTTGCGACACATAAGTCCCGATATAACCCGAAACAAAACCCGTAACGATCCGTACAGCAGTCCGCGCGGGCTTCGCCTGCCTCGCGCAGGGCCCGGCCGGACACGCAGCGTCGCCGGGTCACCCTGGGCGCGGGCGGAGACGATCAATAGGGACGCACCCGGGCCGGGACCCCGCCGGACTCTCCGCTTCCGACACCGAACAGGTGATCACGCGGGTGCGATCGATCGTCACTCCGATTCTGTAGGCTCGAAACGCCATGGACGTGACTCCCCCCGGCGCGGCAGGCACGGCCTCCCGCCCGTCCCGAAACACCCCCTCCGGAATCCCGCTGGTGCTGCGCCGCCTGGCCATCGGCCTCGCGGGCGCCGCCCTCGCGGTGCTCGCGGGGGTCGCCTGCGCGCTGTCCTTCGACGACCTGCGGGCTCTGGCCGTCTCCGGGCGCGCCGAGCCGCGGCTCGCCTACTTGTATCCCGCGGCGTTCGACGTTCTGCTGGTCGTCGCCCTGGTCAGCGTGCCGTTGCTGCGGGGCGCGCGTTTCCTGGTCCGGTTACAGGCGGGCTTCGTCCTGCTCCTGCTCCTGGCGTCGGCCGCCGCCGCGAACGCCGCGAACGCCATCGGCGTCTCCTTCGACCCCGACGCCTCCGCTCTCGTCGTCGCGTTGGCGCCATGGGTGATGCTCGCCATCGGGCTGTGGCTGCTGCTGCTCCTGCTGAAGCACGTGCGCACCAATCGGGCCGACCTGGACGACGACGACGACTCCGATGACGACCTGGTGCCCTTCGACGGCGTGCGCGAACCCCGGGCCGCCGTCACCGCCCCCTATCCGGTGGCCGTGCAGGAGCGCCCCGCGCCCGCGCACGCCGTCACCGAGGAGCACGGCGCGCCGCCCCTGCAGCCGGTTCCCGAGGCGGTGGCGCCCCCCGGTTACGTCCCCCCGCTGCCGGTCAGCCCGGTGTCCGAGACCGTCGCGCCACCCGAGTACGCCCCGCCGCTGCCCGTCACCCCTCCGCAGGCCGAGGACGAGGCCGGACCGCGCGGCATCACTCCCGACACCGACGAGGACGGCGTACGGCTATCGCCCGAGGCGATCCCGGAAGCCGTCCCCGAACCCACGCCCGAGATGGTGTCCGAGGCGATGCCGGACCAGGCGCCGGACGAGACGCCGGACGAGCCCGAGGTCCTGCCGGTCGTACCTCCGACGGCGGCGCCTGGCACCCCGCCCGTCACGGAGCAGGCCGATCCGGTCGCCACAGAACCGGTCGCCACAGAACCGGTCGTGACGGAGCCGGTCGCCGAGCCTGCCACGGACGAGCACGCCCGCGACGCGGAGTCCGTCGCCGCCGGGACGGCCGCCCAGCCCACCCCGGAGGCGCCTTCTCCCGCGGAAACGGATGACCGCCCGGCGCAGCCCCGCCGCAACCGTCCCGTGCGCTGGGGCGACCTCGTACGGCCGCACACCGGCGACGTCCTCGTGCACCCCCGCCCCAGACCGGACGAGCCCGCCGACGCCGAGCCGGAGCGGCCCGAAGACGAGGCGGGCGTCGACACCCAGCCGCTCCGTCAGATCAGGGACGTGCCCGACCCCGCCCACGCGTCGGACTGCGCCGACCCGGTCGAGCAAGACGGAAAGCGCGGGCCGCACGCGACGGAAGACGGCCATCGGGATGCGCCGGAATCCAGGGACACCGAGGAGGGCGCCGGGGAGGGAACTGTGCCGATGCCGCCTCCGTCGGGCCGGATGCGCAGCACGCCCCGCCCGCCCGCCTGACAGCGTCCGCGGAAGCCCCCCGTGGGGCCGCCGGCCGAGGTGCGATCCGATGCGCCGGGCCGTACGCACACGCGCAGGCCCGCCCGGCTGGGGAGCCGGACGGGCCTGCGCGCTATGGGGTGAGGGCGGGGGCCGCCCCACCGAGCGAGTGCCTTACACCCGCGACCCTCGCTTGAGGCCGGCGACGATGCCGACACCCACGACGGCCAGTACGACCTGCATGACCAGTTCGATCCAGTCGATGCCATCCGTCGTGGCCACGCCCATGACCTGGGCGATCGCGGTACCGATGAGCGCCGCCACGATACCGACGACGATCGTCAGCAGCCAGCCGATCGGCTGCCGGCCCGGCAGGAACAGGCGGCCCAGAGCGCCGATGACCGCACCGATGACGATGGCGCCGAGAATGGACTCGATTGTCATATCGACCTCCCGATGAGGGTGACCCTTTCATCCTCGGACTGTGGGATACCCCACGGAAGGGAAATATGCGTCCCATGAAAGAAAAAAGAGGGCGGCGGCTCGATTCCGCGCCTTGGTTCGAGCCGCCGCCCACGCGCTAGTGAGACGCTTCGGGTCTCATTCAGGTTGGCATGTCCGATTGGAACGGAACATTCATGCCGGGAGGATCAGGGCGGTCGCGATGGCCGCCACGCCCTCACCGCGGCCGGTGAGCCCGAGGCCGTCGGTCGTGGTCGCGCTGACGCTCACCGGCGCCCCTGCGGCGGCCCCGAGGGCCTTCTCCGCCTCCGCGCGGCGAGGTGCGACCTTCGGGCGGTTCCCGATGATCTGGACGGCCAGGTTGCCGATCTCGAATCCGGCCGCCCGCACCTGGCGGGCCGCCTCCTCCAGGAGAGTCACGCCCGCGGCGCCCGCCCAGCGGGGATCGGAGGTGCCGAAGAGCGCGCCCACGTCTCCGAGCCCGGCGGCCGACAGCAGCGCGTCGCAGCACGCGTGCGCCGCCGCGTCGCCGTCGGAATGACCGGCCAGCCCGGTCTCGCCCGGCCAGAACAGTCCGGCGAGGTGGAGCTCCCTGTCAGACGCGAAAGGGTGGACGTCGACCCCGACGCCCACCCTTGGCGATGTGATGTTCAGGAGTTCAGCACCTCGTCGAGCAGGGCCTCCGCCTTGTCCTCGTTGGTCTTCTCGGCCAGCGCGAGCTCGCTGACGAGGATCTGGCGTGCCTTGGCGAGCATGCGCTTCTCACCGGCGGACAGGCCGCGCTCCTTGTCGCGCCGCCACAGGTCGCGCACCACTTCGGCCACCTTGTTGACGTCCCCCGACGCCAGCTTCTCAAGGTTGGCCTTGTAGCGGCGGGACCAGTTGGTGGGCTCCTCCGTGTGCGGCATACGCAGCACGTCGAACACCCGCTCGAGTCCCTCTTGGCCGACGACGTCGCGCACACCGACGAGCTCGGCATTTTCCGCTGGTACCTGTACGGTCAGGTCGCCCTTGTCGACCTTCAGCACCAGGTAGGTCTTTTCCTCACCCTTGATGGTTCGGGTCGTGATGGCCTCGATCCGAGCAGCCCCATGGTGGGGGTAGACGACAGTGTCGCCGACCTGGAAAGTCATGTGACGAGTACCCCTTCCGCTGTACTCCAGGGTACCACGCGGTTACCGCCTCCCGGAACAGTGAAAGGAACATAACTGCAGGTCAAAGCCTCGTTTTGGGACTTGACAAGCCGCTCACTCTGTGAATCGGCATATGGGACATACCGGATGACCTGCGCTGCTGCGGCGTATGGACCGGGAGCCGACGCCGGACCGGTGACCGGCGCGGATAAGGTGATTGCTGCCCATACACGTGCGTACCAAGGAGACCTGGAACCGTGACCAGCAGCAGCCGTCGCAGGGCGATCGCCATTGCCGCGCTCCTCGCCGCCGCCATCCCTGCACTGGCCGCGTGTGGCGCCGGTTTCGACGCCAACACCAATGTGCCGTACGCCCCGAACGAGGCGGGCGTCCTCTACGACGGCGACGGCGCCGGCAAGGCCTACGGCAAGAACGGCGTCATGATCCCGCAGGCGTTCATCCTCGGGCCGGACTCCGGCCAGCAGCTCGCCGCCGGCGGGTCGGCGCCGCTCTACCTGACCCTCCTGAACAGCACGGGGACCGCCGACCAGCTCACCAGCATCGTCCCCGAGGAGCAGAAGGCCACCTCGGTCAAGGTACAGAGCCCCATCGACCTCCAGCCGGGCACGCTCGCCAAGACCCCCGGGGTCACGGTCGAGGGCTTGAAGACGGCGCTGCGCGGTGGCGAGACCATCAAGCTCACGCTCCAGTTCAAGAACGCCGGCGACGTCGCGCTCACCGTCCCGGTCGTGGCCCGCAGCCGCGAGTTCGCGACGCTGCCGCCCGCGCCGACGGCCCTTCCGACGGCTTCGCCGCTCGCCACCGGGAGCCCGGCGCCGTCGGACACCGCCACCCCGGAGACCACCGGGGCCGCTCCCTCCGAGTCGCCCGCCGCGAACGCCGGCTAGCGGCCGTGTAGACGCGCAGGAGCCCCTGTCCGGCCGGACAGGGGCTCCTTTCATGCGGACGGGGCCGCGCGAGCCGTACGCGCCCCTACGGGCTCACTCGTCGGCGGGGTCGAACTTGTAGCCGAGGCCGCGCACGGTGAGGATGCAGCGGGGATTGGACGGGTCGGCCTCGACCTTGGCCCGCAACCGCTTCACGTGCACGTCGAGTGTCTTTGTGTCGCCCACGTAGTCGGCGCCCCAGACCCGGTCGATGAGCTGGCCGCGGGTGAGCACCCGCCCGGCGTTGCGCAGCAGCACCTCGAGCAGCTCGAACTCCTTCAACGGGAGCTGCACCTGCTGGCCGCGCACGGCGACGATGTGCCGGTCGACGTCCATGCGGACCGGTCCCCCGGTCAGGACGGCCGACTCCACCTCCTCGATGTCGCCCTGCCTGCGCAGCACCGCGCGGATGCGCGCCACGAGCTCGCGGGACGAGAACGGCTTGGTCACGTAGTCGTCGGCCCCCAGCTCGAGGCCGACGACCTTGTCGATCTCGCTGTCCTTCGCGGTCAGCATGATCACCGGCACCTTCGAACGCTGCCTGAGCGAGCGGCACACCTCGGTTCCGGGCAGGCCCGGGAGCATCAGGTCGAGCAGGACGAGGTCGGCGCCGTTGCGGTCGAAGGCGTCCAGCGCGTCGGGGCCGGTGGCCGCCACCGCGACCTCGTACCCCTCTTTCCTGAGCATGTACGACAAGGCGTCCGAGAACGACTCCTCGTCCTCGACGACGAGTACCCGAGTCACTTAGCGGCCTCCTGGGGGATGGTCGTGCTTGGTACGGGGACCGCCTGACCGCCGAACGCGGGAAGGCGAAGAGTGAAGGTCGAACCGGAGCCCTCTTTGCTCCACACCGCGACCTCGCCACCGTGGGCGACGGCCACGTGTTTGACTATCGCGAGGCCGAGCCCGGTGCCGCCGGTGGCCCGGGACCTGGCCGCGTCGACGCGGAAGAACCGCTCGAAGATGCGCTCCTGGGCGCTTTCCGGGATGCCGATGCCCTGATCGCTGACGCTCACCTCGACGGCGTTCCCGGCCGGCCTGGCGCTGATCACGACGCGGGTGTGCTCGGGGCTGTAGGCGACGGCGTTGTCGATGAGGTTGCGCAGCGCGGTGACGAGAAGCTCCTCGTCGCCCCAGACTTTCAGGCCCTCCGCGCCGCCCGCGACGAGAGCGATGTCCTTCGCCGACGCCTTCGTGTTGCACCGGTCGATGGCCTCGTGGACGGTCTCGTCCACGGGCACCTGCGCGGGCGCCGGGATGGGCTCGCCGCCCTGGATCCGCGACAGCGTGATCAGGTCCTGCACCAGGTAGGTCAGGCGGGCGGCCTCGTGCTGCATCCGGCCGGCGAACCGCTTCACGGCCTCGGGGTCGTCGGCCGCGTCCTGGACGGTCTCGGCGAGCAGGCTCAGCGCGCCGACCGGCGTCTTGAGCTCGTGGCTGACGTTGGCGACGAAGTCCCTGCGCACCGCCTCGACCCGCTGCCGCTCGGTCTGGTCCTCGGCGAGCACGAGCACCTGTCCGTGGGAGCCGAGCGGAGCCACCCGCACCGCGAACGACGTGGACTCCTGCCCGAACTTGCGGCCGGCGGTCTCTATTTCGCTCTCGCGGATCTCGCCGTCCCTGCGGACCTTCCTGGCCAGCGCGAGCAGTTCGGCGGCCATGAGGGACTCGCCGCGTACGAGGCCGAAGGCGCGCGCGGCCGAACTGGCGCGCAGCACCCGGTCCTCGCGGTCGAGGACGACCGCCGAGGAGGGCAGCACGGCGAGCACCGACGCCACCCCCGGAGGCAGGCCGTCGTCCACCGGTTCCGGTGTTCGGGGCTTGTCCGTCTGCCGTCGGATCGCGAGCATGACGAAGGAGCCGAGGACGAATCCGCCCATCGCCGCCAGGCTCGCCAGCAACTCGTTCACATTCAGCAGCCTAGGCGGCATTTCTGGTTCTTCCACCTGTCCTACCTGGCACGACGGCCCTGTTTCCGGAAAAGTTCATCCGGCGGTCGGGATTCGTTCATCGACCCGCGCGTAGCGTGGCGGCCATGCGCGACGCCTATCACGAAGAGCTTGCGGCCCTGACCGACCGCCTGGTGGAGATGACCCGCCTGGTGCGGTCGGCCATGTCGAGGGGGACGACGGCCCTGCTCGACGCCGACCTGCAGCTGGCGGAGAGCGTCATCTCCCAGGACGCCGAGGTCGACCGACTGCACCAGGAACTCGAGGCCTCGATCTTCGAGCTGATGGCCACGCAGCAGCCGGTGGCGGTCGACCTGCGTACCGTCATCACCGCCCTGCGGATGGCCGCCGACCTGGAGCGTATGGGCGACCTGGCCGAGCACATCGCCAAGCTCGCGCGGATGCGCCACCCCGAGTCCGCCATCCCGGCCGAGCTGCGTGACACGTTCGTCGAGATGGGCGCCATCGCCGAGAACCTGATCACCAAGGCGGGCAGCTGCATCGCCTCCCGCGACGTCGACCTCGCCAAGGAGCTGGAGGCGGACGACGACGCGATGGACCGCCGTCACCGGCGGCTGTTCCGCGTCCTGCTCTCCAAGGACTGGGAGCACGGCATCGAGGCCGCCATCGACATCACGCTGGCCGGCCGCTACTACGAGCGGTACGCCGACCACGCCGTACGCGTCGCCCGCGACGTCGTGTACCTCGTCACGGGTACGCGCGACGCGGACGCCCTCGCCGGCTGACGCGGCGGCGTACGGGGGCGCGAAAGCCCCGGTCCTCGGGGGGCCGGGGCTTTCTGCGTTTCATCGCGGGCCGTCGAACTCCTGGTCATGGTGTTCCCCGGTACGGCGAAGAAGCCCGTCGTCTACAAGTAAGGCCGCGCTCCCCGACGGAGCGCGGCCTTCGTGAGAGACGTGAGGGTTACTTCTTGCCCTGGTTGGCGACGGCCTCGATGGCGGCCTTGGCGGCCTCGGGGTCGAGGTACTCGCCCTTGCCCACCGGGCGGAAGTCGGCGTCCAGCTCGTAGCGCAGCGGGATGCCGGTGGGGATGTTCAGGCCCGCGATCTCGGCGTCGCTGATGCCCTCCAGGTGCTTGACCAGCGCGCGCAGGGAGTTGCCGTGCGCCACCACCAGCACGTCGCGGCCGGCCGCCAGGTCGGGGACGATCTCGTCGTACCAGTACGGCAGCATGCGCCCGACGACGTCCTTGAGGCACTCGGTGCGCGGCACCAGCTCCGAGGGCAGCAGGGAGTAGCGGCCGTCGCCGAGCTGGGAGTACTCGTCGTCGTCGGCGATCGGCGGCGGCGGCACGTCGTAGGACCGGCGCCACAGCATGAACTGCTCGTCGCCGAACTCCGCACGGGTCTGGGCCTTGTCCTTGCCCTGGAGCGCGCCGTAGTGACGCTCGTTCAGCCGCCAGGAGCGCTTCACCGGGAGCCACAGCAGGTTGGCCGCCTCAAGCGCGATGTTGGCGGTCCTGATGGCCCGGGTGAGCACCGAGGTGTGCACCACGTCGGGCCGGATGCCGGCCTCCAGGAGCAGCTGACCGCCGCGCCGCGCCTCCTCCTCGCCGGTCGGCGAGAGTGTGACGTCCACCCAGCCGGTGAACAGGCCTTTGACATTCCATTCGCTCTCGCCGTGCCGCAGCAGCACCAAAGTCGCCATGCGGCCAATCCTATCGGCGTGCGGCAGACGTCCCGTTGGTCAGGACTCGACCACCCGCGCGAAGGCCCGGAGGTTGGCCAGCGACTCGCCGCGCTTGACCCGCCACTCCCACTCGCGCCTGATGGACGTCGCGAAGCCCAGCTCGAGTGCGCGGTCGAACGACTCGTCCGAGTAGGTGAGGACGCAGCCGAGGACCCGGTCGATCTCCTCCTCGGTCACCGCGTCCAGCGGCAGCCGGCCGACCAGGTGCACGTCGCCCGTGGCGTCGACGGCGAAGTGGACGCCGTACATCGAGCCGTTCTTGTGGAGCAGCCAGCGGTAGAACTCGGCGTGGTTCTCGTCGGGCTGCCGGCAGAAGAACGCCTCGATGTTGAGCGCCTGGTCGCCGACGACGAGCCAGGTCAGCGTGGCGAGCTTGTGCTGGCCCGGCAGCCTGACCAGGAACGCGCCCGGCTTCGGCCGCTCGTAGGACAGCTCGGCGGACTCCAGCGCCGACGCGATGACGGCTTCCAGATCCGGTCTCATACCGACCACCCTATGAGTTGACCGCGATGGGGGTCCGGTGGAGCTGGGCCATGGCGCCGGCGTACACGTCGGCCAGCCGGGCTGCGGTCGCGGACCAACCGAAGCCCGTGGCGTGCTGCACGGCGCTGGCGGCCAGCTCGGCGAGCCGGTCCGGGCGCCTGGCCAGCACGGCGAGCTCGCGCGCCCAGTCGTGCGGGTCGTGTCCCGCCACAAGCACGCCGGACACGCCGTCCTTGACGGCCGTGCGCAGGCCGCCGACCGCCGCCGCGACGACGGGCGTGCCGCACGCCTGCGACTCCAGCGCGACCAGCCCGAACGACTCGTTGTACGAGGGCACCACGGTCACGTCGGCGGCCCGATACCAGTCGGCCAGCTCCGGCTGCGGCGCGGGCGGTGCGAGCCGTACGACGTCGGCGATGCCCAGCTCGGCCGCGAGGTCGCTGAGCAGGGAGGGATGGGCGAGACCGTTGCCGCTGGGCCCGCCCACGCAGGCCACGACGAGCCGCGACCGCAGCGAGGGGTCCTCCACGAGCATCCGGGCGGCGGCCCTGAGCAGCACGTCGGGGGCCTTGAGCGGCTGGATGCGGCCCACGAAAAGCAGCACGTGGGCGTCCTGCGGCAGGCCGAGGCGGCGGCGCGCGGCGCCCTTGGACTCGGGCTGGAAGACGGCGAGGTTCACGCCGGGGTTGACGACCGCCACCCGCTCGCGCGGCGCGCCGTACAGGCTGATCAGCTCCTCGGCCTCGGCGGCGGTGTTGGCGACCAGGCGGTCGGCGACCTCCACGACCTGCTCCTCGCCGAGCACGCGCATCGCCGGCTCGGGCTTGTCGCCCTCGGCGAGCAGCGCGTTCTTCACCTTGGCCATGGTGTGCATGGTGTGCACGAGCGGCACACCCCAGCGCTCCTTGGCCAGCCAGCCCACCTGGCCCGACAGCCAGTAGTGCGAGTGGATCACGTCGTACCGGCCGGGGTCGTACATCGCCTCGGTGCGCAGCACACCGGACAGGAAGCCGCACAGCTGCCCGGGGAGATCGGCGCGGTCGAGCTCCTCGTACGGCCCGGCGGTGACGTGGCGCACGAGCACCCCCGGACTCAGCTCGGCGACCGGAGGCAGGTCACGGGCGGTGCGGCGGGTGAAGATCTCCACCTCGATGCCCAGCGCCGCGAGACGTTTGGCGACCTCGAGGATGTAGACGTTCATGCCACCCGCGTCCCCGGTACCCGGCTGGTCCAGCGGGGACGTGTGCACGCTGATGGTCGCGACGCGGTTGACCCGACGCCGTAACACCGACACCCGAACCACCTCCGAAAGCGTTATAACCACCAAAATCATCACTGGATTCCCCGACATCGGTGAGAACCGGGGGTCCTGAGAGGATGTCGCCTGCCGATCGAGGCGATGTGGAAGGACGATGGCGGTGACGATGACCAATCCCGCGGCGACCGAGACCGTGGTCAAGACCGCGGTGGTGACCGGCGCGAGCAGCGGCATCGGCGAGGCGACGGCCCGCCGGCTCGCCGCGGAGGGATACCGGATCGTGGCGGCGGCGCGACGGCGGGACCGGCTCGACAAGCTCGCGGCCGAGGTGCCCGGCGTGCGCCCGGTGACGCTGGACGTGACCGACCAGGCGTCGGTGGACGCGCTGGCCGCCTCGCTGGACCGCTGCGACGTCCTGGTGAACAACGCGGGCGGCGCGTTCGGGCTCGAACCGGTGGCCGAGGGCCGGGTGGACGACTGGCAGCGGATGTACGACGTGAACGTGCTCGGGTCCCTGCGCATGACCAGGGCCCTGCTGCCGAAGCTCATCGAGTCGGGGGACGGCGTGCTGGTGATGCTCACCTCGACGGCCGGGCTCGTGTCGTACGAGGGGGGCGGCGGCTACTGCGCGGCCAAGCACGCCCAGACCTCGATGACCGAGACCCTCCGCCTGGAGTTGTGCGGCGACCCGGTGCGGGTCGTCGAGATCGCGCCGGGCATGGTGATGACCGAGGAGTTCGCCGTGACCCGCTTCCGCGGCGACGCCGAGCGTGCCGCCAAGGTGTACGAGGGCGTCCCCGACCCGCTGAGCGCCGACGACGTCGCCGACGTGATCGCCTTCGCCGTGACCCGCCCGTCGCACGTGAACATCGACAGGCTGGTCGTCCGGCCGCGCGCGCAGGCCGCCCAGCACAAGGTGCACCGGGTCGCGCCGAGTAGATGAGCACGGGTGGATGAGCGCGGATAGATGAGCGCGGGGACATGAGGCCGGTCCGGCCCGGCCGTCCCGTGGGGACGGTCACGCGCGGCACCACCGGGCACAACCGGCTGCGCCGCTGCGACCGCTGGATCGCCGCCGTGTACGGCCCGCTGCTGCGCTCGGCCCGGGCGGGGGCGGCGCCGCTGGTGGTGGACCTCGGCTACGGCGCGTCCCACACCACCACGACCGAGCTGTTCACGCGGCTGCGCCGGGTCTGCCCCACGGTCGAGGTGGTGGGCGTGGAGATCGCCCCCGAGCGGGTCGCGGCGGCCAAGCCGTACGAGCGGGAGGGGCTGTCGTTCGTCAGGGGCGGATTCGAACTGCCGGTCCCCCGCCCGCCGATGATCGTGCGCGCCTTCAACGTGCTGCGGCAGTACGGCGAGGCCGAGGCGTGGGAGCACTGGGACCGGCTGCGGGGCGGTCTGCACCCCTCGGGTGTGCTCGTGGAGGGCACCTGCTCGGAGGTCGGCCACCGGGCGACCTGGGTGGCGCTCGGCGCCGAGGGGCCGCGCACGCTCACCTTCGCGGCCCGGTTCACCGGCTTCGAACGCCCTTCCGACCTGGCCGAGCGCCTGCCCAAGACGCTGATCCACCGCAACGTCCCGGGCGAGCGCGTCCACGCGTTCCTGACGGACTGGGACCGCGCCTGGGCGACCTGCGCCTCCTTCGGCGCGTACGGCACGCGGCAGCGCTGGATCAGGGCGGCCGAGCTGCTGGCGCGGGACTGGCCGGTGGAGGCGACCCCGCCGACCGGCGGCCCCGGCCGCTGGCGGCTCGGCGAACTGACCCTGCCCTGGAGCGGCGTCTCCCCCCGCGATCGATGAGTCCGGCGGTTGATAACGTCCCGCCCATGCGTTTCGTCCTCGACCCGGAGTTGACCCCCGAGCTCTTCGAGGAGCTCCTGAGCTGCTGGGCGGAGGTGACCAACGCGGGCGGCGCGGTGGGTTTCGTTCCTCCCGTGACGCCGGACGACGTCAGGCCGACGGCGGACAAGGCGTTCGCCCGCACGCGCGCGGCCGCCGGGCCGGGGGCCCCCGACAGCCTCCTCGTCGGGTTCGGTGACGACGGCGCCGCGGGTGCCTGGCTCATCCTGGGCGACAACGGCTCGGGCCTGCGGGCGCACTGGCGATGGCTGCTGCGGGTCATGGTCCACCCCAAGCACCAGGGCAAGGGGTACGGCAGGGCGCTGCTGCTCGCCGCCGACGACGCCGCCAGGTCGCTCGGCCTGGAGGCGTTGCAGCTCACCTGCCGCGGCGGCACCGGGGTCGACCGCTTCTACGCGAGCGTGGGCTACCGGGAGGTCGGCCGGGTGCCCCGCTCGATCCGGGTGGCCCCCGGTGACGACCGCGACGAGATCTACATGCTCAAGTGGCTCTGAAAGTTTTGGCCTAATGCTTATCCGATGTCCCGTAGGGCCGAATCGAACACCGCATAGGCTGCGGTACTGAACAGCACGAAGCGCACCTCTTCCACCACGGTCGGGGCGGCCTGCCGTATCGCGGTGATCGCGATGCGGGCGGCGTCCTCGACCGGCCACCGGTAGATCCCCGTGGAGATCGCGGGGAACGCCACCGTGCCGGCGCCCAGCGCGTCGGCGACGACGAGCGACTCCCGATAGCAGGAGGCCAGCAGATGGGATCGGTCCTCGCTCCGCGAGTACACGGGCCCGACCGTGTGGATCACCCATCGCGCGGGCAGGCGCCCGGCGGTGGTCGCGACGGCCTGACCGGTCGGCAGTCCCCTGCCGTACCGGGACGCGCGCAGCGCCCGGCACTCCTCGAGGATCTCGGGGCCCCCGCGCCGGTGGATGGCGCCGTCCACCCCTCCGCCGCCCATGAGGGACGAGTTGGCCGCGTTGACGATCGCGTCCACCCGCTGCTCGGTGATGTCGCCTTCGACCAGAACGATTTTCATGCCGCCCACCTCTCTACAGGACGTAGTACTACCCCGGGTAGGCTGAAAGACGTGAAGGGACTGGGAGAGCTTGAACGCAGCATCATGGACATCCTCTGGGCGGAGAACACCCCGCTCACGGCTCGCGAGGTAGGACGCCTCATCGAGGACCGCGACCTCGCGCCGACGACCGTGATGACCGTGCTCGACCGGCTGGCCCGCAAGGGCTTCCTCACCCGCACCCGCGACGGCCGCGCCTGGCGCTACCAGCCCGCCGCGAGCCGTGACGCGTACGTCGCCGAGCTGATGCTCGAAGCCCTGGACCTGACCGGCGACCGCGACGCGGCGCTGACCCGCTTCGCCCGCGCCGTCTCCGGGTCGGAGGCCGAGATCCTGCTGAAAGCCCTCACGGAGCTGGAGGAAGAGTGATCGCGGCGGCGGTCTTAGCGGCGCTCGCGATGATCTGCGCGGTGGCCGCGTGGCGGCTGACGTTCGCGCGCTGGACCTGGCGTGCCCCGCGCACGGCGATCCTGCTGTGGCAGTCGCTCGGGCTGACCTGGGGACTCGCCTCCATCGGCGCGCTGCTCGCCTTCGCGCTCGACCCCTACCGCAAGGGCGTCGTGCACGGGCTGGCGGAGTTCCTGCTGAGCGTGGAGTTCGGCGTGCGCCAGCCGTACGACTACCTCCGGCTGGCCGCGCTGATCGCGGGCCTGTCGCTGCTCGCGGTGCTGGTGGCCCTGCCCCTCGCGGCCGGGGCGCAGACGCTGCGTGCCCGCCGCCGGCACCGGCTCCTGCTCGCGCTGGTCGCCAGGGACGAGCCGGCCGTGCCCGGCGTGCGGGTGGTCGACTTCCCCGGGGCCGCCGCCTACTGCCTGCCGGGGCTCAAGTCGCAGGTCGTCATCAGCGACGGGACGCTGCACCTGCTGTCGTCCGCGGAGCTGGAGGCCGTGCTGGCGCACGAGGCCGCCCACGTACGGGAGCGCCACGACCTGGTGCTGCTGCCGTTCGCCGCGCTGCGCCGCGCGCTGCCGTGGTCGAAGCTGGTCCGTGACGCGCAGGCGTCGGTCGAGCTGCTGGTCGAGATGGCCGCCGACGACCGCGCCCTGCAGCGGTGCTGCCCTCGCAGGCTCGCCACCGCCCTGCTGCGCTTCGGCACCTCTGCCGCGCTGCCCACGCCGCAGGGCGCGCTCGGCGTGTCCGCGCCGTCCAGCGTGATGGCCCGGGTCGACCGGCTCGTACGGCCCGAGGTCGCGCTTCCGGCCGCCCACCGCTTCCTGATCCTGGCCGGATCGGTGGTGCTCGCCACCAGCGCCCCGCTGCTTTGGCTGCTTCCTGGATGAACCATGGGTGCTAGCTGGAATTATCCGTCGAGTTTGCAATTGCAAGCAGTGCGATGCAGACTGGGGGCATGGAACTGCCCAAGGTCGCCTCGCTCGGTGAGTACATCCGCCAGCAGCGGCAGCAGGCGAAGATCTCGCTTCGTCAGCTCGCCGCGCAGGCAGGTGTGTCCAACCCTTACCTGAGCCAGGTGGAACGGGGCCTGCGCAAGCCGAGCGCGGAGATCCTGAACCAGATCGCGAAGGGTCTGCACATCTCCGCCCAGGCGCTCTACGTCCAGGCCGGTCTCATCGAGGACCGCGAGCCGCACAGCGACGTGCTGGCCGCGATCCGGGCCGACGTCACACTCACCGGGCGGCAACGCCAGGTGCTGATCGACATCTACGAGTCGTTCCGTAAGGAGAACCGGGCCGACACCGCCCAGCCGCCGCAATCGGCTGAGCATCTCGGGGACGACCCGGTTCTCCCACGCGACGGCATTACACCGGATTCGAGGGAAGGATAGCCCATGACCATCACGACCCAGGCCAAGAAGATCACGGAGTCCAAGCCGTTCTACGCGCTCACGGGCGCCGGCGACTACGCCGTGGAGAAGGCCCGCGCCTACGCCTCCACCGTGCAGGACAAGGCGGAGGTCGTCGCGCGCGAGCTCCCGGAGAAGGCGAAGGGCTACGCCGACGCCGCCACCGCGCGGTTCAACCGGCTGTACGACGACCTGGCCAGCCGTGGCCGCAAGGTCGTCAGCCGGGTGAGCGGCGAGGCCGCGCTGGAGCTGACGGAGGTCTCGGAGACCGCCGAGCCGGCGATCGCCGCCGAGACCACCTCCAAGCGGACCGGTCGCGCCCGCGCCACCACGAGCCAGGGCTGATCCGCGGCCCACGCGAGCGAAACGGCGGCGGCCCGCCTTCCCTCCGGGGGAGGCGGGCCGCCGCCGTTTCGCGGACGTTCGCGGCTGCCGGTCGGGATGTTCACCGAGACCGGCCCTCGGCGCCCGCGCCACCTGTCGGCACCGCCCATTAGTCTGGGGGCGTCAGTGACTGTGACCGTGTGGGAGAGTCCATGTTCGGGCTGTACGGCATCCTCGACATCGTCTTCTGGCTGCTTTCTGTCGGGGCCTTCGTTTTGTCCGGCTGGGCGCTGGTGCACGCCCTGCGGATCCCCGCAGGCGCCTTCCCCGCGGCCGGCAAGCAGACCAAGCGGCTCTGGCTGATCATCCTCGGCCTGGCGACGCTGTTCACCTTCGCCGCCGCGATCAACTACCTGGGCATGGGCATGGGGCTGCCCAACATCTTCACGATCGCCGCCGTCATCGCGGCGGGCATCTACCTCGCCGACGTGAAGCCCGCGGTCAACGGCTACCGGGGTGGCGGCAACCAGGGGCCGTACGGGCCCTGGTGACCTGCCGTCAGAGCCAGTCGCGGGCCCGGAACACCCGGTAGAGCGCGGCCGAGGCGACGACGATCAGCGCGATGGACGTCCAGAACCCCGACGAGTGCCCGAAGCCGGGGAACGGGATGTTCTGGCCGTAGAAGCCGGTGATCAGCGTGGGCACCGCGATGATCGCGGCCCAGCTCGTCACCCGCTTCATGATGAGGTTCATCCGGTTGCTCTGCATGGTCAGGTGCGTCTCGCGGATGTTGCTGACCAGGTCGCGCAGCGACTCCGTCCACTCCGTGGCCCGCAGCACCTGGTCGTACACGTCCTGGAAGTACGGCGTCATCTCACCGTCGTCACTCAGGCCGTTGCGGCGCAGCAGCGTGTTCACGGCCTCCCGCATGGGCATCACGATCCGGCGCAGCGTCACCAGGCTCTTGCGCAACTCGAACGTGCGCCGCTGGTCCTCGGGGCCGACCGGCCGGTCGCCGAACACCGTCCCCTCCAGGTCCTCGACCTGCTCGTCCATCGCCTCGACGGTCTCGAAGTGGCTGTCCACCACGTAGTCGAGCAGGCCGTGCAGCAGGAACGCGACGCCGTGCCGGGACAGGGCCGCTCCCTCGTCCCAGCGCCGGACCACCTCCTTGATGGAGAAGTCGTCCGACTGGCGCACGGTGACCAGCGCGTTCTTCGTGATGAAGGCGGTGGCGGGAGCGATCCGCACCTGGCCGGACTCGCTGTCGAAGGCCGCCGCGTAGACGCTGAGGAACATGTGGCTGTCGTAGACGTCGAGCTTGGGCCGCTGCCGGTGCTGCAGCGCGTCCTCCACCGCCAGGGCGTGCAGTCCCAGCTCCTCGCTGATGGCGTGGAGGTCCTCCTCGGTGGGGGCGCACATGTCGAACCACACCACCGCGGACGGGTCCTCGACGAGCTCGGAGACGTCGGCGACCGGAAAGCCCTCGGCCTCCAGGGTTCCGTTCCGGTACAACCGGGTGTGTCCCATGGACGGCAACCCTACCGATCCGGCGGACGCCGCCGAAGGGGGCGCCCTCCCGGGCTTAGTCAGGAGGACGCCCCCGTCTCGCACGGCACCGGCCACCGGCGGGTGCCGCCGCGTCAGCCCTTGTCGAGCTGCTGGAAGCGGACCATGTTGCCCGCCGGGTCGCGGAAGGCGCAGTCGCGGACGCCGTACGGCTGGTCGATCGGCTCCTGCAGGACCTCGGCGCCGGACTCGCGGATCTTCTCGAAGGTGGCGTCGCAGTCCGGGGTGGCGAAGACGACGGCGCGGATCCTGCCCTTCCCGAGCAGGTCGGTCAGCGCCGCGAGGTCCTCCGGCGAGATGCTCGGGTCGGCGTTGACGGTCTCGAGGACGATGTTGACGTCCGGCTGCGACGCCGGGCCCATGGTCAGCCAGCGGGCGCCTCCATACCCGACGTCATTGCGCAGTTCGAGGCCGAGAACGTCCCGGTAGAAGGCGAGCGCCGCGTCGCCGTCGTCGACCGTGATGTAGCAGTAGTGAAGGGTGAGTTCCATGCCGATGACGCTACGGCCGGCGGTGTTCCCCACGCTTCTCGATTCCTGACCGGTCCGGCGGCCCGCATCCGATCCCCAGTTGGAGCACCGGGACCGATAGAGTTGCGGCTCATGGTGGATCTCGCGCGCCGGCTCGGACTGGCGGCCCTGCTCGCCGTCCTCGCCGCCTCCCCCGCGCTCGCCGTCCTCGCCGCCTCCCCCGCACACGCCGTCACCGCGGCTACCGCGCCTCCGGCGAAGGACGAGGTGACGATGGAGCTCCGCGGGAACGGCGTGCTCCATGTGAAGGAGACGGTCGCCCCCGCCGGCGAGACGGTCAAGCGCACGCCGCTCACCCGGACCCGCTTCGACGACGGCCACGACCGCGTCTACCGCATCTCCAACGTCAAGGGCGGCTCGTACGACGGGGAGACCCTGACGTTCAAGGGCACGGTGGAGTACGACGTGACGGGCGCCGTGACGCCCACGGCGTCGGGCGAGGAACTGCGGTGGTTCGCGGTGTCCGGCCCCGTGCAGGACGCGGTCGTCACCGTGACCGGCCCGGGCCGGGTGCAGAACCTGTCCTGCTTCGCCGGCGAGCTGAGCGCGGCCATCGCCTGCACCAGCGCCTCGACCGAGGAGACCGGCACCACCTCCACCTTCGAACAGCAGGGCCTCGGGGAGGGCCAGACGCTCACGGTCGTCGTCGGCTACCCGAAGGGCGCGACGGGGGCCCGGCCGATCCTGGAGCGCAGGTTCGAGCTGTCCACCGCCTTCACGCTGAACGCGGTGACCGGCGGCTCGCTGGCGGCGCTGCTGGTGCTGCTGCTGGGCGGCGTGGGGCTGCTCTACTGGACGCGGGGCCGCGACGCCCGCATGGTCGGCAGCGAGTCCGGCCCGGTCAGCGGCCACCGCGACGGGCACTTCAGCCCGCCGGACGGCGTGCGCCCGGGACAGATCGGCACGCTGTTCGACGAGCAGGCCGATGTGGTCGACGTGACCGCGACCATCGTGGACCTCGCCGTGCGCAACTTCCTGCGGATCGACGAGCGGCCGCGCCAGACCTACGACACCCCCGACTGGTGCCTGGTCAAGCTGCCCGGCGCCCCGGTCGGCCAGCTGCTGCCGTACGAGCGCGCCCTCTACGACGCGATCTTCGACGGCCGCGACAGGGTGCTGCTGTCGGAGCTGCACGGGTCGTTCGCCGCCCGCCTGGCCAGCGTGCGCGACGCGTTGTATCAGGACGTCGTGGCGCAGGGCTGGTTCGCCCGGCGGCCCGACTCCACCCGGTCGCGCTGGACGACCCTCGGCCTGGCCGTGGTCGCGCTCGGGGTGATCGCCACCGTCCTGCTCGCCTGGCTCACGACTTACGGCCTGCTGGGACTCGCCCTGATCATCGCCGGAGCCGCGCTGGCCTTCGGCGCCCAGTACATGCCGGCCAAGACGGCCAAGGGGGCCGCGGCCCTGGCGCACACGCTCGGGTTCCGGGAGTACCTCGCCGGAGCGAGCGTCGACGACGTCCCCGCCGGCCAGCGCGTGGAGCTGTTCTCCCGCTACCTGCCGTACGCGGTGATCTTCGACAGCGTGGACCGGTGGGCGCGGGTGGTCAGCGCGTTCAACGGCAACGGGCGGCAGACCGACCACCTGTACTGGTATCAGGGCCCGGCCGAGTGGGACCTGTCCAGGTTCGCCGACTCGATGCGGACGTTCGTCATGTCCACCTCCGGAGCGATCTCGACCTCGCGCCAGTTCCGCTCCCTATGAGCCGGAGTCGGCGGCGCGGTGACGCCGGTAGTGCCTGGCGACGCGAGCCCGGTTGCCGCACCGCGCCGCCGAACACCAGCGCCGGCGCGGATGGGCGGGCAGGAACAGCATCGCGCAGTCGTCCGCCGCGCACTCCCGCACGGTCGTGACCGCCGGGTCGGTCAGCAACTCGGCGGCCGCCTCGGCGAGCACCGCCGCCAGCCGGACGCCCGGCGGGCCGTCCCTGCGCGGCACGGCCGTCACGGCGGCGCCGTCCCAGGCCAGCGCGCGGACGGCGGGCGCCGCCCGCTGCGCCCGGTTGAGGCCGCGCAGCGCGCCCTCGGGCGGCCGCAGGCCCCGTCTCGCCTGATCGATCGCGGCCGCCGCGTGCTCACGCACCTCGTGCACCGCGTCCACCGCCGCGGCGAGGTCGTCGTCCGTCAGCGGCGCCTGCCCGCCCTCCGATAGCGCGCCGCCGAGCCGGTCGGCCTGCAGGCCCAGCCAGGTGCGCAGCCCCTCGGCGGTGGCGATCAGGTCGACCGGGCCGTCCGGCGTGTGCGGCCGGGTGTTGACCAGGTCGAGGGCGAGCGGCTCCCCGGTGAGGGGGACCAGATCACTCATGACGCTAATGCTACCTCCATCAATTGACGCATTAGATGACCATCCGCTACAACTAATGCATCATCAGCAGAAGGAGGCATTAGGAATGACGCCGCTCACCGTTCCGCGCACGCTCCACCGGCACGTCGAGGTCGGGGACGTGCGGGTCTTCTACCGCGAGTCGGTGCCGGACGAGGGCGGCGACGACGCCCCGGTGATGCTGCTGCTGCACGGGTTCCCGTCCGCGTCACACCAGTTCCGCCGGCTCATCGACGTGCTCGGATCCCGCTATCGGCTGATCGCGCCCGACTACCCCGGCTTCGGGCACACCGAGGCGCCCGCGGGCTTCACCTACAGCTTCGACAACCTCGCCGACGTGATGGAGGGCTTCGTCGAACGGCTCGGGCTGACCCGGTTCGTCATGTACGTCTTCGACTTCGGCGCTCCGGTGGGATTCCGGCTGGCGACCCGGCACCCCGAGTGGATCGCCGGCCTCGTCGTGCAGAACGGCAACGCCTACGAAGAGGGCCTGTCGGACGGCGCCCGCGCCTTCATCGCGCTGCGCCCGGACGTCGAGGGCGACGAGGACAGGGTGCGGGCGCTGCTGACGCTGGAGATGACCCGCGGCCAGTACGAGGGCGGCACGGCCGATGCCCGGCTGGTGGCCCCGGACGGATGGACCCTCGACCAGCACTTCCTCGACCTGCCGGGGCGCAAGGAGGCCCAGGTGGCGCTGGCCTTCGACTACCACACCAACGTGGAGCGCTACCCGTTGTGGCAGGCATGGCTCCGCGAGCACCGGCCGCCGACGCTGATCACGTGGGGCCGCGACGACATGTTCTTCCCCGAGCCCGGAGCCCACGCCTACCTTCGCGACCTGCCCGACGCCGAACTGCACGTCCTCCACACCGGTCACTTCGCGCTGGAGGAGCGGCTCCCCGAGATCGCTCCACTGATCGCCGCGTTCCTCGGCCGCGTGTGGATGTGACCCTCAGCCGGTCAGGCGGGGCGGACGCGGACCTCTCCGACCGGGACCCCGCCGCCGAACAGGGGGGCGGTGGCCAGCCCGGCCAGCTCCGGAGCGTCGATCCCGGCGGCGCGCAGGGCGGCGACGGTGACCGGCACGCGGGCGCGGCCGCCGCCGTCCACGATCTTCACCGCGCCGGCCCGGCCCTCGGCGTCGGCGAAGGCGTCGAACGCCTCCGCGCCCGACTTCACCAGCAGCCCGGGAACGGCCCGCATCAGCAGGTTCTCGGCTCGGGTCGTGCCGCTCGTCCACTCGGGGTAGGCGCGCATCGCGTCGGCGACGCGCCGCTCCGGCGTGCCGGCCGGGGCGGGTGTGAGGGCGCGGAAGGCGCGCGCCACCCCCGCCATCGAGACGAAGAACAGCGGCGCGCCGCAGCCGTCCACGCCGGTCGCCGCGACCCGCTCGCCGGTGAGCTCCTCCACCGTCGCGCGGATGGCCCGCTGCAGCGGGTGGCCGGGATGGCGGTAGTCGTCGACCGGCCAGCCGTTGACCGCGCAGGTCGCGAGCATCGCCGCGTGCTTGCCCGAGCAGTTCATCAGGATCCGGCGGGCGTCGCCGTGCTCCCGCAGAACCCGGCGGCGCGCCTCCTCGTCGAGGGGCAGGTCCTCCGGGCAGCGCAGGTCGGTCTCGTCCAGCCCCGCGCCCGCGAGGATCTTCCGTACGCCGTCGATGTGGAAGGGCTCACCGCTGTGGCTCGCGGCGGCGAGCGCGAGCAGTTCGTTCTCGAGCGGCAGGCCCGCACGCACCATCGCGAGCGCCTGCAGGGGCTTCATGGCCGAACGCGGCGACGCCAGGCTCGAGGTGTCCCCGCAGACCATGACGGGGGCGCCGTCCGCCCCGATCACATGCACGCGTGCGCGGTGCACCGACTCGACGAACCCCGACCGGACGACCTCGACGACCATCTCCGACATAACGGGCAGTCTATGAAGACCCCGGACGTGGCAGAATTCGGGGCCATGCGTGCGGTCGTTCAGCGGGTCAGCTCCGCGTCCGTTGTGGTGGAGGGTCAGGTCGTCGGCGCCATCGACGAACCCGGCCTGCTCGTGCTCGTGGGCGTCACCCACACCGACGGCCGGGCCGAGGCGGCCAGGCTCGCCGCCAAGCTGTGGGGACTGCGCATCCTGCACGGCGAGAAATCCTGCTCCGACATCGGCGCGCCGCTGCTGGTGATCAGCCAGTTCACGCTGTACGGCGACGCGCGCAGGGGCCGCAGGCCCACCTGGCAGGCCGCCGCGCCCGGCCCGGTGGCCGAGCCCCTCGTTGAGGCCGTGGTGGCCGAGCTCCGGGCGCTCGGCGCCCGGGTGGAGACCGGCGTCTTCGGCGCCGACATGAAGGTCACCCTCACCAACGACGGCCCGATCACCCTCGTCCTGGACGTCTGACGGACACGGTCTCCCCCGGCCTGCCATCATGATCGGATGCGGGAGGCGTGGAGCGCGTGGGGACACGTCGTCATCGCGACCGTCTGCGCCGTTCCCGTGGCCGCTCTCGCCGTCCTGCTCCTCACCCGCCGCCGCGCCCGCCGGGGACATCCCGCTCCCCTCCGTACCGCCGTCGCCGACGTCGTCATGGTGGCCGGGACCGCACCCTGGATCTGGATGATCCTCACGCCGGGAACGGAGGAGGGCCTGCACGTCGTCCCCCTGGTGGACCTGGCGGGGCAGGTCGCGCGGTCGTCACCGGGAGCGGCGGTCGTGCAGATCGGCGGCAACCTCCTGGTCTTCGCCGCGCTCGGCGCGATGCTCCCGGTCCGCTCCGCGCGCTTCGCCTCGCTTGCGGCGGTGGCCGCCGTCGCGGCCACCGCCTCGCTCGGCGTGGAACTCCTCCAGTACGGCCTGCGGCTCGGGCGGGTGAGCTCCGTGGACGACGTGCTCCTCAACGCGGCGGGCGCCGTGCTCGCGGCCCTCTGCACCCGCAGGTGGTGGGCCCGCTCCTAGCGGACGCGCCGGCGAAGGGCGGGATCGATCTTCACGTTGCGCCCGGCGTCCGGCGGCACCACGATCTCCTGGCTCGCCGCCACACCGCCGGCCAGCAGGTCGATGTCCACCGGCACCGTACGCTTCACGACCGCGAGGGCGATCGGGCCCAGCTCGTGATGACGGGCCGACGAGCCCACGAAGCCGATCTGCCCGGGCTCGGCGGAGCCCTCCACAGCGGCCTCCGGCTCGGCCTCGACCGGCGTGCCCACGCCGAGGGTCACCGGGGCGCCGTGCGGGGGCAGCTCGTCCACGCTGCCGTCGAGGTGCAGGAAGACCAGGCGGCGGGGTGGATGGCCGAGGTTGTGCACCCGGGCGACCGTCTCCTGCCCCCGGTAGCACCCCTTGCTCAGGTGCACGGCCACGCCGATCCAGCCGATCTCGTGGGGGATCGTCTTGTGGTCGGTCTCGAACCCGAGCCTGGGCACGTGCGCGGCGATACGCAGCGCCTCGTAGGCCCACAGACCGGCGGGACGCAGGCCCAGCGCGTCCGGGAGGCCGCCCAGCCGCTCGCGCGGCACGAGCAGGTCGCCGCCGATCGCGACGGCTCCTTCCACGGTCACGCCGGGCGCGCCGGCGCTCTCGTCCGGAGAGGGCGGGGTGAGGGAGACCACCGCGTAGTCCGAGGTGACGTCGGCGACCTCGACACGCAGCATGAACCGCATCTTCTCCAGGAAGGCGACCAGCTCGGCCGAGGTGCCCGGCTCCACGTGGGCCCACACGGCCTCGCCGTCGTCCACGAGCGTGAGGTGGTGCTCGACGCGGCCCTGCGGGTCGAGCAGCAGGGTTTGGGTGGGCGTGCCCGGCTGGAGCGTGTCGAGCTTCTGCGAGCTGAGGCTGTTGAGCCAGCTCAGCCGATCGGGCCCGGTGATCCGCACGACCTCGCGGTTGCTCCGGTCGACCAGCGCCCGCCCGCCCGCCAGCGCGCGCTGCTCAGCGTAGGGATCGCCGTAGTGGGCCGCGACCGTCTCGTCCGGCGCCTGCGCGGCCACCGCGCCGGGTGTGTCAAGCAAAGGGCTCCGCATGCGTTCAAGGCTATTCGGTCCCGCACGGCCGGCGTCGCGGCGGCAGGCTCACCTGTGGACAACGCTCGGCCTGTGGATGACGCCTCAGAACGGCACGCGACGGACGGCGACCAGCGCCACGTCGTCCTCGCGGGCGCCGAAGGTGGCGATCAGCCGGTCGCAGAAACCCTCCAGGTCGTCGCTCACGTCCTCGACCTGCTGCCGGGCGATCTCCAGGCTCTCGTCGAGCAGTTTGTCGCGGTCCTCGATCAACCCGTCGGTGAACATCAGAACGGTGGAGTCCTCGGGCAGCCGGACCCGGTCCACCCGATAATCCTCGTGGGCCACGCCGAGCAGCAGGTTGCCGAACCGGTGATAGGCCGCCCCCTTCCCGGCCAGCAGCGGCGGGATGTGCCCGGCGTTGACGATCTCGCTCTCCCCCGTCGCGGGATCGATCAGCATCAGGCAGACGGTCGCCGTCATGCCGGGGTGGTAGCGCCGCAGGACGGCGTTGAGCAGGCTCATCGACCCGGCGGGATCAACGGTGTCGATCACCGACGCCCGCAGCGCGTTGCGCAGCTCCGCCATCACGGTGGCGGCGTGCAGCGAGTGGCCCTGCACGTCGCCGAGCGCGACCAGGACCTGATCGCCGAGGGGCAGGACCTCGTAGAAGTCGCCGCCCACCTCCACGTTGTCCACCGCCGGCTGGTAGCGCACGCTGATCTGCAGGCCGGGAATCCGGGGGATCTCTGCGGGCAGCAGGCTGCGCTGCAACGTGAGCGCGATCGTGTGCTCCTCCGCGTAGGCGCGGGCCGCGTCGACCGCCAGCGCCAGCGCCTGAGCGAGCTGCCGCAGCAGGCTCAGCTCCTCGCCGTCGAGCGGCGAGCCCGCCTCCACCCCGAGGAACACCGGCGGCCGGCCCGTCTTCGTACGGCACAGCACGCCGGACACGCGCCCGACGACGTCGCTGTCGGGGACGACGCGGGCCCAGGTCGCGTTGTCGATCTCGAATGTCTGCACTCCGGGCGACTCCCCGATGGAGATGACGCTCAGCCGCTCCAGGGTGTCGGGATGGACCAACCTCGCCGCCGCACGCTCCCCCGGCCGGGCGGAGAACCTGCGTACTCTCCCGTCCGGCGGGATCGCCAGCACCCGCGAGTAACGCTCCAGCAGGCGGGAGCAGCCCTCGGCGGCCACCGACAGGAGGCGTTCGAAGTCCTCCGCCTGGTTCATCTCCAGTGTGATCTCGGCCAGCTCGCTCAGCCTGGCCGCCATCCGCTCGGCACGCTGCCGCGCCCGGTAGTAGCGCAGGGTCGCCCGCACCGTCGCGGCGAACTCGTCGGGCTGGATCGGCTCCGACAGGTACGCGTCGGCTCCGCGCTCCAGCCCCTCGGCGCGGTCGGCCGGGGTGACGGCGTTCCCGGACACCTGGATCACCGGAATCGAGGCGGTCTCCGGATTCGCCTTGATCTTCTCGCACACCTCGATGCCGTCAACGTCGGGCATCCGCACGTCGAGGATGACGAGGTCGGGCTTGAGCACGCCGACGACGGCCAGCGCCTCCTCGCCGCCGCCGGCCTCGACGACCCGGTGCCCGCCACGGCGCAACCAGCTCGCCAGGATGTAGCGCTTGGTGGGGATGTCGTCGACGACCAGCACCGTCGCCGCGGCGTCAATCATGCGCACCACCCCCGTCGCCCTCCGCGCTCCCGGCATGTCGTCCCGCCTTCTCGCGTACGGCCTCCCGGATCGCCTCCAGAAGCTGGTCCCTGCGCAGTCCGTGCTTCGACAGCGCCGGGTGAGACGCTCCCGGCTGCTCGGACACCACCGACACGACGACCGCGGGGACGCCGCACAGGACGTCGTCCTCGGCCATCTTGTGCAGCAGCGCCGTGCCGTCGAGGCGCGGCATGAGCAGGTCGACCAGGACCACCTCCGGGGGTCGCTCACGCATCAGGTGCAGGGCCTCGACGCCGTCGGCCGCCTCGTCCACCCCGGCCGCGAAACCGAAGAGCATCCGCCGGGCCACCGCACGGAAGCCCGCGTCGTCGTCGGCCACGAGCACCCGGCCCACCTCAGGACTGGCCATCCGGTGCGGCACCCGCAGCGTGGCCGTGGTGCCCTCGCCCGGCCTGCTCGCCAGCTCCAGCGTGCCGCCGAGCGCCTCCGCCAGCCTCCGTGCGTACGGCAGGCCGAGGCCGGTGCCCTTCGTCTTGAGCTGCAGCGACCCTGGCACCTGGAAGAACTCCTCGAAAACGCGCTCCAGGTGCTCGGCGGGAATGCCCACGCCGGTGTCGGCGACGGTGAAGACGACCTCGGCCATCGCGGGGTCCACTACGGCCGTCAGCCGCACCTCCCCATACTCGGTGAACTTCAGCGCGTTCGACAGCAGGTTGCGCAGGATGGTGGTCAGCATGGTCTCGTCGACGAACATCTCGCCGATCTCGTCCGACACGTCGACCGACAGCGTGACCCCGTCGGCCCGGCCGGCGGGCTGGAGCGTCATGCGCAGCCCCTCGGCCAGGGCGACCACGTCCACCATCGACGGGTGCGGGTCCAGCCGCCCGGACTCGGCCTTGGCCAGGTCGAGCAGCTCTCCCACGAGCGCCAGCAGGGTCTCCGCGGAGGTGCCGACGAGGGTGATCTGGTGCTGCTGCTCCTCGGTGAGCGGTTCCGCGCCCGAGCCGAGCAGCAACCGGACCAGCCCGATGATCGAGGTCAGCGGCAGCCGCAGCTCGTGGCTCACGTTGGCCCAGAACCGCTGCCTGGCCTCGGCCGCCTGCCGGAGCTGGGACGACTTCTCGTCGAGCTCGGCGTAGAGCGCCACGACGCCGCGGTTGGTCTCCTCCAGCTCGGTCGACAGCTGGTTGTAGAGCGCCAGGACGCCCTGGTTGGTCTCGGCCAGCTCCGCGTTGAGCCGGAGCACCTCCTCCAGGGTGCCGGCCAGCTCCCTGTTCTGCTCGCGCAGCACGTCCAGGGCCGCCGTGGGAGGCGACGAGAGACGGGCCAGCTCGGCGCGGATGCCGTCGAGCGGCCGCCGCCTGCGGTGCTCGGGCACCCGCTTCACCAGCGTGACGCGTCTGTCCTCGGCCGAGAGCGCGATCTCGTCGACCATGCGACCGGCCAGCTTCACACCCTCGCTCTCCCGCACGTCGGCGCCGTCGAGATAGTCCAGGGTGATGACCAGCCGATCCTCACGCAGGGCGAAGACGACGGCGCTCCCGGCGCCCCGCGCCAGCGCCTCACGGCCGATCTCGCTGAGCGCCGTCGCCACCCGGATCTGGTCCTGGGACTCCAGCCCGACGAGTTCGGCGATCTGGCGGCCCAGCTGCCGTACGGCGAAGACGTCCTGGTCCCTGCTGATCTCCGCGCGGGTGAGCACCTCGCCCATCACTGCCCCTGTTTGACGGTCACGACGCAGGCGTCGTCCCTGCGGCTGCCCGCGTCGCGCAGCAGCGTCGCGCCCACCACGGCCGGGGAATGGGCGAACAGTCCGGGGAAGGAGAGGGGGTCCCAGCGGTCGGTGAGACCGTCGGAGTGGAGCACCACCGTGGCGTGCGGCGGCAGCGCGTACTCGTACTGCTGGGCACGCCTGCCCTTGTGCCCGGCGATGCCGGGCAGCGAGATCATCCCCTGACGGCCTTCGGCGTGGGCGATCCAGCCCGAGATGTTGCCCAGCCCGGCGAACGTGACGCTCTCGCGGCCGACCCGCACCACCGCGACCGCCCCGCCCCGCGTGTGGCCCAGTCCCCGATGCAGGCGTTCGAGAGCGGCGGCCGGAAGGGCGTGCGGATCCTCCATGAAGATCCGTACGGCCTCGCGGGAGGCGTGCGCGGCGAGACCGCCGTGGCCGAGCCCGTCGCAGAGCAGCACGCTGATCGCGTCGCCGTCGTCGGCGAAGGCGAAGGAGTCGCCGCACACGCTCTCCTCGCCGATGGGGCGGCGCAGCCCGCTCACCCGCAGCGGCGGGCCGGGCAGACCGTCCGCGGTGAAGTGCAGGACCAGCACGGTGCCCCTGCCGGGCACCGAGTAGACGTCCCAGCCGGTGGCCATGCGGGCGATCGCGCCGAGACCGATGCCGAGCGTGCCCGAGGTGGAGTAGCCGTCCCGCAGGGCGCGGCCGAGGTCGGCGATTCCCGGGCCCTTGTCGACGGCCACGAGTTCGACCGCGCCAGGCCGCTCCACGTGGGGGCGCACGAGCACGCAGCCCTCCACCGCGTGCTTGACCAGATTCGAGACCGCCTCGGTCACCGCCACCGCGACCTGGCCGGTGCGGTTCTGGTCGAACCCGGCGGCCGTGGCCAGCGCGACCGCCGTCCTGCGCACCGCGCCGATCACACTCGGGTCGGCGGTGGACACCCAGACGTCCTCGTGCCGGTGCGTCATGGTCATGTCACCGGGCCCACTTGGTCACCGTCACGCGGGTGCCCTCGCCGGGAGCGGAGACGAGGTCGAACTCGTCCACGAGCCGCCGCGATCCGCTCAACCCGAGTCCCAGCCCCCCGCCGGTGCTCCAGCCCTCGGTCAGCGCCTGCTCGATGTCCGGGATGCCCGGCCCCTCGTCGCTGAAGACGAGCCGCAGGCCCGGCCGCCGCCCGCCCTCCAGCACCTCGATCAGCACCCGGCCTCCCCCGGCGTGCACGAGGGCGTTCCTGGCGAGTTCGCTGGCGGCGGTCACGATCTTCGTCTGGTCGACCAGGGAGAGCCCTATCTCGGCCGCGAGGCTTCTGACCTGCTGACGTACGACTACGACGTCACCGTTGGTGGCGATGGGCAGCTCCCGGGGCGCGCTCACCCCGCGGCGCCCCTGACATGCTCCAGCATCGCGACGCCCTTCTCCAGATTGAGAGCCGTGCGCACGCCGCCGAGCGACAGGCCCAGCTCGACCAGTGTGATCGCCACCGCGGGACGCATGCCGACCACCACGGTCTCCGCGTCGAGCATGCGGGTCATCGCGGCGATCGTGGAGAACATGCGGCCGATGAACGAGTCGACGATCTCGACGGCCGTGATGTCGATGATGACCCCTCGCGCACCCGAGGAGACCACCATGTCTGCCAGGTCCTCCTGCAGGGCCAGCACGCTCTGGTCGTCCAGGTCGATCTGGATCGAGACGATCAGGATGTCGCCGAGCTTGAGAATCGGCACACGTTCCATCAGGCCCGCTCCGCCCTGACCGCGACCCGCGCCCGCGCGCCGCCGGTGATCTCCACGCCGCTCCGCCCGAGGGCGTACGCGAGAGCGTCGGCCAGCGAGGCCTTGGTGACGATGTCGCCGAACTCGATGCCCAGCGTGACGATCGTGTGCGCGATCTGCGGGCGGATGCCGGAGATGACGCACTCCGCACCCATCAGGCGGGCGGCGACGACGGTCTTGAGCAGGTGCTGGGCGACCTGCGTGTCGACGGCGGGCACACCGGTGATGTCGATGACCGCGTGCTCCGAGCCCGTGTCGACCAGGGTCTGGAGCAGCTTCTCCATGACGACCTGGGTGCGGGCCGAGTCGAGCGTGCCGACGAGCGGCACGGCGACGATGCCCTCCCACAGCTTCACCACCGGCGTCGACAACTCGAGCAGCTGCTCGGCCTGGTCAAAGATGATCTTCTCGCGAGCGGCGGTGTAGCTCTCGAAGGTGTACAGGCCGAGGTCGTCGACGAGCCGGGAGAACCATACGAACCCGCGCAACGCGTCCGGGCCGCCGTCGGTCTCGGCCACCTCGTACAACGCCTCCTTGAGCGAGAACACGAGCCGCGCGGTGTCGGAGGGCGTGTGCCCCTGCCGGACGCGGGCGCGGGAGAGCTCGGCGAGCAGCCCGCGTACGTCGGCGAAGTCTCCGTCCTCGCTGCTGAGCGCGGTGCGCAACGCGTGATAGAGGTCACGGAGTTCGTCGGGAGACGCTCCGGACAACTGGGTCCACCGCTGGAGCAGCCGCTCCTCGCTGGACAGGAAAAGCTCAACTATGCGCCGCCTGGCGGCCTCCGCGGGAACGGTCACCCTCATCTCCTGACGAATCGGCGTAGTGCGCCACTCGTCACGCTACCGGCCCCGGGGCACGTCCCCCAAAACGCCCCACGATAGTCAAAGACGGCATTTGCGGCAATGACCGAAGACGGTGAGATGGCGGACGTCGGTGGCGAAGCCCAGTTCGGCGTCGAGGGCCGAGACGAGGCCGTCCACCATCTCCGGGGGCACCTCGGTGACCTCACCGCACCCCCGGCAGACGAGGTGGACGTGGTCGGCCTCGGAGGCGAGGTGATAGGTGGGAGCGCCGTGGCCGAGATGGGTGTGGGTGACCAGCCCGAGCTCCTCCAGGAGCTCAAGGGTCCGGTAGACGGTCGAGATGTTGACGCCCCTGGCCGTCTGCTGCACTCGGGAGCAGATGTCCTCGGGCGTGGCGTGCCCCAGCTCGGTGACCGCTTCCAGCACGAGCTGGCGCTGGGGGGTGATCCGGTAGCCGCGGGCCCGCAGCTCCTCGTGCCAAGTCTCGGCCATGCCCCAGAGTGTAAGTCGTCCCCGGGGGCGTCTCCCCGGCTGTCGCGGGAGAGGCTCGAAGTTCATCGCATTAATCGTTTGCCCGCGCGTGGGGCGCTCGCATAGCGTGAAGGCACGCAGAAGGGAGGTGGTCCGAATAATGGTTGATCATTCTTGGGCTAGCGAGGTGGCTGTCCGCTAGGACGCGTCCATCTGGACCTTCCGTCTGGATGTCGTACGACGTCCTGGCGAATCCTCGACAGACACCGGAACCCCGGGCGGCCGGCGGCCGCGGACGACCTCGTCCCGGCCATGGTCCAGCCGGCCCGCCTCTTCAGGAGGCGGAGCGCGCCCGGGGTTCTTTCTTTTCTTCTACTCGTCGAAGTCGCCGGCCCGCTTGAGCTCCGCCGAGGCGTGCGACTGCAGCGGGTGCCCCATCGCCGCCATGTCGTAGGCGTACATGAGGTTGCCGTTGACCAGGCCGTAGAGCCGGTGGCCCGCGTTGTAATCCTTGGCCGTCGTGGTTCGCGCGACCACGTCCGTACGCAGCTCGATCTTGTGGAAGACGACCTCCCCCACGTAGATCTCCACGATGCCGGTCGGGTGCGCGAGGCACACCTCGATCTGGCGCTCGGGCTGGATCCGCCAGAAC
This sequence comes from Microbispora sp. H10830, assembly GCF_014161375.1. Classification (NCBI taxonomy): domain Bacteria; kingdom Bacillati; phylum Actinomycetota; class Actinomycetes; order Streptosporangiales; family Streptosporangiaceae; genus Microbispora; species Microbispora sp. H10830. Next base: position 119,755 of record NZ_JABBWX010000018.1, read on the forward strand.
CCCGTCTCGGTGGACAGCGGCCGGACCTTGTTGCCCTCGGCGTCGAGCAGCCACGTGCGGCTCTGATAGGTCAGGAACGGCTTCCCGTTGTGCCCGAAGACGATCTCCTGGCCGAAGTTGGCGCTCTCCATGGTGGGATAGCCGATCACCCCGGCCCCCTCCCAGCGGCCCAGGAGGAAGGCGATCGGCTCGAGGTCGGGATGTACGTCCATGGAGACGAGCTTAGAGGCGCGCGAGCGGCCCCTCGCACCACGCGCGGCATGCGCCGATTGCCCAACTTGTACGGCATGCGGAGGCGCGCCGGCGATCCCGGCGGACTAGGCTCGCAGCATGGCACGATCACTGGTCATCAAGGTCACGGCCGGGGCGGACGCCCCGGAGCGTTGCAACCAGGCGTTCACGGTAGCGGCGGCCGCGCTGGCGAGCGGTGTCCCGGTCTCGCTGTGGCTGACCGGCGAGTCCTCGTGGTTCGCGCTGCCGGGACGGGCCAAGGAGTTCGCCCTGGCCGAGGCCGCCCCGCTGGAGGACCTGCTCGACGCCGTACTCGCCGCGGGCAGGGTCACACTGTGCACCCAGTGCGCCGCCCGCCGGGGCATCACCGTGGACGACGTAATCGACGGCGTGCGCATCGCCGGGGCCTCCACGTTCGTCGAGGAGGTCCTGGGCGAGGGTGTGCAGGCGTTGATCTACTGACCGGCCAGCATCTGCTGACCGGCCAGCATCTACTGAGCAATCAGCTCGGCAGCACCGCGCGCAGCCGTTCGTCGCGCAGCGCCTGATACCAGCTGTCGTCGATCGGGGGCAGCGGTCCGGTCACCCAGCTCAGCAGCAGGTCGGCGAGCGCGGGGTTGCGGGCGAGCGCCGGCCCGTGCAGGTAGGTGCCGATGACACGGCCCGCGTAGCAGCCCTCCGTGCCGTCGCCGTTGCCGGTGCCGACGAGGGTCCGCGACAGCGGGCGCACGCCGGGGCCGAGCCTGGTCACGCCCATGTGGTTCTCGAAGCCCGTCAGCGTGGGCAGCCCCAGCGCGGGGTCCACCTCGGCGGCCAGCTCGCCGACCGCGCGCCGCTCGCCCCGCCCCGAGCTGATGTCCAGCAGCCCGATGCCGGGCACCGGCTGCCCTTCCTCGCCGCCGAACACCGTGCCCATGATCTGATAGCCGGCGCAGACCGCCAGCATGGCCGCGCCGCGCTGGATCGCGGCGTGCAGGCCGCCGTCGCGGCGCAGCCGCTCGGCCCCGAGGATCTGCGGCCGGTCCTCGCCGCCGCCGATCAGGTAGACGTCGCCCTGCTGCGGCACGGGGTCGGACGACCGTACGTGGACGGTCCTGGTCGCGATGCCCCGGGCCTGGGCCCGCTGCTCCAGCACCAGGACGTTGCCCTGGTCCCCGTACGTGCTGAGGAGGTCGGGATAGATCCAGACGATGGACAATTCAGACTGCACGGCCGAACTCCGCTCGGATCTGCTGGAACGCGGTGTAGTTGGCGATCACGTCGATCTTGCCGGGCGCGAGGAGGGCCACCGCCTGCTCGAACGAGTCGCAGAGCTGGAAGGGCACCCCCGCCACGGCCAGCCGCAGCGCGAGGTCGAGGCGGCGCTCACCGGTGACCAGGACGGGCCTGCCGCGCAGGATGCGGTAGTCGACGTCCCACAGCCAAGAGGTGTCGCGGCCGTCCGGCCCCTGCGCGTTCACCGACAGGATGATCGGCAGCGCCGGGTCGGCGACGTCGAACGCCTCCAGCCAGCCCGCCGGGTTCTTGGCCAGCAGCAGCCGCAGCGACCGGCCGTCCCGCTCGACGGTCGTGTAGCGCCCGGCGACGGAGGCGACCGTACGCAGCCTGGGCAGCGCCCGGGCGGGGTCGAGGCCGACGGTCTCGGCGACCGCCAGCGCCACGGCGGCGTTCGCGCGATTGGCCTGGCCGGGAAGCTGGAGGTCCAGGCGCCAGTGCTGACCCCGGGGGTCGGTCACGTACTCCCCGTCGAGCACCCAGCTGGGCTCGGGCCGGTGGAAGGTGCACTCTCGGCACGCCCAGTTGGTGTCGGCGATCTGCATCGGGGTGAGGCTCTGCCCGCCGTTGCCGAACCCGGCGCGGTCGAGCGGGCCGCCGCACTCGGGGCAGCACCAGGAGTCCTCCCGCCAGCGCTGCCCCGCCGCCACCCAGGTGACCCGCGCGGCGGTGGACGCACCCCAGGCGACCAGCGGGTCGTCGCAGTTGGCGATCACGTGCGCGGGCCTGCCGGCGAGGGCGCGGCGCCACTTCTGGGCCAGCAGCCAGATCTCGGCCGCCCGGTCCATCTGGTCGCGGCTCAGGTTCATGAGGCAGACGATGCCGGCGTTGGTCGTGTCGAGGACCTCGGGGAGGTACTTCTCGTCGACCTCCAGCACGCCGTACGGCGCGTCCTTGTTGGACGCGAGCGCCGACACATGCCCGGCGGGCATGTTGGCGCCGAAGGCGTTCGTCGCCACGTCGCCGAATTCCTGCAGCGCCGAGGTGATCAGACGCGTCGTCGTGGTCTTGCCGTTCGTCGCGCTGACCAGGACGAGCTTGCGGTCGGCCGCGAGCTTGCGCAGCAGGTCGGGCTCCAGCATGAGGCCGACCCTGCCGCCGATCACCGAGCCGTCGCCACGCCCGGTGGCCCTGGACAGCGTCGCGGCCGTGCGGCCCAGGGCGCTGGCGAGCTGCGCCCGCAACGGAAGCTGACTCATGCCGCGATCCTAGTCGGCCGCGCGGAGGTCACGATCCGAAGGACAGCTCCGCGGGGGTGTCGCCGTCGAACGGCAGGACGAACCGGCGGGGCCAGGACAGCACGGTCTCCAGCCAGCCCGCGCTCATCGTCTGGGCCACGTATTTGACCCGCTCGCGCGGCTCCACTCCGATGGCGACCGTCGTCACGTCGCGCTGGATGCCCTCGTGCTCGTCGTCGCCCAGGATGACCCGCCACGCCAGGGCGCGGTTGCGGTCCACCTCCATCGACAGCGGGTGGTGGCGCAGCGCCTTGGCACGGTGGCCGAGCAGCTCGGTGCGCACGCCGACCGCGACCCCGCCCTCGGCCGGCTCGGCGCCGTTGACCCCCTGATGCGGGTACGGCCGGCCGGCGGGGTCGGTGCCGAACAGCGGATACTCCATCGCCGGGGCCGGGCTGCGCAGGTTGGGCGCGGGATGCCCGAACGGGAACAGCCTGTCCACCTCGTGCAGCCAGCGGACCTGCGGGATCACCCAGGCCGCGCCCGGCCGCTCGCCCGCCCGCATCGGCGGCTCGCTCTCCCCACCGTCCGCCTGGCCCGCCGCCAGCAGCCCGGCGGCGACCTCGGCGGCCTTCTCCGTGAGCAGCGCGGGGTCGAACCACGTCCGCAGCGACCACGCGCGGCGCGCGACCGACCGCTCGACCAGCGTGGCCAGCAGGCACTCGCGCCGCTTGGCCGGCAGCTCCGCCCAGATGTCGGCGAGCACGCGCGGCACACCCGGCAGCGACCGGTTCGTCACGAACGCCAGGACGACCGTGTCGGTCCAGATCCGCAGCCACGCCCACTCCGGGGCCACGGCGAGCAGGTCGGCCTCGCGCAGCTCGACCAGCGTGCACGCCTTCCCCGTACGGCACTCGCGCCCGCAGGCGGCCGAGCGGCGCCCGCAGATCGGCGGCACCGGCCCGAGCGTCTCGCGCTCGCGGTCCTCGCCCAGCGGCACTCGGACGCGCAGCGGGCGGTCCATGCCGTCGGCGAACACGGCGGCGAAGCCCGGCTGGAGGGACACCACCTGGCGCGACTGGTCCTCGCTCAGGTTCATGGCCGCGCCGACGAGCGCGCGGTCGTCCTCGGCCGGGAGCCGGTGCACGACCTTGAGTGCGGTGTTCTTCACCACGTCGGAGACGAGCTTGGTGGGGATCTGTTCGGCCACGATGATGCCCTCGCCGTACGCCCTGATCTCGGCGAGCATCCCGGCCAGCAGCTCGACGGCGTGCGTGGATGCCCGCTGGGAGCCCCGGTCGCGCAGCAGCCGGTGGGCCTCCTCGATGACGATGACGTGCCGCAGGCCGCCGACGCCGTCCTCGGCCCGCGGTTCCGAGCGGGCGCGCATCCGCAGGTGCTCGACGATGCGGATGATGAGCGTGCCCATGAGGAACGCCTTGTCCTCGTCGTTGGCCACGTCCTCGATCGCGAGCACGACGTTGCGCTGGAGCAGGCCGCCGATGTCGGCCGGGTGGCCGCCCTCGAAGAACCGGCCCGCGCTGCCCACGCGAAGGCTGCGCAGGCGCAGGCTGATGAAGCCCTCGACGTCGGCCTGGACCTCGTTGCCGTACCCGATCTCCTGGATGACCTCGAGCGCGTGCTGCTGGAGCTGCTCCAGGGTCGGTACGGCCGGCTGCACGGCGGCCCCCGGGATACCGCCCCCGGTGACCACGTCCCAGCCGTTGGCCTCGTAGACGCGCTGCAACGCCAGCGACATGATCTGCGGGAACGGCTCCTCGGCGTCGAACGCCGCCATGAACAGCGCCCTGACCATGTCGATGTGGGCCTGCACGGGGTAGCCGGGCTCGGGCGCGAGCGGGTTGACGCTGATCGGCACGTTGTCGGGCGCCGAGGGGTTGATGACGGTCAGCGGCGCCAGGTGCTCGACCCGGCCGGCCATCGCGGCGTACTCCGACTTGGCCGGCTCGATCGCCAGCCACGGGATGCCCGCCTTGGTGAGCTGCTCAAGCAGGTGACGGACGGTCTGCGACTTGCCCGAGCCGGTGGCGCCGGTGACGAAGGCGTGGCGGTTCAGCGTGGCCAGCGGCACCCGGAACGTTCCGACGGCGCGGTCCTGCCCGTCGACGATCGCACCGAGGTCGACGGTCTCCGCCGAGCCCTCGACCTCGGCCTCGCTCGTCACGTCGAAGAAGCCCGCGTCGAGCACCCGGACACCCGGCACCTCACGGCGCGGCAGCCCGGCGAGCGCGGCGAGCGCCCCGGCCGTCGCCGCGAACGGCGCCGCCGCGCCGTCGGCCGAATCCTGCAGGTTGACGGTCAGCGCCTCGCTGAAGCCGTACACCGACTCGCAGGTGCCGTCGCCGGTCAGGGCGGGCAGCGACATCGCGCTACGCAGCCGGTAGGGGTGGTGGCTCATCTCCACCGAGCCGACCAGCACCGGAGCGATCTGGCGCAGCTCGTCGGGGCCGGCCGCGCCGGCGAGCACCCGGACGTTCCACAGCCCGGCCTCGCGGAAGGCGTCCAGCTCCTGCATCCTGCGCTCGGCCCGCTCGGCGTCGAAGCGCGACCGCTCCGAGGCGTCGCCGTACTGGCGCAGCACGTTGAGCTGGGTGCGCAGGTGGGCCACCTCGGCGTCGAGCAGGTCGGTCGGCTCGGCGACCACCACCCACGCGAACGGCCGGGACATGAGCGTGACCAGCGTCGACTCGAACAGCGTGGGCCGCTTGGGCTCGTCGGGCTCCGGCTCGCGCCTGCCGTAGAGCGGCGGAGCCTGACGGCCCGGACACGGCGTCCAGACGAGGTCGGCGAGGTCGGCCAGCCACTCGTCGCCGATCTCCACACCGCGCGCGCCGCCGGGGAACAGCAGCGGCTGCGGGCCGGTGACCGGCGGCTCCGGCGTGGACGCCGCCCGCTTGGGCGGCTTGGGCGGCGTGAGCGGTCCCGCGTTGGTGATGAGCTCCAGCGGCGCACCGGAACCCCGCGACAGCCAGCCGATGACGAACGGCCGGTTGCGCTGCGCGGCGGACAGGACCGCGGGGAGCACCGTGACGAAGTCCCACTCCGCTGACGAACTACGCGATGGGGCTGTGATCGCCTGAATCCGGTACCACGGCCCGCTCAGGGGAAACGGCTGCATCAGACCCCTCAGGTGACGACGAACAGGGGAGAGACTCCTTCAACGATCACGCCCGCACACCCCGGTTGACGATGCCCTTACCGACAGCGGACGGTGTCATGGGCGCGTACGACGTTTCGGGAGGGGTCATGGCCGCTTGCGCCAGTCGAGGCGTGGCGGCGGCGGGCCGAGGTTCGGGGGGACATCGGGCAGCACAGGCTCCTCCGGCTCCGGCTCCGGCTCGGGCTCCGGGGGCGCGAGGGCGGCCCTCCGGATCTCCTCGAACTCTCCCAGCGTCGTCTTGGGGAAGGTGAGTATCGCCGGATTCGCGTCCGCGAGGCGCACCTGGCGGCCCTCCGCCGTCGAGTAGGTGATGATCACGGAGGTCGTGGGGAGCTGCTGGAGCTGGTGCGGCTCGACCAGGAACTCCCGCGACCGCTGCAGGACGCCGTCGGCGACCGTGGGCGCGCGCCGTCCCCACTCGGTCGACTCGGTGATGTCCTCCCGCAGGTCGCCCTCGCTCATGTCCTCCCCCTCCGTACGGCTCTCGCCGACGGTGGAGGTGTAGAAGCCGCTCGGGCCGTTGACCGCCGAGCTGAACGTCTCGGTGAGCTGGGCGAGCTCCAGGCGGTGCTCGGTGCCGACGTGCTCGCTCGCCACCCGGGCGTCCTCGGCGTTGCCCAGGCGCATGAACGCGACCGCCGCGTGTCCCCGGCCGAGCCGCTCCCGCACGGTCGGGGTGAGGCTGCGATAGGTCAGCACGAGGCCGGTGCGCGAGGTCTCGCAGGCGTCCATGAGCCGGTCGAGCACGTCGCCGCGCAGCTTGTCCGCGCCCGCCACGATGATCGTGTGATACCAGGGCCGCTCACTGGCCGGCGACTGGCGCAGGATGTGCGTGAGCGCGGTCGCGACGTAGGTCCCGAGCACCCGGTTGCCGAAGACCCCCGCCTGCCGGTCCATGCTGACGACCCGCAGCCGCGCGGGCGGCAGCTGTACGGCCTGCGAGCCCAGCGTCTCCAGCTTGCGCAGCTGCGATTCCATCGCCCAGGCCCGCTCGATGACCACCCGGTCGGCCACGCCCCGGCCGAACAGCGTGCCGATGCGTTCGAGCTGCGACGCGGTGAGCAGGCCGCCCTTCATGTCGTCGCGCGGGTCGCCCACCTGTGCGAGCGCCCGCAGGGCGGCGGTGACCTGGCTGATCGTCGCGTTCTCGCCCAGGACCTCGAGCACGCGCTCCAGGATCGCGTTGTCGAAGCCGATGTCCCTGCTTGTCTCCTCGCTGACGCTCACCACGTGGGCGAGCACGTCGGCGAACGCCTCGGGCTTGAGCGTCGCGCCCAGGTCGAGCCGGGGCAGGTCCACCGGGAGCACCCAGACGAGCGGGTCGTCCCCGCCCCTGCGCGCCAGCTCGATCAGGTCCTTGGCGATCGCGCCCTCCGACAGGTCGAGCACGGTCAGGTGGCCGCCGCTGTAGAGCCGGGTCGCGCCGATCAGCGTGACCAGCGCCGACCAGCCGGTCAGCGTGCCCCCGGCCACGTCGACCCGGTCGATGTCGTCGGGCACGGCCACGGCATACCAGGTGATCTGCCTGTCGAAGCGGTTCTTCTTCTCGGCCCAGTCGCGGTATTTCGCGGCGTGTTCCTCCTGGGCCGTGACGATCTCCCGCTGTCGGCGCTCCTGCTCCCGCAGCGCCTTGCGGCGGCGCTCGTCGAGCCGCTCGTTGACCGTACGGTCGCCCTGCCGGATGGCGTAGGTGCAGATGGCGGCCACGCCGCCTGCGGCGACCAGGCCCAGCATCACGAACGACCAGGTGAGCAGGCCGGTCACGCCGAGGACGAGGATCCCCGCGGCCACCACGGCCATGAACGTACGGAAGATCCTGACGGGGCGGTTGAGCAGATCCTTCTGGAGCCGCTCCCGGTGGATCCACTCGGTGTCCACCGGAGGCTCGGTGACGTCCTCCCTGGCCGGTCGCTTGGGCGGCGGCCCGGGATCCGGGTACAGCAGCGCATACTGCCAGCCCAGGTAGATCCGATCCGCCTGCAACTGGGCATGCTCGGGGTGCGGGTCGCCCACAGGCCCTCCATGTCCGCCTCGGTCACAGCGTAGGAGCTGGAAGCCCTGTCAGGGCGGGCTTCTCGCCATTCGGACGCATTTCCGCGCGGGGGGTCGAACCATTGCGACCAATGGGGCAACTGTGGTCGTACTACCATCGCTTGCCATGACGTCATCCCCCAATGGCGCCCGTCGACGACGCCCGGTCCTCGTCCCGGTCGCTCTCGCGCTGGCCGTGGTGGTCATCGGCGTCACGGCCGCCTTCGGCGGTCTCAAGGACGCCCCGGACGCGCCCCCGCCGACGGTCTCGCCCGGGGACACCATCGACCAGGGGCAGTTCCACACCCAGTTCATCAAGGCGATCGACACCACCGAGAAGGGCGACTTCGACACCACGAAGCGCTATCTGGAGCTCGTCCTCAAGGTCACCAACATGGGCGAGAAGACCGCTTCGGTCGGCGTGATGCCCGAACCGGGCAAGGGCTTCTACCGGAGCACGTCCTTCGCCAGCTCCCTGCTGCGGACCCGTCCCGAGATCAAGACCAAGTACGGCCCCCAGGTCTCCGTGCTCAGCCTCGGCGTCGAGAGCCACCAGCTGCATCCCGGAATCACCACCACGGTCGTGGTGAAGTACGAGCTCGAGCCCACCGCGACCGCGCCCCCGGAGATCAGCCTCGATGTGGGCTCGTTCGTGTACGAGGAGCTCGGCCTGCGCGACCAGACCCATGACTGGTGGCTCGCCGGCGAGTACGAAGACAACGACGGCCCGTATGTGCCCGATGTCGCCGCGCAGATCACCCTTCCCGTTCGGAAGGAGAGCAGCTGATGGCGGTTACGCAGAGGGAGACGACCCGCACCGCAGGGCGCGCGACGCGTAAGAAGCTGCCACGGCGCGGTGTGGGGCGGCGGATCGCCACCGGAGCGGCCGGGATCGTGCTCGCGGCCGCGGCGGTCTACGCACAGCAGAACTTCACGATGTCCTACGAACAACGCACCTCGTTCCTGACTTACAAGGGCGGGATGGGCGAGACGGTGGAGACCAACCGCTTCACGGTAAAGGTCAACTCGGTGAGTGCGGCCCACGCCGTGGACACGGTCGACTTCTCCAACAAGGTGACCAAAGTCGAGACGAGCAACCTCTTCCTCCTGATCGACGTCTCCGCCACCACCGCCCGCGAGCCGGTACGGCTGAGCCCCTTCGCGCCTCCGATGCTGCTGACCGCGGACGGCCGCCGGTACAGGCCGACGGACAAGGTGAGCGACTCCCTGACGCTGTACAACAAGTGGCTGCAGCCGGGGTTCTGGTCGAGTGGCGTGCTCATCTACGAGATGCCGACGGATGCCGTGCCGGGAGCCCGCCTGGTCTTCAATCCGGACACGGGCGGGGCTCTCGTGGACAGCCTCTCCCCCGAGGCGGAGATCGACCTCGGGCTGTCCGGCAGCGCCGCCACACGCTTGATCTCGCAGGCGGAGGACTACCACTCACTGGTGAGCAAGAGCGGATGACCGAGACGCCCATGGACGGAATCCCCCCGAGGAACGGCCCGGACTCCCGGGACTGGTTCGCTCCCCCGGCCGAGCAGCCCTCTGACATCACCTACAGCGGCCCACTGCCCCGGCCCATGCCGACGGCGCCGCCCGCCGTGCCCATCCCCGGCACCCTGAAGCCGCCGACGGATTTGCGAGTGTGGCCTCCCCTGGAGCCCGAGGGGGAGGAGATATCGACACAGCCCTTCCCCGCCCTCCGGACGAACCGGAAACCTCCGCCGCCTCCTACGGCGCCCCCGCCGGTCGCTCCCCCTTCCGCTGAGCCTTCCAGCGAGCCCGCCGCTAAGCCGCCCATACGGGCCAGGCGAACCGGCCTCCTTGTCGGGGGAACCGTGCTCTCCGTCGTGCTCGTCGTCGCCGTCCCCTCCTGGTTCGGCTATCGCGCCTACGACATGTTGCAGCCGCATGACGTCGTCCACGTCGTCTCGGCGGGACAGGCGGGCGTATGGCAGCACGTGTCGTGGCGCGTGAGCGTAGAGAAGGTCAACGACCCCACTGGCAAGCCGGAGCGATCCGACCGCCAGTGGTTGAAGGTGCTGGCGACCAGGACCGCGCTCGACGCCGAGGGCGCCATTCGTCATGGAGCGCCGGCGGAGGTCAAGTTCACCGACCGAGCCGGGCGCACGTGGCAGGTGGAGAAGGTCAACGACGAGACGCCCCCCGACGTAAAGGAGAACAAGGTCGGCACGCCGTACCGGCTGGAGCTGATGGGCGTGGTCCCGCGTTCCGTGGCCGACGAAGTCGAGGTCGTCCTGCGGCCGAGCAGTTACCGGGACGTGCCCGGCCAGTCAGCCGAGGACTTCATGAAGGACGCCGTCAACTCGACGGAGAAGGACGATCAGGTTCTGAGGTTTCGCCGTTGAGGGGCATCCGGCCCTGCAACCGGGAACGGGTCGCCGCCAGATCGAAGGTGGCGGCGACCAGGCACATGGTCACCACTGTGACGACGAGGTCCTTCACGTAGCCGACCGGCTCGGTCGTCACCAACCAGAAGTACGGCGTGTCGCTCGCCAACAGGTAGTCTCCCGCCCTGCCCAGGTAGTCGCCGCCGATGTGGAGGCCGACGTAGCACAGGGCGAACAGCCCGAACAGCGGGGCGCCGCCGCGCACTGTCAGGCGCAGGGAGTTGAGCAGGGGTATCCACCGGGCGGTCCAGCCGGCGCTGAGCTTGGCCAGTGCCCGCCGCGTCCAGTCATGCGTGCGCTCCAGGTGGACCGCCGCCTGTTCCAGCCGGGTGCCCCTGATAGTGGTCTGGGTGTCCTCCGCGTACGCGCCGTAGACGAGGATGCCGACGGTCAGCCAGGCCAGCGGGACGGCGAGCGCGTCGATCACGTACGGCCAGATATCGCCGACCCACCCCCAGAACTCCTGCCAACCCGGAACTCTCGCTTCCGCATTAGCCGCGAAGTCGTGCCAGGCGGCGACCGCGGTCCGCCCGCCGATCCAGTCGGAGCGCGCCCCCACGGCGGCCGCCAGAGCGTTGAGTCCATAGAACGCGAACGCGAGCTCGGCGAATGTCGCCATGATCCCGGAGAAGCGTCCGTTGCCGGCCTCATGGCGGCGGCCGAAGTACAACTTGAGCAGGTAGGCGACGGCCATCGTCACCAGGGAGACCTTCGAATCGAGATTGACGAGCCCTAGCATCACCCCGCTCTTTTCGCCCTTCACCGCGTCGTCGAAGAGCTGAGTCGGCGCCCTGAGCAGATCCATGTTCATGAAGCCCCGAACGTCCTCAAGGACGAAGCCCCATGTCGTGTAAATGCCGGCGAAGACCAGCGCGGTCCGGTTGAGCGCGTTCAGCAGGCTCTCCTTGGCCTCGCCGCCCGCGCGCCTGGCCTGAGTCTCCAGAAGCGCCTCGCGGATGACGTACAGCATGCCCACGGTCGTGGCGAGCGACGTCATCACGACGAGCGTGAAGAGGAACATCACCACGACGAGGCGGGCCTGATACCACGAGCCGTGCGAGATGGTCGCGGCCAGCAGGAGCAGCGCCCAGCGCACGAGCCGTCCGGCGGAGAACCAGAGGATCAGTGGCAGGGCGCACTTCGCGAGGATCCGCAGAGCGTTCAGCGGCAGCGCGTAGGGCGACAGCGCCCAGGAGGCCCGCCGCGGCGCGGCATCCTGGCGAGGGGCGGCAAGTGCGGACGTTCCGGACACCTGCCGCATGCTATCGGAAGTCACTACGGCCCGACCTACGCATGCCTGAGGCATGAGCCAGGCGGATACCACAAAAGGAGGAAAGGCCGCCACATTTATGGCGACCCTTCCACTAATTGCGCAACTCAGAGGCCGAATGCCGCAGCCATGGCCTGATCGACACGCCGCGTGTTGGCCCAGGCCTCACAACCGGCATTAAGCATGGCACGGAGGAAGCTGTCCGGATATGAGGCATACTGGTGAGTAGGTTGCCAAGGGTCCTGTTGCAGCAGGGAACGGAAGTCCCTCACATCGGCGGTCGAAACACCCCCACTGCACGTAGACGACCAGAAGCTTGAGTTGTATGTAGCGTAATCAGCATGGGCCGGCTGGGCGCCCAGGGCTACGGCACCGACTATCCCCAGCGCCGCCAATCCCAGCCTCTTGGATTTCCGCACGTATCCGCCCTCTCTACTCGGCTGATCTTGCATGTCGATCATGACTCATACAACTCAAATATGTCAAGATTTGCAGATCATGAAACATCGCCACATTGGACATCATCTCGTCCTATAACACAAGTCCGCCCTAATCGCTAACTTAGAATTCCAATCGGTCATCATGACCGATCTTACGGAAGACCTTAATTCACCATTTTCCTGTGTCCAGAACCGGTGATGTCGCGAATGAGGCCGGTAACGTCGTTCAGTCGACCAGGACTTAGGCGGCATATGGGAAGCCAGGGCCGCACGGGAGCAATCGACCGTTCACGTAGGCAGCGCAGGCGGCACCCGCCGCAGGTGTCAAGGTCTTTGTGCTCGGCGAGGTTCTCCTGTGAAAAGACCGAGGGCCGGTGCTCTCCCTGACGGGAGGCACCGGCCCTCGGGTGCGAGAAGGCGAATCAGACGGTGACCGAGAGCTGGGCGACCTCGCCGAGCTTGGCCTCGACGGGTACGTCCTTGGTGACGCCGCCGCCGGCGATGATGCGGACGGTCCACTGGCCGGGCGCGGCGAAGAAGCGGAAGACGCCCTCGTCGGAGACGACGACCTCGCCGGTGAACTCGCCGCTGTGGTCCAGCAGACGGGCGTACGCCGTGCCGGCGCCGGTGACGACGCCCTGGATCACGGCCTGGTTGGACAGGTCGATGCCGGCCGGCAGCGCGACGGTCTGCTCAGGAGCAGCGCAACCCTGTGTGGTGGTCATCAGCGGGCCTCCCCCAGCTCGATCGGCACGCCCACGAGCGAGCCGTACTCGGTCCACGAACCGTCGTAGTTCTTGACGTTGGGCTGGTCGAGCAGCTCGTGCAGCACGAACCAGGTGTGCGCGGAGCGCTCGCCGATGCGGCAGTAGGCGATGGTGTCCTTGGAGAGGTCCACGCCGGCGCCCGAGTAGAGCTCGCGGAGCTCGTCGTCGGAGCGGAAGGTGCCGTCGTCGTTGGCCGCCTTCGACCACGGGATGTTGCGGGCGGTGGGCACGTGGCCGCCACGCTGCGCCTGCTCCTGCGGCAGGTGGGCCGGGGCGAGCAGCTTGCCGGTGAACTCGTCGGGCGAGCGGACGTCGACCAGGTTCTGCTTGCCGATCGCGGCGACGACGTCGTCACGGAAGGCGCGGATGTCGTTGTCGGGCTCCGTGGCCGCGTACTGGGTGGCCGGGCGCTCGACGACGTCCTTCACCAGCTCGCGGGACTCCAGCTCCCACTTCTTGCGCCCGCCGTCGAGCAGCTTGACGTTCGCGTGGCCGTAGACCTTGAAGTACCAGTAGGCGTAGGCGGCGAACCAGTTGTTGTTGCCGCCGTACAGGACGACGGTGTCGTCGTTGGCGATGCCGCGCGACGACAGCAGCGCCTCGAAGCCGGCCTTGTCGACGAAGTCGCGGCGGACCGGGTCCTGCAGGTCGGTCCTCCAGTCGATCTTCACGGCACCGCGAATGTGACCCTTGTCGTAGGCGCTGGTGTCCTCGTCGACCTCGACGAGCACGACACCTGGCGTGTCGAGGTTGGCCTCGACCCAGTCGGCGTCCACCAGAACGGCGGAGCGGCTCATTGGATTCTCCCAGGTTGTAGACGGCGTATGAGCAGGTACGTTTCGCAGCCCAGGCAGAAGCCGAACGCTGCGTTGAGGAAGGCGGCCAGCAGTGCCGCTGCTGTCGCACCCAAGGCCAGTGCGGTGATCCCCGCCGCGAATCCGATCAGCCCCACCATCGCGAACCCCAGCCCGACGGCCTGCGCGAACCGCGGCGGCGCCGCGTCCTCCGTCTCGGCCGGCGGCCCCAGCCGCGGCCGCACGAACCGGCGGAAGACCAGCCCGTACGGCGACGCGTCAGCGGCGCCGAGCGCGAAGACGATCGCCTGCGCGGCGAGCAACCAGGGATTCTGCGTGACCAGTACGACCGCGAGGACCACACTGGTCACGGCCGCGCCGAAACGCGGGCCACGAGGGTCGATCTGCATCGTGGGGATGCTCCTGAAGGATTCTTGGAACGCGGCGCGAAGCCGCAGGAATCACCCTCAGGCCATGCGACAGAGCGAGGTCGCGACGCGGCAGAAGTCCACCGCGCGCCGCTTCGTGAGCAGCTCTGTCGTGGGAGTCATGACCACGACAGTACCTTCCGTCTCGGCATCTGTCACACCTTGTCCGATGGCTGAGACGGCCCGTGAGACGCGCCGTCCACGGCCGCGCCGAGCGCGACGATGACGTCGGCCTTGCGCGGCTGGCCGGACGCCCTCTTCACCACGTTGCCCGCCCCGTCGAGGACGAGCACGGTCGGGGTGCGCAGGACGTCGAAGCGCCTGACCAGATCGAGGCGCGACTCCGCGTCGATCTCCACGTGCCGGACGCCGGGCACCATGCCGGCCACCTCGCCCAGGATCCGGCGGGTCGCCCGGCAGGGCTGGCAGAACGCGGTCGAGAACTGCACCAGCGTGGCGCGCTCGCCGAGGTCGGCGCCGAGATCACCACTCGTCACCGGGGCGTGTTCCACGACCCGCATCCTTCCGTCGCGCCGTCTCAGGACCAGCCCGAGGACCACGCCCAGGACGAGCGTGGCCATGAGGGTCGCGATCCCTGCCATCACCGTCTGCAACCGTACGCCCGGTGCGGCTGATTCCCCCGCCGGGTCACGGCGAGGTCACAGCCTGGCGGTCACCAGGACGCGGCCGCCCGAGTCGGCGAGCTCGATCCGGTCGATCTGGCCGGGCCGCAGCGCCGTCGAGCCTTCGAGGACCATCTTCTGACCGCGGTACTCGCCTCTGCCCACGGTCCAGCTGCCGAGGGTCGAGACCGTGCCGTCCTTGGCGACCGCGCGCAACGTGCAGACCGTGCCCGCCGGGGCGCCCGCGACCCTGGCCACGACCTGCGTCCCGCCGTCGTGCGGCACAAGCCGTACGACGATGCGTACGTCGCCGCTGCTCCCGCGCGCCTCCGACGGCACGGGCGACGCGGTGACGGTCGCTTCGGCGCGCGACGGCTCGACCTTTCTCGCCACCGCCCCCTTTGACGACGCGGCCGAGGGCGCGGGCGACGCCGGGGCGACGAGCAGCTCCGGCGGCGCCTGCGTGCCCGCCGCGTCGGCCTGGCCCTGCTGATCCTGCGCGGCCTGGGGTGGGGCCGCCTTACCTTGGGCCGCGCGGCTCGCCTGGTCCGGGGCCGCGGCGACCGACCCCACTGTCATGCTCTCCGAGCCCTTCTGCGCCACCGACACCCACGCCGTGCCTCCCACGGCCGCGACGACGACGGACGCGGCGAGCGCCAGCAGCACGCGGGATCGGCGCCCACGCCGGGCGGACGCCACGACCGGGGGCGCGACCGCCCCGTCCGCACCCGCGGCCGTATCCGCGTTCGCCTTCGCATTCGCATTCGCATTCGCGAGAACATCCGCGAAGACGCCGTCGAGCACGGCCCGCGGCGGAGCGGCGGCGCGCTCGATGTCCTCGGCCGACACGCGCGCCAGCAGCGGCGGCAGCCCGGACAGCTCGGACAGCTCCGCCCGGCAGGCCGCGCAGGTCTCCAGGTGGGCCTCGACCTCGGCGGTCTCCTCGCCGTCGAGCGCCCCCAGCACGTACGCGCCGAGCGAGATCCGCACCTCCTCGCAGGTCATGGTGCCAGCCCCCGTTCCTCCAGGGCGAGCTTCAGCGCCCGGAGGGCGTAGTAGGTCCGCGACTTCACCGTTCCCTGCGGGATGCCGAGGATCTCCGACGCCTCCTTCACCGATCTCCCCCGGTAGTACGTCTCCAGGAGCACCTCGCGGTGCTCCGCCCTGAGGGAGGCCAGCGCCTCCGCCACTCCCCACGACTCGACGGCCCGTTCCAGCTCGTCGTCGGCGGGCAGCACGGCGAGCGCCTCGTCCCCCGTCTCCTGCGGCCTTGACTTGCGGGCGCGGTGCTGGTCGACGACGAGATTGCGGGCGACGGTGAACAGCCACGCGCGAACCGGGCGTCCCTGGAGCCCGGAGGGATGCCGCCAGGCCCGAAGCAGCGTCTCCTGCACCACGTCCTCCGCCCTGCCCGGATCACCGGTCAACCGCAGCACGTAGCCGTACAGCGGCCCTCCGTGATCCTCCCAAAGTGCGCGTATGAGCTCCTCGTCGGCGGTTCCGGCTGGACTCACACCCTCATCACGTACGCCGGGGCGCGATGGTTCGGCGGTGTGACGATCGTCACGCGAGCCCTCATCGGAGGGGGACATCGGACGCGGTGCCCTGGACCGCGAGCCCTTCGCTCGTCGACTTCACACGGGTGATCCTGAGGTTGAGCGGCAGGTTCTTCACCGGCACGGTGAACGAGATGAGCCGCTCCGGGTTCGGCACGGGGATGGCCCCGGCGATCTTCACGTTCGCGGGCGTGAGCCGTATCCCGCCCTGGACCACCTGGATCTTCATGTCGGCGGTGACCGGCACCTGGTTCCCGAGCACGGGCACGTTGCCCGAAACGCGGAGCTTGTCGTCGCCGGCGCCCTCGACCTTGATGCCGCGCGGCGCGTGGGCCGACAGGGTCTGCCGGGAGATGACCACGGTCCCGGTCACTCGGTCGGCCCTGATCTCGGTGGCCGCGGCGTTCTGGATCAGGTCGGCGAGCGGGGCGGTGACGCCGTACAGCGTGGCGTCGATGCGTTCGAGCTGGACGCCCTCCCGCTCCACCTTCCCGATGCCGATGCTGATCTCCTCGTATCGGCCCGAGATGGCCTGGGTGAGGAACGGTATGCCCTTGACCTGCACCGAGGGGGTCTCCGCCAGGTCGTACTTGGCCTCGATCTGGCGGGCGATCTCACGCTGCACCCCGACCACGGCGACCCGGTCGAGCACGACGAGCAGGATGGCCAGCAGGGCCACGGCCACGACCAACTTGCGCATCCGACCCCTCCGAAGGCGCCTTTGTGATCAGAGTAGTGCCTTGACCGGCAAGATTTGCCCGAAACGAGCGGTGTCCAGAGTGGTGCATCGCAAGGCGGAGGAGGAGCTCGTAGCCGGAGGCTACGGGCGACGACGACAACGCAGCGAGGTGCCGCTCTGGGCGACGCGAGGGGCAAAGATTGACGGGAGGGGCACTTGCGGCTCATCCCCCGGCGAAGGGGGGTAAAACCTCGACCACGGCACCTTCGGGTAGGTCGATCGTCGCCGGATCGCGCGTACCCGCGGGTGCGCCGTCGACGAGGAAGGAGCACCGGCGCAGCACGCGCTCGACGGCCGGATTCCGCGAGATCCCCGCGAGCAGGTCTCCCAGCGTCTCGGCGTCGAACGGCGCCTCCGGCACGCCGGCGGCCTCCTTGGCCGCCGCCCAGTAGCGGATCGTTCCCCTGGCCATGACGCGCCGCTCCCCTCACTCTCACGTCACCTCACGGAAGCTCTCCGTCACCGTCACGTTACGGCGCTAAACCACGTGACGTGTTGTTCACACGGGTGACGCACATTGGACGCAAACTTCCTGTGGGCTACCCTACGAATTAATGGACTCGGGCGATGTGGCCCCCGGGTCCTTACGTGTTTGTACGGCTGTCGCGGTTTCCAGTGCTGCAAACGGCGCCGAGCCGACATGGTGCGAGGAGGCTCATGTGAGCAATCTGCTCCTGCTGACCAACGCTCTGGAGCCGTCGGCGGAGACACTCCCGGCACTCGGACTGCTGCTGCACTCGGTGCGGGTCGCGCCCGCCGAGGCCTCCGCGCTGATCGACACGCCCCCGGCGGACGCCATCCTGGTGGACGCGCGCCGTGAGCTCGTGCAGGCCAAGAGCCTGTGCCGGCTGCTGCGCACGACCGGCGTCACCTGCCCGCTGATGGCGATCGTGACCGAGGGCGGCCTCGCGGCGATGACGGCGGAGTGGGGTGTGGACGACGTGATCCTCGACACCGCGGGGCCGGCGGAGGTCGAGGCCCGGCTGCGGATGGCGGTCGGGCGGCTGTCGCTGGCCGCCGCCGACGAGGTCCCCGACGAGATCCGCAGCGGCGACCTGTCGATCGACGAGGCGACCTACACGGCCCGGCTGCGCGGGCGCGCGCTGGACCTCACCTTCAAGGAGTTCGAGCTGCTGAAATACCTCGCCCAGCACCCGGGCCGGGTCTTCACCCGCGCCCAGCTGCTGCAGGAGGTCTGGGGCTACGACTACTTCGGCGGCACCCGCACCGTGGACGTGCACGTACGGCGCCTGCGGGCCAAGCTGGGCGCCGAGTACGAGGCGCTCATCGGAACGGTCCGCAACGTGGGCTACCGCTTCGTCCCCGACCGCGGCGAACAGAACGAGGCCGAACCCGCCAGACGCTGATGGCCCACCCCTGACGGGGCGGGCCATCGCTTTTCAGTCGATCACCGGACGAGGTTGATCCGGCCGGTGGCCGGCGGAGCGATCGGCGAGTGCGCGCCCATGTAGGCGACGAACGCGTCGATGTCCAGCGGGCCGCTCCACAGGTCGGTGCCCTTGGTGAAGACGCTGAAGCCGTCGCCGCCGCCGACGAGGAAGTTGTTGGCGGCCACCCGGATCTGCTGGGTGTCGGTCACCGCGGTGCCATTGATCTTGATGTCGGAGACCCGCGAGCCCTCCGGCTTCGTCGTGTCGAAGGTGTAGGTCAGCGACGAGGACGGCTGGAGGATCCGCTGGGTGATCCCGCCCGTCGCCGGGTCGACCTTCCAGATCTGCTGCTCGAGCAGCGCCTTGAGCTGGGCCCCGGTGAGCGTGACGACCTGCATGAGGTTGTTGAACGGCTGCACCTGGAAGGCCTCGCCGTACGTCACGACGCCGTCGCCCTCGGAGCCGCTCTGCGCGTAGGTCAGGTCGGTGCGGACGCCGCCCGGGTTCATCAGCGCGATCTCCGCGTTGCCGCCGTCCTTGGTCGCCTCGAGCTGCGCGTCGGCGATCAGGTCGCCGAGCGCGGTCTCGCCGACGTTGCCGCCACGCCCGATGTTGGCCGTGATCTTGCCGATCGGCTTGTTGGCGACGGTCGAGACCCGCTCCTGCCAGGTCTTGATGTACGCCTCGGTGTCGGCGTCCGGGGTGACGGTGCGGGTCACCACGTTGTTCTTGGCGACGACGCTGGAGCGGATGACGTCCTTGGTCCTGCGGTCGACCCGGAAGTCGATCTGCGTGATGGCGCGGCCGAACGACGAGCCCTGCGTGTAGACGCGGTCCTGACCGGCCGGGTCCTTCACCTTGCAGACGTACGCCTGGTGGCTGTGGCCGCTGATGACCAGGTCGATCTGCGGGTCGAGGCCCGTGGCGATCCGCGTGCCGTTGCCGGGGATGACGGGGCACGAGCTGGGGTCCTGGTTCGGGGTGATGTTGTCGCCCTCGTGGACCAGCACGACCTGCGCCTTGACCCCGTGCTTGGCGAGGTACTTCGACACCTTGTTGGCCGCCGCGACCTCCTCGGTGAACTGCAGGCCCTTGATGCCGGCGGCGGTGACGATGTTCGGAGTGGTCTGGGTCACCAGGCCGATGAAGCCGATCTTCACCCCGTTGATCTTCTTCACGTAGAAGGGCGGCAGGGCGTAGTCGCCGCTGCCCTCCTTGAGCACGTTCGCCCCGAGATAGTCGAAGTTCGTGCCCTTCCACTCACCCGCCGGGGAGCAGCCGTCGACCGGGTGGCAGCCGCCGTTCATGATGCGGTTGAGCTCGTCGATGCCCTCGTCGAACTCGTGGTTGCCGGCCGAGGAGGCGACCAGGCCGAGCTTGTCGAGCAGGGCGGCGGTCGGCTCGTCGTGGTAGGCGGCGGACAGCAGCGGCGACGCGCCGATGAGGTCGCCCGCGGCCACCAGGAGGGTGTCGGCGTCGCGCAGCTGCTTGAGGTGGGCGGCCAGGTAGGACGCGCCGCCCGCGATCGAGTACTTCGCGCCGGCGATGCCGGTCAGCGAGCCGTCGGTGTCGGTGTTCGCGCCGTTCGGGTCGAGGATCCGGGAGCTGGACCCGGTCGGGGGCTCCAGGTTGCCGTGGAGGTCGTTGATGGTCAGCAACCGGACGGGAACGGAGGGACCGGGCTTCTTGTCGTGCTTGCCGGATTGGGGAGCGGGAGATGCGGCGGCCGTGCCCATCGTGAGGGCCGCGACGCCCACCACGGCGGCGCCGGCGACGGCCAGTCGCGTCAGGGATGCTCGGGTCATGACCCCCGACAGTAGAGCGGGGATCTAAGCAGGAAATGGCGCAAAGATAACGATTCAGGGAGGGAACCCATGGCGTCTATTGCCGAAGCCCGGTAGGGGAATCGCCAAGCCTTCACCTATCGTGCCAGACATGGACGTACGCGTGGAGATCACGGAACGGCTCGATGACGAGCAGGTGGCGGCGGTGCTCGCCCTGGTGGAGGCGGCCGCCGAGGCCGACGGTGTCGCTCCGCTCAACGAGCATGTGATGCTCCAGGTGCGGCACGGCGGCGACCACGGCGCCAGGGCCGTGCTGCTGTATGAGGACGGAAAGGTCGCGGGCTTCGCCCACCTGGATCCGGCGGACCCGGAAGAGGGGCCGAGCGGCGAACTCGTGGTGCATCCCGCCTTCCGCAGGCGCGGTCTGGGCCGGCGACTGCTGCGCGACGCGCTGGAGGCGAGCGGGGGCAGGCTGCGCCTGTGGGCGCACGGCGACCTGCCCGGCGCCGCCCGTCTCGCCGCGAGCGCGGGCCTGGCCCGGGTGCGCTCCCTGTGGCAGATGCGCCGCCCGCTGTCCGAGCCCCTGCCCGCCGCCGCCCTCCCCGAGGGCGTACGGCTGCGCACGTTCGAGCCGGGACGCGACGAGAAGGCGTGGCTGGCGCTCAACGCGCTGGCCTTCGCCACCCACCCCGAGCAGGGCTCCTGGACTCCGGCCGACCTCGAACTGCGGGAGCGGGAGTCGTGGTTCGACCCCGCCGGATTCTTCCTCGCCGTACGGGGAGACGCGCTGACGGGCTTCCACTGGACCAAGGTGCACGGCGGCGACGAGCCGATCGGGGAGGTCTACGTGGTGGGGGTCGCGCCCGGCGAGCGCGGCACGGGCCTCGGCCGGGCGCTGACGCTCGCCGGGCTCGCGCACCTGCGCGCGCTCGGCCTCGCCCAGGTCATGCTCTACGTGGACGAGGAGAACACCGCGGCGGTCCGGTTGTACGAGTCGCTCGGGTTCACGCGGTGGAGCACCGATGTGATGTACCGGCGCTGAACGCCGACGGGCCGGTCCCCTTCGGGGGCCGGCCCGCTTCGTGTAGAGGCGTCCTCTATCCGAGGACGAGGTTGAGGATGAAGTAGCCGATCGCGGCGACGATGGCCGCGGCGGGGATCGTCAGGACCCACGCGGTCACGATGTTGCCGGCGATGCCCCACCGCACGGCAGACAGCCGCCGCGTGGCGCCCACACCCATGATCGCGGAGGTCATGGTGTGCGTGGTCGAGATCGGGGCGCCGAACCCGATGGCGGCGGCGTAGAGGACCGAGGACGCCGCCGTCTCGGCCGCGAAACCGCGCGGCGGGTCCAGGTGGATGATCCGCCTGCCCATCGTCCGCATAATGCGCCAGCCGCCGGAGTACGTGCCGAGAGAGATCGCCGTGGCCGAGGCCGTGATGACCCACTCGGGAATGCCGCCTTGCGGTGAGGCGTATCCGCCGACGACGAGCGCCAGGAAGATCACGCCCATCGTCTTCTGCGCGTCCTGCAGCCCGTGGCCGAGCGCGATGGCGGCCGCCGACACGGGCTGCACGTACCGGAACCCCCGGCTGGTGCGGTGCGGGTTGGACTTGCGGAAGATCCAGAGAAGAATGGTCATGATGATGCCGCCCAGGATGAACCCGATGACAGGCGACAAAATCATGGGGATGACGACCTTCTCCACCACCCCCGACCAGTGCACGGTCGCGCTGGCGGCGATGGCGGAGCCGCACAGCCCGCCGATCAGGGCGTGACTGCTCGACGACGGCAGGCCGAAGTACCAGGTGATGAGGTTCCAGACGATCGCACCGATGAGTGCGCCGCCCACGATGAGCAGCCCGTGGGTGCCGTCAGGAGCGTCGATGATCCCCTTGCCCACGGTGTGGGCCACCGCGGTGCCGAGATGGGCGCCGATGAAGTTCATCACCGCGGCGAGGAGGAGCGCGATCCGCGGCGTCAGCGCGCGGGTGGAGACAGAGGTGGCGATGGCGTTCGCCGCGTCGTGGAAACCGTTCGTGTAGTCGAACGCCAGCGCGATGACGATCACGCCGATGACAAGCGCGAGCTCCACTTAGCTTTCCTTGACCGCGATCGTCTCGATCGTGTTCGCGACGTGCTCGAAGGCATCGGCGGCGAGCTCGAGTTGCTCGATGACCTCTCGCATCTTCATGACGGTCAGGGCGTCGTACTCGCCGCTGAACAGCTTCGCCAGCAGCCTGCGGTAGACCTGGTCGGCCTGGTTCTCGAGCCGGTTGATCTCGATCCAGTACTCGTTGAGGTGCTGCATCGAACGCAGACGCGGCATCGCGTCCGCCGTCAGCTCGGCGGCCCGTTCGAGGACCTCTACCTGGCGTACGACCTCCTTGGGGAGGTGGTCGATCTGGTAGAGGACAATCAGGTCGGCCGCGGCCTCCATGTAGTCCATCACGTCGTCGAGATTCGACGCGAGGCGGTAGATGTCCTCGCGGTCGAAGGGCGTGATGAAGCTCTCGTTGAGGCGGTTCATGATCGCGTGAGTGCGCTCGTCGCCCGCGTGTTCGCAGGCGCGCATCTTCTCGGCCAGACCCTCCCGGTCCGAACCGTCGCTGATGATCTCGACCAGCAGACGCGATGCGGTGACGAGGTTGTTCGCCGAGTCGGCGAACAAGTCGTAGTAGCTGTCCTCACGGGGCGTGAGACGCAGGCGCACGTCGTTTCTCCAGATGTGCGGGGACGGTCCGCAGAGAAGAGTACGGGTTACCAGTGGAAATGCGAAGTTCAGGCCATGCAAGCCCGCTTGTAACCTACTCTTCCCCTTCCCGCTGCCCGGAACGTCCCCCGTAACACACTTGTTGCCTGAGTCGCTTCAGATCTTGGTGCGGTGGAAGTTCAGGAACGACCTGCTCGGGGTCGGGCCCCGCTGCCCCTGGTAGCGCGAGCCGTACCGGTCCGAGCCGTACGGGAACTCCGCGGGCGAGCTGAGCCGGAACATGCAGAGCTGACCGATCTTCATGCCCGGCCACAGCTTGATCGGCAGCGTGGCGACGTTGGACAGTTCGAGCGTGACATGCCCCTCGAAGCCGGGGTCGATGAAGCCCGCCGTCGAGTGCGTCAGCAGGCCCAGCCGGCCCAGGCTCGACTTGCCCTCCAGTCGCGAGGCGATGTCGTCGGGCAGACTGATCACCTCGTACGTGCTGGCCAGCACGAACTCCCCTGGGTGCAGGATGAACGGCTCGTCGCCGTCCGGCTCCACCTGCCGGGTGAGGTCCGGCTGCTCCGTCGCGGGGTCGATGTGCGGATAGCGGTGGTTCTCGAACACCCGGAAGTAGCGGTCCAGCCGCACATCGATACTGGACGGCTGGATCATCGCCGGGTCGTACGGGTCGAGCTTCACCCTGCCCGACTCGATCTCGGCACGGAGGTCACGATCGGAAAGCAGCACGGATGCAAGGCTAGTGGGCCCTCTGACCGGGGGGATCGGGGATCTTCGCGTCGGGACTGCAGGAGCACGCCCCGAATCCGCTACAGTAGGGGCAGCGACGGGCTCCACAGCCGGTCACGCGGGTGTAGTTCAATGGCAGAACATCAGCTTCCCAAGCTGACAGCGCGGGTTCGATTCCCGTCACCCGCTCCAAGATCTAAGCGAGCACCTCCGGCAGCAGCCTGAACGCGGCCACATGCCGGGGCCGGATCAGGCCGAAATCGCGCCGGTCAATCGTCGCAATTTGTGTGATTCCCAGACGCTCGGCGATTGCGACCACGGACACATCGGCAGGGTCGAGACGAGCATCTTTGTAAAGCCGGACGAGTTCGGCCATACGTCGTACGTCAGCGGCAAGCAGATCGACCAGTTCGAACTCCTCCGTGACGAGATCAAGGAACTGCGCGTGTACGACCGGTCCCATGTGCCTGTTGATCGTCCAACCAGCCTCGATCAGGATGGTCGAAGGAAGAAGCAACGGCCCTTCCAACTGCTCCAGGAGACGCACACATGAGGCATGGTGCTTGTCATCGCGATCGACAACGGCGATCAGTGGCCCTGTGTCCAGGAGCGTAGCGGTCACACCGACCGATTGAATCGCTCCGCCAGCAGATCTTCGACCCGTTCCGACAGATCGCCCTCTCCGGATGCGCCGATTCCCGCGATCGACAGTCGGCGACGCCGTACCGGTTCCGACGGACCTTCGTTCGCGGCCTCAGCGAGTTCCGGGTCTGTCTTGACCAACCGCAGCAGCCGACCCGCCTGATCCGGCGACAGCCGGTCAACCAGGTGATGAAGCTCCTCATGCGCATGCCCGGCGCTCATGCCCCGAGTCTACGCCTGCGATATCGCTGGCGGCAGGGACGCGGCGCGGCGTGCCCGTTGCGTGCCCGTTCGGTCGGCGACCAGAGGGAACTGCCGGGAACTCACGGTGACTCGACCGCCATACGTCCAGGTCAACGTTCTTCCAGGTCAGAAAGCAAGATCTTGAAAGGCTTCCCAAGCTGACAGCGCGGGTTCGATTCCCGTCACCCGCTCCACATACGAAGGCCCAGGTCAACGTACGGCCTTGCACATGACCGTGCCTCATACGTCTCCTCACTTCGACCGGTGAGAATGCCTTTGTCGAGCGCTCAGGCCAAGGTCACCGATGGCAGCCGCAGTGTGGAGGCCCGTGCCCGCGCATTGCCATACTGGAGTTCCCTCCACCAAGGCGGCGTGTAAGCCAAGCCGGTGCTCGGGACAGGTCGGCCATACTCCCCAGATGTGTTCCATGATGTCGTTCTGAACCGCGTCTGCGATCTCCACAAGCGCGACGCCGGCGTCTCTACCGCTGCTCAGCCAGATGGGAGGGCCGCCATAACCTCCGCAGCACCCCACCCGCGCGCAGCCGCTGTCATCCCAGTCCGGAAGCGTGATCTCCAGCACCGCATCGATACCTGAGGCGCGGACATCGCCTTGCACGACCTTCACTGCTGTCTCCAGCGTGGCCCACAGGCGATCGAAGCCAGTCGCCGTAAGCAGTTCCCGCCCGAGCTGAGCCACTTCCTCGGAGGTCAACTCCGCTGTCGGGCGTTCCAGGATCTCTCTCACCGGAGGGCGGCCTACATCGAGTTCCTCCATCAGGCACGCAAGCTCGACCACCGACTCCGCACCAAGGTCGCCCTCACGCAGCCCCCGGTAGATCTGGGCAGCAAACCGCCCGGCGTCGTTTACGTCCTGGTAGATGGAGTACACGTCAGAAATTGTCTCCCTGCTCGACTTGAATGACCAACGCGAGCCCAGGGAGGTAAGCGGCCAGACCACAGCCTTGATCACGTGCCAGATGCATGCCAGGACAGGTGGAGATCTGCGGTCGCTGATGGGTACTCACAGTCGCTCGGCCAGCCCTGACCTGCACCCCTGTTTTCCCAGCTCAGCACGGCAAGATCAGTAGCCTATTCCCAAGCTGACAGCGCGGGTTCGATTCCCGTCACCCGCTCCACACACGAAAGTCCAGGTCATCCCTGAAGGGACGGGGCTGGTCAAGTAGCCGCTCCGCCTGTCTTTGTGTCGGTTGAACCAGCGAGACAACCCTTGCAGGTCACCCAGGACTGAGCGTGCCGCCTGGGGACGATCCATGCCGCTGGAATTCTTCGCAACGTGATGGTGACCCCACCGAGACAACCGCAACGGACGATCGAGTCGTGATTGGATTGAAGACGGTCCTGGCAATGTCACTGGTCGTCTCACTGCCAAAGGTCGAAACCGTGCCATCGGTCACGCCGGTCGTCCGGGCCGGCCACTCGCTCGCTTCCGTCAGGAGTGCCGTCGAGCAGCAGTTCGCGAACCGGAGCGGCGTGCACGTATCCACGAAAGCGCGGGACAGGTCATTCTGGGTCGGTCTTACGGAAATCACCACCACCAAGGGTGTCTACCGGTTCGCACGCTCGGGGATATCCCGCTCCGACATCACGGAGGTCAGCAAGCTCACTTTCGGTACGAGCAGCATGCGCCTGATCACCATCGGCAGGGACAATTACGTGCAGGTCAGCGCGACCGCGTCCATTCCACCAGGAAAGAAGTGGGTTCACTCGCGGGATGCGCGTCTTCCGCGGACGAACGCGCTCGTCGAGGGTCTCAACCCAGGGTTCCTCCAACTGGTCGCCCCGGGTGCCGATTCCGGCACCTCCGGCGGAAGGGTGGACGGCGTGCCGACCATCCTGTACGCCGGTGTTGTCACAGTGCCGGAGCTTCGGCCGAGTAAAGCGGGCATCCTGTTCGGACTCAAGAAAGGGTCAGAGCCCGGAGGGCGAATCAGGTGGAGGCTATGGGTCGGCCCCGACAATCTGCCGCGGCGCTTCACCGCCTCCTTAACCTGGGACGCCCTTGAGGCGGAGAACGTGCGCACGATGAACTGGACCAGCTTCTACAGGCACTGGGGAGACCGCGTCGAGATCGAAGCTCCACCCAGGCGCCTGTGGGTCGAGGAGAACAGGCATCCGCCCTGTCAACGGCCGGGTGCGTGTCGCCCTCAGGGCGCGAGAGCACTGAGAGACATCGTGATCAGCGCGAACGCCGACGAGGCGGCGGCGTCAAGCCGAGCGCAGCAGCCTCAGCCGCGTGCCCGTTGCGTGCCCGTCTGAACGTCGCCAGCCCCGCGGATCCGGCATGGGTTGCGCGGGATGATGTGATCCTCGTCGGCCGCCGTCATCAGCACGGCCCGAAGCAGCCGGTAAGCCCTGGCCTCCACCGACACGAGACACCGTTACCGAGCAGGTCGGCCCGCCACCGCCGAATTATCGCGATCAAGGGCGGCGCTCCGCGCCGCCGGCGCGGCCCTGCGCTCGGCCGCCCGCTGCGCGTGCGGCCTGGGGGCCGTTCTCGCGGGCGCCCGTGCTCGGGCCGCGCTGAACGTCGAGAGAAGGCCTGACCCGAAGCCAATGGAATGTCAAGGGCAGCGCGAGAGGGGGCTGGATCTCGATGCACGCAGAAAGTACGTCGGCCGAACCAGATCTATCGCGCCAGGACAGACGCCTGTCACGATCGCGATCGCGTCTCGTCCGTGGTTGAGAACAGCAGGATCGAAGAAGCCGAGCAAACAGCAGGACCAGCGAAAGACCTGGGGCGCTCCCCACGCGTTACTTTGCGTCGGATCAGCAGTTTCGATCAAGATGAGTTTCTCGAACGGGTCCATGCCAGCGTCGACCTGCACCAGCCGAGGATGTCCCTGCCCGCGACACCGGAGGCGTTCCAAACGTTCCTTGGCCGATTCGATGAGGGACAATCCGCCGAAGGCTTACTGGTCTGTCTGCGCGACACGGGTGCCATCGCGGGCAACGTCAACATCAACAGCATCATTCGCGGACGCTTCCAAAGCGGCTCGCTGGGCTACGCGGCCTTCGCGCCCTACGCTAGTCAGGGAAACATGTCAG
Source organism: Microbispora sp. H10830 (assembly GCF_014161375.1). Lineage (NCBI taxonomy): Bacteria > Bacillati > Actinomycetota > Actinomycetes > Streptosporangiales > Streptosporangiaceae > Microbispora > Microbispora sp. H10830. The sequence goes on from NZ_JABBWX010000018.1 coordinate 147,256, forward strand.
AAGGTCTTGGCCTGGTGCTGCGTCATGCGTTTGAGGAGCTACGGTTGCACCGGCTGGAAGCGCAGATCCGGCCCGATAACCAGGCGTCCATCAAACTGGTCCAACGCCACGGCTTCCGCTACGAGGGTTACTCACCGGATCTGCTTTTCATTGACGGCGCCTGGCGAGGTCACGAACGATGGGCCATCACCAACGACATGATCGGCATCGTTCCCAGCGCCCCGCATCCAACACTGCCCAACCGTTGAGACCTCTCGCCGGCCGGTTCAGAGGCTGAAACGATGTCAGTGTTGGGTTTGCTGGAGGGCGCCGTCGTAGGTACCGGCCTTACGATCGCTCCATCCTGGTTGCCCGCCGTAGATGGCTGAGTGCGATCGACGGGCCAGGCTTCGTGCCTCAGGCCCCCTGCCCAACGGAGCGCCGCGGGCACTTCGGGTTGCAGTACGGGACCGTCCAGGACAGTTGAAGACGGACCGAGAAGGCCCGCTGACCCTGCATTGCTGTTCTGAACGATGATCGGCCGAGCTTTTAATCCGGAAGGCCAGGAGGACCTCGCCTGCCCGGGGACTCGAAACTGATCTCCACGATGTCCTAATAGCCGTCAAAGTGGGCGCCCGGATCCCGATACCGTGAGTCCGTCAGCGACAATTTCGGCTATTCGGCAGGTCGGTCGTTCCCGGGCACGGGACGCGCTTGATCCCCGAGAAAACCCACTTGTCGTCACGGGTCACTATCCGCGGCTTACGGGAACGACGTCCTTGCCCAGCGGCATCAGAGAGATCGGGATCATTTTGAGGTTCGCGATCCCCAGCGGGATGCCGATGATCGAGATGAACAGCGGAATCGCGGTGGCGATGTGCCCGATCGCCAACCAGATCCCGGCGACGAGCAGCCAAATGACGTTGCCGAGCACCGACCACGCGCCGGCGGACGGCTTGTCGGCGACGGTCCGGCCGAACGGCCACAGCGCGTAGCCCGCGATCCGGAACGACGCGATGCCGAACGGGATGGTGACGATGAGGACGCAGCAGATGATCCCCGCCACGACGTACCCTAATGCGAGCCACAGGCCGGCGAAGATCAGCCAGATGACATTAAGGACAGTCTTCATAGTGCTCACTGTCCCACCCGGCCAACTCAACGGCCACCGCGACCGGATGCCGCACCATCACGTGGACCAGCCCGCCGAACAGGCGGGACAGCCAGATCACGAGGTGACGATGGCGGGGTCAGCATGACGGCCGGGCGGAAGACCACGGCGGTGTCTGGGTGGTGGAGACGTCCCAGCGGCCCCGCTCGTGAGTCAAGCCGCCGAGTCGGCGGCCTGGGCGTGTTCGGCGTATGTGCGCTCGCAGTCGGCCGGGTACCGCGCGGCGGCGTTGAAGATCTCCCGCGCGATGTCCAGGTCGTCCGCGGGGACCGATCCGGCCCCGGTGGTCGAGACCGTCACGTCCGCCTCGTCGGACTCCAGGACCAGGTACGGCCGCCCGGACTCCAGCACCCGAGCCCGCGCCCTAGTGATCAAGGCGACGGCGCTCCGCGCCGCCGCACGCAGCGCTCGCCGTACCAAGCCTCACCCGCCGGCCAGGAACGCGCTGCGGCCGCCCCACCGCTGCGTCCACAGAGAGGACAGCTGGGGCACAGCCCCTAGGCGTCCTTGATCTTGTGACAGGATCGCGGGATGCTGCGACTCACCGATTTCATCATCGACTGCCCGGACACGATGAAGCTGGCGGCCTTCTACTCCGAGGTGACGGGTCGCCCGATCAAGGAAGGCAGCCACGAGAACTGGGCCGGCATCAAGTTCGGTGAGATCGAGCTGGCCTTCATCCGGGTGGACGACTACCGCGCTCCGCAGTGGCCCGACAGCGAGCACCCCAAGCAGTTCCACCTCGACTTCGAAGTGGACGAGATCGAGTCCGAGCAGCGCCGCGTCCTCGACCTCGGTGCGTCGCTGCAGCAGGACTTCATCGGCCCCAACGGCTACGGCTGGCGGGTTTACACCGACCCGATCGGCCACCCCTTCTGCCTGTGCCGCAACAAGGGCGTCATCTGGACCGACCAGGGCCCGATCTGGCCAAATCGCGAATAGGGCCTGTCTCGAAGCCACCTGCCCTACTGCGCGACGACTTTGAGACAAGCCCTAGCGAGGGGCGATCGCGGTCCGGGACTTCGTTCCTCAACCCCGGCCCATCGAGCTCAACCCGGACGGAAACGTCCGCTCTTGAGGTTTCTCGACTATCGCTTGCTGAGCGCCTTGCGGAGCTGAGCCGCCTGCTGCGCTCGGACCTCGAAGGACACCTCGATCTTGTCCGGGTCTGGGAGGGTGAATCCGTCATCGGGGGAACGCGGGATCACATGAACGTGGAGATGAGAAAGCGTCTGGCCTGGGATGTTGTCGTTCTGCAGAACCATGCTCCCAGGTGCTCCGAACGCTTCCCGCGGTCACTTGGCCGACCACATCGAACAGCTCAGCCAAAAGATCGCGAGGGGCAGTGTGGAGACTCGTCACATGAGCAGTCGGAAGCACGAGACAGTGACCAAGGTTCTTTGCTCGCTGCCAAGGGACGGGCAGGACGAAGACGTTGGCGGTGCGGTAGGCGACGAGCTCCCCGTCTACGTCACCGGCGCCAATGAGACAAAAGGGGCATGGGCTCACCGGACCTGCTCCGAAGACGGCGGCTCGGGAGAACTCTCAACCATCGCGGGAGCCGGCGTGAGGAGAACCCGTATAAGAGACCGGCGGCGAGCAGCGAACGACTGGTGATCGTGCCGTCTTGTCAACTCTGGTCTCAGGAGAAGCTCGCCAGATCCAATACCCCGACCGTCTGACCCCCGCTCTCCTCACCTGTGAGCTGGAACCCGAGCTTCCGATAGAAGCCCTCGGGCCCGCCCTCTCCCGGCTCCCACGTGACATACATCTGCGTGCCGCCACGACGCCTCACTTCGGCGGCCACCGATTCGACGGCGAAGCGACCGACTCCGCGCCCCTGCGCGTCAGGCACCACATTGAGCCGCCACAAGCCGGACCGGAAGTCAACGCCCTTTCCGTCCCAGTCGATATCCAGGAAGGCCATGAGGAAGCCCACGGGACGGTCGCCGTCGAAGATGAGGCGTGGCCAAGCCACCTCCCGATGCACGTAAGCCTCGGCCAGCGACTTCACCACAGGCGAGACGTAGCGTTCTTGGTCGGGGCGGACCTTTACAGCAATAGCCGTCTCGACGTTGGCAGGCGTAATAGGCACAAGGCGGAATTCCTCAGTCACAGGAGAACCCTAAGGGCTATTCACATAGTGCCCCGCGAATGCGATCCCGATCTTCGCGGCGTGCAGGGCCAACCTGCCCTACAGCGGCCTCGGACGGCGGACGCGGCCGAGAGGGCGTACGGCGAGGGTCAAGGCGCCGCAGTGGATCGGGGGGACCACCTCCGACGTGTCGCGCAGTAGCGCGTACACGATGCCGAGGAGCAGCGCGGCGAGAGGGGAGAGCAGGGACCGCCGCACAGCCGCCTCGCCCACGCTCCACCGGATGACCAGGGAGGCGAGCACGTACCGCCGCCGGGACGGCGGCGAATGCGATCGCTCCCGGCAGATCGAACTCCGCGAGACGCCACAGCACGCATGCGACGACTTTGAGGAGTGGCTGCTCGCCCTGCCCCGGCTGAGCTACCGGCCGCGCCACCACCGCGGACGCAAAGGTGAACGGCGAGGGTGTGCGAGGCCGACTACGCGGCGTTGTCCGATGCCGCCCGGCGTTTCTGTGCCCGGTCCTCGCGACCGGGCACAGGAGTACGGTCAAGGCCGTCATCGCCGGTTTGCCGGCCGACTCCCATGTGGTGCCTTCGCACCACCTCCTTTGAGGGGTGCGTCGCATGATGGCTCCGGTCCGGGAGGCGGCGGCGCGGCGAGACCGGGGCGGGGCCTCCTAAAGATCGTCACCGAAACGCTGGAGCGCCGACCGGGTCAGGTCGGCCTTGTTGCCCGCGTGCAGCTTCGCGCGGATGCGCTCGACGTGGGAGTCGACGGTGGCCTTGCTGATCCCCATCCGACGGGCGATCTGACTGTGGGTCTGCCCACGCGCGATCCAGCGCAGGGTCTCCTCCTCGCGGGGTGACAGCGGAACCGGCGCCTGCCCCCGCGCGGCTTCCCCCGCCTCCTCGGGAGCCTCGGCAAGCGCGGCGAGGTCGGCGAGCAGCGCGTCAGCCAGGTGGGGAGACAACGCGAACCCGCCGGCGGCGACGGTCGTCACGGCGGCCAACATCAGCGGGCCGCTCGCGTCCTTCGTGACGTATCCCCTGGCCCCCGCACGGATGCAGGCCAGCACGTCCCCGGGACGGCGCGAGGCCGACATGACCAGGACCGGCACCACCGGGCTCAGGGTGGCCACGGCCTCGATGGCCGGCCCCTCCTCCACCAGGTACAGGTCGTGGACCACCACATCGAACCGGTCGAGCGGCGGCAGCAGACCGGTGTCGGCCACGGACGCCGCGACCTGGACGCCCTCGGCGCCCGCGAGCATATGTTCCACCCCGTGTCGTGCCACCGGGTGATCGTCGACGATCCCAACGCGAATCATGCATTGATATTGGGGCTTATCGCCTGACCTGTCGATGGTTTGTACGCATAACCCCGCTTGTCAAGAGTGCATCTCTCCTCGGCGTTTTTGGGAAATTCCGCGCCGCCCTCTCGAACAGGACGCTTGAGCCATCCCACCCGACGTCCTGACGGAGGAAATCATGACCAGGCGACCCACCAACCGGATTCTCGCGGCCGGCGCGCTTGCGAGCATCGCCGTGCTGACGCCGTCCCTGCCGGCGATGGCGGACCAGACCCCCGCACCCACGTCCGCCTCACCGGACACCACCTCGCCCGGCGCCCTGTCCACCCGCCTCGCCGGCCGCCAGTACGAGGTGCTGGTCGACGGCGTCGTGAAGGCCCGATTCCCGGTCACCGACCTCGCCAACACGGTGGAGGCCGCCCTGAGCCCGGACGGGGCGCGGGCCACGGTCATCCCCGACTTCGACAGCCACCGCGGCAGCGGCCTGTCGGTGCTCGACGTCGCCACGGGCTCCACCCGGCAGCTGCTGTCCGCCCCGGTCACCTCGGCCGTGTTCGGGCCGGGGGACAGGCTCGCCTCGGCCGAGGATCAGACCACGTCCGGCGCAATCCGCGTGGGCACGGCCACGGACGCCGGGCCCGTGGTGGCCACCGTTCCCGGCCGAGACGTGCGCGTCCTCGGCTGGACCGCGGACGGGGCCTCGCTGTTCGTCGTCACCCGGCCGGAGAAGGCGGACGTCTTCTACGCCGAGTCGCTCATGCGGCTCGACCTCGCCACGGGGCAGGTGTCACCGGTGCTGAAGAGCGACATCGCCGCACACAAGATCTACTCGCGCTTCCGCCTGCCGCTGGTGAACGGCGAGCAGCGGGTGAGCTATGTGTCCACGGACGCGAAGGACATGTGCGCGGGCACCAGCGAGCTGGACCTCGCCAGCACGACGGGCGAGCGGCTGCGGCGGTTCGGCACCGACCGCACCCTGCACTACCGCGACGGGCTGTGGAGCGAGGACGGCGCAACGGTGACGTACGAGGCGCAGTCCTGCCCCGACCCGAAGGCCGGCAAGAAGGCGTCGGAGGCCCGCTCGGCGGCGGTGAACGGCATCTGGACGGCCGACGTCGCCGGCGGCGGGCGCACCCGGCTGGTGGACGGCATCTCCGCCGCGTACCAGATGAGGAGCCTGCGCGGTGGCAGGCTGGCCCTCGGCTCTCCCAGGGACGGGGTCCGCATGGTCGACGCGTCCGCCTCGACGTCGCCGGGCCCGCTGTCGGCCGCCACGCTGAACTCGGCGTTCGCCGAGGGAGCCGCCAAGGTCACGCTCGCCGACAGGGCCAAGGTCATGCCGGCCGCCAAGACCGGCACGACGAAGGGAGCGGCGGCCCCCGCGACCGCGCTCAGCGCGAACGCCGTCCACATGCCGCTGTCGAGCGTGTACATCCACCAGCTCTGGGACACCGAGGACGCCTTCAACGGCAACTGGGCCTGCGCGCCGACCTCGGCCGTGATGGCGTTGGCCGGATACCAGCTCAAGAACCAGTTCCCCGTCAACGTGAGCGTCCCGTATGCCCACACCTCGCCCTACGGCGGTTACATCACCCGGGAGTTCACCTCGCCTGACGGGAAGACGAGGTTCAACTACACGGCACCCGACGCCAACGGCAACTGGTGGCCTGGCGCCTACGGCTGGGTGGTGGGCGACGACGGCTACGGATACCTGAGCTATCTGCTGACGTTCCTGCAGCGGAACGGGGCGTACCCGCACCAGCCGGCGGCGGGGGTGAACCTCCAGGCCTGGGTCCGCGGCGAGATCGACAAGGGCTACTTCGTGATCGCGGGCGGCACCTACCAGTTGGGCGGCAGCGGCCACTACGCCGTGATCGTCGGCTACGACGACAACGGCAACTTCCTGGTCAACGACCCATACGGCAAGTACGCCTCCGGCAACTACGACCCCGGGCACCCGTACACGTACAGCTGGAGCTTCATGAGCCCCTCGGTCCTCGTCGCCACCTGACCGCCACGAGGCGTCGCGCCGCGGGCCGGAATTCGGTCCGCGGCGCGCCTGTCATGACGACTCCCGCATGTCTCCCCGGACGGCGAGTGCGACCACATGCTGTGGTGTCACTTCTGAACGGCGGTTGCGGCCCGCGGGGCGGGGACCTGCACGGGGACGACCAGTTCGACGTACGTCCCCGCCTGGGGGGCGCTCTCCACGGCCACCGCGCCGCCGACCTCCTCCAGGCGCTGCCGGACCGACCGGGCAAGCCCGGTGCCGCCGCGCCGCTCGTCCGGCTGGAACCCCACTCCGTCGTCGGCCACGCTCACCAGCAGGGCGCCGTCCTCGAACCCCGCGCTGACGACCGCCGCGCTGACCCCGGAGTGCTTGCGCACGTTGGTCAGCAGTTCGCGCACCGCGCCGGCGACCGCGGCCACGACCTCCGGCGCCACCTGCCGGCAGAGATCTCGCCTGCCGCGCAGCCGGGCGTCGGTCAGGTCGACGTGCAGGCCTCGCCGGGTGTGTTCGGACACCACCTGGTGCAGCGCGCCCACGATGTCGTCCGTCTGCTCGGCCGCGCCGCCTTCCACCACGGTCCGCAGCCATCGGGTCTCGGCGCGAAGCTGCTCGCCGAGCCGCGTCGAGTCGAGTTCCCCACTGCTGACCAGGATCTCCATCGTCTGGAGCACCCGATCGTGCAGCATACGGCTGTACCGGTTCGCCTCTCTGTCACGGGCCAGTTCCTCCGCCCTGGCCAGCGCGACCGCCCAGCCCTCGTCCGCGACCCGGCCCGAACGCCTCAGCTCCCGCGCGAGCAGCCAGGCCATCGCGCTGTTGACGAAGTAGCTGAGAGTGTTGGGCACCTCGTTGAACCCGGACCCCCCGATGAACGCGAACTGGGCGACGAGATAGGCCGCCGCGAGAGCGCCGGTGGCCGCCAGCATGGGGATCGGCCGGACAAGGGCGACACCGACGCCCACCGCGGCCAGCAGCGAGAAGGGGTACATGTAGTAAGCCCACGTGTGGTTGCCCTCCGGCGCGAGCAGTGGCCCGCCGGCCAGCAGGCCCGCGCAGCAGAACGCGACATCGAGCAGCACGGCGGGAACGGGCATCGCCCTCCTGCGTATGAACCACATGGTTATCGCGGCGGCCTCGGCCACCAGCAGCAGCGCCAACCCGACCGCCCCCCAGGGCAGCCTGTAGTGGCCGAACGCCGTCAGCAGCGCAGGAGGGAGCTGGACCAGACCGCCCACGCGGAACAGCACGAACGCCGTCAGCAGGACACGTTCCGCGCGCGCCGAGTTGTCGGCGGCCTCACCCGCCCTCATCGGCATCCCTCTCTTGAACCTAGGTTCTTCACCTGACATGACCCACCGGAGATCGACGTTCATCGTGAGGGACATGGACACCTGCCGATCGGCGGCCCGCGCCGCCACCGTCTGCCTCAGCGCGCTCGCGACGTCCGCCGTCCTGATGACCGCTCCCCTGCCGCCCGCTCAGGCCCTGGGCCCCGGCCAGGCCTGCGTGTTCCTCCAGCCCGACGGGGCGCCTGTCCCCCTGCTCGGCAACGTGGGCCACATCGGATGGGGCTTCGCCGTCGCCGGCACCGACCAGTGGATCTACGGCTCGACCGAGAACCCCAACGGGGATTACCAGATCTACGCGCCCGCCTTCAACGGCGCGTGGAAGGCCCAGGGGGACTTCGCGAGAATGCTGAACGACTTCACCACCCAGCCGCACTTCCCCGCGACGGCGAAGCAACCCGTTCCCGCCCATCGATACACGACGTACAAGTGCGTGAAGACTGCCGGCAGCGCGGTCGGCGCGGCGACCACGGCCGCGAACGGGAACGCCACAGCGGGCTATACCGGCATCGGCAACAATTGCCTCGACGCCTCGATCAGGGTGCTGAACGCGTACGGCGTGCCGGGCCTGCCGCCGGCCGTCTTCTACCCCTATCCCAACAACTGGGTCAACGCGCTCGGCGCAGGGTGGTCGACCGGACGGCTCGCCGCCCCCTGAGCCTCGCCGGGCCCCGTCGGCCACACCACGAGATTCGTCAAGGGCCGTACGGAGGGACTCGCCCGGCACGGTCTCCTCCAGCGGTCGGGAGCTCGGCGACAGGTCCTTGCGCCGCCATTATGACCCGATCCGTACCAGAACGCGGCGCGGTTGGGACACGCCCAGGCAGATCGCCTTCACCTCGAAGGTGAGAAACGGGTGGAATGCTCGTCGCAGCCTAGACTTGCGCCATGCCGATCGACCTGAGCCTGCTCGACGGTGTGCGGTGGCGAGGGCAGCCGGTGGTCGGCGAGAGGGCTCAGGCGCTGCTCGCCGCCCTCGCGCTCGCCTGCCGGACCGTGAACGCGGACCAGCTCGTCGCGGAAGTGTGGGGGGACAGCGAACCGGCCAATCCGGCGAAGGCGCTGCAGGTCCTGGTGTCCAGGACCAGGTCGGTCGTGGGGTCGGAGGCGCTGGTCACCGATGGGGGCGGCTACCGGCTCGAGCTTCCGCCCGACCGGGTCGACGCCGGCCGGCTGCACGGTCTGTCGGGCCGCGCACGGGCGCTGCTCGCCGAGGATCCGGCCGCGGCGGCCGCGGCGGCGGAGGAGGCGCTCGCGCTGGGCATCGGGACGTTGCCGCCCGAGGGCGGCGGCCCGCTGGCCGAGGTGCGCCGACGTGCGGAACGCGACCTGGCGTCCGCGCGGGTCGTGCTCGCCCGGGCCCGTAGCCGGAGTGGTGACCACGGCCTCGCCCTGCCCGAGCTCGTGGAGGCCGTGCGGATCCACCCCGAGGACGAAGGGCTGCTCGCCGACCTCCTGCACAGCGAGGCGGCGGTGCGCGGAACGGGCGCCGCGCTGGACCGCTTCGAGCGCTACCGCTCGGACCTGCGCGACCGGATCGGCGCCGACGTCGGCCCGGAGCTGCGACGCATCCATCGTGAGCTGCTTGCGCTCGACAGCCCCGTACGCGCCGGCGTGCGGTTCGACACGACCCCGCTGCTCGGCCGGGACGACGACCTCCGGCGGGTGCGGGCGCTGCTCGCCACCTCACGGGTGGTCTCGATCCTCGGTCCTGGCGGGCTCGGCAAGACCCGGCTCGCCCATGCCGTCGCCCGCGAGGCCCCACAGCCGGTGGTGCACTTCGTCGAGCTGGTCGGCGTGACCGCACCCGAGGACCTGGTCGGCGAGGTCGGGTCCGCGCTCGGCGTCCGCGACTCGGTGACAGGGCGCCGCACGCTCACGCCGCAGCAGCGCGCCGACATCAGGGCACGGATCGCCCAGCAGCTCGATCTGGCCCCGACGCTGCTGGTGCTCGACAACTGCGAGCATCTGGTGGAGGCGGTCGCCGACCTGGTCGCCTATATGACCGCGACCACACGGGAGCTGCGCGTCCTCACCACGACCCGCTCGCCGCTGGCGATCGCCGCCGAACGCGTCTATCCGCTGCCCCAGCTGGGAACCGGTGACGCCGTCGAGCTGTTCCGCGACCGCGCGACCGCGGCCCGGCCCGGTGTGCACCTCGACGAGGGTGACGTACGCGCCGTCGTTACCCGCTTGGACGGCCTGCCGCTCGCGATCGAACTGGCCGCCGCCAAGGTGAGGGTGATGTCACCGGCCGAGATCGCCCGGCGGCTGGAGGACAGGTTCGCGCTGCTGCGCGGCGGCGATCGGAGCGCCCCCTTCCGGCACCAGACGCTGCTGGCGGTGATCGACTGGTCCTGGAACCTTCTCGGCGAGCGGGAGCGCCGGGCCCTCCGCCGCCTCTCGGCCTTCCCGGACGGCTTCACCCTGGAGGCGGCGGAGGAGGTGCTCGGCGACGGCGCTCTCGGCGACGTCGAGGAGCTCGTGGAGCAGTCCCTGCTCACCGTCGTGGAGACAGCCGACGGCGTCCGGTATCGCATGCTCGAGACGGTGCGCGAGTTCGGCCGTATGCGGCTGGAAGCGGCCGGTGAGACCGCCGACGCGCGGGCGGCCGTACGGGCCTGGGCCGTCGGCCACGCCCACCGGCACGGCGGCCAGCTGTACTCGCCGGAGCAGGTCGACGCGGTGGACCGGCTGCGTTCTGAGGAGACGAACCTCGCCGACATCCTGCGCGAGGCCCTCGCCGACCCCGACCCGGAGACGGTCGTGGTGCTGTTCTCCGCTCTGGGCGCCTACTGGACGATCTGCGGGGACCACACGCGCACCGTCGTCCTCACTCCGGCCGTCGCCGCCGCCCTGAGCGACTGGGCGCCTCCGCCCCGGCTCCTCGACCGGACCCGGCTGGCCCTGAGCATCGCGCTGTTCACCACCAGCGTCATCTCCCTCGAAGAGACCGGGACACTGACGCGGCTGCTGTCCGGGCTGGGCGCCGACTCGGCGAACCCGGCCGTACGGGCGCTGGTGACCGCGCTGCTCATCATGGTGTCGGAACGCGAGAGCGGCCTGGAAGAGCTGGCCGCCGATCCCGACCCACTGACTCGCCGGATCGCGCTGCACTGGCTGAGCCACGGCCTGGAGAACATCGGCGACCCGGTCGGCGCCATCGAAGCGGCCCGGGCCGCCCTCGAACTCGTCGGCGACGACGGCGGTCCGTGGCACCGGGCGGTGCTGCACACCCAGCTCGCCGGCCTCTACGCGCACCTCGATGACTCCGCGTCGGCCTCCCGGCATGCCACCGAGGCGCTCCCCGTGCTCGAACGCCTCGGGGCGGTGGAAGACGCCGTCCAGATCCGCGCCACCCTCGCCATGGCGGCGCTCGCCGAGGGCCGTCGCGACGAGGCCGCGAGGATGCTCGACGACCTGGAGACGCTCGCCTCCCAGGGGACCTACGGCGAGGTCCTGGCGGTCGCCGCCGGCAGAGCCCAGTTGGCCCTCGTCGACGGCGACATCGCCGAGGGACTGCGGCGGCACCGCGAGACGGCCGAGGTGCTCCGGAACCTGCGCATGCCGGGCGCGCCGGGCGGTTCCACGATGTGGGCCATCGTCGGCGAGGTCGTCGCGGTCTCGGCGTTCGCGGAGTACGGCGGGGGCGACGACGGCGCGGACCTCTTCGAGTCGCTGCGGGCCAAGGTTCTGATCGCGTTCGATTCGGACAGCGCCTTCAGGGACTACCCGCTGGTGGGGATGGTGCTCGCCGCGATGGGCATCTGGGGCCTGCGCAAGGGGGCGCTGCCCGCCGAGGAGGCGATCCGGCTGCTCGTGCTCGCCAACCGGTTCGCCTACAACCGGTTCGTCCCGACGATGCGGTGGTCGGTGCTGTCCGCGCACGCCGAACGGATCGCCCCCGGCGTCATGTCCCGTATCGAGGCCGAATACGGCGAACGACGCGGCCCCGACCTGCTGGCCGAGGCCCGTAACGTCCTGGAGCGGGTGCTCTGACACCCGCTACATCTTGCGGGAGTACGAGCGGACCGCCAGTGGAGCGAAGATCACGACGACGACCACGCAGCCGATGACCGCCCAGCCGACCTCGGCCGTCACGGCCCCGTCGTTGAACAGGTCGCGCACCGCGGAGACGACGTGTGACACCGGGTTGACCTTCACGAACGCCTCCAGCCAGCCGGGTAGCGTCTCGGCGGGGACGAAGGCGTTGGACAGGAAGGTGAGCGGGAACATGATCATCATCGAGATCCCCTGGACGCTCTGCGCCGTACGCGCCATCGTGCCCAGCCAGGTGAAGATCCACGCCAGCGACCAGCCCGCGAACACGGTGAGTGCGACGCCGCCGATGCAGCCGAGCACGCCGCCGCCGGGGCGGTAACCGATGACCAGGCCGGTGACGAGCGTCAGCACCGACGCGATGCCATAACGGATCAGATCGGCGATCATCGGGCCGGCCAGGGGAGCGATCCTCGCGATCGGGAGGGACTTGAAGCGGTCGAAGACCCCCTTGTCCATGTCCTCGCGCAACTGCACGCCTGTCGCCATGCATACGGTCAGGGCCGTCTGGGCGAGGATGCCGGGGATCAGCACCGGGAGGTAGTTCGACACGCTGCCGGAGATCGCGCCTCCGAAGATGAACGCGAACATGGCCGTGAACAGCAAGGGCTGGATGAGGACGTCGAAGAACTGCTCTGGCTTGCGGCGCATCTTCTTCAGGGCTCGCCATGCCATCGCCAGGATCTGGACCCAGGTTGCCTGCAGCGAGCTGCGGGACGTGGTGCGGGCGACCACGGCGGACGGGTCGACGCGCTGGGAGCCGCGGGAGGCCGGGGTTAGGGTGCTCGTGGTCATCGGGCCGCCTCCATCTGGGGCTTCATCTGGGATTCGTCGTCGGCGCCGTGGCCGGTCAGCGCCAGGAAGACCTCGTCCAGCGTCGGCTTGGCGACGCTCACCGAGGAGATGCCGAGGCCTGCCTCTCGCAGGCCGATCAGGACGTCCGCGGCCCGGTCGGGGTCGGGAAGGGGGATGTTCATTCGTCCTGATTCCGGGGTCAGGACCGGCTCCTCACCCAGCAGCCGGCGTACGACGTCCGCGGCCAGGGCGGTGTCGGAGCCGTCCGCGAGTCTGAGCTGCAGGGTCGAGTCGCCGACCTGGGTCTTCAGGGCGTCGGGGATGTCCTCGGCGACCTTCCGGCCTCGGTCGATCACGGCGATGCGATCGGCCAGTTGGTCGGCCTCGTCCAGGTATTGGGTGGTCAGGAGGATCGTGGAGCCGTCGGTGACCAGCTCGCGGATGGTGTCCCACATCTGGCCTCGGGTTCTCGGGTCGAGGCCGGTCGTGGGCTCGTCCAGGAAGATCAGGGGTGGGCGGGTGATCAGGCTCGACGCCAGGTCCAGGCGGCGGCGCATGCCGCCGCTGAACTGGGACAGGGGACGCTCGGCCGCCTCCTGGAGGTCGAAGCGTTCGAGCAGGTCACCGGCGATGCTCTTGGCTCGGGTGCTCGTCAGGCCCTGCAGGCGGGCGAACAGCCAGAGGTTCTCCCGGGCGGTCAGGTCCTCGTCCACCGAGGCGTACTGGCCGGTGACGCCTACCAGCTGCCGGATGCGGTGGGGTTCCCGCCGGACGTCGACGCCGAAGATCTCCGCATGGCCGCCGTCGATCGGGAGCAGGGTCGCGAGCATCCGGAGCATCGTGGTCTTACCCGCTCCGTTCGGGCCCAGGACCCCGAAGATCTCGCCTTGCCGTACGTGAAGGTCGATGCCGTCCACGGCCCGGAAGTCCCCGAAGTTCTTGACCAGACTGTCGGCCCGGACGGCACTGAGGTCCGCCATGACGCGTCTCCTCTCTCCGCCGGGTACCTCCCGGCGTCCGAGAAGAGCTTCCGCGTGGCCGGCTTCATCGCGGCTTCACGCCGGTTTCACCTCTGACCTGGCGGTTTCACCGGCTCCGGTGTCGTCACGGGATCGTGGCACCGATGGCCTGGGCGAGCTCTGCGGATAGGGGATACGGGCGTTCCACGGGAAGCATGCCCGTGGGGTCCCGGCCATCACGGAGCGCCTGCCGGATGTCGCGGACCTGGCCGGTCAGGTCGGTGATCGACAGGACCCACTGATCGAGGTATCGGGCGACGGCTTCGCCGGACAGGCCCACCTGGATCGACCGGTACGGCAGTGGATTGTGGTGCGGGTCCCGTTCGGGATCCCACTGGATCCGAACCGGACTTCCGTGGAGGCGTCTCTTCCACGCCTCGTGGTCTTCGCCGTCGCCCGGATGGCTGAGGCAGGAGCGCTCAAGCGCCCATTCGAATCCCTCTCGCGTGATGCCGACGGCCAGGACCCTGGTCTGACCAGGCTTGGTGGCCCAGCCGCAGCGATACATCATCCACAGGAAGGACGGTTTGATCCAGGTCATTCGTTCACGCTTGAAGGGTGAGACGAATCGTTGCGCGGCGACGGCAGGGGCCGCGATGGCCGGGTCGTAGGCCTGGTAGACGGTGATGGCTTCGTCGGTGAACGCGGCACGGATCTGCCGGTACGGGACGTTCATTCCGCAGAGCATCGCGAACCGCAGGCCGGCCGGACAACCGGATAAACCAGGACCCCTCCAGTTTCACTTTATAGCAGATCCGCGCGCCTCATGAGGCGTCGGAAAGTGCCGCATACTTGCCCGTTGCGAACCGACCCGACGAACGATGGAGCAAGCGAATTGCGCTACGTGATGGGTTTCGAGCACATCGACTCGACGAATCTCGCAGACGTCGGCGGAAAGGGGGTCCACCTGGGCGAGCTCTCGCGAATCGACGGCATCCGCGTGCCGGACGGCTTCTGCGTCACGACGGACGCCTTCCAGCGGGTCGTGGCCGACGTGCCGTCGATCGACGCCCAGCTTGACCTGTTGTCGCGGGTGGAACCGGACGACCGCGCGGCGATCCGCACCCTGAGCGCGGATATCCGCCGCGCCGTCGAAGGCGTCGCGCTGCCCGACGATCTCGTGGCGGCGATCGGCGAATCGCTGGCCCGGCTCGGGGAGCACGCCTCCTACGCGGTGCGTTCCAGCGCGACCGCCGAGGACCTGCCGACCGCGTCCTTCGCCGGCCAGCAGGACTCGTACCTGAACATCGTGGGCCTGGCGGAGATCCTTCGGCACGTCCGGAGGTGCTGGGCCTCGCTGTTCACCGAGCGGGCGGTGACCTACCGGCGCCGTAACGGCTTCGACCACCGGAAGGTGCGGATGGCCGTGGTCGTACAGCGGATGGTGTTCCCCGACGCGGCCGGGATCCTGTTCACCGCGGACCCCGTGACCTCGAACCGGAAGATCGCCACCGTGGAGGCCGGTTGGGGGCTCGGCGAGGCGCTTGTCTCCGGTCTGGTCTCCGGTGACGTCTACACGGTGCGCGACGACCAGGTCATCACCAGAGCGGTCGCCACCAAGGCGCGGTTCGTCCAGGCCTCACCGGGAGGAGGCACCCAGGACGCCCCCGTCGAGCAGCGGCGGCAGACGCAGCCGGCCCTGACGGACGCGCAGGTCGTGCGCCTGGTGCGGCTGGGCCGGCGAATCGAAGCACACTTCGGCCGGCCCCAGGACATCGAATGGTGCCTGGCAGGCGACGACTTCCACATCGTCCAGAGCCGGGCGATCACCACCCTGTTCCCCGTCCCGCCGACCGATGACCAGGAGAACCACGTCTACATCTCCGTCGGTCACCAGCAGATGATGACCGACGCGATGAAGCCGCTGGGACTCTCCTTCTGGCAGCTGACGACCCCACGACCGATGCACGAGGCGGGCGGACGGTTGTTCGTGGACGTAGCCCCCATCCTGGCGACACCCGGGGGTCGCGCGAGCTTCCTCGGGATGCTGGGAAAGGCCGACCCGCTGATACTGGACGCGCTACAGACCGTCCTCGACCGCGGTTTTGTCCGATCGCTTCCGGACGAAGGGAGAAGATCTGGCGCCGCACCCGCCGGTGACCCACCCGCCCCGATCGAGACCGATCCGGCCGTCGTCACCCAGCTGATCCGGCAGAGTGAGGCGTCCGTCGCCACCCTGCGGCGCGAGATCCAGGGGCTGTCCGGGCCGGCGCTGCTCGACTTCATCCTGGCCGACATCGCGGAGCTGAAGCGCATCCTGTTCGATCCGCGGAGCTCGCAGGTGATCATGGCCGGGATGGAGGCGGCCTGGTGGCTCAACGACCACCTCGGAACTTGGCTGGGCGAGAAGAACGCGGCCGACGCGCTCACGCAATCCGTCCCCCACAACGTCACGTCGGAGATGGGGCTCGCGCTCCTCGACGTGGCGGACACGATCCGACCCCACGCGGAGGTCGTGGCGTTCTTGCAGCGGGTCGTGGACGAAGGCCGGGAGGGCGACGACTTCCTCGACGAGCTGGCCGGGCTGGCCGGCGGACGGGAAGCGTGTGACGCCATCCGGGGCTACCTCGACCAGTACGGCATGCGCTGCGCGGGCGAGATCGACATCACCAGAACGCGCTGGAGCGAGCAGCCCGCCATGCTCGTGCCCACCATCCTCGGCAACATCAAGAACTTCGAGCCGGGCGCCGGCAAGCGACGCTTCGAGCAAGGACTCCAGGAGTCTCGACGGAAAGAGCAGGAACTGCTGACGCGCTTGCGCGCCCTGCCCGACGGGGAGCAGAGGGCCGAGGAGACCAAGCGGATGATCGACCGCGTCCGCACCTTCGCCGGATACCGGGAGTACCCCAAGTACGGCATGGTCAGCCGCTACTTCGTCTACAAGCAGGCGTTGCTGCGGGAAGCCGATCGCCTCGTGCGGTCCGGCATCCTGCGCGAGAAGGAAGACATCTTCTTCCTCCGGCTCGAGGAGTTGCGGGAAGTCGTGCGCACCGACGACGTGGACGCCGAACTCATCCGGGAAAGGCGGGAGGCGTTCCGGTCGTACGAGGCGCTCACACCGCCCCGGGTCCTCACGTCGGACGGCGAGGCCATCACCGGCCGGTATCGGCGTGACGACGCCCCACCCGGCGCACTGACAGGCCTCCCTGTCTCGGCCGGGACCGTCGAGGGCCGTGCCCGTGTCGTCCTGGACATGGCTCAGGCCGACCTTGAGGCGGGCGACATCCTGGTCACCGCCTACACCGACCCCAGCTGGACCCCCCTGTTCGTCTCCGTCGCCGGACTGGTGACGGAGGTAGGCGGCCTTATGACGCACGGCGCGGTGATCGCGCGGGAGTACGGCCTGCCGGCCGTCGTGGGTGTGGAGCAGGCCACCCGGCTGATCCGGGACAGGCAGCGGATCCGCGTCCATGGAACCGACGGGTACGTCGAGATCCTCGCCTGAACCGTCGCGTCGGCCCCGAAACTCCAGCATCGGAACCTGAATCCACGGCCCGATTCCGGCCGATCAGAGGCCTGTTTCCAGGCTGTGGCGGGGCCGCCGCGCGCGGATCGCGGGGAGTCCACAGAATTCTGTGCTCCCCTCCCCCTGCTGGTCGCACTGTCTCGGCGATGACGGCCGCCGTGACGAAAAACCCGCCCTCGGCGATATGTGTCACCGCATCAAGCCGAACTCCTCGCTCGTTTGTCGCGACGGTGTCGTCCCCGCCGCTGGGGGGCGACTGATACGCGTAGCGGCTATCTCACGAACTCCCGCGCACCGCGCATCGCCTGTACAGCCGCCTCGGCGTCCGCCTTTCCCGGCGGTTGCGATCGCCACGTGGGCGGCGCCGACGGCCGTCGTCACCCAGTCCGATTGACGGAAGGCCGCGTTGACGACCACGTCAGGGCTGAAGGCGCCGATCAGGTCGACTACGGCAGCACGGTCACGAACATCGAGCCGCAGCCAGTCGACTCCCGCTGCCGTTCCCGGGCGAGTCAGACAGGTCGCGGCCACGACATGGCCCTCCGCCGCGGACTGCCGCACGAGTTCGTTGCCGAGAAAGCCGCTGCCGCCCACGATGAGGACCCTCATGGGCTATGACCGTAATTCAGCGTGGCCGCCTCGGGAGTGCTGTTCTCGCCGGGCGCCGTGACGTCGCTCTGGAAGCGTGTCATCCCGCGCAGGAGAAGAGTGGCCAGCGGCACGGCGAATCCGGCCGCCGCGCCGATCGCCAGAAGCACCGGGCGGCCGATCGCAGCGCCGGCCGGACCGGTGAGCGTCAGGCCGAGAGGCGTCATGACCGAGGCGGCCAGCCAGTCCACGGAGGTGACCCGGGCGAGCCGCTCCGGAGGGATCTCCCTCTGGAGGTTCACCACCCACTGCACGGCGAAGATCTCCAGCCCCAGGCCCGCCGTGACGTAGCACGCGTACACGAATCCCGGCGACACCGGCCACGCGAGCGCGAACGGCACGACGCCGTAGAGAGCGAGCCCGGTGATGGCGGCCAGCCCCGGCCGGCCGGGCTTCCATCTCATGCTGACGAGCCCGCCCGCCAGGCCGCCGACCGACAGAAGGGCGAGGGCGGTTCCGTACACGGCGTCGCCGCCGAAGGTCTCGCGGGAGACGAGTGGCAGCAGGACCTGCGCCGGCGCGATCGTGAGCATCTGCTGGAGCGCGACGGCGACGATGACCCCCAGGACCCACCGCCGCCGGACGACCTCCGAGAGGCCGTCGGCGATCTCCCGTACGGCCGACGCCCGCCGCCCCGGCGTGACGACGGGTTCGCGCAACGGCAGGAGAAGGGCGAGACCGAGCAGATAGGCCGTCAGCACGGCGAGGAATCCGATCCTGGCGGACCACGCCGTCACCACGTACGCGCCGAGACCGGGCCCGATCACGGCGCCGAGCCGCCAGGAGACAGCCGTCAGCGCGGCGCCGGCCGGACGCTGGGCGGGGGTGAGGACCGAGGACAGGCAGGCCTGGTAGGCGGGCCGGTGGAACGCCTCCGCCCCTCCGACGAGGAAGACCAGGAGCGCGAGAAGCCACGGGGAGGCGGTGCCGCACAACCCGACGGCGGCCACGCAGGATTGGAAACCCAGTGAGGCGACCATCACCGTACGGCGTGGCAGCCGGTCCGCCCACAACCCGCCGAGCAACGCGAACACGATCAACGCGATCCACCGGCAGGTGAAGATCGCGCCGACGGTCGAAGCGGTGCCACCCGCGTTGAGGGCCGCGATGGTGACCGTGACCGGGAAGATCTGGTCGGCCGCCACCGACATCGTGAAGCTGAGCCACAGCAGGCGGAATTCGCGATTTCGCGTCAGAGACCCGCCCGCGGAACCGGTCAGGCCTACGAGCTTTCTCAAGCGACTGCGCATGCTACGAAATGAATCCCGATCGAGCGGAAGGCGCAAGGAAATGCCCTTCGCCGCCTCGCCGGTTCCGTCACGTCACCAGGAAAGCGGGATTACTGTGCTTGAGCGGCGGATTCCAGTTTGTGCTTCAACCGGGTGAGGTCGGCCTGGACGAGGCCGGCGTCGCGGGCGAAGTCCTCGTCGTTCACACCCGGAAGGCGGCGCAGGGTGAAGACCACCTCGCAGGCGTCGCCGTCGGGAATGACCCGCATCGGGTTGTAGACGACCTGCCCGGAGGGCAGCGTGACGTCGTGGTCGAGAACGCCGTACTCGTTTCGCTCCGCGAAGGCCAGGCCGACCCGGCCCGAGGGGGTCTCCACGTACCACTGTCCGTCGACGTTCTCCACCGAGTTGCCGAGCCCCGGAGCCCATTCCGGGAGGTTGGCCGGGTTCGACGCGTATTCGTAGACGTCGGCCGCGTGCCGGTCGATCCACACGCTGATATGCCTGGATTCCGAAGCCATGCACGCCATCATGCCGGAACCGGCCACGGCCCGCCGCTGTGCTTGACCTCGAGCGCGCTCGAATTCCTAGCGTCGCGGTCATGACTGCTTCAATCCCGCCGGAAACCACAGCCGGCGAACGCGGGCCGCTACGGCCCGACGTGGGCGAGCTCAGCCGGCGCCGCCGGTTCCTGGTGCTCGCCATCTGCTGCGCCAGCATCGTCGTCGTGGTGATGGACATCTCCATCGTCAACGTCGCGCTGCCGGCGATCCGCCGCGACCTGAACGCCTCGGTGTCCGGCCTGCAGTGGACGATCGACGCGTACACGCTGGTGCTGGCCGGTTTCCTGGTGCTGGCCGGGTCCACGGCCGACCGGGTGGGCCGCCGGCGCGTCTTCCAGATCGGCCTGGCCGCCTTCGGGCTCGGCTCGCTGCTCTGTGGCCTGGCGCCCAGCACCGGCTGGCTGATCGCGGCGCGTGCGCTGCAGGCCGTCGGCGGCACGATGCTCAACCCTGTGGCGATGGCGATCGTCGCCAACACCTTCCCCGAACCGGCCGAGCGGGCCAGGGCCATCGGCGTGTTCGGCTCCATGAGCGGCCTGGCACTGGCACTGGGCCCGATCCTCGGCGGCGCCCTGGTCGACGGCTTCGGCTGGCGCTCGGTCTTCTGGATCAATGTGCCGATCGCGGCCGCCGCGATCGTGTGCACCGCGTTGTTCGTGCCCGAGTCCCGCGCCGCGAGGGCGCGCCGGTTCGACCCGGTGGGACAGGCCCTGATGATCCTGCTGCTGGGCGGCGTCGTCTACGCGGTCATCGAGTCCAGGGCGATGGGCTGGACCTCGCCGGTCATCCTCGGCCTGCTCGCCGTCGCCGTAGTCGCCGTGCTGGGCATCCTCACCTACGAGCCGCGCCGCGCCGACCCGCTGCTGGAGCTGCGCCTGTTTCGCAGCGTGCCGTTCGGCGCCGCGATCCTGATGGCGCTGTTCGCCCTGTGCGGGTTCGGGGCGTTCCTGTTCGTGACCACCCAGTATCTCCAGGACGTGCGCGGCATGCCGGCGCTGGCGGCCGGGCTGTGCCTGCTCCCGGTCGGCGCGCTGGTCTTGCTGCTCTCCCCGCTCACCGGCCGGCTGGTCGGCACCCGCGGTCCCCGGCTGCCGCTGGTGGTCGCCGGGAGCGCGCTGGCGCTGGGCGGCGGCGCGTCACTCTGGCTCGGACCGGCCACCCCGCTGCCGGCGGTGCTCGCGACCTATCTGCTGTTCGGCGTCTTCCTGGGCACCGTCAACCCGCCGATCACCAACACGGCGGTCTCCGGCATGCCCCGCTCGATGGCCGGCGTGGCGGCCTCGCTGGCCTCGGCCGGCCGGCAGACCGGCACCACCCTGGGCGTCGCGATCGCCGGAACGCTCCTGGGATCGGCCGTGGCCCGCGGCGGCACGGCCTACACCAGCGCGGAGCACGGCGTGTGGTGGCTGGTGCTCGGACTCGGCGCCGGCATCCTGACCCTCGCGCTGCTCAGCACCGGGCGCCGGGCTCAGGACACCGCCGTACGGGCGGCGGCCCTGTTCGAGGACCTCGACCGGCGCCGGTGACTCGGGCCAGAGTTCACGTCCGTCGTCAGTCCGGAGATCCCAGGGCCGCCAGGCCGGATCGCACCGCTTCGGCGTCCCGGTCGAGCAGGCCTCGGTCCCTGGTGCCCCAGTCGGCCTCTATCCGGAAGCCATCCTCCTTGAACCGGGGAAACACATGCAGGTGGAGATGGAAGACCTCCTGGAAGGCGGCCTTGCCGTCCGCCAGGAAGATGTTCACGCCCTCGCATCGAAGGCCCGAGCGCCGCAGAGCCCGCCCCATGCGGTGGCCGGTCCTCCAGACGTGTGTGCTCGTCTCCTCGTCCAGGTCTTCCAGGCCGACGGCGTGAACCCGGGGAATCACGAGAAGGTGGCCGGGCGTCACCGCCCCGATGGTCATGATCACCATCACGCGGTCGTCCGCGTAGGGGATGCTCGCCTCGGCCTCACCGCGGAGAATCGCGCAGAAGACGCAGCCGGGTTCCTCATGCTCTCTCATACGCACATGGTGCAGAGCCGGCCAGGAGACGCAAGAGGGCCTCGGGGTCTTCGATGTGCGGATACGTCGTGAACCTACCGGCCGGTCCTGGAAGCGCTCGGGTGCACACTGGTGTGCATGGCGACGGGAGGAATGACCGGAGCGTTCGGCGAGGCGGTACGCCGCTGGCGCGACCGGGTCGCGCCCGAGACCGCCGGACTGCCCGCGGCCGGACAGCGGCGCGCGGCCGGACTGCGCCGTGAGGAGCTGGCCCTGCTGGCCGGGATCTCCGTCGACTACGTCACCCGGCTCGAACAGGGCCGTGCGTCCCACCCGTCGGCCCAGGTCGTCGAGGCCCTCGCCCGGGCCCTGCGGCTGTCGGGCACCGAGCGCGCGCATCTGTTCCGGCTGGCCGGGCTGGCACCGCCGGGCCCGGAGACGGTGCCGGCACACATCACGCCGAGCGTCCGGCGGCTGCTGGACCGGCTGGCCGGCACCCCCGCCGCGGTCTTCGACGCGTGCTGGACGCTGCTTCTGGCCAACCCGCCGTACGCCGCGTTGATGGGCGACCCGTCGGAGTGGCGCGGTGACCAGCGCAACGCGGTGTGGCGGCACTTCCTCGGCCCCGGGAGCCGGACCCGGCACACTCCGGAGTCCCTGCGGGCGTTCGAGGCGGCCCTGGTCGCCGACCTGCGCGCGACCGCCGACCGCTACCCCGCCGACCAGCGGCTGCGGCGGCTGGTCGCGGATCTGCGCGCGAACAGCGAGCGGTTCGCCGAGCTGTGGGATTCCGGTGCCGTCGACCGGCACGAGGCCGGGCGCAAGACCATCGACCATCCGGACGTCGGTCCCCTGACACTGGACTGCGACGTGCTCACCGTGACGGGCGGCGACCTGCGCATCATGGTCTACACGGCCGAGCCCGGCAGCGAGGACGCCGAGCGCCTCGGGTCCCTCACCGCGCTCGGTGCGCCGACACTCGCCGGATAAACCGGTTTCCGAAACCTTTCGGGGGCGACATCAGGACGAACTCGGGCGCCGACTGAAATTATTCGGCCGATCACCGAAACATTCAGAGTTTTACCCGCGACTCGACGTTAGACTGCGCCTTGTGACCGTTGTCGACGAGCCGCCCGCATCCGACCCAGAACCGCTGACCCTCGCACAGCTCGCCGAACTCGCGGGAGTGTCGAAGGCGACGGTCTCCAAGGTGGTGAACGGCAGGTCCGCGGTGGCGCCGGAGACGCGTGCCCTCATCGAGGGCCTCATCCGCGAGCACGGCTTCCGCAGGCAGCGGCGGCGCTCCAGCCCCGCCGCCGTGCTGGAGCTGGTCTTCCACGAACTGGCGGGCGACTACCCGACGGAGATCGCCCGGGGGGTGGGACAGGTCGCGCGCGAGCATCACATGGCCGTGGCGATCTCCGAGTTACAGGGCAACCACGTCCCCGGCGCCGACTGGCTCGAAGACGTGCTCGGCCGCCGCCCCGCCGGCGTCATCGCGGTCTTCTCCAGCCTGACCGACGTCCAGCGTGAGCGGCTCGCCACTCACAAGATCCCCCTCGTCCTCCTCGACCCGACCGGCGACCCGGGACACCGCGTCCCCTCGGTGGGCGCGGGCAACTGGAACGGCGGGCTGACCGCCACCCGCCACCTGCTTGATCTGGGCCACCGGCGGATCGCCATCATCACCGGGCCGTCGCACGCGCTGTCCAGCCGGGCGCGTCTGGACGGCTACCGCGCCGCGCTCGACACGGCCGGGGTGCCCGTCGACCCGGACCTGATCTGCCAGGGCGACTACCAGATCGAGGACGGCCTGACGCACACCCACCGGCTGCTGCGTCTGTCCGACCCGCCCACGGCCGTCTTCGCCTCCAACGACGGCCAGGCCATCGGGGTCTACCACGCGGCCCACCAGATGGGGCTGCGCATCCCTGAGGACCTCAGCGTCGTCGGCTTCGACGACATGCCGCCGATGCGGTGGGCGATTCCGCCGCTGACCACGATCCACCAGCCGCTGACCGAGATGGCGGGGGCGGCGGCCGCCATGCTGGTGACGCTCGCCAAGGGCGAGCCCCTCCCCCATCACCGCAAGGAGTTCGCCACGACCCTCGTCGTACGCGAGAGCACCGCTCCTCCGAAGCGCTGAAGGCGAACCTCCGGCGCGACGGGGTACGCCGCACCGGAGGTGCCGGAGCTGGGGTCGCGGCCCTGGTACAGGCCGTCAGGGGCTGGTGCAGGTGACGGACGGCGTGGCCGCGCTACCGTTGGCGGTGAAGCCGAAGGTGGTGGACCCCCCGGCCGCGATCGAGCCGTTGTAGTCCGCGTTGCGGACCGTCACGGAGGACCCGGACACGCTCTGCGTGCCGTTCCACAGGCTGCTGATGCTCTGCCCGCTCGGCCAGGTCCACTTCACGGTCCAGCCGTTGACCGCCGCGCTGCCCGCCCGTACGGTCACCGTCGACTGGAACCCGCCCGGCCAGCTGTTGGTCGTCTCGATCGTCGCCGAGCACGCCCCGGTCACCGGAGACGGCGTCGAGGACGGGCTGGTACGCGGGGACGGACTGGTGTTCGGGCTCGTGTTCGGAGACGGGCTCGTGTTCGGAGACGGGCTCGTGTTCGGGGTCGCGGCGTTGAGAGCGTCGAGGACGGCCGTGTACGCCTGCTTCTTGTTGTAGTTGCCGTCGAACAGCAGCGGGGTGTCGCCGCTGCGCCAGGAGTACTTGTCGGTGATGCCCCACACGGTGATGCCGGTGCAGCGGGGCACGGCCGTACATGCCTGGGTGACGCGGCGGTAGGCGTCGGCCTGGCCGGAGCCCGAGCCGCCGATGTCGAGCTCGGTGATCTGGACGTCGACGCCGAGCGCGGCGAACTGGGCGATGTTCTGCTGGTAGTTGGAGGGCACCGACCCCGACGACAGGTGCGACTGCAGCCCGACGCAGTCGATCGGCACGCCGCGCGCCTTGAAGTCCTTGACCATGTTGTAGACGCCTTGGGTCTTGGCGGCCGTGGCGTTGTCGATGTTGTAGTCGTTGTAGCAGAGCTTGGCGTTCGGGTCGGCCGCCCGCGCGGCGCGGAAGGCCTCCTCGATGAAGCCGTTGCCGAGTTTCTGCGTCCAGACCGAGCTGCGCAGGGTGCCGACCGCGCCGCCGTCGGCGAAGGCCTCGTTGACCACGTCCCAGGCGTAGATCTTGCCCTTGTAGTGGCCCATCACGTTGTTGATGTGGTTGACCATCGCCGAGCGCAGGTCGCTGGTGGACAGGCCGCTGACCCAGCTGGGCAGCTGCTGGTGCCAGACCAGCGTGTGCCCGCGGATCTTCATGCCCTTGCTCTGGGCGTGGCTGACGATCTGGTCGGCGGAGGTGAAGCGGAACGAGCCGCGTGAGGGCTCGGTGGCGTCCCACTTCATCTCGTTTTCCGGGGTGACGGCGTTGAACTCCCGGTCCCAGGTGGCCACGTAGGTCGAGTCGTTCATGTGACCGGCGGCGATCGCGGCGCCGTAGTAGCGGCCGCTCTGGGCGGCGGCCGCGCCCAGCGTGCCGGCGGCGGCGCCGGCGGGGACGGACGCCGCGAGTGCGGTGACCGTGCCAAGTGCGCCGAGGGCGCCGACGACCAGCAGCCGGCGGGTGCCGACGAGCGGTCGCCGTCCTCCGCCGGCGGATAAGGGGTTTTCGCCCATGCCTGAGCCTCCACTGCGAAATCAATGAGGGAACGCGGATAGACGCCCGTGAAAACAGCACGCGGTCCGTCGCCGCGTCGAAACTGCGGCCCCTGCCGCTCACCACCGACCCCGGCAGGAGGAGCCGCCTCGGGGAGTCAGTCTGGAAATCATCCCGAAACGTGTCAAGAGCGTTGCCAGAACGTTTCGATTCCCGCGGAGCCTCGAGATGCCTACATGCTGCATCGATGCCATTGACATGCCGATGTAATTTTCCGGCCGCTCCTGACGTCGGCCGTCGTGGCACGGGTTCCGATGAACGTTTCATCACCGCGCCTCCCCCCGGCGGCGCGTTCGCGTCCCATCCCGGCAGTTGAGACGCGTAGGCCGGGCGGAAGGGTGGAACAGTGCGCGACCTCGAGCTTGACGGGCGCTCCTCGCGTCGTATTTGCTCCGGCGCACCACCACCCCCGGTCATCCCGAGGAGAGGAGCGAACGAGTCGTTGCACCGATGTTAGCGCTAACAAGAGTGCCGCCGAGCGCTACCGGAGCCCGATCCCGTGCGACGTGCGGGTCGGCCACGGCGGGGACCCGCCCACCTACCTCACTGTCATCGAAAGGGTTGACCAACCAGCGATGTTAACGCTCACAAATCGGCGCGGATGGAGCCGGTGGGGACGCCGGCTGACCACCGCGCTTCTGACCGTGACCGTCCTGGCGATCGCGCCCGCCGTCGCCCGCGCCGAGTCCAACGGCGGGGTGCGGGTGATGCCGCTGGGCGACTCGATCACCGAGGGCACACAGGTGCCCGGCGGCTACCGGATCGGGTTGTGGCAGCGCCTGGCCGCGGGCCGCTACACGATCGACTTCGTCGGGTCGCAGTACAACGGGCCCGCCAGTCTGGGCGACCACGACCACGAGGGACACC
>NZ_JABBWX010000019.1:0-170868 GCF_014161375.1 Microbispora sp. H10830
GCACCCCGTACTCCTGCACCAGCCGCCGCGCCTCGCGCACCCCCGCCCGGCCCTTCCAGGGATCGACACTGGCGAACGGAATCAGCACGTCCGGGTGCTCCGCGCAGCTCTCCGCCACCTCCTCGTTGGAGATGCGCGGGTGCCCGGTGGCATGCTCGGCGTCCACGGTGAACACCACCGCGGCCATCCTCCGCTCGCGGTAGTACGCGGCGATCTCGGGGATGGTCGGCCTCGGGTGCTCCTTGAAGTACTTCTCCGAGGCGCCGAACAGCTCGGCGCTCAGCGAGGCGTGCCCGCCGGCGGAGACCTCGGCGTGCGTGTGCACGTCGATCGCGACCAGGTCCTCGATGTTCACCGGGTCTCCGTATTCGCGGGTGCGGGGATGCCGTACGTCTCGAGGGCGGCGCCGAGGCCCGTAGGCCAGGAGGCCGCGATGGCGTCGGCCGTCCAGCCGCCGTCGGCGTACGCCACGGCCTTCTCCGCCGGGTGCGACCACACCGCGAGCCGGTCTCCCCCGATGCCGACGGCCTGGCCCGTCACCCCGGCGGAGGCGTCCGAGGCGAGGAAGACGACGAGCCCCGCCACGTCCTCGACGGTGCCCATCCCCTCGTCCCTGCGCAGCCACCGCGGGAACGGCTTTCCGGTCCGCTCCGCCTCCTCGATGACCGGGGCGAAGGCGGGGATCGTCTTGGTCATCTCCGTGGCCGCCACCGGGACGATCGCGTTCACCGTGATGTTCGCCCTGGCCAGCTCCATCGCCCAGGTCCTGGCCATGGCGACCACGCCCGCCTTGGCGGCGGCGTAGTTCGTCTGGCCGAAGTTCCCGCGCTGGCCCGCGGGTGAGGAGACAAGGATCAGCCGGCCTCCGCTCCCCTGCTCACGCATCCGCACCGCCGCCGCCCGGGCGCAGGTGAACGTGCCGCGCAGGTGCACATCGATCACCGCGTCGAAGTCGTCGTCCGACATCTTCCACAGCACCCGGTCGCGCAGGATGCCCGCGTTCGTGACCATCACATCCAGCCGGCCGAACTCCTTGACCGCGGTGGCCACCAGCCGGTCGGCCACCTCGGCGGATCCGACCGGGGCCACGACGGCCGCGGCCCTGCCCCCCTTCGCGGTGATCCCGCCGGCGACCCCCGTGGCCGCGTCGCCGTCCACGTCGTTCACGACGACCGCCGCCCCTGCCGCCGCCAGCGCCTCGGCGTACGCGCGGCCGAGGCCGCGGCCCGCGCCGGTGACAACGGCCACCTTGCCGGAAAGATCCATAGTGTCGCCCTTCGCTCGGCAGCCCGATATCGTCGAATGTATGGCAGCTATCTGACGGCCGTCAAAGATTTGCATGACGTCCGGGACCGTCTACCCTTCTGTTGTGATCCTCGGCGGCGAAGACGACCAGACGGCGCCATCCCTGCGCCCGCAGTCCCTGATGTTCAGCTTCCTCGGCATCTACGTGCTGCATCGCGACATCGCCGTCTACTCCGGAAGCGTCATCGACGTCTTCGCCCGCCTCGGCGTCTCCGAGGAGGCCGTACGGTCGACGCTCGCGCGAATGGTGAAGCGGAACCTGCTGGCACGGCATCGGCAGGGCCGGAAGGTGTATTTCGGGCTTACCCCGCATGCCGTGGAGGTCTTGGAGGACGGGCGCAAACGGGTGTGGGAGACCGGCGCGGTGAACCGCGACTGGGACGGCACCTGGACGCTCGTCGGCTTCTCCATCCCGGACAGCCGCCGCAGCACCCGGCACGACCTCCGGTCACGGCTCATCTGGAACGGCTTCGGCCTGCTGCAGAGCGGGCTGTGGATCGCGCCGGGCGTCCAGGACGTCACCGACGTCCTCGCCTCTCTCGATCTGGGCGACCACGTGACCGTGCTGACCGCCAGGGCGTTCACGCCGACCGAGGCGGCCGACCTCGTCGGGAAGGCGTTCGACATCGAGCAGATCGCCGCGCGCTATCGGGCGTTCCTCGCCCAGTGGGACGTCCCCCGGCCGTTCCCCGGCGCGCCCGACGACCTCGCGCGGCAGCTGCTGCTGCACACCGACTGGCTGCAGCTCGTCCGCCAGGATCCGCACCTGCCCGCCGAGCACCTGCCCCGGGACTGGCCGGCGATCCAGGCCGAGCAGACCTTCCAGACGCTCGCCCAGCGGTACGAACCGCCCGCCGCCGAGCTGGCCGCCACCGTCCTGGACACGCTGGCCGTCTGACGCCCGGCCGCGCCGCCCCCTGATGGTTGTCGCGGCGCGGCCGGGTGCGGCCGAGGCCGGTGTCAGGCGATGGTGCAGGCCGCGCCGTTGAGGGCGAAGCCGGTCGGAGCGGTGTTGGTGCCGCTGTAGACGCCCTGGAAGCCGAAGCTCGTGCTGCCTCCGGCGGGGATGGCGGGGTTGTAGGAGACGTTGCGGGCGGTGGCCTGGGCACCGGACTGGGTCACAGTGGCGTTCCAGGCGTTGGTGACCTGCTGGTTGCCCGGCCAGGTCCAGGTGACGGTCCAGCCGTTGACGGGAGCGCTGCCGGTGTTCGTGATCGTGACGTCCGCCGTGAACCCGTTGTTCCAGGTGTTCGGGGTGTAGGTGACCCTGCACCCGCCGGGCTGCGGGTTCGACGGGCTCGCGGACGGCGACGGGCTCGCGGACGGACTGGCGGACGGGCTGACCGACGGGCTGACGGTGGCGCTCGGACTCGGGCTCGGACTCGGGCTCGGGCTCGGGCCGCTACCGGTGAGGCCGAAGAACTGGATGGCGACGGCGGCCATGCCGCTCATCGGGAGGCTGTGGCCCGCGCCCTGGATGCTGTACGCCTCGACCTTCACCGCCCCCGTGGAGTCGGCGTAGCGGCGGCGGCTCCAGCCGGACTGCGGGGTGTCGGTGCTGGTGGGTGTCTGGCTCAGGCCGTGCACGTTCGTCCACTGCTTGATCTCCTCCTCCAGCTCGGCGTAGTTGACCACCGTGTCGGCGGTGCCGTGCCACAGCTGCATCCGCGGCCAGGGCCCCCGGTAGTTCGGGTTGGCGTTGCGCACCGCGTCGCCCCACTGCTGCGCGGTCTTGCCGACGCACGGGGAGGAGTTGCCGCCCGGGCTGTAGGCCGCCTCGTTGGGGAAGCACGTGAACGGCACGCCCATGAACGCCGCGCCCGCCTTGAACACCTCGGGATACAGGGCGAGCATGGCGTTGGTCATCATGCCGCCCGAGGAGGCGCCGGTCGCGAACACCCGGTTCGGGTCGCCGTGGTACTGCTGCTCGACGTAGGTCACCATCGACATGAGCGACACCGGGTCGGTCTGGCCGCCGCGCACCTTGGACGCGTCGGACCAGTTGTCGAAGCAGTTCATCTTCTTCGAGGCCGACGGGTAGATCACGATGAAGCCGTACCGGTCGGCCAGCGACGCGAACTCGGTGGACGAGTAGAAGCCCGGCCCCGTGCCGCCGCACGTGTGCATGGCCAGCACGATCGCCGGGTTCTGCTGGGCGTTGTTCGGGACGTACACGTACATGCGCAGATTGCCGGGGTTGGCGCCGAAGTTGGTCACCTCGGTCAGCGTGGCCGCGGCGGCGGGGTGCGCGGACACCAGCACCGACGCCAGGGCCGCGGCGGCGCACAGCACCGCGGCGACGGCACCGGCGAGCGCCGCGAGTAATCGCTTCATCCGCTCCTCCTTTTTCGATCAGCGGCGGTTCCCTCTTTTCCGTGCGCCTTTCCGCGCACGTTCCGGAATCGCCGTCCGCTCGGAAGTCGTGACGTCAGCCGGTATAGAAGCGGCATCGGCCTGCGGTCAAGTCACGGCCGCGAGGGCTCCGGCGATCAAATAGGAGTTATCGCTGCATATCAAGGTACTTGCTATCAAGTGACTTGATAGCAAGCCGCGAAACTTACATCTTGAAGATCGCGCGGTATCGTCGTCCGGTGACCGCCCACCGCCCCCGTCCCGCCGCCCAGCCGGCCGCGCCCGCGGCACGCCTGAGCTACCTGGTGTTCCGCCTGGAGCGCCGCATCCGCGCCCGCCTGGACGACACGCTCGCCCGGCACGGCGTCACCACGACCGAGTACATGGCGCTCAGCGAACTGCGCACGCGCGACGGGGTGTCGTCGGCGGAGCTGGCCCGCATCGCCTTCGTCACGCCGCAGGCGATGAACCTCGTCATCCGCGACCTGGAACGGCGCGGCCTGATCCGCCGCGACCCCCACCCGGACGGCGGCCGCACACTGTGCGCCCGCCTCACTCCCGAGGGGGTGACCGTGCTTCGGCGATGCGACAGCTCGCTCGACGACATCGAAACGATCATGCTCGCGAAGGTCGACGACACGACGCGGGAGACCCTCAGAGACGGACTCACCGTGTGCGCCCGGGCCCTACGCCCGGACGCGTACTGACGAAGTCGTCAGAGCAGCCTGGTCATGAACACGCTGTGCGGATCGGGCCGGTAGTCGGCGAAGGGTTCGCAGTAGCCGAACCCGAACTTCTCGTACAGCCTTCTGGCGGGCAGGAAGAAGTCGGCTGAGCCGGTCTCCAGGCTCAGCCGGGTGAAGCCCATCCGCCCGGCCTCGGCGATGATGTGCCCCAGCAGCAGGGACGCGATCCCGCTGCGCTTGCGCGCCACAGCGGTGCGCATCGACTTCAGCTCGGCGTGCGCCGGGTCGAGCCTCTTGAGCGCGCCGCAGCCCACGATGATGTCGCCGTCCATCACCGACCAGAACGTGACCTCGGGCGTGCGCAGGCCGTCGAGGTCGAGGGCGTGCTTGCTCTCCAGCGGAGTGATGGACCGCATCTCCCGCACGTGTTCCCGCAGGAACTCGGCGATCTGCGGGCCGGACAGGTCGTCCTCGACGATTCTCATCGCGCTCGTTCATCCATCGGTGCTCGGTGACATCGGTGCTCGGTGACATCGGTGCTCGGTGACATCGGTGCTCGGGGAACCGCAGCCGGACGCCACTCTAGCCGCCGGCGCGTCAGGCGAATCGGAAGCCCGGGGGCAGCGGCTCCCGCCGGAACAGGTGTGCGGGTACGGCGTCGGCGAGGGCCTGGTACCCCGCCGGGTTCAGGTGCAGGTGGTCGCCCACGTCGTACGCGGCGAGCAGCCGGCGGGGATCGGCCGGGTCGCGGGCGGCGCCGTCGAAGTCGATCACGGCGTCGAACCGGCGGCCGGCGCGGATCCACTGGTTGACCGCCTGCCGGGCCGCCTCCCGGTAGCCCTGCGCGTCGTCGTAGGAGGCGTTGCCGCCGAACGGCGTCAGCGTCGCCCCGTAGACACGGATGCCCCGCGCGTGCGCCCGCGTGATGATCTGGTCGTAGGCGAAGATCAGGTCGTCGGTCACCTGCTTCTGCGCGGCCGGGGTCGCCTCGGCGGTGCCGATGTCGTTGACCCCCTCGAACAGGACCAGCCACGCCACGCCGCTGTGGGCGAGCACGTCGCGGTCCAGCCGGGCCAGTACGTTGGGGCCCAGGCCGTCATTGAGCACCCGGTTGCCGCCGGCCGCCTGGTTGACCACCGCCACGCCGTCCATCCCGTGCCGGGACCGCAGGCGGTCGAGCAACCGGTCGGGCCAGCGGTCGTTGCCGTTGGTGGTCGAGCCCCGGCCGTCGGACAGCGAGTCGCCCACCACCGTCACCGCGGCGACCGAAGGATCGGCCCACACCTCCACTCCGCTGAGGAGGTACCAGTGGTCGACCGCGGTCGCGCCGGGCAGGTCCTCGGCGTCGGCGTGGTCGCCGGGCAGCAGGTAGGAGGTGGTCCGCGAGCCCGGATGCGAGGTGATGCTCGCCGAGCGCTGCCCGTCGGCCAGATAGACGGTCACCGTCAGGTTCGACCCGGGCACCGGCTCGACGTCCAGCGGGTCGGAGACCGCCTGCGCCCCGGCGGGGATCGTCATCGACGGGCGGCCGTGGAAGGTCACCGGCCGCACCGTCCCCGGCTGGACCGCGCTCACTCCCGCCCGCCCCCCGGCCGGCAGCGCCACGGTCGCCTTCGTGATGGGCAGCGCCGCGCCGCCGAAGGCGTTCGACACCCTCACCCGCAGCTGCCGCCCGCCCACCGAGACCCGGACCGTCTGCCGCAGCGTGGCGTCGGCGAGAACGAGGTCATCCCGGGTGAACGGTGCGGGCGGCATGTTGTCCGGCTCCGTCAACTGCGGCATCGCCGTCCAGGTGGCGACCCAGTGCCCGTCCTCTTCCTGCACGCCGTGGCGTTCCGGCGCCGTCATGGGATGCGCCGGCCGCGGACGTCGGGCACGCCCGACTTGCGGAAGAAGTAGGCGTTGATCTGGTCGCGCCACTCCTCCGCGCAGCGGACCTGCTCGTCGAGGAGCTCCTTGACCCGGGCGTGCAGGGACGGGTCGAACAGTGCGGCGGCCTCCTCCCAGCGCCGTCTGGCCTCGATCGCCTCCTCGACTCCCGCGAAATGGGTGTCATAGATGTGCTGGACGACGGTCGCCCCGCTGTGCAGCACGTGCCCGTACGGGACGTGGTGGAAGAACAGCAGCAGTTCGTCGGGGCATCGGTCGAGCGACTCGTACACCTCCGACCACGGCGGCGGATACTGGCCGGTGAAGCCCGTCCCGGTGGCGCGGGTGCGGTCCACGCCGACGCCGTCCCGGTCGGCGAAGTGGTAGGTGCCCCACGGCGTGTACTCGTATCCGTCCACGTCGGGCCCGTAGTGGTGGCCGGGACGGACCATGAAGCCGACGCCCAGCGGCGCGGTGTACCGCTCGTAGGTGCGCCAGGAGCCGTCCATGATCGCATGGAGGGTGTGCCGCAACCGCTCGGTGTCCCCCGTCGCCGTCGGTGTGAAGGTGAGGTCGATCCACTCGTCGAGGATCGCCGCCGGGTCCGTCCACGGCGCCCAGGCGAGCCTGCCGAAGGCGTACAGGTTGGCCTGGGCGAGCGGGTGGCCGGTCCAGTAGGGGTCGTCGCCCACGTTGGAGACCGCGACGAGCCCGCCGCCGTCACCCGAGGCTCCCCCGGCGATGTCGGCCACGGCGGTTCCGTCCGGTCCCCAGGGGCGGAAGCCGAGCACCTCGCGCCACATCGGGGGGAGGTAGCAGACGTGCCGCTGCTGGCCGGTGTACTCCTGCGTCACCTGCAGTTCCACGGCCAGGCGGGTGGCGGGCATGGCCGCGATCACCGGCGACACCGGCTCGCGCACCTGGAAGTCCACCGGGCCGTGTTTCACCTGCAGGATCACGTTGTCGCGGAACCGCCCGTCGAGCGGGGCGAAGTGGTCGTACGCGGCGCGGGCCCGGTCGGTGGACCGGTCGCGCCAGTCCTGCCGGTGGTTGTAGACGAAGGCGCGCCAGTGGACGACCCCGCCGAACGGCTCCAGCGCCTCGGCCAGCAGGTTCGCGCCGTCGGCGTGGTCGCGCCCGTACGCGAACGGGCCGGGCTCCCCCTCGGAGTCGGCCTTCACGACATAGCCGCCGAAATCGGGGATCGTGTCGTACACCCGCTCGGTGACGCCCGCCCACCACTTCCGCACGCCCTCGTCCAGCGGGTCGGCGGTCGGCAGCCCCCCGAGGACGACGGGCGAGGCGAAACTCACCGACAGGTGGACCCTGATCCCGTACGGCCGCAGCACGTCCGCGAGCGCGGCGACGTCGCCGAGCCGGTCCGTCAGCAGGCGGGCCTCTGTGGCGCGCACGTTCACGTTGTTCACGGAGATCGCGTTCACACCGCACGCGGCCAGCAGCCGCCCGTAGGCCCGCACGCGGGCCAGGTCGCCGCGCGGCGCGCCGTCGCGCCAGAAGATCGACCCGCCCGCGTAACCGCGTTCGACCTGGCCCATCACCGGATGGACGTCGACGTTGTCCCAGTGGTCGAGCATGCGCCGCCGCATCGCGGGCCGATGACGCCCGGCCCGAAGCTCTCCGGCGAACGCCCGCTCACCCAGCCGCACGACGTGGAACAGGCCGTAGAGCAACCCGGCGGGATCGTCGGCGAGCACGACCGTCACGCCGTCGCGCCGCGCGAGCAGGTATCCCTCGGCGCCGATCGCGGAGTCGGGGCGGACCTCGCCCGCGACGCCCGGCAGCGGTTCCGTGGTGAGCGCGAGCACGAGGTCGTACGGCCCGTCCTCGGCGCCGCGACGCACGCGTCCGCCATACCGGGCACAGGCGTCCGCCACCTCGTCGTGGACGGTCCCGGCGAGGAGCCCGTCACCGAGCACGAGTGTGCGGCGCGAGCCGATCGCACGGAACGCCTCCGGCGGCAGCCACGCCGGATGGACAGGATCAGGAGTCGTCACGAGGCCCCTCCGGGGAATCGCCCTGCACGGTGAACTTCTCCGTGACCCCGGCGATCAGCGGCCGGCTGTTCAGCAGCAGCGCCGCCGCGAACACCGAGGCCAGCAGCGTCAGCGCGGCCTCGGAGGCGACCAGCGTGACACCCGCCGCGACGACGAGCAGGCACGCGTTGGCCAGCGCGACCCTGGGCGAGGAGAAGAGGAAGTACGCGGCCAGGCGGGCGACGTCCCTCGCCCGGAACGCGAACAGCGATGTGATCACGAGGGCGTTCGCGCCCCAGAGGGCCGCCGCCAGCGCGATGAGGACCAGCAGGATCGCCCACCACCCCGGGACGCCCGCGGCGCCGAAGTTCGCGAGCGTCGATCCGAGGACGGTCAGCCACGCCAGCAACGGGATCCAGAGCTTCACGACCCCGCGGACGTTCATCCGGTAGCCGCGCCAGAACGCCGTCGCCGGGTGGAGATCCGTCAGGTCGAGCCGGCGGTGGTGCACCGCGTACAGCGCGGCCGACAGCGCCGGGCCGGCCGGGAGCGCGCAGGCCGCCGCCAGCGGGACGTTGGCCGCGTCGCGGTCGAGCAGGACGAGCCCGATCAGGCCGGGCACGGCGGTGACCAGGACCAGGAGCTCTACCACGAGCAGGGTGTAGACCAGCGCGGAGGCGCGCGAGAGCGGTCCCTGGCCGAACCGCCGGATCGTCGTCTCGGTCATGACGCAGCCTCCTCATCCAGGCCGAGCAGGCGACGGTCGTCCCACCTGTCCCCCCAGGGCGGAGTCTCGTCGACCACGGGCGTGATCTCCAGCAGGGTGACCTCGTGGCGGTCGAGGGTGATGTCCAGGGCGACCCTTCCGTCCTCGATCGGCAGGCTGCGATGGCCGCGGACCGGCTCCGCCGCCTCCCGCAGCGCGTCGAGCTGCCGGGACCGGGGCGAGGCGGGGCGGCCCATCTCGCACCACGCCCTCCAGGCGTTGCCCTTCTCCTCGCTCACCGACGAGCGCAGCAGGAAGGCCCGGCCGGACGGGGAGCCGACCGGGATCGACAGCCGCACGGTGTGCCCGTCGACCGGCGGGCCGCCGGTGACGTCCACCGGCGCCCAGGCCAGCGCGGTGACCCGGCCGGCGTCGTCCCGGGTGACCAGGTGGTCCTGTCCGCGTGCCAGGATCTCCTCGCCCATACGGGCCATGAAGGCGTACAGGTGATAGGCCGGCTTCTTGATCTGACGGTGGGTCAGCAGGCCGAAGCCGCCGTGGAACAGCGAGGCCGGCACCCCTGCCTCCTCGAACGCGTCGCTGAAGGTCCAGTAGGAGAAGGAGTCGGCCAGGTCTCCCCCGGCGGCGAGCACCGGCGCGAGGTAGGCGGAGTGGAAGGCCGTGTCGTGGATCGGGTTGTCCGGCCGGTAGGAGGAGTTGAACTCGGTGATGTGCACGGGCAGATCCGCCAGCGGACCACCCCGGAGCTGCCGCCGGGGCGTGGCGAACTGCTCCAGCAGCCGCGACGGCGGGGCCAGCGTCTGGTGCACGCCGAACGGCACGTGCTGGGCCGGGCCGGACGTGTAGGCGTGCCGGCTGACGAAGTCGATCGGCAGGGACCGTTCGGCGACGAAGTCGGCGAAGCGCACCAGCCACTCGTCGGACCCGGGAGAGATGGCCGGCCCGCCCACCTGGAGCGAGGCGTCCACGTCCTTGACGGTGTTCGCGGTCACCTCGTACAGGCGGTGGTAGGCGTCCTGGTCCGCGTCGAGCCAGAAGTCCTTGAGGTTGGGCTCGTTCCACACCTCGATCGGCCAGGTGCGCACCCGGTCGAGCCCGTACCGGTCGACCAGGTGCGTCACGGTGGCCCGCACCAGCGCGGCCCACTCCTGCCACGACCGGGGCGGGGTGACGTTGCCCTTCCACCAGAAGACGGTCTGGTCGCCGGACGCGAGCCCGGAGGGCATGAAGCCCAGCTCCAGGAACGGCGCGATCCCGAGGTCGAGGTAGGCGTCGATCACCTGGTCCACGTAGGTGAACACGTGCCGCACGTGCCGGATCCCCCGGTGCTCGTACGGCCGGTGGACGCCCACCCCGTCGCTCAGCAGCCCGTGCCCCCGGATGTGCCGGAAGCCGATCTCCCGCTGGACCAGCGCCAGCGACTCCTGGTAGTCCCGGCGCAGGGCCAGGTCGAAGCGGCCGGTGCCGACGCAGAATCGCCAGGCGTCCGTCAGCCGGCTCGGGGTCTCGTCCGGCATGTCGGGGACAGGGTGGGGCATCATCGTCCTTCGCTCGCCGTTCCGGGCAGTGCGTGCCGGCCATGGGACAGGCACGACCGGCCCGGGCCGGTCAGCCGTGCTCCTTCTTGTAGCGCTCGTACGCGCCGTTGACGAGGTTGACGTAGGACGTCATGTTCTTCGCCTCGAGCTCCTTGACGTAGGCGTCCCACTCGTCGAAGCTCCGCTTGCCGAGGATGAACTCGAGCGTGTTCTGGGTGGCGTGGTCCTTCAGCGGGGTCTGCCACAGCGCGGCCTGCTCGCGCTCCTCGTCGCTGAGCGGGCTCGGCGGCTTCGGCGGCAGCGCCTTCCTGGCGTTCATCGTCTTCTGCCATTCGACCTCCTCCTCGGAGAAGGTCGACTGGAGCAGCTCGGTGCTGCCGCCGTAGGCGAACACGCCGTTGGAGAAGCCGAAGTCCTTCTGCAGGTGCTTGGGCGCGCCGGGGTTGAGGCCGACGAAGTCGACGTCCTTCGCGAGCTGGAACTTGCCGGAGCCGTCCTTGGTGTAGGTGGTCCCCTCGACGCCCCACTTGGCGAACACCTGGCCCTCGTCGGAGTACCAGAGCCAGTCGATGAACTGCATCATCGCGACGAAGTTCTTGCTGTCCCGGGCCTTCTTCGAGATCATGATGCCGTTCTCCAACCGGCTGTCGTTGGCGTCGGCCTTGACCGGCCCCTGCGGCCCGATGGGCACCGGGATCTTGATGAGCTTCGCCTTCGGGTTGGCCTTCTTCAGCGGCGGGCGATACTCGTTCACGAGCGTCTGGGCGTTGCCACTGATCACGAAGGACTTGCCGGACGCCAGCTTCTGGATCGCCTGATCGTCCTGCTGAGTGAAGCTCTCCGGGTCGAGCAGCTTCTCCTCCACCAGCGTGTGGAGGAACTGCAGCATCTGCTTGTACTGCTCCATCGCCCCGGTGTAGGCGAACTTCTGCGCCGTGGGATCCCACGTGATGCCGGTGGTGAAGCCCCAGCCGCCGCGTGCTCCGCTGCCCAGGCCGAAGACCTGGTTCAGCATGGCGCCGCCCGGCGTGGGGATGCCCCATCGGTCCGAGTAGGGATAGGAGTCGGGATACTCCTCCTTCATCGCCTTCAGCATGTTGTGCACGTCGTCCCAGGTCTGCGGGATCTCCAGCCCGAGCTTGTCGAGGATGTCGCTGCGCACAATCAGCGTGTAGTCCGTCCAGTAGTCCTCGTGGAGGCCGGGGAGCAGGTAGAAGCGGCCGTCGGCCTGCCGGAGCGTGTCAAGGTCGGGCTGCAGGTTCCACTTGGCGATCTTCTCCTTGAAGTTCGGCATCAGGTCGAGGTAGTCGCTGACCGGCAGGACGCTGCCCGAGGCGACGAAGGGGGTCTCCTGGCCGGGGTAGGTCTTCGGGATGATCATCGGCGCGTCGCCGGCGCCGATCAGCAGGCTGCGCTTGTTCTCGTAGTCGCTCAGCGGCACCACGTTCGGCTGCAGCGTCACGTTGGTCCGCTTCGTCAGCTCCGACCAGAACAGCCAGTCGT
Organism: Microbispora sp. H10830; assembly: GCF_014161375.1. NCBI lineage: Bacteria > Bacillati > Actinomycetota > Actinomycetes > Streptosporangiales > Streptosporangiaceae > Microbispora > Microbispora sp. H10830. Next base: position 11,975 of record NZ_JABBWX010000019.1, read on the forward strand.
TCTTGATCGGATAGAACGGGTGGTTGTTGTAGAGGATGCTGAACGTAAGCGGGGCAGCGGCCTTGAACGGCTTGCCGGCCGCGTAGTCGGCCATCGCGCCGTCGCGGTTCGCCGCGAAGTCGTCACCGCTCTTCTTGGCCCCGGAATCGCCGTCAGTGCCGTCAGTGCTGCAGGCGGCGAGCGCGAGGAAGGCTCCCACGGCGACCATCGCCTGACGCCGGTTGATCTCATACATGAAAGGGGGGTCCTCTCCCTTGGGGAAACGGGCTGAGTGAATGCGGAATGAGAGGTCCGGCGTGTTATCCCTTCACCGCGCCGAGCATGACGCCCTTGACGAAGTACCGCTGGACGAAGGGGTAGACCACCAGGATCGGGATGACCGTGAGCACCATCGTCACGGACTTGATGTTGGTGGCCACCGTCATGTCGGTGGCGTCGGCGCCGACGGATGTGCCCGTGGTGGCGCCGGCGATGAGGTTGCGCAGGTAGACGGTCACGGGGAACAGGTCGTTCTGGCTCATGTAGAGGAAGGCCGCGAACCACGAGTTCCAGAACGACACGGCGTAGAACAGCACGATCGTCGCCAGGACCGCCTTCGACAGCGGCAGCACGATCCGGAGCAGGATGCCGTAGGTGCTCATGCCGTCGATCGCGGCGGCCTCCTCCAGCTCGACCGGCAGGCCCTCGAAGAACGCCTTCATCACCAGGAGGTTGAAGACGCTGACCGCGTTCGGCAGCACGATGGCCCAGATGCTGTCCTTCAGCCCGAGGCTGGAGATGAGGATGTAGTTGGGGATGAGCCCGCCGGAGAAGAACATCGTGAAGACCGCGATCCCGATAAGGAACGTGCGGCCCTTCAGGTGCCTCTTCGACAGGACGTACGCGTAGCACGTGGTCATGACCATCGCGATGGCCGTGGCGACGACCGTGTAGACCAGGGTGTTGCGGTAGTTGATCCAGAACGTCGGGTCGGAGGCCACGAACTCGTACGTACGGAAGGTGAACCCGACGGGGACGAGGTTGACCTTGCCGGCGCGGATGGCGAACTCGTCGCTGAGCGACCGGGCGACGATGTTGACGAAGGGGTACAGGGTCACGACCACGACGCCGGTCAGAATGATCGCGTTGACGACCCGGAACACCCGGTAGCCCCGGGTCCTGTCGACGGTCACCACAGGCTCGTCCCTACCGTGCGCCGGGAGATCAGGTTCGCCGACATGACCAGGGCCAGCCCGATCACGGCCTCGAACAGGCCGATCGCCGCGGCGTAGCTGAAGCTGTTGGAGACGATGCCCATCCGGTAGAGGTACGTGGAGATCACGTCGGCGGTGGGATACGTCAGCGGGTTGTAGAGCAGCAGGATCTTCTCGAAGCCGACGGCCATGAAGGTGCCGATGTTGAGGATAAGCAGGGTGACCGCGGTCGGCCGGATGCCGGGGAGGGTCACGTGCCAGACCTGCCGCCACCGGCTCGCGCCGTCGATCCGGGCCGCCTCGTACAACTGCTCGTCGATGGTGGTGAGCGCGGCGAGGTAGATGATCGTCCCCCAGCCGACCGTCTGCCACATCTCCGAGGAGACGTAGATCGTCCGGAACCACCCCGCCTCTTGCAGGAACGCGACGGGCTCGTTGCCGGCCGCGCGCAGGAGCTGGTTGACCGGCCCGTCCACCGACAGCATCTCCATGACCAGCCCGGCCACGACGACCATCGACAGGAAGTGCGGCAGGTAGGACACCGACTGGACGAACCGCTTGATCCTCCGGCCGCGCAGCTCGTTGATCAGCAGGGCGAGGACGATCGGCGTCGGGAAGCAGAACAGCAGGGTCAGCACGCCGATGACCACGGTGTTGGTGAAGACCTGCCAGAACGACGGGTCGTTCAGGAACATCTTCACGTAACGCAGGCCGACCCATTCCTCGCCGAGCACGCTGCCGCCGGGCTGGAACTTCCGGAAGGCGATGACGTTCCCGATCATCGGCAGATATCGGAAGATCACGAAGAACAGCAGCGGGAGGATCGCCAGCGAGTAGAGCTGCCAGTCACGGCGCAGCGCCTGCCGCCAGGTGCGGCGCGGCGGGCGCTTCGCACGGGCGGGATCCGGTCTCGCCCGCCGGGGATCCCCCGTATCCGGCGACGCGTCGATCGTCCTGGTGGTGCTCATCCCGTGCCTCCGGTGCCATCCGAGCGGATCCACGGCGGCGCGTGCGGCCGCCGAAAGGGGCGGCTTCGCGCACCCCGCCCCGGGGAACGGCACGGCAGCGCGAACCGAAAGTTTCGAAAGTCCTCATTAATATTGCGGAAATATAAGACCCGGACCTGGGTGCGTCAAGAGGGTAGTCAATCGCCGAGACTCTCCCGCCGCCGAGCCCAACCCAGCCTGGATCTCGGTATATCTCAGGACCTTCCGGTGGTAGAGTTTCGCGAAAGTTTCGGAGAAACGACGAGCGGACAGATGACCAGCCCCTCCCCCGCCCGCGATCCACGCCCCACCACGATCGCGTCCATCGCCGAAGAGCTCGGCGTCTCGGTGACCACGGTCTCCAAGGTCCTCAACGGCCGCCCCGACGTCGCGCCCGACACGCGCGAACGCGTCGAGGCCGGCCTCGCGCGGCACCAGTACCGCCGCCGTTCGAAGCGGCGCACGCTCAAGGGGCAGATCGACCTCGTCTTCCACGAGTTGAACTCGATGTGGTCGATGGAGATCATCCGCGGGGTCGACGCCGTCGCCGCCGCGGCGCGGATCGAGGTCGTCTTGTCGCAGCTGAAAGGGGCGCACCGGCCACCGGAGGAGTGGCTGGACGGTGTGCTCGACCATCGCCCCCTCGGCGTGCTGTTCGTCATGTCCAGCCCGTCTCAGGCGCAGCAGCAGAAGCTGCGGCGGGCGCAGGTCCCGTTCGTCGTCGTCGACACCGACGGCGAGATCGCCGAGTCCGTGCCCGTGGTCGGCTCGAACAACTGGGACGGCGGCCTGCTCGCCACCCGTCATCTCCTGGAGCTGGGCCACCGCCGCATCGCGGTCGTCTCCGGCCCCAAGGACGTGATGTGCAGCAGGGCACGGGTCGCGGGCTTCCGGGTCGCCCACGACGAGGCGGGGCTCACCGTCGACCCCGCCCTCGTCAGGTACGGCAACTTCTACGTCGACGCCGGATACAAACACGCCATGGACCTGCTGCAACGCTCGGACCGGCCGACCGCGATCTTCGCCGGGTCGGACCTGCAGGCGCTCGGCGTCCTGCGCGCGGCCCGGCGGCTCGGCCTCGACGTCCCCGGGGACCTGTCGGTGGTCGGTTACGACAACGTGCCCGTCGCCGGCTGGGTCGAGCCCGCCCTGACCACGGTGGGCCAGCCGCTGTGCGACATGGCGACGGTCGCGACCCAGATGCTGCTCGACCTGGCCCGCGGCGTGGAGCCGGCCACGAGCCGGATCGACCTCGCGAACGAGCTCGTGGTCCGCGAGAGCACCGCGCCGCCGGGAAGCCGGGCACGCTCACGCCTGCCGCGCCCGGCGGACGACCACCGCTCCTAGGGGAGGCACGGTGACCTCCCCTGACGCCGGAAGGCCGGTGAGGAGGTCCGTACCCCCGCCCTCCACCGGGACGACGACGGGCGTCTCGGCGTCGTGGTTGAGGAGGAAGAGGTATTCGTGCCGCTCGTCCTCGCGGACCGTGCACTCCAGGTGGGCGGGGAGGCCGTCGAAGCGGTTCTCCACTCCCGCCGCTCTCAGCTCGCCGATCAGCACCCGGTCGAAGGCGTCCTGTTCCAGGAGGGTGGCGAAGTAGACGACCCGGCCGGCTCCGAAGTCGTTGGCGACGACCGCGGCGCGTCCCGCGAGCAGCCCGTCCGCGTAGGTCGCCAGTGCCGTTCCGGTTTCGAGGTGGATGTCCTCGCGCCACCAGTCCGACGTCGCCGTGCGTCCGTCGGTGAACTCGACCGTGAACCGCTCGCCGGGACGCGCCGGCCAGTATTCGTCGATCTTCGCGCCGATGAGGCGGCGGAACGCGCCCGGGTAGCCGTCCGGGCGGACGCGGTTGCACTGGTCTACGACGCCCGAGAAGAAGGACATGACGACGGTTCCGCCACCGCGGGCGAACTCGGTGACGGCGGCGACGCCCTCGTCGTCGACGAGGTACGCGTTGGGCACGACCAGCACCTTGTACGGCGACAGGTCGCTCCTGGTGGACACGACGTCGACCGCGTAGTGGTGCTCCCACAGCGGCCGGTAGTGCCGCATGACGGTGTCCACGTAGCTGAAGTCGTTGCGGGGCAGGCCCCACAGCTCCTCCAGTCCCCACCAGCCGTTCCAGTCGAACAGGACGGCGACCTCGGCCCGCGTGGCCGTTCCCGCCACAGGTGACAGCAGCCCGACCTCGCGGCCGAGCCCGGCGACCTCGCGGAAGGTGCGCGACTGCGGACCGGAGTGCGGCAGCATCGCCGAGTGGAAGCGTTCGTGCCCGCCCCGGCCGGCCCGCCACTGGAAGAACATCACCGAGTCGGCCCCGCGGGAGACCGCCTGGAGCGAGCCGAGCCGCATCCGGCCGGGCTCCTTGACCACGTTGAGCCTCCACTGGCTGACCGCGCTGGCGGCCTGCTCCATCAGCAGCCACGGACGCCCGCCCTTGAGCGACCGGAACAGGTCGAACTGGAAGGCCGACGACACGTGCGAGTCCGGGTCGGCGGGGTCGGGGTAGATGTCCAGGGCCGCCGCGTCCTCCTCCGGGGCCCAGCGCCAGTAGTCGGCGTTGCGGTAGAAGCGCATGAAGTTGGTGACGACCGGGATGTCGTCGCGGAAGGAGCGGACGATGTCGCGCTCGGCGACGAAGCACTCCAGCAGGGCGTCCGAGGTGAAGCGCTTGAAGTCCAGGATGCGGCTGGGGTTCATCCAGGTGCGGGGGACGCTCGGCACCTCGACCTGGTCCCAGTCGGTGTAGACCTGCCCCCAGAAACGGGTGGTCCACGCCTCGTTGAGGGTCTCCAGGTCGCCGTACCTGCGCGTGAGCCAGCGGCGGAAGCCGGCCGAGGCGGCCTCGTTGTAGGCCGTGGGGCCGTATTCGTTGCTGATGTGCCACATGGCCAGGGCGGGGTGGAAGGAGTACCGCTCCGCGAGCCGCCTGGTGATGTTCGCCGCGTGCTCGCGGTAGATCGGGGACGAGGGGTCGTAGTGCAGGCGGTTGCCGAAGCCGAACCGCTCGCCGTCGGCCATGACCGGGAGGACCTCGGGGTGCCGGTGGGTCAGCCAGGCGGGCGGCGCGGCGGTGGGGGTGGCCAGGTTGACCGCGATGCCGTTCTCGTGGAGCAGGTCCATGATCTCGTCGAGCCAGCCGAACTCGTACGTGCCGGGCTCCGGTTCGAGCGAGGCCCACGCGAAGACGCCGAGCGACACGAGGTTCACCCCCGCCTCGCGCATGAGCCGGACGTCCTCCCGCCACACGCCCGGATCCCACTGCTCGGGGTTGTAATCCCCGCCGTACGCCAGGCCGCCGAGGCGATCCATGAGGGCACGCATGCGAGCGTCTGTCATCCGTCACTCCCCGGCTGTCGCAGTCCCCGTCCGCGACCGGCCGGAACGGCGGAGGCCGCCGCCGGAACGGACAGGTGAGCGCGTTCTGTCGACGCTCGCACGTCCCGGCCGACCCCGCATGCGGCTCCGCCCGTACGCTGTCGCGAACTGCCACCAGAGCTAACCGGACGTACAAGGATGAGTCAATCGACAACCGGCGCACGAGCACCCGCCGACGGCCTGCGACATCCGGGCTGCCGGGTGACCCCGGATCATCCGGGGTCACCCCGTGGCCGCAGCCGACGTGCAGTGCGGCGGATCCGGTTTTAGCCTGAGATCGCCGCCGTAGCCGGCGGTACCGGGATCTGTCGGGGGAGGACAGCGAAGGAGCCACGACATGGCGAAACCGCCCGACGACCACGGCGACGGTGTTCGGATTTTCCTCGACTACCTGGTGCAGGCGCGGTCGGCGGCCTGGAACCCCTCGGCGCAGTGGCTGTCCCGCCACTCCGGCGTCCCCAAGACCACGGTCGAGTCGCTCATCCACGGCACGCGTAAGCGGCTACCGAGCTGGAGCGAACAGGTCGAGCGCCTGCTGGAGGCCTACCGCAAGAAGGTGACAGGGGACAAGCGCGGGGGTCCCGACGCGGTGCTGGGCGACATGGCGGCGTGGAAGCAGGCCTATGACGACGCGCAGAACGGCCGGCCGCCGACCTGCCCTCTCCCGATGGCCGCCGCCCCTGCCCCACCCCCGGCCACAGCAGAACCGGGCCGGCCGATCGGACAACTCCGGCCGCTGGACCTGGAAGTCCATCCGGCGATTCGCGTTGACACCGCCGATCAGGAGCTGGAGGAGTTACCCGCCTACATCCCTCGAGCGCATGACGAAACCCTCGCACAGGTGGTTCGCGAGGTGCGAGCAGGAGCATCCCGGCTGGTCGTGCTGGTCGGCGACTCGTCGACGGGCAAGACCCGCGCCTTGTGGGAAGCGGTCCGGACCCTGCCCGAGCCGTGGCGGCTGTGGCACCCGATCGACCCGGGCCGCCCGGCGGCGCTCCTGGCCGAGCTGAAGTCGATCGGCCCGTACACCGTGGTGTGGCTGAACGAGACCCAGCACTATCTGCTCACTGCCGATCAGGCCGTCGGGGAGCGGGTCGCCGGCGGGCTCCGGGAGTTGCTGCGTGCTCAGGAGCGAGGGCCGGTGCTGGTGCTGGGCACCCTGTGGCCCGCCTACTGGAAGACTCTCACCGCGGTCCCGCACGCCGGTCAGCCCGATTCGTACGCCCAGGCCCGCGAGCTGATCAAAAGCGCCAGCATCCGCCTTCCCGAATCCTTCACCGGCACCGACCTCGATACCGCAGGCCGGCAGGCGGCGAACACCGGCGATCCCCGTCTGGCCGAGGCCTTAAGCCAGGCCCCGCAGGGGCGGTTGACCCAGTACCTGGCCGGTGGTCCGGCTCTGCTGGAGCTCTACGACAACGCCGAACCCGCCGCCCGCGCCATCCTGGACGCCGCGACCGACGCCCGCCGCCTCGGTCACGGCCCAGCCCTGCCCCGCCTCCTGCTCGCAGAAGCCGCCCCCGGCTATCTCAGCGACGAGCAATGGAACCTGCTCGACGACGACTGGCTCGAACGCGCCTTCACCTACCTCACCGATCACCGCCCCTGCCGGGGAGCCCGCCCGCCGCTGGCCCGGATCAAACCTCGTCCCGGCACCGGTCACGCCCCCGCCGCACAACGTGGAGGCGAGCCGACCTATCGCCTCGCCGACTACCTCGAACAACACGGCACCCGCACCCGCCGCTCCCTCTGTCCCCCCGCCGCCTTCTGGAACGCCGCCACCCGCCACGCGGCCACGATGAGCGACCACCGCGCTCTCGCTCAGGCCGCCCGCGACCGCGGGCGCTATCGGCATGCCTCCACGCTGTACCAAGCAGTCGCCGACGCCGGCGACACCAGCGTGCTGCGGGAGATGGCGCGGATCCGGGAGCGGGCCGGCGATCACGAAGGCGCAGAACGCCTCGCCCGCGCCGCCGCCGACGCCGGCTACACCCTCGCGCTGTGGGACCTGGCGCGGACGCGGGAGCAGGGCGGCGACCATGAAAGCGCGGAACGCCTCGCCCGCGCCGCTCTCGACGCCCGCCACATCGCCGCACAGCTGCCGGAGATGGCGCGGACGCGGGAGCAGGCCGGCGACCACGAAGACGCAGAACGCCTCGCCCGCGCCGCCGCCGACGCCGGCTACATCCTCCCGCTGTTCGACCTGGCACGGACGTGGCAGCGGGCCGGCGACCACGAAGGCGCCAAACGCCTGTACCAGGCCGCCGACGACGCCGAGTACACCACCAACCCGCTGGACGAGATGGTGTGGAAACGGGAGCGGGCCGGCGACCGCGAAGGCGCAGAACGCCTCGCCCGCGCCGCCGCCGACGCCGGCGACACCACCGCGCTGTACGGCCTGGCACGGAAGCGGGGCGACCACGAAAGCGCCGAACGCCTGTACCAGGCAATCGCCGACGCCGGCCACACCTTCGCGCTGCGCGACCAGGCGCGGATGCGGGAGCAGGCCGGCGACCGCGAAGGCGCAGAACGCCTGTACCAGGCGATGGTCGACGCCGGCGACACCTTCGCGCTGCGGGACCTGGCACGGATGCGGGAGCAGGCCGGCGACCGCGAAGGCGCAGAACGCCTGTACCAGGCGATGGTCGACGCCGGCGACACCTTCGCGCTGTGGAACCTGGCACAGATGCGGGAGCAGGCCCGCGACCACGAAGGCGCCGAACGATTCGCCCGGGCCGCCGTCGACGCCGGCCACACCACGGCGCTGCGGGACCTGGCACGGATGCGGGAGCAGGCCGGCGACCGCGAAGGCGCAGAACGCCTGTACCAGGCGATGGTCGACGCCGGCGACACCTTCGCGTTGTACGGCCTGGCACGGATGCGGGAGCAGGCCGGCGACTACGAAGGCGCAGAACGCCTGTACCAGGCGATGGTCGACGCCGGCCACACCTTCGTGCTGAACGACGTGGCGCGGGTGCGCCGGCAGGCCGGCGACCACGAGGGCGCCAAGCGATTCGCCCGGGCCGCCGCCGACGCCGGCTCCACAACCGCACTGGACGACCTGGCACGGAAGCGGGAGCAGGCCGGCGACCACGAAGGCGCAGAACGCCTCGCCCGCGCCGCCGCCGACACCGGAGATATCAGTGTGCTGGACGACCTGGCGTGGAAGCGGGAGCAGGCTGGCGACTACGAAGGCGCCGAACGTCTGTACCAGGCGATCGCCGACACCGGCGACACCACGGTGCTGCGGGAACTGGCGCGGGTGCGGGAGCAGGCCGGCGACCACGAGGGCGCAGAACGATTCGCCCAGGCCGCCGTCGACGCCGGCCTCGGCTACGTGATGTACGACCTGGCGCGGGTGCGGGAGCAGGCCGGCGACCACGAAGGCGCAGAACGCCTCGCCCGCGCCGCCGCCGACGCCGGCTCCACAACCGCACTGGACGACCTGGCCATGCGGCGAGTGCAGGAGGGAAAGGGGGGCCGGTGGGCAGACCTGGTGCGGTTCGGGCTGGAGGCGGATGGGTCGGCTGCCGGACCATGGTGAGGCGTACGACCGTGTACAACCACGTTCCCGGCCTCCGATCGAGGGGGCCGTCACCCCGCCGACGCCGACGGCGTGGGCCGGCAGCGCCGGACGTGTCAGGACCGCCGGATCGCGGTGACGTCGAACTCCAGCAGCACCTTCGGGCTGATCAGGGCCGTGGTCGCGGCGTTCCAGTTCACGCCCCAGTTGCTGCGGTCGATCGTGAGGCGACCGGCGAAGCAGACCTGGAGGGCTCCCCGCGGGTGGTGCTCGACGCCGGTCAGCTCGAACGCCACGGTCACCGGCCTGCTCACGCCACGGATCGCGAGGTCGCCGGTGACCTCGAAGCCGGCGCCGGGGGCCCGCTCCACCGAGGTTGAGGTGAAGGTGATCTCCGGGTGGTCGTCCACCCGCAGGAACCTGCCGCGCAGGTGCGCGTCACGTTGCGCGTTGCCGGTCCGAACGCTGTCGGCATGGACGACGAGCCGGACGTCGGACTTCGACGGATCCTCGCCGTCCAGGTGCACGCCGCCGCCGAACTCGTCGAACCGCCCGCGCACACGAGTGGCCATCGTGTGCCGGGCGACGAACTCGATCCGCGTACGCGCGGTGTCGAGGACGTAATCACCGGTCAGCTCGCTGAATTCGGTCGCTGTCGACATGCCTGATCACTCCTGAGGGGAAACGTGGCCGGTCCTTGGGTTCGGATGGAGGCCGAGCGCGGGGAGGCGATGCCACAACCGCATGGTGCTCGTCTTCAGCAGTACGACGACACAGCACCGTGGAGTGTGAGGTGAGAGCTGCCGCATGCCCGGCGACCGCATGAGTCTTTCGAGGTAGGGCGGCAGCGGCCGGTCATGACGAGGAGCGATGCGCAGCGGATTCCGGAGCTGGAGCTGTTGAACCGTGGACCGCGCCCGCTCGCAGCGGATAGAGGAGGAAGCAGCAGAAGGCCGGCACCAGCACGGCCAGGGGCACCAGGCCCATCATCAGCCGGACGCCGGTCACGACAGAGGCCGGCTGGACCGCCGCCCCGTTGTGGTAGCCCGATCGGGACAGCACGACGGTGATGACCACGGCCTGCAGGGACACCGCCCAGCGGACGATGAACCCGTTCATCCCGAAGTACATCCCCTCGCGGCGGGCGCCCGTTTTGCGCTCGTCGTCGTCGATCACCTCGGCGAGCAGGATCTCCAGCAGCACCAGCATGCCCGCGAGGGCGAGGCTCCCGACGAACAGGAACGGCACGAGCGCCGCGCCGTACACGACGATCGCGGCGAGGACGGCGCGGCGCGGGCCGATCCGGGTGGTCACCCGGCTCCACACATAGACCATCGGGATCGCGGTGACGAACACCGCGCCCAGGATGACGGTGTTGGCGGAGTCGGCCTCGCCCAGGGCGTACTTGGTGAAGAACGGGATCCCCGCCTGCAGCAGGGCGAAGGTCAGCTGCAGCAGGAAGCCGCCGGTGACGTACGTGACGAAGGCGCGGTTGGCGAGCGTGTGGCGGAGCGCGGCGAGGAACCCGAAGCTCTCGCGCTCCGCGTGGGCCCGCTCGGCCGAACCGCGGAGCGACAGCGCGAAGAGGGCCAGCGCCACCACGCCGAAGGACACGCCCATGGCGGCCCATCCGACGGCGCCGTACAGCAGGGGCGCCGCGGCGACGCCGACGATCATGCCGACGATCGCGAACATCTGCCGCCACGACGCGGCGGCGGCCCGCTCGGCGATGGTGGTGAACATCTCGGGGAACAGCGCCACGTAGTTCAGCACCACGACGACGAACAGCACGTCGTAGACGAGGACCACGATCAGGAAGTACCAGAACCTCGCGGTCGCGCCGTCCACGAGCGGGATCCAGATCATGGTGAAGGCCGCGGCCAGCGGCGCCATGCCGATCACGATGTACGGCACCCGCCTGCCCCAGCGCGTGCGGGTCCGGTCGGAGACGTGCCCCACGAGCGGGTTGAGCACCGCGTTGACGATGCCGTGGATCACCATGGCGACGCCGATGAGCGACGGGTCGACGCCCAGGTGGTCGACGTAGTAGAAGGTGGCGAAGGTCGCGAACGCCTGGCTAAGCAGGTTGACCGACAGGTTGCCCGACCCGTAGGCCAGCACCTGTCCGCGCCTCATCGGGCCCTCTGGGCCGTGCCTCATCAGGCCCTCTGGGCCGTGCGCAGGTAGGACCAGCCGATGAGGCGCACGCCTTCCTCCGCGATGGCGCGGCGGACCTCCGGATCGGTGAACAGCCGCAGCTCCATGCCGCGTTTGGCGTGATGCGGCATGATCTGCCGGAGCTCGCCGGTCTCCTCGAACGGGTGGATGTAGATCTCGGTGACACCGGGGCGCAGCGCCCGGATCAGCCCGATCATGTCATTTCTGACGCTCTCGCACGTCTCCCCCTCGGCCAGTTCGAAGGGCAGCGTCCACAGTCGGTCGAGGATCACCACGCCCGCCGCGTCGGCGGCCTCGGCTCTCGCCCGCGCGAACGGTTCCAGCTCCCCCGGCAGGCCCATGCCGTCGAGGGTCCGGGGCAGCCGGAACGGCAGGCCGTGCTCCGCGCACGCCTTGAAGACGATGTCGAGGAAGTCACGGCCGGTGGCCAGGCCGTACAGGCTGCCCATGTGGTTGTCGGCGTGCGACGGGTCGAGGCCGAGGGCGACGGCCCTGCGGATCTGCGCGTAGATCTCCGCGCGGACCTCCTCGGGGTCGGCCCGCTCCTCCACGGTGCGGCAGTCGGCCGGGAAGTAGCCGGCGTCGTCCACGAGCGAGGACACCGCGCGGTCGCGGGTCACCGGTCCCCACCGGTATCCCTCCCACTCGCTGGTGAACGTCAGGTGGACGCCCACGTCGTAGCCGCCCGCGACGGCCGTACGGACCGCGTCGGGGGCCCACGGGCACGGCGTCATCACGGTCGCCGAGCTGATGGCGCGGGCGGCGAGCAGTGAGGTGATGCCGGTGTTGGCCGCCCGGCACATGCCGTAGTCGTCGGCGTTCACGATCAGCAGCCGGTCGCCCGGCCCGGCGCCGAGCCGTCGTGCGAGGTTCACGTGATGTCCCCTTTCCTTGACCCGGTGAGGTCCGTGTCGTACGGTCCCCCGGTCGTCATGTCGTGCGGCCGCCCGCCCATCACGGCGGCGAAGGCGCGTTCCCGCGCGCGATGGCGGGCGAGCCAGGCCGCGCCGCGCAGCACCGCGTCCCCGGAGACGCCGCTCGCGACGATCCTGATCGGCAGCGGCGCCGCGTCCCTGGCCAGGTGGCGGCGGATGCGGCCGAGCAACAGGTCGGCGCTGGCGCCGAACGCGCCGCCGAGCACGAACAGCTCCGGCTCGATCACGAGGGCGATGGACGCCGCGACGTGGGCGATCCTGCGGGCGGTCGCGTCGACCACGGCGAGTGCCCTCTCATCGCCGCCCCTGGCGCTCTCGAAGATCTCCCGCGGGGACGGGCTACCCTCGATTCCGGCCTGCCTGGCCTGTTCGGCGATGCGGCGGGCGCCGAGCACCTCCGTGCCGAGCTCGGTCGCGGGGTGGCGCAGGAATCCGACCTCGCCCGCTCCCCCGGCGAAGCCCCGGTGCAGCCGGCCGCCGAGCACGATCCCGGCGCCGAGGCCGACCCCGACGCCGAGCAGGACGAAGTCGGCGACGCCGGCGCACGCGCCGAACCGCTGCTCGGCGACGGCGGCGAGGTTGACGTCGTTCTCCAGCAGCAGGGGCACGGACAGGTCGCGCTCGATCGCCTCGGCCAGGCCGCGGCCGCCCTGCGGCAGCCCGTAGGCCCGCCTGACGGTGCGGCCGTCGCGCGCCACGACCGCGGGGACGCCGACGACGGCCTGGCCGATGTCGCCAGGCCCGGTCCCGGCGCATTCGGCGCACTCGGCGGCGAGCGCGGTCACCGCCGCCGCCGTGTCGGCCACCCTGCGGCGCGGCGCCCGGGTCTCCGCCTGGGCGAGCGTCTCCCCCGCCGCGTCGACCAGGACGGCGCGGATACGCAGGTGGCCGATGTCGACCCCGAGCGCGAGCGCGCAGCGGGGGGCGATCCGGTAGAGGGTCGCCGCGGGCCCGCGACGGGTGGTGTCGGCGCCCGCCTCCTCGACGACGCCGCGTGCGACGAGCTCGCGCAGCGCCTGGGCGACGGTGGTCTTGGACAGGCCCGTGGCCCTGGTGATCTCCGGGCGGCCCAGCGGCCCCTCACGGTCGATGACGTCGAGCACGGCGCGGGCGTTGATCGGCCAGAGCAGGCCCTGCGGCCCGGCCAGGTAGTTCCCGCTCACGCTCACCTCGCGACCCGGCCTGAGAGGTCGGAAAGTTTCCTACTCAAGGTGAGCCGTTTCTGTCCGATCGGCGGCCCCGCGACAAGACCGCTACCGTTCTTGGAAGGCAGAAAGGGGATCATCGTGAGTAATGCCGAAACGGACGACATTCCGTTCGGGGCCCGAGTACGCGGCTGCCTGCTCGGCGGGGCCGTCGGCGACGCCCTCGGCGCGCCCGTGGAGTTCGACTCGATCGCCGCCATCCGCCGCGACCACGGCAGGGCGGGGCTGACCGACCTGGCTCCCGACTGGCGCGGCGAGACCGGCCTGGTCACCGACGACACCCAGATGACGCTGTTCACCGTCGAAGGGCTGATCCGCGCCGACGTGCGCGTCAGGGAGAGAGGCATCGGCGGCGGTGCGGTGCAGGTGGTCCGCCACGCCTACCTGCGCTGGCTCGACACGCAGCAGCACCGCGTGCCGCCGCCCGCCGACGGCCTCGTCCGCACCGGCCGGCTCCGCGAGCAGACCTGGCTCTACTCCCGTCGCGCGCCCGGCAACACCTGCGTGTCCGGCCTGCGCGCCGACCTCGGCCCGCTCGCGGCCCCCGGCATGCCCGGGCCGGTCAACCCCGGCTCCAAGGGCTGCGGCACCGTCATGCGCTCCGCCCCGTTCGGACTGGCCACCCGCGACCCGCGGGCGGCCTTCACGCTCGCGGCCGACTGCGCCCAGATCACGCACGGGCACCCCACCGGTTATCTGGCGGCCGGCGCGTTCGCCGCGCTGGTCTGCCTCCTGTCCCAGGGCACGCCGCTCGCTACGGCCGTACACGACACCCTCGGCCTGCTCGCCGAGCGGCCCGCACACGAGGAGACCACCGCCGCGATCGAGGCGGCGGTCGCCCTGGCCGGTGCGGCGGAGCCGTCGCCCGAGGCGGTGGAGACGCTCGGCGGCGGGTGGGTGGCCGAGGAGGCGCTCGCCATCGCGGTCTGCTGCGCGCTGGCGAGCGGCGACGACATCGAGCGGGCACTGCTGCTGGCGGTCAACCACTCCGGCGACAGCGACTCCACCGGCTCCCTCTGCGGCAACCTCCTCGGCACGGTTCACGGGGACGCGGCCCTCCCCGGGCGCTGGGTGTCCCGGCTTGAGGGCAGGGACACCGTCATCGAGCTCGCCGACGACTTCACCACCCAGTTCACCGGCGGCCGCCTCGACCGCGACAAGTACCCCGGCTGCTGACCCCGCCACCTGATTCGGCGCAAACGGCATGAGACGCACGCATCGCCGGGATCATGTCGCGTGGATCGTTGTAATCTTCCGGACGTACCGGTGATGCGGCCCGACGGGCTTCCGTTCTCTCGCCCGAGAACGGACACGCCCCCATACCGCACGAGTCTTTCGTGCTGCCTGGGGGTAGGTCCGTGGCCGTTGTCCGGCATTCCGCGGAAGGTCTGCTTCAGCTCGCGTCAATGCCGGAGAGGGTGCTCAGCGAGGTGATCGCCGAGCAACTTCGCATCACTCAGGGCGTCAATCCCGGCAGGAGCGAGCGGAGATCATGGGACCGCAGCCTGCCCGTTCTCGCCCGTGACCTCGTCGAGGCCGGGCTCGGCGGCGTCGAGATGCTGCTGGAATACCAGTTACCGCTCACCAGCAAGCGAGCCGACGTGATCCTCGCCGGCGTGGACCGGGCCAGCGGCGACGACGCGTACGTCGTCGTGGAGCTCAAGCAGTGGAGCCACGCCGAGCTGTACGAGGACGACGCCGACCTCGTTCTCGTCCCCGGCATGGGCAACCACCCCAGACTTCACCCGGTCCTGCAGGTGCACGGCTACTGCGACTACCTCGCCGACTTCGTCGGCGCCCTGGAGCACCGCCGTCACGCCGTCCGCGGCGTCGCCTACCTGCACAACGCGAACGACCCGGACATCCACGACCTCTACGACCGCGTGGAGGACGAACGGACCCGTCTGTTCAGCCAGAGCCGTCGCGGTCGGTTCGTCGACTACCTGCGCGCGCAGTTCGCGCCCGAACCCGGTGCGCGCGCCGCCGACAGGCTGCTGGCGTCGGCGATCCGGCCGTCCAAGCAACTGCTGAAGGTGGCCGCGGCCGAGATCAAGCATCGGGATCAGTTCGTCCTCCTGGACCGGCAGCGCCTGGCGTACGGAATCGTGCTGCACGCGGTGGAGAAGGCCAGGGCGGCCGACTCCAAGGAGGTCGTGATCGTCACCGGCGGTCCCGGCTCGGGCAAGAGCGTCATCGCCCTGTCCCTGCTCGGCGAACTCGCCGAGCGCGGCTATCCGGCACACCACGCCACCGGATCGCGGTCCTTCACCGAGACCATGCGCCGCCACGTGGCCAGGGGATCCACGCGCACGAAGGCGATGTTCAAGTACTTCAACAACTTCATGACCGCCAAGCCCAACGACCTCGACGTACTGATCTGCGACGAGGCTCACCGGATCCGCGAGACCTCGGCGAACCGCTTCACCAAGGCCTCCGCACGGACGGGGCGGTCCCAGCTCGACGAGCTGATGAGCGCCGCCCGCGTCCCCGTCTTCCTCCTCGACGAACACCAGGTGGTGCGGCCGGGCGAGACCGGGACCGTCGCCGACATCAGGGCGCACGCACAGGCCCGCGGTCTGGCCGTGCAGCAGGTGGATCTCGACGCCCAGTTCCGTTGCGGCGGCAGCCGCGCGTACGAGGAGTGGGTGCTGCGACTGCTCGGCCTGAACGGTGAGGATCCCGAGCCGTGGACCGGCGACCCCCACTTCGAGGTCACCCTCGCCGACTCGCCGCACGAGCTGGAGGGACTGCTGCGGGGGAAGCTGGACGACGGTTACTCGGCACGGATGACCGCCGGCTTCTGCTGGCGATGGAGCGACCCCGATGGCGACCGCCTCGTCTCCGACGTGCGGATCGACGGCTGGTCCAAGCCGTGGAACGTCAAGGGTGACCGCGCCGTCGGCGACGCCCCTCCCAGCGCGCTGTGGGCCACCATGCCGGGCGGCTTCGAGCAGGTCGGCTGCGTGTACACCGCCCAGGGCTTCGAGTACGACTGGAACGGCGTCGTGTTCGGACCCGACCTCGTTCATCGGGACGGCCGTCTGATCACCGTGCGCGGCGCCAGCGCGGACCCGGCGCTGACGAAGAAGTCCGTCACGGACGAGCAGGCCGACCGGCTGATTCGCAACACCTACAAGGTGCTGCTCACCCGCGGCATGATCGGCACGGCGGTCTACTCCGTCGACGCCAGGACGCAGGACTTCCTCGCCACTCTGCTTGATCGATAGGGTGGCCAGGCGCCCATGTTCACGGCGCGGCTCGACGGTCCCGACGCTGCGCGCCGAGAGCGAGCTCATGGCCCTCATCACCCTGAGGCAGGCCGCGATCCGCTTCGGCATCCCGCTCGCCGGCCTGCGGAAAGTCGAAAGCCCCTCCCGTCCGCATCAGGCGGCCCCATCGCCTACGTGACCCTGCCGGCTCACGAACGCACTCTGTCCCGATAGTCCGTCAGGGCCCGCGGGGCGGTCAGGGGCCATCATGGGACGCATGATCGAAGAGCGACGTCTTCCCGGCGGGAACACGAATGGGGCGGTCCGGGTCGGCGACACGGTCCGCCGTGTCCCCGGCCCCTGGACGCCTGCCGTGCACGCGTTGCTCCGGCATCTGGAGGACGTCGGCTTCGACCGGGCCCCGCGTGCACGGGGGTTCGACGACCAGGGGCGGGAGGTCCTCTCGTACCTGCCGGGAGAGGTGGTCGGGACCGCGCGGCCGTGGCCCGCGTGGGTGCACAGCGACGACGCGCTCCGTCAGGTGGCCGGCTGGCTGCGCGACTTCCACGCCGCGGTGGCGGGTTTCGTCCCTCCGCCGGACGCGGTCTGGCGCGAGGGAGGGACCTGGCGGCCCGGCCTGATCGTCGGCCACAACGACGCGGCGCCGTACAACGCGGCGTGGGCCCACGGGCGCCTCGTCGGTTTCTTCGACTGGGACTTCGCCGGTCCGGTCACCCCGGAGTGGGACCTCGCCTTCACCGCCTTCTCCTGGGTGCCGCTCCACGCCCGCCAAGTCGTGGCGGCGGAGGGGTTCACCGCGTTCGCCGAGCGGCCCCGGAGACTGCGGCTGTTCCTCGACGCCTACGGCTGGGACGGCCCGGCCGGGCGGTTCGTCGAGACCGTCCGCCAGCGGGTCAGCGCCTCCGCCGACGGCATCCGGCGTCTCGCGGCGGAGGGCGACCCGGCGTACCGGAAGATGGTCGGCAACGGCGTCGACAGGTCATTGGACACGGCGGTCGAGGAACTGACCGGCTTTCCCGGCGAGTGAGACCGGCGCCTGCGAGTCCGCCGCACGGGTGTCCGCTGCTCAGGGGCGGGGCCAGGGCCGCCCGGCGAGGTGTTCGATGTCGGTGTTGAACCGCCTCAGGTAGGCGGCGAAGGCCGCGACGTCCTCGGCTGTCCAGCCGGCCAGCACCTTCTCCAGGCCGAGGATGTTCTTCTCGCGCTCCTCACCGAGCCACCGCTCGCCCTCCTCGGTCAGGCGGAACTTGCGGGCGATGCCGCCGTCGGGGTCCGGGATGCGTTCCACCAGCCCGGCGCGCAGCAGGGCCGAGGTGTGCCGGTTGAGGGTGGACACGTCCAGCCCGAAGGCGTCGCTGAGCTGGCCTATGGACATCGGGCCCGTGACGAGGATGCGATTGAGCAGCAGGTAGGCGCTGCGGTCGAGATGCCGGTGCCGCCCGAGCAACATGGTCTCGAACTCGATGAGATGCGTGGGCTTGTCCATGCCGGTTCCTTCTCGTACAGATATATGCACCCTACACGAATTGTGCATGTAACACATGATGTGTAGGGTGCACATCGTTTTGCCCATCGATTCGAGGGAGACCCACGTGGGAGGCTCCACGTCCGCCGCTCGCCCCGGCGGCATCGTCAGCGTGATGGCGGTGGCCGGCATCGTCGCCTCGCTGATGCAGACCCTGGTGGTGCCGCTGATCGGCGAGCTGCCGAACCTGCTGCGCACCACCGCGTCGAACGCCTCCTGGGTGATCACCGTCACGCTGCTCGCGGGAGCGGTCACGACTCCGGTCACCGGCCGGCTCGGCGACCTGTACGGCAAGCGCCTCATGATGCTGGTCTGCTCGGCGCCGCTGATCGCGGGCTGCGTCGTCTGCGCGCTGGCGGGCTCCCTGACCCCGATGATCGTCGGAAGAGGTCTGCAGGGCATGGGCATGGGCTTGATCCCCCTGGGCATCAGCGCCCTGCGCGACCTGCTGCCGCCCGAGCGGCTCGGCCCCTCCATCGCGCTGCTGAGCTCGTCCATGGGAATCGGCGGCGCGCTCGGACTGCCGATCGCGGCGGCGGTCGCCGAGTACGCGAGCTGGCGGGTGCTCTTCTGGGGCTCGGCGGTGCTGAGCGTGCTGGTCGCGGTGCTGATCTGGCTCCTGGTCCCGGCCACGCCCGCCCGGGCGTCCGGACGGATCGACGTCGCCGGTGTGCTCGGCCTGGGCGCCGGGCTGGTGTGCCTGCTACTGGGCGTCTCCAAGGGCGCCGACTGGGGCTGGGCGAGCGGCACCACACTCGGCCTGCTCTCCGCGGCCCTGGTCGTGTTGCTGCTGTGGGGCTGGTGGGAACTGCGCGTCGACGACCCGCTGGTCGATCTGCGCGTCACCGCGCGGCGGCAGGTGCTGCTGACCAACCTGGCCTCGATCGTGGTCGGTATCTCGATGTACGCCCAGGCGCTGATCGTCATGCAGATCCTGCAGCTCCCCGCGGCCACCGGCTACGGCCTGGGCCAGTCGATGCTGGCGGCCGGCCTGTGGATGGCTCCTTCCGGCCTGATGATGATGGCCGTCTCGCCGCTGGGCGCCCGCCTGTCGGCCGCCCGCGGCCCCAAGGTCACCCTGATCGCCGGCAGCCTGGTCATGGCGCTCGGGTACGGCTCCTCGACCGTCCTGCTGGGCTCCACCTGGGGTCTGCTGATCGTCACCTGCGTGTGCAGCATCGGCGTCGGCCTGGCCTACGGGGCGATGCCCGCCCTGATCATGGCCGCGGTCCCCCGTTCCGAGACCGCCGCCGCCAACAGCTTCAACACGCTGATGCGCTCCATCGGCACCACCGTCTCGGCCGCGGTGGTCGGCGTCGTCCTGTCGCAGATGACCATCCGGCTGGGCGGGCACGTCCTGCCGTCGGAGGGCGGTTTCCGTGCCGGGATGCTGATCGGCTGCGCCGCCGCCCTCGTCGCCGCTGCCGTCACCCTGGCTCTCCCCGCACGCCCGGCGGGCCGTACGGCCGGTCACGACGTCCCCGCCGAGCCCGTCACCGCCACGAAGCCCTGACCCCGGCGGCCTACCGGCGCCGCGACTCCGCCGAGGGCGCCTGACCGTCAGTGATCCGTCGTGCCGGACGTCTCGGCGAAACGGCGCGTGGCCACGAGCGCGGCCAGATCCGGCGCGAGGCGAAGCTCGGCCGCGTCCAGCCCCGGGTGGCCGAGCCAGTGCATCCGCGCCTGGTCGACGGCGCCGTCGAACCGCGGCGGCCAGTGCCGAGCCGGAGTCAGGTCGTCGACGACCAGCGTGCCTCCCGGCCGGAGCAGCCGGTGCGGGTCGGCCGGCTGCTCACCGCTCTTGCCCTGGCCACCGCCGTCGAGCACGAGCAGGTCGTACGGCCCGTCCCGATGGATCTCCCGCCAGTCACCGCGGATGACCGAGACCTGCGGGTGATCGATGAAGACCTGGGCGGCCAGGGACGCGCGACGTGCGTCCCGCTCGACGCTGACCAGCCGGGCCCCGGGCCGGGCGCCAGAGGCCAGCCATGCCAGGCCCACTCCGCACCCGGTGCCGGTCTCCCCGATCGTCTCGGCGCCGCCCGCCAGGGCGTACAGCAGCCGCCCCTGCTCAGGCCGGCACGAAGGAGCGAAGCCCGCCTGCCGGGCTACCCGGACCGCACGCCCGACCAGCGGAGGCAACCCCTCGAGATCGGCATACGCCGCCGTACCGTCAACCGACATCGCCCCAGGTTAGGCCGATCGACCTCATTTCCCTAGTGCTCCAGCGGCGGATCGCGATCCGGGCGGTCGGACGACCTGGTTGGTGACTGGTCGCGAATGGCCGGGGAGACCCACGAGGCCGAGGGCGGGACCGGCGAGACCGCAGCACCGCTTCGGAGATCGGGCGGCGCTCAGTTTGTGACGGATCCGGTCGTCCAGGCGAGGCGGAGCCGCTCTGCGGCATCGGTGGCTTGGCGAAGACCCGCCTGGTAGGCCGGTTCCCAGACCGTCCGGTCGTTCAGGTCCGAGCCGAATGCGCGTATCGATGCCGGATCGGGCTCGATGGTCACCACTGTGTGCGCCCCGGCGACCGCCAGCTCCTGGTGGAGCAACTCGCGGGGAAACAGGTGCGCCTGGGGGTCGATCACGACGAGCGTGCGGGCTCCGGCCGCGAGTCCGGCGTTGGTCGCCGACCGCAGGGAGCCGTCCATGTATCGGCGGCCGTTGATGGTGATCGGTGGGTAGATTCCCGGAAAGGCCGTGCTTGCCGCCACGGCGGAGGGCAGCGGTGCGCCACTGGCGCGATCGAAGACCTCCTGCTCGCCGGTCTCGGCGTCCAGCGCGGTGATGAGCAGCTGCCGGTCCGGCCATTGGTCTGCGCCGGCCATGGCGCGCATCCGGGCGATGTGTGCCTGCTCGGGGCCGGTCTCGGCGGCAAGCGCGATCTGGCCCACTCGGCGCCGCGCCTCGTCCGGGTTCGAGGCGGCGCTGCCGAGCACCGCGAACGCCTCGCCCAGCCGGCGTCCGTCCACCTGGGGAGGAGCGCTGCCGGAGTCGGCAGGGCGCACTGGGGTGGCGAGCCGGTCGGGGTTCTGGCCGGTGGCCAGCAGTGCGGCGGTGATCGCGCCGGCCGAGGTGCCGACGATCAGATCGGCCTCGCCGAGATCCACCCCGCCGCGGCGCAGTCCGCAGGCAAGCCCAGCCGTCCAGGCCGTGCCGGCGAGACCTCCGGCGCCCAGTACGAGTGCCCGGTCGAGCGAGTGCATGACTGTCTCCTCCCGTTATTGAAACAGTCGCACCATATACTGACGTAGGCCCAGATCGGCGCCGGCGAGAGGATGATCCACCGTGGGGCGACCCCCAGACCCCGCCCGACGGGAGGCCACGCTGGCGCGGGCGACCGATTACGTACTGGCGCATGGCCTGGCCGGGTTGAGCCTGCGGCCGCTGGCCGCGGCTCTCGATACCAGCCCGCGGATGCTGCTCTACGACTTCGGCAGCAAGCAGGAGTTGGTATCCGCCGTCCTTGCGGAGGCCCGCCGCCGCGGTGCGACACGGTTGGCTGAGAACCTCCCGTCGGGGGCGGCCTCTCCGGAGGAACGCCTGCGCGGCATCTGGGCCTGGATCAGCGCACCCGAACGCGCCCCGTACGTCCGGCTGATCTTCGAGGTGCACGCCGACGGCCTGGCTCACCCCGAGAACTACCCGGACCGAGCCGAGGCGATCACGAACTGGTTCAACACCCTCGGCGCCACGTTCCGCGACATCGCCACCACCCCTGACGACACCGTCACTCCCACGTTGGTCATGGCCGTCATCCGGGGCCTCCTGTTCGATCTGACGACCACCGGCGACCGCCACCGCACCGACCGCGCCCTGGACCGCTTCTGCGAACTCCTCCGGCATTGACGAAGACAAACGATCAGGCGGTGGCAGCACCCGCCGAACCGGGCCAAGTGAGACGCCGACGCCGTCCGCGACGACCTGCGCGACTACGCGGCCGAGCACCTGCACGACGACCAGGCGGTACTCGTGGTCGACGAGACCGGCGACCTCGCCAGCCGCCACCAGGCCCGATCCCAAGCGAGCCACTATGAACGCCGAGCCGCAGCCCCAGCATGATCACGATCTACCGCTGGAGTACTAGTACTACAGCCTGATTTCGTGATGTCTGAGCCAGCGTCGCCAGTAGTGGCTGTGGCGGGCGCGGGTCTGATGGTCGCGTCGGTGGGTTGACCAGGCCAATACTGACTCAAGAGCGCGTGCGGCAGGGACGATCACGTGTGCCAGGAGACGGCGGATTTCTGCTGGTGTGAGGCGGACCAGGCCGCCTGGGCTTTTGGGGAGTGTGCGGCAGTGACGGCGAGGTAGGCGTGGGCGAGCATCGCGAGGGTGATGTGGCGGTGCCAGGCATCGAATCGGCGGACCTGGTAGTGATCCAGGCCGGTCTCGTTCTTGGCGGTCTGGAAGCATTCCTCGATCGCCCAGCGCGCTCCGGCCACGCGGACCAGGTCGTCCATCGTTGTTCCCACGGGGCCGTAGCACAGGTAGTAGGCGATCTCCAGTTCACCTTTGGCGCCGGGGATCAGGGAGCGCCGGGCCAGCAGCCAGCGCTGGTAGCCGGGCTCGGTCTCGTAGTGCACGGTGGCCAGCGCCCAGTCATACAGCCGGGGCCCTTTTGCGCCATCGCCGCACGAGCGGCGCTTCCACGCCTCCGGCGGGGCGTCCGCGACGAGGGTATCGGCGCGGACGGTGGCACCCGCGACGATCTGACTCTTCGGGACGGCGACCACATAGCTGACACCGCGCCGCTCCAGGAAAGAGCGGAACTTGTAGTCCATGCCATAGGCCTCATCGGCCGTCGCCCAAGACACGGGCAGGCCAGCGTCCAAGGCCCGGGCCAGCATCTGCCGGGCGAGCATCGGCTTGGTGGCGAACTCCACCTCCTCAGGGATGCCGGCCTGCGCACACCGCTGGCGGTCGGCCAGCCAGGACTTCGGCAGGTACAACTCCGCATCGATCAACGCCCGGCCCAGCGGTGAGGCGTAGGCCAGGAACACACCGAGCTGGCAGTTCTCGATCCGGCCCGCCGTGCCGGAGTACTGACGCTGCACCCCGGCCGATTTTGTGCCCTTCTTGATGAAGCCGGTCTCGTCCACGATCAGCACCGCATCCCGGTGCCCGAGGTGTTCCACCACGTACGCCCGCAGATCCGCCCGTACCCCCAGGGAGTCCCAGCGGGCGCTGACCAGCAACCGCTGCATCCGATCCGGTGTCGCGTCCCCGGCCGCCTCGGCCAACTGCCAGCCGTTCTTCCGCTCCACCGGAGCCAGCAAACCGGTCAGATACGCCCGCGCTTGACGCCGCGGCTCCACCCGCCCGAACCGACCCGCCACCCGCGCGAACAACGCATCCAGCCCGGCCACCCACTCCTGAAGGTCGCCCGCAGTCACACCACCCGACATGATCCAGAACTATAGATCACAAAACCTGGCTGTAGTACTAGTAGAAGCAGGCGCGGCGGGGAAGCATGCCGGACGCCTTGATCACGACCGTCTTGTGGCCGGACGGGGGTATATCTGCCCCGGGACACTCCTGGGGCGAGGGGCCATCGGCAAGTCGCGGGAGCGCCCTATGGGGGAGAAAAGGAGGATGAGCGCGGCCAGCGGCACTCCAGCCGTCGTGATCCACATGGCTGTACGGAGATCGAAGACAGTTCCCAGCCATCCGCCGAGCAGAGCGCCCAGCGGAATTGTTCCGTAGTTGAGGAAAGCCGTGCTCGCCGAGAGACGCCCGAGAAGCTCCGGCGGGCAGTAACGTTGCTGAAAGCTCGCCTTGATGACGTTGCCGGCCACGACGCCTGCTACCACGCAGAATCCCCCCGTGGCGAAGAGAAGGAGCCCGGCTCCGACAGAGGCGGCCGGGATGAGCATCGCAAGCCTTCGCCGACTTCGTCGAGCAGAGCTTTAGAGCGGACGGCCCTCCTTTCGCGGCGTGGCTCGCGCTTGCGGATGCTCGCGACGCAGAGGAGGGAGAAGAGAAAGGTCGCCGCGTTGGCGAACATCGCGTTGACCGCGCCTATCGTCTGCCCGATCAGGCCGGCGGAGCCGAGGCCGGCGATCTGGGCGGCCGACGCACTGCCGTGCAGCTTCGCGTTGCCTTCGAGTTGGTCCGCGGGGGTCAGAATGCTGGGAAGGTAGGCGGTGTAGGCGGTCTGGAAGAACACGGCGGCAGTGCCCGTCAGCAGCGCGATGACCACCAGCAGGCCAACGTTCAGATGGCCGGTCCACTCCACGACCGGAACCACGGAGAACAGCAGGAAAGACACCGCGGCAGCGGTCAGCATGACGGGCCTGCGACGCACCCGATCTACCCACGCTCCGACCGGGAGACCGATGACCAGCCACGGGCAGCCAGGCCGAGGCGCTTAGTACCCCGACCTCCCATGTGGTGGCGTGCAGGGGCGAGACGGCGATCAGGGGCATCGCCACGGCGGTGACGGAGGCGCCGAACTTCCCCGTGGTCTCTCCACACCACAGCAGACGAAAGTCCCGATCGCGACGCAGGAGATTGACACTTGGCTCATCCGTTTCCCCGCCCTTTGCGGGGGAACGACTGGATCTGCACGATGATCGGCAGCGCCCCAGGCGCTGCCTCCGCGCCGGGCTCGAGAGTGTGACGCGCGATCACGGCCATCAACTCGTCGTTGAGCGACTTGAGCTGTGCCGGCGTCATCCGCAGGTCCCGCCAGTCGGAGATGGTGCCGGCGCGCTGCCAGTCGCCGTCCCAGCTCTCGCTCAGGTGGTTCGTGACCCGGCTGAAGTACTGCTGCACCAGCTCGTGCATGTAAACCGACAGGGCACCCCTGGTGTCGGGGTCATCGTGGAATTCAGCGGTCTCCAGGACCTTCGTGTCCTCGACGACTCTCCACCAGCGCTCGCGCTTGGTGCCGCGGCCCGTCTCCTCTTCGATGAACCCGTGCTGGGCTCTGCAGCGCTGCCCCACGCTGCTGATCAACCTGAGGTCATCGGATCCGAGCTGGTCGGCAGCCTTTCGTGGCCTCGGGCACCGAACGCTCAGATCGACGCACTCATCCATCTCCAGCCGCAAGGTTCGTCGTCGAGGGCTGGAACGGCACCAAGCCGGGCGGCGGGGATGGCGCGGTCGCCTGGTTGACATTGCTAGATATTTCAGTCATTTTTGAAATTACTAGCTACCTTGTAGGGGGTGAGCCATGGAACACGTGACCTTCAACAGCCTCGGCACCCGCTGCGCGGGCGATCTCTACCTGCCTGAGACGAGTGACCCGGTCCCCGGGCTGGTGCTCGGGCACAGCGGGGTGATGGTCAAAGAGGCGCTGGCGTTCTTCGCGCCGCACTTCGTCAAGGCCGGCTTCGCGGTGCTGGCCATCGACTATCGCACGGTCGGCTCGAGCGAAGGCGAGCCGCGCGGCCTGGACTACCCGGAACGGCAGGTGGAGGACTTCCGCAGCGCCGTGTCCTACCTGCGAACCCGTCCCGAAGTGCAGCCGGAGCGGATCGGGGTGTGGGGGGTGAGCATCGGCGGCTCGGTGGCGGCCCAGGCCGCCGTGCTCGATCGGCGCATCAAGTGCGTTGTGGTGCAGAGTCCCAGCGTGTGGAACGGATGGCGGTACATGGAACGCCTCCTCGGCCGCGCCGGTGTCCACGCGCTGCGCGATCAACTGCAGCAGGACTGGCAGCGGCGCTACGAAGGCGGGCAGAGCGCTCGCGTGCCGCACCTGACGCTGGAGGGCGACAGCGTGAAGGACACCCCGGACATGTCGACCCGCCTGTTTCCCACCTACCGCAACGAGAAGACCCTCGACTCAGCCGAGCACCTGCTCACCTTCGCACCGGAGAACCTCATCCACCGGCTCGCGCCGACGCCGCTGCTGATGATCGCCAACGGCGGCTGGGACCCGTACCACATGCTCGAGGAGGCGCAAAGCGCCTTCGTCAAGGCGGGCGAGCCCAAGCGGCTCGCGGTGCTGCCCTACGACGTGCTCGGCCTCTACACCGGCCCGGGCCTGGAGGAGGCGACGGCGCTCGCGATCGACTGGTTCGACCTTCACCTGCGCAGGACCCGGCTCGCGGACATCACCCCGACACCCACCTACGAGTCGGTGACCGCCATGACACAGTGAACCGGCACACGATCAACAACGGAGGATGCGACGATGAGCACAGAAAAACAGCAGGACCGGCTGCTCCGCTGGGTGGAACGGGTGGCAGCCTTCTGCGTCGAGGAGTGGGGGCTGCCGCCTATCACCGGACGCATCCTCGGCTGGCTCATGATCTGCGATCCGGCCGAGCAGTCCGCCGGCCAGATCGCGGAGGTCATCCAGGCCAGCCGGGCCTCGCTCACCTCGAACATGCGCTTCCTCACGGCCATCGGCCTGGTCAAGAAGGTGAGAAGGCCCGGGGATCGCACCTCCTACTACCGCATCGAAGACGACGCCTGGCAGAAGGTCATCCAGCGCAAGCTCGAAAGCCTGAGCGCGTTCGGCGAGATCGCCGACGAAGGGCTCGACATCGTGGGCGGCGAGGGGCACCGCACCGAGCGCATCAAGGCCGCCCACGACTCCCTGACGTGGCTGCAGAACCTCGCGGCCCGCCATCCGCTACGCCGTTAAGGAATCCCCATGCACCGCTGGCAACCCGAACTCGGGCTGATCCAGGAAACGCTGCTGCTCACCCTCCATGCCAGAGCCCTGGACGCCGGGCAGCCCAGCCCGATCCTCGGCGATACGCTCTCCGCCGCCCTGGCCGGCACCATCGATTACGACTTCGGCAAGCTGAAGGTCAAGCCCAACCTCGTCCTCACCACGGCACTGCGCGCCAAGAAGCTCGACGGCGTCGTCCGCGCCTACATCGCCGCTCATCCCGGATGCGTGGTACTCGACCTGGGCTGCGGCCTGGACACCAGGATGTTCCGCTGTGATCCCCCGCCCGGCGTCGACTGGTACGACATCGACTTCCCGGAAGTGGTGCACCTGCGATCCGAATGTCTGCCCGGCCGTTCCCACCTGGTCGGAGCCGACCTCACCACCTCCGACTGGCTCACAGCCATCCCGGGCGACCGGCCGGCGATGATCGTCGCCGAGGGGCTGCTCCCCTTCATGCCCGGCGACTCCTTCCAGACGATGACCCGCGCGCTGACCGGCCATTTCCCTTCGGGCGAGCTCGCGCTCAACGGCTACACCCGCTTCGCGGCCTGGGCCATGAAGTACCACCCGACCATCAAGGCACTCGGCATCAAAGCCGCCCAGGGCTTCGACGACCCACACGAACCAGAGTCCTGGGACGCCGGCCTCGAACTGATCGAGGAGCAGATCCTCACCCGCGCACCGGAAATAGCCCGGTTCCCGCAACCCCTACGTGCGCTCATCCATCTCACCGCCCACAGCACGGCCTTGTCTCGGCAAGGGGCACGCATTCTCCGCTACCGGTTCTGATCCCTTGCGGGAGGTCTGCCGGAACCGGAACCGGCCGTGGCCTGAACGCCACGACTCCCGAGCAGCGGGCGCGCATCCGCGACCTGCTCACCTTCAACGCCAACGTCAACGACCCCGCCGCCTTCAGCCTGCCGTCCTATGAGCAGGCCAGATTGTCGGCCCTCTGAAGGCCGGCCGCCCTCTCTTACTGGGAGCCCGACGACTACAGGAGAGCGCCGATGGCCGATGCCCGCTTCGCCCGCGGCCCCGCACCCGGGACCGCCGCCCCACCCGCGGGTCAATCCACACACCGCGCAGTCGGACCCACCGCCCGACCGTCCCGTACCGCCGCCACGATATCCGGCGCAAGCTGTGGCCGGGATCGCCGAGCTGTGGCGGCACACCCAAGGCGATGCGGGCATCACCATCGGCGTCGTCGACGGACCCCCACAACTGTCCCACCCCCCAGCAAGACCAACCCGGACCTGGTCGAGCACGGCACCTGGACCGCCAGCGTGCTGCTCGGCCAGCCCGGCAGCATCCTGCCCGGCCTTTGCCCCCGGATGCCGCGGCCTCGTCCTTTCTCTTCCTGCCGGCGAGGAAATCCCACCTGACCCGCTGTCGGGAGCGCGCGGCGGTGTTTGCAGCGATGATCACGCCGTGCCGCCCGTCGCCGGCCGCGTGCGGCGGCGACGGCGTCCCGGTCAAGGACTCCGATGCCGCCCGGCTGTCCCCGCTCGGCCACGCCCACCTCAACGTCCTGGGCCGCTACTCCATCTCCTCCTCCACGCCGGCCGAAGGTCTGCGACAGCTTGGCGAGATCCCCGACCTGCCCGCCTTCCCCGACGGCGGTGGCGTGCAGGAGGAAGAGGCGTAAGACCTCCCGAGCTTGGGCCCACCGGTCCCGCGAGTGTGGGGTCACGCGGGGCCGTGGTCGGTGCGGACCGCGGTGAGGTCGGTGCCGTCCAAGCCCGCCCGCCAGGGAGTTGAACGGGGCGCGAAAGTAACGCCAACAGACGAGTGTCGCTGATAGATGAGGCCGATCCACTGCAATCGCTGAGATCGCCAGCCTGCTGGCCCCGGCGACGGCCGCCGCTGAGTCTGGCATCTCGCCTCGGGCCGCTGGCGTTACCGCAAGGCCTCCGGCGAAATCAGTCCAGCCTCGATGGCGGGCAGGAACTGCGGCTCATGTGGTCGTCAGGGCCGAACTCCACTGATCGAGCAGGAGTGCGCTTGCTCGCTGGACGTCCGGGAGGCGGGTGGGGTCGGCGAGGGTACCGCGTAGGAGGAAGTCGGCGATTTCGCGGGGGAGGGTGTCGGGGTCCGGGGTGGGGTCGGTGCCGCGGTCGCGCATGGCCTCGAGGATCAGGCCGGTGATGGCGCGTCGCACGAAGTACGGGCCGCCGACGATCTGGAGTTCCCCGCTGTCGATGGCGTGGGCGATCAGTTCCTCGGTGAGGCGATGCAGTTCGTCCCGTTGCGCGGCCTGGGCGGCGAAGTCGGGGAGTTTGAGGACGTCGTCGTTGTAGAGGCCGCGGGTGTCATAGGGCAGGACCAGGATGGCGTAGAGGTCGGCCTGCAGGTAGGCGTGCAGCCGCGCGGCGGGGGACCCGTCGGCGGCCAGGGCCGTGCGGAGGCGTTCGAGGGCGGGAAGCAGATCCGCGTCGAGGAGTTCGGCGAGGATCTCGGCCTTGCTGGCGAAGTGCCGGTAGATGGTCGGTTGCCGCACACCGACGGCGTTGGCGATGTCGCGGGTGGAGGTCCCGTGGTAGCCGCGCACGGCGAAGAGCTTGGACGCCGCGATGAGTGCCCGCTGACGGGTGACGCCGTCCGGTCCGCGTACTGCCATGTCCGTCCTCTCCCTGCCGGGTCACCGTACCGGGTGGCCGAGGTCGCGCGTCCGTCAAGTCTGGACCGCCCTCTTGCCAACACAAGCTATCAATCTATAGCTTTACCGCCCAACCGGTGTTCTGCCAGCAGGAGGTCCGCCGTGGCCATCACACAGATCCAGGTCCTCGTTCCAGGGACCGGAACCGACGTGGTTCCGTCTCCGCGCGACTACGACGAGGTCAGCGAGGGGTGGGAAGAGGTCGAGCATCGCGCCCGCCTGTCAAGTGATCATTCGGTCGCCGGCGCCTGGGTGGGAGAGCCCGGCTCCGTGCGGATTCGGCATTGGCCCTACGACGAGATCTGCGTGATCCAGACGGGCCGGGTCGCGATCGAGGATGCCGACGGCGGACGCGCGGAGTTCGGCCCTGGTGAGACGTTCCTCGTGCCAGCCGGATTCGACGGCTGGTGGCACACGCTCGAACCCACCCGCAAGATCTTCGTCGGCGTCTCGGCTCGATGAACTCCGCGGCCTTCGGGGGGCCGGGCCGCCAGGTCCGGTGAAGGCCGTCTCCGCAGATTCAGTCCGGAGCCGTCGAGGACGGCTCGCAAGGAAGGCACCATGGACATGCCCCATCCCCCTCAGCACGAACTGCGCCGCGACGTCGTCAGCGCCCGGCACCTGGTCTTCTTCGTCGTGGCGGCCGCCGCGCCGCTGACCGTCTCGGCTGGCTTCCTGCCGCTCGGATTCCTGGTGGGCGGGACAATGCTGCCCGCCGCGTTCGTGATCGCCGGAATCGCCTACGCGATCTTCGCGGTCGGCTTCACCGCGATGAGCCGCCACGTCACCGACGCGGGCGCGTTCTCCGCCTACATCGACAAGGGGCTCGGGCGGACGGCTGGATCCGGGGCCGCGATGGTCGCCTGGGCCGGCTACACGCTCGGGCAGATCGGCTTCGCGGCCGCGGCGGGCTTCTTCGCCTCGATCTTCCTGCAGACGTACCTATCGGTGAGCGTCTCGTGGGGGCTGTGCGCGACGGTCATCGGCCTGCTGGTCACCGCGATCTCGTACGCGAAGATCGATCTCGGCGCCCGGGTCGCGGCGGTCCTGCTGATCCTGGAGATCAGCGTCCTGGCCGTCTTCGCTATCGCGGTCTGGATCCAGGGCGGTCCCGAAGGTGCTCCTTGGTCCGCGTTCGACCCCGGCTCTTGGCAGGTGCCGGTCCTGGGCGGCACCTTCCTCGTCACGTTCCTGGTGTTCATCGGTTTCGAGCAGACCGCCGTCTACAGCGAAGAGGTGCAGGACGCCGGCAACGCCGTGCGCAAGGCCACCTTCTGGGCCATCGGCGTTCTCACCGTCGTCTACGTCGCCGCCGCGTTCACCATCCTCATGGCGGTCGGCCCGAGCCGGCTGCTGAGCGTGCTGAGCGGCAACCCCTCGCAGGTCGTGTTCGACCTCAACACCTCCTTCGTCTCCTCGGTCATGACCGACGTGATGCAGCTGCTGGTCATCACCAGCTTCGTCGCCGGTGTCATCGCGCTGCAGAACGCCGGCTCGCGCTATCTGTTCTCCATGTCCCGGCGCGGTCTGCTGCCCGCATTCCTGTACGGCACCAGCGCATCCGGCTCCCCGCGCGCAGCGGTCCTCCTCCAGGGCGGCCTGGTGACCGTCGCGCTGATCGGCTTTGGCCTGTCTTCGCTTGACCCGTATACGCAGGTCGTCACCTGGACCAACGCGCCGACCCTGTTCGCCGTTCTCGCGCTGCAGATCGCCACCAGCGTCGCGGTGATCCGCTGGTTCGCGACACGCGGCGCGCGGGAAAGCCTGTGGGCGCGCCTCATCGCCCCCGCCCTGTCGGTGATCATCCTTGGGATCGTGCTGTACCTGGCGGTGGCGAACATGAGCCTGCTCACCGGGATCGGCGCCATCGGCAACGCCCTCATCATCTCCCCGCTCGTCATCGCGTTCCTGGTCGGGGCCGTCCGCGGACGCATGACCGCTGGCCGCAGGCAGGAACACCTCGCGCCCGAACAGCTCTGAAAGAGGACGCTCATGAGTGATCAGCTGCCCGCCGCCGTACGCACCGCCCCTTCGCAGAGCCCGGCGCCTGCCCCGCGGTATGCCTGGTCCATTCCCGGTTTCGTGGTGGAACGGCCCGGGATGGGCGGCCCGGAGGCCTGGTGTTACACCGACAGGTGGACCTACTCGCCGGGAGAGGAGGTCCACGTCCACACCCACACCACCGCCGAGACATACACGCTCACCCTGGTGCGCGACGGGCTCACCCCAGAAGTCGTCTGGTCCGCCACCGGTCTGCCCGGCCGGGCCCACCCGACCCCCAGCGACGCCTACGCCGTCGGCTGCGGCTGGCCCGTCGCGCACACCTTCACCATCGACCAGCGGTGGAAGCCCGGCTTCTACATCCTGATCATCGGCATCGAGGCCCACGGACGCCGCCACGAGCGCGAGCACTTCCTGATCGTGCGCAACCCCGAGCCTGGCGTACGGACCCCGTATGTGCTCGTGCTGACGACCAGCACGATGACCGCCTACAACGACTGGGGCGGCGCCAACGCCTACCGCGGCCTCGGCGACGACCCCTGGACCGACGTGGCCAGCCCGCGCCTGTCCGTCCAGCGGCCGATCGCCCGCGGCATGATCCGCAAGCCGGACGAGGCGCCGCGCAGCTCCAACCCCGACACCCCGCCGCGCGGCGCCCTGCCCCGCCACCCCGCTTATGAGTGGGCGCACACCCACGGCTACTCCCGCCACCACGCGGATGCGTTCTGGGCCACCTACGAGCGGCCCTTCGCCTTGTGGGCGGAGAAGGAGGGCATCGAGTTCGACGTCCTCACCCAGCACGACCTCCACCAGGACCCCGGCTGCCTGACCCCCTACGCCTGCGCCGTCTTCGTCGGCCACGACGAGTACTGGACCGCGCAGATGCGCGACAGCGTCGACGCCTTCGTCGACGGCGGCGGCCACCTCGCCAGGTTCGGGGGGAACTTTCTGTGGCAGGTCCGGCTCGAAGACGACGACCAGGTCCAGGTCAACTACAAGGTCCCGCAGGACGACCCCCTGTTCGACAGCGATCCGGCCAAGGTGACCACCGCGTGGGACTGGCCCCTCATCGACCGTCCCGCCGCCGCGACCATGGGGCTCACCGGCCTGTCGGGCACCTACAACCGCTACGGCTCGGCGATCTCCCGATCCAGCGGCGGCTTCACCGTCTACCGGCCGCGGCACTGGGCCCTGCAGGACACCGACCTCGGTTACGGCGACGTCTTCGGCGGCGCGCCCATCTGCATCGCCGCGTTTGAGCTGGACGGCTGCGACTACACCTTCCGGCGCGGCCTGCCCTTCCCGACCGGCAGCGACGGAACCCCGGACAACTTGGAGATCATCGCCATGTGCCCGGCCACGTTCGGCGAGGAGGACCGGTGGGACGGGCAGGTGCCGCTCGGCGCCCCCATCGCCGAAGTCCGGGGCATTCTCGGGCTGCTGTTCGACCCGCTGCCCGACCGGTTCGACGGTGAGGCGTACGGCTCCGGCATGATCGCCGAGTTCACCCGGGGCAGAGGCGGCGTCTTCTGCGCCGGGACGACCGAATGGGTCAACGGCCTGCGCCTGCACGATGAGTTCACCGAGCAGATCACCCGCAACGTGCTGCGCCGCTACGCCGTCCGCGGCTGACCCGCGCTGTATCCACCCCGCCGCACAAACCATCCGCGGCTGACCGTGCCCGCGCCACATCCGTCCCATCGCAGAAAGACGTTCATGAGCCCGATCGGACCCATCGACAGCTCCACCACGCCTCGCTACGCGGGATTCTCCACCTTCGCCCGGCTGCCCCGCCTCGACCAGGTGCCGCACGCCGACATCGCGGTGGTCGGCGTCCCCTTCGACACCGGCGTCTCCTACCGCCCCGGGGCCCGCTTCGGCCCCGCCCACGTCCGCGAGGCCTCCCGGCTGCTGCGCCCTTACAACCCCGGCCTGGACATCGCACCCTTCGACGTCGCGCAGGTCGCCGACGCGGGCGACATCGCGGTCAACCCGTTCGACATCGGGCAGGCGATCGACACCGTCCAGGCCACGGCCCTCGACCTCACCTCCGACGGGACCCGCCTGGTCACCATCGGCGGCGACCACACCATCGCGCTGCCCCTGCTGCGCACCGCCGCCGAACGCCACGGACCCGTCGCACTCGTCCACTTCGACGCCCACCTCGACACCTGGGACACCTACTTCGGCGCCGCATACACGCACGGCACCCCGTTCCGCCGGGCCGTCGAAGAGAACATCCTCGACACCGAAGCGCTCAGCCACGTCGGCATCCGCGGCCCCCTCTACGGCAAGAAGGACCTGGAGGACGACCGCCGCTTCGGCTTCGGCATCCACACCTCCGCCGACGTGTTCCGCCAGGGCGTCGATGAGATCATCGACCGGCTGCGCACCAGGATCGGCGACCGGCCGCTGTACGTGTCCGTTGACATCGACGTCCTGGACCCCGCACACGCCCCTGGCACCGGCACCCCCGAAGCCGGCGGCCTCACCAGTCGTGAACTCCTGGAGATCCTGCGCGGCTTCGCCGGCCTCAACGTCGTCGGCGGCGATGTCGTCGAGGTCGCCCCCGCCTACGACCACGCCGAGCTCACCTGTGTGGCCGCCTCTCAGATCGCCTACGACCTCGTCTCCCTCATGGCCGCCCGCAGCCCGGAAGAAGCCTGACATGCCGCAGACAACGCGTTACGCCGTCATCGACACTGCGACGGATGAACTCGTCGCCACCTACCCGGCCGCCACAGACACCGAGGTGCGGGCGGCCGTGGACGCCGCCCACCGTGCCACCTCCTGAGGGCGCGCCACGACCGTCGCCGAGCGCACCGCCCTGCTGACCAAGGTCGCCGACCTGCACCGCGAACGCCGCATCGGTTCAAGGCCGCCCTCGCCGACGACGCGCGTCACATCAGCGACGAGGACCTCTGCGAACTCCTGCGCCGCGACTGGCGGCCCCGCCTGACCGCCGCGTGGCTGATCGGTTTGGACCGCCGCGTTCGCTTCCGCCAGGCCATCGGCGAACTGCTCCTGAGCAGCGAGGTCTGCTACGCAGGCCAGGGTTACTGCTTCGCCCTCGCCAATTTCGGGCAATCCCTTTGGGCTCCGGACCAACCGTCCAGAAACCGAGTCGAACTTCGGATCTGTGTCATACAGCCGGTATTCCTCACCGACCAGAGACAGCTCGACCGGAATGCCGAGCCGCTCCCCCGTTTTGATCAGGTACTTGCCGCGGCCGGGATGCCTGGCTCCCGGTTGCCAGGAGTCAGGCGCCGACCAGGAGGCGACCAGCTCGGCCTCGGGACCCGTGAGCGGTGTGACCTCATTGACCCGGGCGAGCTCGCGCGGCGGCAGCCCCGCCAGCACGGTGATGGCCGAACGGTCGGCGAAACCCCGGGCCTTGGCCCTGTCCTCCTCTGCGGTCAGCGCGTCCAGATCCGCCAGCGAATGCGTGACCATCACCGACGCCATGCCCTTGGCCCGGTTCAGCCGCGTCAGCGCGTCGGCGTACTCGACCAGGCCGGGCGCGCCGCGCAGCGCCCGCCACAGCTCGTCCATCACGCCCAGCCAGGAGCGGCGCGGCGCCAGGCCGAGCCCGCTCAGCGCGGCGCAGGCGTCGACCATGGCGAACGAGTACGCCCAGGTGGACAGCATCGCGGCGGTAAGCAGCTTGTCGCCGGCCGCGCCGATCCGGGAGATGTCGACGGCGACCGCCGGCGCGGGCAGGTCCAGCGGGCGGGTGGTCGGCCCGTCGAACACCCCGGCCAGCGACCCGGTGCACAGCAGGTCGAGGGTGAACAAGAGCTCCCACGTCCTTTCCCGGTAGGTCCTGTCGGTGTCGGCCCGGGCGGCCGAGCGCAGCGCTTCGGGTCCTTCCTCGATGACCGTCAGGACGTCGGGCACCGTCGGCTCACGCAGTAGCCGCTCGTCCAGCAGGTCGACCGCGCGGCCCAGCACGACCTCCTCGAAATTGGTAATCCAGCTTTCCCGAATCAATGTGCACAGCGCGAGCAGCAGCGACAGACGGCGCCCCCGCACCTCCCAGCGCAGTCGGGCGGTCTCCGGTCCGCTCATGCTCCCCAGCGCGGCGGCCAACGGCCCGGCGTCGAGCGGGTTGAGCCGGTCCATCCCCCGCCCGATGCTGATGACCTGCCCGCCAAGGTGGGCGACCAGAGGGGTGCAGTCGGGTTTGGTGTCGCCGAGGATCAAGGCCGTGGAGCCGAATGCGACCGCGCCGACGACCATGCGCTTGACGAGAGTGGATTTTCCGGTGCCGGGCTGGCCGAGCACAAACACCCCAGGGTTGGTCACCAGGCCGACCCGCAGCCAGGTAAGCGGGTCCAGGCAGACAACCTCACCGGACAGCTGATGCCGCCCGACCGGCGTGCCGATCGACGGGGTGCCCGCTCCTGCGACGAACGGGTACAGCCCGCACACCTGCGTAGTCGTCGCCTGATACTCCACCCCCGGCGCGACGTGCACGGCCCGCCCGCCGTACGGTCTGCGCCAGCCCCGTACGGGGGCGACGGCCCGTCTCCTCCCCCGGGCCTGAGCGCCGGGTACGGTCTTCCTCACATCGATACCGCACCGTACGAATGCCGGTGTGAGTTCCTGGCAGGAACGGAACGGCACCACCGTCACGTCTGCCTCCCCCCATTAGCTGATGGCATTAGTACTAGGGGCGAAGGTTGCTCAGGCCGTGAGCGGAGTGGGGTGGCGTCTTCGGCGAGGCGACGGCCACCGGAGCGAGACGGTAAGGCGAAATCGTTAGGACTCCCTTACTGATCACCAGAATCCCCGATAAGGCTCTTTCGGCCGAATTGGCTGGTGATGGATCATGCGGCCCGTGGAATCTGGGCATGCGAGCCGATTCAAGACAGCACACAGCTACACATGACAATTTGACTCTCGTCGACTGTGCACGTTTCATGACTGCGGCCCTGATTCCAGTGCGGGCCGAATCGGGGACACAGCCGACGCGACTGATGGTGCGGCGTTCTCTCGTTCTCTTTCAGCAGGAGCATTTCTTGAGGCTTTGCCGTGCCCTTTTCGCGGTCGTTCTGGCCTGGGCCGCTGTGGCGGCGTCCCTGGTCGCGACACCATCCGTAGCCGCTGCCGCGCAGGCGGCCCCGGCCCAGCCCGACGAGCGTTCGGCTCTCGCCGCAGCCGCGACGTCGGGGACACGGGTCGAGGTGCTCGACCGCCGGACCGAGACCCGGCAGGTGTTCGCCAACAGCGACGGAACCTTCACCCTCGAGGAGTCCGCCCTGCCGGTGCGTGTCCGTCGAGACGGGCGGTGGGCCGACGTCGACGCCACACTCGTCCAGGCTCCCGGTGGGAGGATCACCCCGCGGGCCACGGCGGTGGCGGCATCGCTGTCCGCTGGAGGCGACTCCGCACTGGCGACACTGTCGGCGCAGGGGCGGGAACTGGCCATTTCCTGGCCGGGCACGCTTCCCGTTCCACGACTTGAGGGCGCCACCGCCACCTATCCGGAGGTTTTCCCGGGGGTGGACCTGCAACTGACCGCCTCGGTGACGGGGCTGTCGGAGGTCCTGGTGGTCAAGGATGCCAAGGCTGCGGCCAACCCGGCACTGGCGAAGATCACCTTTGGGCTCAGCGGGACCGGGGTGTCGATCCGCAAGGCGGCGGACGGCACCACCAATGCGGTGACCGACGGCGGCACCGTGCTGTTCACATCGCCGGTTCCGCGCATGTGGGACTCGTCGGGCCGGGCGAACGGATCGGCCGGGGAGGCGGTGTCGCGTTCGCCGGCCGCTGCACCCTCGCCTGGAGGCCGTGAGGTCGCTATGGACACCGAGGTCACCGATTCCGCTATCTCGGTAATTCCGGACAGGTCGCTACTGGCCGATCCGGCTACACAATTCCCGGTGTTCATCGACCCCCAGTGGACGGGTTCGAAGCTGGCATGGGCCATGGTCTCGTCCGATGGTTCATACACGGGCTGGAATCCGACACATCGGTCAGAAGCGGGCAGTTATAACGGGTCGGTCAAGCGCCGATCGTTCTACCGCATGCGTACCGATTACGTGAACTACAAGCACATCCTGAAGGCGACCTTCCGTATTACCGAGACCTGGTCGTGGTCGTGCAGTGCCCGCCCGATCGAGTTGTGGTTCACCGGTCCGATCTCCCAGTCGACCACCTGGAGTCACCAGCCCACCCTGCACAAGAAGCTGGACGAACTGAACGTCGCCAAGGGGTACGACCCGGGTGGCTGCGACAACGGCGGCCTGGAATTCGACGCGACCGCCGCCGTGGCCGACACCGCGGGCCGAGGCCTGGACGACACGACACTCGGGCTGATCGCGGGCAACGAAACCGACTCGTACTACTGGAAGGGCTTCGACCAGAGCACGGCCAAACTGGTCATCGACTACAACAGCGTGCCGCGCCCGACTGCGGGAATGGCCACCACCCCGGCGGCTCCCTGCGCCACCGGCACGGGCCGCCCGGCCATCAGCACCGCATCTCCGGCGCTGAAGGCCAAGGTCTACGACCCCGACCAAGGGGGCGACGCCGTGCGTGCCGAGTTTGAGGTGCGCGTCTACAACAGCACGACCTCTGCATGGGAGACCTTCGGGGCCACCCGTACGACCAGTTACATCGCCTCGGCCACTGCGGTGGAGCACAAGGTGACGCTGTCGGGCCTGGCCGAAGGCGGCGCCTACTCCTGGCGGGTGCGCGCCTACGACGGCACGGACGCCGGGCCGTGGAGCAGCTGGTGCGAGTTCAGGATCGACACCACCAATCCCGGCGGGCTTCCCTCGGTGTCATCCGCCCAGTACCCCGACGACGAGCCTACCGACCCGGCCCAGTGGCACAACGGAATCGGACGGCCGGGCTCGTTCACCTTCACCCGCGCGGCCGGCGACACTGACGTCACGGCCTTCGACTACGCGGTCGACACCATCAGCGCCCGCCGCCGGATACAAGCGCCGAGCGGAACCGCGAACCTGCTGATCGCTCCCTCCCATGACTGGCTGACCACGGTCTACGTCTGGCCCGTCGACCAAGCCGGCAACGCCGGTGCTCACTACGCCACTTACCAGTTCTATGTGTCGAGTGTCGCCTCCGGGCCCGTGTCGTCCTGGAGCATGGACGAGGCCGCCGCGGCGACGACGGCCGCCGACTCGGCCGGGTCGAGCCCGCTCACGGCGACGGGGGTGACCTTCGCGGGCGGGCGCCTGGTGAAGGCGGCCTCGCTGAACGGCACCAGCAGCTACCTGGCGTCCTCGGGACCCGTCGTGGACACGAGCAAGGCCTTCACGATCTCTGCCTGGGCGCAGCTCACCGACACCTCCCACGTCAGCACCGTCGCCGCGCAGGTCGGCGACCACGCCAGCGCCTTCTACCTGTACTTCAACAGCGCAGACGGCAAATGGGTGTTCAGCCAGCGGCCGAGCGACACCGACGGGGTCTCCCCGATCCGCGCCTCGTCCGACGCCCCGGCCCGGGTGAACGCCTGGGAGCACCTCGTCGGCGTCTACGACCCGTCCCTGCAACAGCTGCGGCTGTATGTCAACGGGCGGCTGCAGTCCTCCCAGCCGGCCTTCGCCACCCCCTGGAACGCCACCGGCTCCTTCCAGGTAGGCCGGTCGAAGATCGACAGCAAGTTCGGCAACTACTTCGCAGGATCCGTGGACGAAGTACGCGTCTGGGACCGCCTGCTGGTCAAAAACGAGCGGGCCGACGAACTGTCCGACCTGGTGAACCGGCCACCGCAGCACCAGGCGGCGTGGCGGCTGGACGAGGGGGCCGGCACATCGGCCGCAAGCTCCACCAGCCAGACCGGCCGCACCCTCACTCTCGGCGGCGGCGCCGGCTGGACGTCGGACGGCCACGACCTCAACGCACTGTCGATGAACGGCACCAGCGGGTACGCCGCCGCCCCCGGATACATGACCCGCACCGACGGCAGCTTCACGATCACCACCTGGGCGCGGCTCGGCAACGCGGCCAAAACGGCCACAGCCGCCAGCCAGGACGGCACCCGCCGCAGCGCCTTCACCCTGGGCTACCGCATGTTCGGCAGCACCGGCAAATGGTCGTTCGACGCGCCCGACGCCGACTCCGACACCGCGACCTTGGTGAGCGCGGCGGTCGACCCGGCCGTCTACTCGGTGGATCTGGAGCAGTGGACCCACCTGGCCGGCGTCTACGACCACCCTCGCCGACAACTGCGTTTGTATGTCAACGGGCAGCTCGTCGCCCAGGCCGACGGCTACTCCGCAGCATGGAACGCCACCGGCGCCTTCCAACTCGGCCGGGCCAAGCTCACCGGAGCGGCCACCGGCTACTGGCCGGGCGACATCGACGACACCCACGTCTACACCGGCGTCCTCACCGACGAAGAAATCCTCAACTTCGCCCTGGGCCTCGCGTGAACCGCCGCGGACCCGCCAGCACCCCGCCCACCCGGCCCGGAGGCCTCTCGTGACCCCCCGCACTTCCATGCTGCCCCGCTGGGCTGTCCGCTTGTCTGCACCGCTCGCGCTGGCCATGGCCCTGACCCTGGTCCAGGGCGTGCCCGAAGTCCTGGCGGCCGCCGACCCGGCCAAGCCGAAGGACACGGCCTCGGTGAACGGGCACCCCGCCCCCCTGCGAGCCCGCAAGGCCGATCCGGAGCGGAGGGCCGTGCCGCCGCGGGCGGTCACCTGGCCACGGCCGGGCTCGGCCTCCGGCGACCCCACCGCCACAAAGGATCTCCTGGCCGGAGATCTCCCCGTCACGATCGGACCCGCCGGGCAGACCTCCCCGGGAAAGGTCGACGTGCAGGTGCTGGACCGCCAGGCCGCCGCAGCGGCAGGGCTCGACGGCCTGCTCATCCGGGTCCGGCGCGACGACCAGCCAGCGGCGGCGCCGATGACGCTGCGTCTGGACTACAAGGGCTTCTCCGGCGCCGGCGGCGGCGATTGGGCCTCCCGGCTGAGGCTCGTCCAGCTTCCCACCTGCGCCGCAACCACCCCGGACCACCCCGAATGCCGTACGGCGACGGCGGTGCCGAGCAGCAACGACACCGCGGGCGAGACCATCACCGCGCAGGTCACCGCGGCGGGCGACGCACCGATATACGCGCTTACCGCGGCCCCGTCGGGAGGCTCGGGCGACTTCACCTCCACCCCGCTGTCCGCCTCCGGCACCTGGGACGGCGGCGACCGGACGGGAGAGTTCACCTGGACCTACCCGCTGCGAACCCCGCCCGGCCTCGGCGGCCCCGAACCGGAGATGGAGCTGAGCTACTCCTCCGGGAGCGTCGACGGACGCACCGCCTCGACCAACAACCAGAGCTCGTGGATCGGCGAGGGCTGGGACATGTCCGTCGGCGGCTTCGTCGAGCGTCGCTACAAGCCGTGCACCGACGACGGCGTCACGCCGTCCACCGGCGACCAATGCTGGGGCACCGACAACGCGACTGTGTCGCTCGGCGGCGCCACGAACGAACTGGTCCGCGACGACGCCACCGGCACCTGGCACATGAAGAACGACGACGCCACCAAGGTGGAGCGGCTGACCGGCGCCGCCAACGGCGACGACGACGGCGAGCACTGGAAGATCACCACCACCGACGGCACCCAGTACTACTTCGGCCTCAACCGGCTGCCCGGCTGGGCGAGCGGCAAGGCCGTGACCGACTCCACCTGGACGGTGCCAGTCTTCGGCGACGACGCCGGCGAGCCGTGCCACGGCTCCGCCTACGCCTCCTCCTGGTGCCAGCAGGCATGGCGATGGAACCTCGACTACGTCGTGGACCCCCACGGCACCGCGGCCGCCTACTGGTACAAGCGCGAGACCAACTACTACGGCCTCAACATGAAGGCCACGAGTCCCGTCGCCTATACCAGGGGCGGCTATCTCGACCACATCGACTACGGGCAGCGGTCCGACTCCCTGTTCACGGCGCCACCGGCCCGGGTGAGCTTCGTCACCTCGGAGCGCTGCCTGCCGACCGGCACCTTCGACTGCACCGACGCCAAGTTCACCACCGCCAACGCCTCCCACTGGCCCGATGTGCCGGTGGACCAGAACTGCGCCTCCGGCGATAGCTGCACCAACCGGTATGCCCCGACCTTCTGGAGCCGCAGAAGGCTGACCTCGGTCACGACTCAGGCCGGTGGCAAGGACGTGGACAGCTGGACCTTCACGCACGCCTTCCCCGCACCCGGAGACGGCACCGACCCCGCCCTGTGGCTGGAGTCGGTCCAACAGACCGGCAAGAACGGAGGCAGCCTGTCGCTTCCCGCGGTCACCTTCGACGGCGTGCAGATGGCGAACCGGGTCGACGGCCAGGAAGGCCTGCCTCCCTTCACCAAGCGCCGGATCTCCGCCATCTACAACGAGACCGGCGGCCAGATCTCGGTCGGCTATTCCGAGCCCGAGTGCGTCGCCGGGCACACCCCCGCGCCGGACGCCAACGGGAAACGGTGCTTTCCCCAGTACTGGACGCCGGACGGCGCCAGCGACCCCATCCGCGACTGGTTCCACAAGTACGTGGTGACCCAGGTCGACGAGGTGGACCGGACCGGGGGCGCCCCCTTCCTGACCACAAGCTACGAGTACGTCGGAGCCCCGGCCTGGCACTATGACGACGACGACGGACTGACCAAGGACAAGTACCGGACATGGTCGCAGTGGCGCGGCTACCAGAAGGTCCGCGTCTACACCGGTGACCCCTCCGGTCAGCGGTCGCAGGAGGAGACGCTCTACTTCCGCGGCATGGACGGCGACAAGACCTCCACCGGCACCCGCTCGGCCACCGTCACCGACTCCGAGGGCACCACCATGGACGACAAGCCGTGGCTCGAAGGGTTCGCCCGGGAAGAGATCACCTACAACGGCGCGGGCGGCGCGGTCGTCGAGGGCACCATCAACGACCCCTGGACCCGGGGACCGACCGCCACCCGGACGCGCTCCTGGGGCACGACCAAGGCGTACATGGTCGACACTGCTAAGACCCGCACCCGCACCGCCCTGTCGGCGGGCGGCTACCGCCGCACCGAGGTCGACACCTCCTACGACGACGACGGCCAGGAGATCGAGGTCAGCGACCTCGGCGACGTCTCCACCCCAGCCGACGACCAGTGCATCCGCACCACCTACGCCCGCAACGACCAGGCGTGGATGATCGACAAACCGGCGCGGGAGGAGACGGTCTCCGTCGCCTGCGACGCGACCCCGGACCGGTCCAAGGACCTGATCTCCGACACCCGCAACTCCTACGACGGCCAGGCGTACGGGGCCGCGCCGACCAAGGGCGACGTCACCCTCACCCAGAAGCTCGCGGGATGGAACGGCTCCCCCCAGTACGTCACCGACGCCGCCACCACCTACGACGTGTACGGCAGGCCCACACAGGTCGCCGACGCGGCGAACCACAAAACGACCACCGCCTACACCCCGGCCACGGGCGGCCCGGTCACCAAGACCGTCGTGACCAATCCCGCCGGTCACGTCACCACCACCGAACTTGACCCCGCCTGGGGCGCCACCACGGCCGTCGTCGACCCCAACGGCAAACGCACCGACGTGACCTACGACCCGCTCGGCCGCACCAGCCAGGTCTGGCTGCCCAGCCACCCCAGGTCCGCCAACCCCTCCTCGCCCAACAGCCAGTACTCCTACCTCATCAGGACCGACGGTCCGGTCGCCGTCACCACCAAGACCCTGCGCAACGACGCCGGCTACAACGTCAGCCAGACGCTGTACGACGGTCTGCTGCGCGAGCGGCAGACCCAGGCCCCCGCGCCCGGCGGCGGACGCGTGATCACCGACAAGGTCTACGACAGCCGTGGACTGGTGGTGAAGGAGAACCAGGAGTACTACAACGACCAGGCGCCGGCCACCAGCCTGTGGATCCCGGGGAACGACGACGACGTTCCGGGACAGACGGTCAGCACCTACGACGGCGCGGGACGCGTCACGACCGCCGCCTTCCGGGTGCGCGGCACCGAGAAGTGGCGCACCACGACCGCGTACGGCGGCGACCACGTCGACGTGACTCCGCCCATCGGGGCCACCCCCACGACGACCTACACCGACGCACGAGACCGCACCACCGAGCTACGCCAGTACCGCGGTGGCGCCGTAACCGGCGCCTACGACGCCACCCGGTACACCTACACCCCCGCAGGCAAGGTCGCCACGGTCACCGACCCGGCCGGCAACACCTGGAAGTACACCTACGACCTGCGCGGACGAAAGATCAAGGACGACGACCCCGACAAGGGAACCACCACCTCCACCTACGACGACCTGGACCGGCTCGTCAGCACCACCGACGCCCGGGGCAGAACCCTCGCCTACACCTACGACGTGCTGGACCGCAAGACCGGCCTGTACGACGGTTCCACCTCCGGGACCAAACTCGCCGAGTGGACCTACGACACACTGGTCAACGGCACCACGGTGAAGGGACAGCTCGTCGCCTCCATCCGGTACGCGGGGACCAACGCCTACCGCACGGAGGTGAACTCCTACGACGAGGCGTACCGGGCGACATCGACCACCGTCACCATTCCCGCCGTGGAGGGCAAACTCGCCGGCACCTACCAGTACGGCTCCACGTACAACACCGACGGCACCCTCGCGTCCCAAGGCGTACCCGCGGCGGGCGGGTTCCCCCGCGAGGTGATGACCTACGGCTACGACGAACTCGGCCAGCCGACGACCACCCGCGGCCTGTCCACCTACGTCACCGCCACGCAGTACTCCAAGCTCGGCCAGCCGCTGTGGTGGACGCAGCAGGCCGGCACCGGAAAACGCGTCCAGCGGTACTTCTACTACGACGAGGGCACCAACCGGCTCAGCCGGGAGCTCACCCAGAAAGAGACGGCACCCGCGCAGGTCGCGGACGTCAACTACGCCTACGACCCGGCCGGCGACGTCACCTCCATCGCCGACAAGCCCACCGGGCAGACGCCCGACGTCCAGTGCTTCACCTATGACTACCTCCAACGGCTGACCGAGGCGTGGGCCCAGGGCAGCGAGGGCTGCGCCTC
Organism: Microbispora sp. H10830; assembly: GCF_014161375.1. NCBI lineage: Bacteria > Bacillati > Actinomycetota > Actinomycetes > Streptosporangiales > Streptosporangiaceae > Microbispora > Microbispora sp. H10830. Next base: position 56,427 of record NZ_JABBWX010000019.1, read on the forward strand.
CACCCCGGGCCCGTCCGTCCTCGGCGGCCCGGCGCCCTACTGGTCGTCCTACAGCTACGACCTCACCGGCAACCGCACCAAAGAGGTGCGGCACGCCGGCAGCGGAGACATCACCCGCACCTCCACCTACCCGGCCCCGGGCCGGCCGCAGCCGCACACCGTCACCTCCGTCGCCACCTCCGATGGCACCACCGACGCCTACACCTACGACCAAACCGGCAACACCATCAGCCGCAAAACCGCCACCCTCGAATGGGACAGCGAGGGACACCTCGCCAAAGTCACCGACGGCGGCGCGACCACCAGCTTCCTCTATGACGCCGACGGCGACAGGCTGATCCGCCGCGACCCCACCGGAACGACCCTCTACCTGCCGGGCCAGGAGGTGCGCCTGGACGCCGCCACCCAGGCGCTGTCCTGCACCCGCTACTACACCCACGGCGACGACGTGGTGGCCACCCGCGGCAAGACCGGGCTGACCTGGCTCGCCTCCGACCACCACGACACCAACACCGTGGCGATCAGCGACTCGACCCAGACCGTCACGCTGCGCCGCATCGACCCGTTCGGCAACCAGCGAGGTGCGGCTCCCGCCTCATGGCCCGGCGAACGCGGCTTCGTCGGCGGCGCCATGGACCCGTCGACCGGTCTCACCCACCTCGGCGCCCGTGAGTACGACCCCACCACCGGCCGGTTCCTCAGCGTCGACCCGGTTATCGACACCGACGATCCGCAGCAGATGAACGGCTACGCCTACAGCGACAACAACCCCGTCACCCTGTCGGACCCGGACGGCCTGCGGCCCGGACGATGCGACGCCAAGTGCTGGCGCATCCGCACCCGGCTGTTCAACGGTGCGCACAAGAACCTCACCGGCTTCCACCCGGTCAAGGCGCCCTTCCAGTCCAAACGAGCACGGGCCGAGTACCGGCACTACAGCGCGGCCTACAAGGCCATGCAACCCCAGATCAGCGCTCTCATCGCCAAGAGACAGGCCGCCCAGGCGGCGGCAGCCAAGGCCGCTGCGGCCCAGGCCGCCGCCCAGCGAACCGCCCGGAACCAGAGCTGGCTGAGCAAGGCCTTCAACTGGGTGGGAGACCACTGGGATACCATCAGCACGACCATGTCGATCGTCGGCCTGGGAATATGTATCGTCGCATCCGCGGGAACATGCGCTCTTGTAGGGGTGGGCATCGCGGGTCTCAACTACGCGCGCAACGCCTTCAAAGCAGGCGACGCCTTTGACAGCCACGCGGTAAAGACCCTCGCATGGGATGTCGCCACCTCTGTCGGCCTCGGCTATGTCGGAAAGGGCCTGACCGCTGGCTGGAAGGTGACGACGGCGGGGCGCCGGGTAGGCGTGCGAGAAGGGTGGAGTCCCACCAAGGGGTGGTTCGCCAGTCCGTGGACCAGGGTCGGCATGGGAGCGAACGGCGCCGCGAGGCAGGCCGGCCCGGCCCACGGCTCCCGACTGGCTCTCGGTATCACTGCCGAAAACCTCCTCATCAACGCCGAGACGGCAGCGCCGTCGACCGGAACCCAATACCTGGGAGAGAGCTGGCTCAATGAGTGAAAGTCGAAGTGGGCAGGTGGTCGCGAGGAAACCGACCGCAATCATCCTGATGGGCGTTGTCGGGGGAGCCCTGCTGTTGGCGGGCCTCGCCGTGATAATGAGCGGCGCCGTCATACATGACCTCGCAAGTGCGCTCTTCTTCTCCTTCGTCTTGGGGGCCTGCACATTTGTGGTCTGGTTGATCGCATGGCACTCAAAGATCCGGGCGACGCCGGCGGCCTTATTCGTCGACAATTTTCTCATCGTGCATGAGATCCCCTGGTCCCACGTCAAAGACATCGTTCTAGGCAGCGGAATCGTCGTCGTACTGGACGACGATGAAGTGATCGGCTCTCTTCACTTCGGTGGATCCGTTCTCGGCATGATCACCGGCTACCCCTCCTACCGGCGATCTCTACGACGTCTGCAGGATGCCCTCGCCGGCTACAAGGACAACGGCGAACACGAGGCGCGCGAGAAGAAGACCTACATGAAGTTCCCCTGGATCGCCGCCCTGGCCTGGTTCCTCCTCTACGCCATCCCGTCGCTCCTTCAGCTCTGAAGAATCTGTTCCGGCAGCGGGCGCATGACGCAGTACCCGTTGTCCGTCTCGTGCTGGGGAGCACGAGCGCAAACGAAGCCCGTTGGCGCCAAACGAGAAGGGAGATACCGAGCCATCCGGTCCGCGACGGCGGCCAGCCCCTCGCTCACCCCACGGCATCAGCTCGCCTCCGCCAGCCCGTTGGCCGTGGATTCCGGAGCCAGGGCGAGCCTCACTCTGCGCGCACGGCGCACGCTGGCGCGCAGCACCTCCTCCACCCTGCGCGCCTCCTCTGTCAGCCCGGCGATCTGGGCGACGGCCAGTTCGTCCCTGACGGTCCGGGCGAGGAGCTCCTGGTAGGCCTCACTGCGTTCCGACAGCCGGCGCGCCGTCTCCCACTGCAGCAGCGCCTCGTCGGCGGCTCCAGTCTGGGCGGCGTACTCCTCCAGCTACCGTGATACAGCTTCGCCCTCACCGCGAACTCCCGCCGCCGACGGCCAGCTTGGGCGGCATCGAGGAGGCGGGACACGACATGCCTCCGCATCGGGTCGATGCCTGCACTGCGTCAAAGGAGGGTTGCTCGGATCGTGACGTGAGCCGGCTCTGCCTCGGTAACCTCGGCGAACCTTGGATGGAGTCACCGAGCGGGAGGTTGTCACAGGGCTGCGCGCGCTTTCGACGCCGCCAAAGCCGGCCTGACCTTGCCTCACAGCTCCGGGAAGGTCGAAGGGCACGTCAATGACGTCATCATGTGGAATCTGATCTGCCAAGCGGGGGGTGCTTGAGCAGCGCGGTGGTCCACTCCCGTTGCTCGACCGTGTCGGGGACGGGAAGTCCTCGAGCGTGCTGGAGCTGCTGCCATGCCGTGTCCGGGGTGACGCCGTTGAGGATCAGGAGGGCTGCAGCGAGCAGGGAGGCGCGGCCGATGCCGAAGCGGCAGTGCGTGACGACATGGGCGCCGACATGCAGCCGTTCGGCGAGTTCCCGGAGAGCGGGCAGGACCGTGGGCAGATCGGGGACATCGCGGTCGGGGACGGGCATCGCGACGAAGTGCAGACCGGCCTCACGGGCAGCCTGCGCCTCTGCGCCGAGGCCGGTTTCCTGAAGTTCGGGCGGGGTGAGCGCGCAGACCAAGACGTCGACGCCCTCGGATCTCAGCGCGGTCATCTCATCGTGTAGCCAATCTCCGCCGCGGGGTTTGGCCATGATGCTCAACCGCCCGAGATCTGGGCTGTCAAGGGTGTAGAGGGTGGGGCGCATGTCAGCAGGACTTTCGATCGGGTCGTCCAGGGAATGATGTGACGATCAGCAGCAGCGATCTGCCAGGCGCGGCGCGGAGCTCACGGGCGGTTGAGCGGCGGGAGTGGCGACGTCCGCGAGGCGCTGAAGGAGCTGATCGAAAGCCATCTTGCCGTCCTCCACTGCGCCGCGCTCGTTGTCAGTTAGCGGGATGCTCACCAGCATGCGCTGCAGGTTGTCCTTCGCCTCCACGGCCGCTATTGCGATCGCTGTGTCAGCGGGCGCTGACTCCGTCCGGCAGAGCATCGGTGACGACCAACTCGTCCGCAAGGTTGAGGACGCGCACCCGGCCGCGATCGAACTCCAGCAGAAGTCCGATTTCCGCATCGAGGTGTCGATCCACGATGTGCCTCACCGCTCGGATCGATTGGCCAAGGAAACCGCTTATCAGGAAGGCCGACGGGGCGGGAGCGACGACGACCCGGCCGTACTCGTCCATGTCGTAGTCACCGTATGGTTGATCAAGGGCCAGTTCGATCGAGTCGTCCGGCGCTGTATGGAAGCGGACGGGGCCCAGGCCGCCCATGTGAAGCCACATGTGCACCAGCGAGGGCTCGTCAGCGATCGAGTGCGCGTGCAACGACAGCGTCACCTGCTCAAGCCGCCGGCCGACGAGCTCGTCAGCGGAGATCACCCCGTCATGGTGTCATGGACGTCCACGCCGCCGCGTGCACACCATCAGCGCCGGACCAGGATGGGTGGACAGATGCCACAGGGCAAAGTCGCAGCGAAGCCTGCGGCCTGGGATCCCGATCAGCAGCCGCAGGCGGACCTTGGACGACTCGGCGGCCGCCTCGGTCGCGGCTACGGCCTGTGGCAGGTTCGTGGCGTCGAGCACGGTGATGGTTACGAACATCCCGAGCAGGCACACCCCGGCGCCCATTGCCTCCTCTCTTGCCGCCTGCCGGGCCCGCGCCTGATCGAAGGCGTCGCGCGCGGTCTCGTCCCTGCCCAGGCGGTGCCGGTAGGCCTAAGCGGAAGGCCGCCGAGGTGACCTCGCTCTCCAGCAGCCGGTCCGCAGCCGCAGCTTTGCTGTTCGGATCATTGATCCACATGGTCAGGCGCGGGTACTCGTGAGCGCGCACCCTCTTCTCGCTCTTCTTCAGGTGCTTGAACTGGTAGGCCACCCGGTTCCAGTTCTTCACAGGGGTCTCGATCATCCATCCCTCGCCGCTCTGCATCTCTCCCAGGCAACCGCGGATCCCCTGGCACGGACTGCTGTAGGTCGTCGCGGCATCGGCGGGCTGGGCGATCGACGGCTGCGCGATCAGCACGGTCAGTGCGACGGCCGCGCCCACGGCGAACTTCCGGGGCGTCCGCACTGTCCGGAGCCCTGACCGCCGCCGGTCCGGCCGCGGACGCACCGGCCGCGCGTCGACGGTATGGACTATGCTCATCGTGTTCGCAAAATGAACCTACGTTCGCATAGCGAACAAGAAGGGAACGTCATGGGCTCGGCCTTCGTCTACGCCGCGGCGCGTACGCCGTTCGGCAGGTTCAACGGCGCGCTCGCGGGCGTCCGTCCGGACGACCTGGCGGCCACCGCGTTGCGCGGCGTCCTGGCAAAGCTCCCCCGGCTGGACCCGGCGGAGATCGGCGACGTGGTGTGGGGCAACGCCAACGGCGCGGGTGAGGACAACCGCAACGTGGGCCGGATGGCCGTGCTGCTGGCCGGGCTGCCGGTGACCGTGCCGGCCACCACGGTGAACCGGCTGTGCGGGTCGAGCCTGGACGCCGCCATGATCGGCTCGCGGACCGTCGAGAGCGGCGACGCCGACGTCGTCGTCATCGGTGGCGCGGAGTCGATGACGCGGGCCCCGTGGGTGCTGCCCAAACCCTCCCGGGCCTTCCCCGCCGGGGACGTGACCGCGGTCTCCACCACCCTCGGCTGGCGGCTGGTGAACCCGCGCATGCCGAAGGAGTGGACGGTCTCCCTCGGCGAGGCCAACGAGCAGCTCGGCGAGAGGTTCGGCGTCTCGCGCGAGCGGCAGGACGCCTTCGCCGCGCGGTCCCACGTGCTGGCCGACGCGGCCTGGAACGACGGCTTCTACGACGACCTGGTCGTCCCGGTCGAGGACGCCGGCCTGGCGCGGGACGAGGGCATCAGGCCCGGCTCGACACCGGAGATCCTCGCCGGGCTGAAACCGGCCTTCCGCCCCGACGGCACCATCACGGCCGGCAACGCCTCCCCGCTGAACGACGGCGCCTCCGCGGTCGTGCTCGGCTCGCAGGCCGCCGCGGACCGGATCGGCGCCGACCCGATCGCCCGTGTCGCCGGTCGCGGGGCCTGCGCGCTCGAACCCCAGATGTTCGGCTACGCGCCGGTCGAGGCCGCCAACCAGGCGCTGCGCCGGGCCGGCATCGGCTGGGACGACGTCGGCGCCGTCGAGCTGAACGAGGCGTTCGCCGTCCAGTCGCTGGTATGCCTCGACGCCTGGAAGATCGATCCCGCGATCGTCAACACCAGGGGCGGCGCCATCGCCATCGGCCATCCCCTGGGCGCCTCCGGCGGCCGCGTCCTCGGCACGCTCGCCCACGTGCTGCGCGAACGGCGCCAGCGGTGGGGCGTGGCCGCGATCTGCATCGGCGTCGGCCAGGGGCTGGCCGTCGTGCTCGAGAACGTGAGCGCGTCATGACCGCCGTGTTCACCGACCCCGGCGAGGCGGTCGCGGGCATTACGGACGGCTCCACCGTCCTGATCGGCGGCTTCGGGATGGCCGGCATGCCCGTACGGCTCATCGACGCGCTGATCCGGCAGGGCGCGACCGACCTGACGGTGGTCAGCAACAACGCGGGCAACGGCGACACCGGCCTGGCGGCGCTGCTCGCCGCCGGGCGGGTACGCAAGATGATCTGCTCGTTTCCCCGCCAGAGCGACTCGTGGGTCTTCGACGGCCTCTACCGTGCGGGGAAGATCGAGCTGGAGGTCGTCCCGCAGGGCACCCTGGCCGAGCGCATGCGCGCGGCCGGGGCCGGCATCGGCGCCTTCTACTGCCCCACCGGAGTCGGCACGCCGCTGGCCGAGGGCAAGGAGACGCGCACCATCGACGGCCGCGACCATGTGCTGGAATATCCGATCAAGGGCGACGTCGCCCTCATCAGCGCCCACGTCGGCGATCGGATGGGCAACCTCGTTTACCGCAAGACCGCGCGCAACTTCGGGCCCGTCATGGCGACCGCCGCGACGCTGACGATCGCGCAGGTGCACCACGTCGTCGAGACCGGCGAACTGGACCCCGAGGCCGTGGTCACCCCCTGCATCTACGTCGACCGGATCCTGGACCTGAGCGCGACGGAGGCGACGTCGTGAAAACCACTGCGACAACCACTGCGAAGACCGTCGAACATCTCGGCCGCGGCCCGCTCGGCCGCGACGAACTCGCCGCCCTCGTCGCCCGGGACATCCCGCCCGGTGCCTTCGTGAACCTCGGCATCGGCCAGCCGACGACGGTCGCCGACCACCTCCCGGCCGGCTCCGGGGTCGTCCTGCACACCGAGAACGGCATGCTCGGCATGGGGCCCGCCGCCCACGGCGACGAGATCGACCCTGATCTGACCAACGCCGGCAAGATGCCCGTCACCGAGCTGCCGGGCGCCTCCTACTTCCACCACGCCGACTCCTTCGCGATGATGCGCGGCGGCCACCTCGACGTGTGCGTGCTCGGCGCCTTCCAGGTCTCCGAACGCGGCGACCTGGCCAACTGGCACACCGGCGCTCCCGACGCCATCCCCGCCGTCGGCGGCGCCATGGACCTGGCCACCGGCGCCAAGCAGGTGTTCGTCATGATGACGCTGTTCACCAAGGACGGCACGCCCAAGCTCGTTCCCGAATGCACCTACCCGCTCACTGGGCTGGCCTGCGTGAGCCGCCTCTACACCGACCTGGCCGTCTTCCACATCGACCGCGGGGGCGTCACCGTGGTCGAGACGTACGGCACCAGCGTGGCCGAGCTCGCCTCCCGGCTCGAGGTCGCCGTACGCACCCTCGGCCAGGAGCCGTGACCGGACGAAAGGGACGATAGTCTCCCCCTGTGAGTGAGCGAGCAGTCCTCGTCACCGGCGCGTCGCGCGGGATCGGACGGGCGATCGCGGCGGCCTTCGCCGCCGCCGGCGACCGCGTCGCGATCCATCACCGCGGCTCCCCCGACCTGGCCGAACGGGTCCGTGCCGAACTGCCGGGAGAGGGCCACGCCGTCGTCCAGGCCGACGTCGCCGATCCCGCCGACGCGCGGCGCATGGTCGAGGAGGCCGCGGCCGCACTCGGGGGCATCGACGTGCTGGTCAACAACGCCGGGGTCTTCGTGCACCACCCGATCACGGAGACCTCATACGAGGAGTGGCAGACGGTGTGGCGCGAGACGCTGGCCGTCAATCTCGTCGGACCGGCCAACGTCATCTGGAACGCCGTACGGCACATGGCTCCGGGCGGCAGGATCGTCAACGTCTCGTCGCGCGGCGCCTTCCGCGGGGAACCGGACAGTCCCGCCTATGGGGCCAGCAAGGCGGGCCTGAACGCGCTGGGCCAGTCGCTCGCCATCGCCCTGGCGCCTCTCGGCATCGCCGTGGCGACCGTGGCGCCCGGCTTCGTCGAGACCGACATGACCGACGAGCATCTCAAGGCGCCACGCGGCGACGAGATCCGCGCCCAGAGCCCGTTCGGGCGAGTGGCGAGGCCCGAGGAGATCGCGGCCGCCGTCCTTTACCTGGCGTCACCGGACGCCGAGTGGGCCAGCGGCACGATCGTCGACCTGAACGGCGCCTCCTACCTGCGCAGCTGAGCCGAGATGGTCAGTTGGGCGCCCAGTATTTGACCAGGACCTTCTCCATCCTGCTCACGACCGGTTGCCAGGTCGGGGGCAGGGTGTACCGGGTCGCCCGGTGCCCCTTGTAGGCCAATCGGTAGGCGATGAAGTCGGCCCCCGGCGGCTGGGACTCGGAGCGCCCGAGCCGCAAGTGCTTCAGCGAGCCGCGCAGGCCGCGCCACTCCGCGGCGGTCAGGCATTTGCGGACCGTGGGTCCGGTGCGACGGCTCAGCACGGCGCAGCCGTCCGTGTACACGGCCACCCGGTTGTGCAGCCCGGCGAATCCGCCCTCCTCCCGCAACTCCACCAGCAGTTTCCTGTGCGCCGTGGCCGCCTCGGCGGGAGCGGTGACGGCCAGCACGGACAGGGCCGCCAGCGGCAGCAGCGCGATACGCGTAATCCTCATGCTCTCTATGACGCATCACGGCGCCCTTCGGCTCAACGAGAACGTCCGGGTGTAGGGCAGCCGATGCCGGGCAGGCGGTCGAAGTCTCCGAGTCGAAAGGTGACGAAAGTGACCACTGCTACAGAACAGGACGTCATCGACCTGCTGCTGGCGCAGCACAACCAGATCAAGACCATGTTCGCGGAGGTCGCCGCCGCGCGGGGCGAGCGCAGGCGTGAGCTGTTCAACGACCTCGTACGGCTGCTGGCGGTGCACGAGGCCGCCGAGGAGCAGGTCGTGCACCCGTCGGCGCGGTCGAAGGCGGGAGACGAGGTCGTCGAGGCCCGGCTGCACGAGGAGGACGAGGCGAAGCACGCCCTGTCCGACCTGTACGACCTCGGCGTCGACCACCCCGAGTTCGACACCCGGCTCGCCGCCCTGGAGAAGGCGGTCGTCGACCACGCCACGCACGAGGAGCAGGAGGAGTTCCCCCGGCTGCGTCAGGAGACGTCCCCGGAGCGGTTGCGCCGGATGGCCGGCGCGGTCCGGGCCGCCGAGGCGATCTCGCCCACCAGGCCCCACCCGGGCGCCGGAGAGTCCGCGACCGCGAACATGCTGGTCGGCCCGCCGGTGGCCGTGTTCGACAAGATCTGCGACGCCGTACGGGACTGGCGGCAGTCGAACAAGGACTGACCCCAGCCCCTCTCGGTCCGGCACGAGAGCGGCTCGGCCATGAGATCGCTCCGGCCTGAGTGCGAAAGCCGGAATCCGCGGCACGTGCGGGCCCGTCCGCCGGACGGGCCCGCACCCGCCTACGCAACCCGTCTGGCGGCCTGGCGGGCGCCCGCCTCCTCACCTGGCTAGACGCGCTCGAGGCGGCGGAGTCCCTGCCCGGGCCGCCAGAGGTCCATGACCATGGCAGACCCCTCGATCCGCGTCAGCACGACCTCGCGGATGTCGGCCGTGAAGAAATGGGACTCGCCGAAAGCATCGGGACCGAAGCCGCGCGCGGCCAGCATCGGCGCGATCCGGTCTCGGTCGGTGACCTCGACCGCATATCCGGACAGCTTCGTGTCACCTCCCGATGAGCCTGCGGAATCGCCGGCGCCGAGGAGAACCGGAGGACCGTGCAGCGCGAAGCGCGGATCACGCCGCAGGTCGCGGGCCTTCAAGGCACCAGGCATCGATCCGAACCACAGGTCGTCACCGACGACGTAGGCCTCGATGCCGCTGACCCGCGGAGAACCGTCCTTACGCAGTGTCGCGATGGTCTTGTGCTTGTGCGACTCGAACGACTCCCGGACCAGGGCGGCGAACTCCGGCGCCGATTCGGCGACGTCACGCCAGTCGGCCATGCGATCCCCCTTCACGCGATCACGGATGAGCGAGCCAGACTGTCAGACGGCACCGACAATCAGCCGCGCCGCCGCCCGTAGGTCCCCCGGCCAGGGGCTCAGTGGCCGGACTTCCCGTGCTCGCAGGAGCCCCTGCGGTGCCGCCGGACGCGCCACACGACCAGGGCGGTCACGACGACCGCGGCGAGAACGGCCGCGACCACACCGCCGACGGCCGACCGCACCTGCTCGTACGCCGCCCCGGCGAAGAAGCCCAGAAGGGTGTAACCGACTCCCCAGAGCACCCCGCCCAGGACGTTGAACAGGAAGAACCGCCGGTAGCTCATGCGCGAGACCCCGGCCAGAGTCGGCATCAATGCGCGGAGGAACGCGGCGAACCGAGCGAAGAACACCGCCTGAGGGCCCCACCGGCGGATCAGCGCCTGGGCCCTCTCCACGCGGTCGCGGCGGCGGCGCAGAACCCGTACGTCGAGGACGCCGGGGCCGAGGCGGCGGCCGATGAAGTAGCCCGCGCTGTCGCCGGCTATCGCGGCAAGCGTCACCACGAGCCCCAGCCAGTACACCGACAGCCTGCCCTGGGCGGCGAGCACGCCGCCCAGCACGGCGGCCGTCTCCCCCGGCACGACGAACCCCACGAACAGCGCGTCCTCAGCGAAGACCAGCGCCGCCACGACCGCGTAGAGCACCGTGCCCGAGAGGCCCCAGAGCCAGTTGATGATCGAGTCCACCCGTCCTCCATGCGCCTCCCCGTTGTCGTGTCCCTAGGAGATGCGCTTACGCGCCGCGCGGCCGAGTGGGGTTCGCTCGGTTCTCGCCGGACCGCCCGGTCAGGCGTCCATGCCCTTGCGCAGCAGGGCCCACGCCCGTGCCGCGGCGACGCGCCTGGCCGGCGCCGGTCTCATGGTGAGGACCGCGGCGAACATGCCGACGGCCAGGATCAGGTCCTCGGTGGTGAGGTCCGCGCGGACGTGTCCCGCGCGCCGGGCCTCGGGCCTCGGGCCTCGGGCCTCGGCGAGCTTGCCGTCGAGCACCTTGGCCACGCGGTCGCGTACGGCGATGATCCGCAGGTCGTCGCCGTACGCGCTGACCATCTCGATGAACGCGGTCGAGGCGATGGTCTGCTCCGTGATCAGGGTCAGCAGGTCGTCGAGCGTCGCACCGGGCTCGGCGGCCAGCGCCTCCAGCTCGGCGACGCCGTCCTCGAACACGGCCAGGGCGAGGCTGGTGCGGTCGGGGAAGTGCATCCGCCCCTGAGACGCCCGGGAGTTTGCATGCAGACGGGCACCGGCACGACCGGCCTTCACGCCAATCCGGGCATACGTGATGGGCGCCGTCCTTCCGATCTGCCGTCCTTCCGATCTGGGGTGCACGGCGACCGACCATCCATAAGAGGAGATGCCGAATGAGTGTCAACGAGCAGGTCCTGAGCTACCCGATCCCGAACGACGCGGCGCTGGACCCGCCCGCGGAGTGGGCCGAGTTGCGTGCCCGATGCCCGGTGGCCCACGTCACGCTGCCCAGCGGCGACCGGGCGACGCTACTGACCCGCTACGAGGACGTCAAGCAGGTGCTGGCCGACCCACGCTTCACCCGCCGGCTCAACGCGCCCGACGCGGCCCGGCTGTCGGCGGACGGCGGCGGGGTGTTCAGCGGCGAGATGGCGACGATCATCCCCGACAGCGGCGAGGAGCACCAGCGCTGGCGGCGCCTGGTCGGCAAGTGGTTCACCGCCAAGCGCATGAACGCCATGCGGCCCGCCATGATCCGGATCGCCGAGGATCTCATCGACGACATGGTCAAGCGCGACGCCCCGGGCGACCTCAGGGCCGGCCTCGGCTTTCCCCTACCGGTCTACGTGATCTGCGACATGCTCGGCGTGCCCGCCTCCGACCGGGACCGGTTCTCCTACTGGTCCGACACGCTGCTCAACCTCACCCGCTACGGCAAGGCCGAAATCGAGGCCGCCCAGGCCGAGTTCTTCCAGTACATGTCCGACCTCGTCGCCGGCAAGCGCGCCGAGCCCGGCGACGACCTGCTGAGCGAGCTCATCACGGCCGGCGGCCCGGAAGACGGCGGGCTGTCCGACATCCAGATCCTGGTCACCGGCATGGCGCTGCTGGTCGCCGGGCACGAGACCACCGCCAACATGATCGGAAAGCTGGTCTCCATGCTGCTGGCCGACCGCTCCCGGTGGGAGCGGCTGCTGGCCGACCCGTCGCTGATCCGCACCACGGTGGAGGAGTCGCTCCGATTCGACGCCAACTCCGGTTTCGGCCTGCCCCGCTACCTCAACGTGGAGACCGAGGTCAGCGGCGCGGTCCTGCCCCGCGGCACGACCGTGGTGTGCAGCATGGCCGCCGCCAACCGTGACGAGGCCGCGTTCGAGAACGCCGGCGAGATGGACCTGACCCGCAGCCCGAACCCCCACCTGGCCTTCGGCTCCGGCGCACACTCCTGCCTGGGGCAGGCGCTGGCCCGCACCGAGCTGCAGGTCGTCCTGGAGGTGCTGCTGCGCAGGCTGCCGACGCTGGAGCTGGCCGTGCCGGTGGAGAAGCTGGAACGCGTGGAGGGGCTGGCCGTCGGCGGCCTGCGCGAGGTCCCGGTCCGCTGGTGACCCCTGGAGACAAGGCTCGATCGGCAAGGAGGACATGGGCATGAAGGCCATCGTCGACGAGGCGAAGTGCTGCGGCGCCGGGCAGTGCGTGCTGATCGCACCGGAGGTGTTCGACCAGCGCGACGAGGACGGCATCGTCGTCCTGCTGGAGGCCGAGCCCGCCGAGGAGCAGCACACCGCGGTCCGCGAGGCCGCCGCCGTCTGCCCTGCCGCGGCCATTCGACTGGAGGACGACGACGCCTGAGTCTCCACGGAAGTCCCCATGGAGCGTGCCCGCATCTCCTGAGGCGGGCGCGCTCCCGCAGGGGCACCCGGACGGCGGTCGGCCGAACCAGCAGGATCTCCCCCATGCTGGACAGCTCGTGATCAGGACCGCATCGTCGTCACATGACCATGGATGCGGAATCGGCGCCGGCCGGCGCGCCCAAGCCGCCGTTGCTCGTGACGATGCGGGTGACGCAGATCGCGGGTGCGTGGATCGTCGGATCGCTGCTGCTCGTGTGCGTGACCCCTGTCTGGATCCTCAGCACGCTCATCCTGGGGGAGATCGGCCTCGTGCTGTCCGTCCCTCTGCTCGTGGTCGTCGCGGCCGGCGTGCTGGCCGGGGTGGCCCGGTCGACCGCGGACGCGTCGCCGATGACCGCCACACCCGGCCGGTGCATCGGCTGGGGCATCCTCGTCGTCATCGCGGGAGTGGGCTGCTGGATCGCGGCAGGGGGGACGTACTCCACCCAATTGGGCCCGCTGCACCCGCCCGCCGCGGTCACCGCGGTCGTGGCCGGGGTCCCCTTCGCACTGGCCGCCGCGCTGCTCGTAGGCGGCCGGACCTCGGTGGTCGCGGTCGTGGTCGCGATCGCGCTCGTGGTGGCCGTCGTGGTCGCCGTCCGGCTGACGAGCGGGTACGGATCCGAAGGCCGGGCGAGCGCGTCCGGTGATGCCGGGACGGGGCGGCCCGTCCCGGCACTCCCGGGGGTTCAGCCGGCGGCCGGAGGAGTCCAACCGGCCGGGATGCGGGCGATGCGGACACGTTGCGGATGGTCGCCGACCGGCACCGAGGTGATCTTCTGCCCGGTCGCGAAGTCGATGGCGGTGACCCGATCGGCGCCGCTCTCGGAGATGACGCAGGCCCGTCCGTCGCCGCTGACGGTGGCCCAATAGGGCTTGGACGCGCTCACCAGCGGACCCTCCTGCAGCGTGGCCCGGTCGACGACGGTGGCGTAGTCGTCCATCGTCGCGGCGACGCAGAGCCTGTCGCCGGCGGGGTTGATCGACAGCCCGTGGTGCCGGGAATCGTTCACCCAGGTGGTGCGGTCCTCGCTGGTGGCCGGGTTCTTCGGCAGGGTCTTGATCCGCGTGATCTTGTCGGTGGCCGTGTCGTACTCGGCGAAGCCGTTGAAGAACGAGAGCTGGAAGTACAGCTTCGACTCGTCAGGGGTGAAGACGGCGGGCCGCACCGCGTCCGACAGGTCACCGCGGCCGAAGGCGTTCAGCCGGTCGCGCATGTCGATGGTCCTGACGACCTTGTACGTCGAGGCGTCCGCGATCGTGATGTGGCGGTCGCCCTTCAGCCAGTCCTGCGACGGGCTGTCGAAGTCGTTGTTGACCTCGCCGATCGACATGTTCCAGATGTATTTGCCGCCGCCGGTGAAGATGTTCTCGTGCGGCTTGTCCCCCGTGCCGAACGAGCCGAGCTGCCTGCCGGTGTTGATGTCCAGGACGTGCACGGTGTTGGAGGTGGAGGCCGACACCGCGACCCGGGTGCCGTCGGGCGACACGGCCATGTGGTCGGCGCGGAAGCCGGAGACGGGGAACCGCCATCTGAGAGCGCCAGTGGCCAGGTCGATCGACACCACGTCGGCGAAGCTCGGGCGGGAGACGACCATGGCGGTGCCGTCCGGGGTGGCGTACATGTCGTCGACGAACTGGTCGTGCCCTTCGCCGGGTCCCTGCCGGATGCCCAGGAAGAAGGCCAGCTTGATGGGGTTGAGGTAGATCTCGGCCAGCCGCCGGGCCTTGTCGGGGATGACGTTGATCCGGCCGATCCTGGCGAAGCTCCCGCTCGACTCGATGACGTCCGCGGTGCCGTCCCAGTTGTTGCCGACGAACATCACCTCGCGCAGTCCGTCGGCGGCGCTCGCGGGACCGGCGGGAACGCCGCAGACGACGGCGCCGGCGACCGCCACGGCGGCGGCGAGCAGGGATCTGCGCAGGCGTGCGAGGGCCGAAGCGTGCATGTTCTTCCTCCGGGGGGTGGGAGGTGGGCGGAGATCGAGCATGGCCGGCCAAGGGTCCGCACGCCTTCGCGCGGACCCCGCAAGTCTGAACATTTCGATATTCAGACTTGTTACTGGATAGTAGGCACGTCTGACGCCCGCGACAAGGCCCAAAATTCATGCATTACGGATGCGGAGGACGCGGTGGCGGGCAGGATCACTCCGGCGGCGGGCCGGTACGGCGGCAGGTCGGCGGCAGAGCGGCAGGCCGAGCGTCGCGGGCGCTTCTTGAAGGCGGGCCTCGACCTGTTCGGCGCCGGCCCCGGCTACCGCGCCACGAGGATCACGGACGTGTGCCGGGCCGCGGGCCTGTCCAGCCGCCAGTTCTACGAGGAGTTCCACACCCTGGAGGACCTGCTGGCCGAGCTGCACCTGTACGTCAACGACGCCGCCCAACAGGCCGTCCTCGACGTCCTGCCCCAGGTGCGGCACCTGGAGCCCATCGACCGCTGCACCCGGCTGTTCCGCGCGTACGCCGCCGGGGCCACCGCCGACCCCCGCCACACCCGCATCGCGTTCGTGGAGATCATCGGCGTCAGCCCCCGGCTCGACCGCCAGCGCCTGGACCGCCGCGCCCGATGGATCGACTTCCTGTGCGAGCAGCTGGACGACGCCGCCGGCCGCGGCGAGATTCCCCCGCGCGACTTCCGCGTCACGGCCGCCGCGTTCATCGGAGCGATCAACGGGCTCATGCACGACTGGGCCGTCGGCTGGGTCGACGCCACCCGCGACCAGATCGTGGACGAGCTCCTGCTCATGCTCCTGGGCAGGCTCCAGGTCCCCGATGAAGAGGTAGACGGCTGAACAGGCCGACGGCGAGGCCGGTGCGCCGCCTCCCGACCCACCGGCCTCAAGGATGCCGGCCTCCGTCCTCGGTGGCGATAAGCGGTGGCGGCCCCTCCCCCGTGGCGTGAGATCCTGCATGCCCTACCCCACCCCGGGACCGGGCAGGCGGCGGAGGCCAAGGAGAGACCGGCATGAGCGACAGGACCGCGCTCGGCGACCGCATGAAGGCGTACGAGTACGTCACCAGGAGTGTGCTGCCGCGCCGGGCGTACACGATCCTCCGCGTGGACGGGCGGGCGTTCCACACCTTCCTCCGCGACGCCCGGCGGCCGTTCGACCGCGCGGTCATGGACGCCATGAACGAGGTCGGCAGGGCCTTGTGCGAGGAGATCACCGGCAGCGTGTTCGCGTACGTCCAGTCGGACGAGTGCAGCGTCCTCATGACCGACTTCGCCACCCCGTCCTCGCAGCCGTGGTTCGGCGGCGTGACACAAAAGATCGTCAGCGTGGCGGCGAGCATCGCGACGATCACGTTCGACAAGGCGTACGTCACCGGCGGCGGCCGGCGTGCCATGTTCGACGCCCGCGCGTTCACCCTCGCCGACCCTTTCGAAGTCGCGAACTATTTCCTGTGGCGGCAGAACGACTGCGTGCGCAACAGCATCACCATGGCCGCCCAGGCGAAGTTCTCCCACCGGGAGCTCCACGGCAGGTCCACCGGCCAGATGCAGGAGATGCTGTGGGCCGGCCACGGCATCAACTGGAACGACTACGAGGCCGGTGCGAAGCGGGGCCGCGTCGTCGTCCGGGAGACCGGGCAACGCGAGGTCGCCTACCGGGACGGCCGGACGGGGCAGACGGAGACGATCCTCGCCGCGCGGTCGTGGTGGGAGGCGCAGGCGGCGCCGCGCTTCACCGCGGACCCCGCCGGATGGCTCGCCGCCGTGATCCCCGCCATGCCGTCGCTGACCGCCGGGAGGGCCACATGACGCTCGGCCTGCCCGGGATGCCGCCTCACGGCCGGGTGCGCGGCGGCGCCGTGCTCTCGCGGACGACCAGGCGGGTGGGGACGAGCTCGGTGCCGGGCTGGGATGCGCCGCCCTCGCGGATCTGCCGCAGGACCCCCTGGACACAGCGCCTGCCGACCTCGGCGAAGTCCTGGTGGACGGTCGTCAGCGGAGGCACGAAGCAGGAGGCGTCGGGGATGTCGTCGAAGCCGACCACGCTGATGTCGGCGGGGACCGCCCGCCCCCGCTCGTGGAAGGCGCGCAGCAGGCCGAGGGCCATCTGGTCGTTGGAGGCGAACACCGCCGTGCAGCCGGGTTCGCCCGCGAGCTCCAGCCCGGCGGCGTAGCCCGACTCGGCCGACCAGTCGCCGTGCAGCGGCGGGGGCACAGGACGCCCCGCCTCCTCCAGGGCCAGGCGCCACGCCTGCGCGCGGCGCTGGCCGGCGAAGGACGCCTTCGGGCCGGTGACGTGCCAGACCGTCTCGTGCCCCAGGTCGAGGAGGTGGCGTACGGCGAGCCGGGCGCCTTCGGCCTGGTCGGTGTCGACGACGCTGTAGCGGTCTCCGGCGTCGGAGTCCACGACGACGACGTGGACTCCGGGAGGAAGCGTCACCGTGCCCGCGTCGAGCAGGTGGATCTCGATGATGACGATGACGGCGTCGACTGCCAGCTCACCCATCCGGGTGAAGGCGCCCAGCACGTTGTCCTGGGTGGGGATGCCGATGGGGATCAGCGTGATCGCGTAGCCCTCGGCCGCGGCGTGGGTGGCGATCGCCTCCACGGTGCGGCTGTTGCCGGTCGAGGCCAGCCCGAAGAGGATCACGCCGATCGTGTTGAACTGCCCGTAGCGCAGCGCCCGGGCGGCGCTGTTGGGGCGGTAGCCCAGCTCCCGCATCGCCGCGAGCACCTGCTCGCGGGTCGCGCCGACCACGCCGGGGTGGCCGTTGGCGACCCTGGAGACGGTCTGGGACGAGACGCCCGCGAGCCTGGCCACGTCGGCCATGGAGACCCGCTGCTTGCGGCGCCCGCCCGGGATGCCCGAGCCACCCCGCTGCGCGCCGCCCATCGGCGCCGGGACCTGCCGGGCCGGGCCGTCCGGATCCATTCCTGTGTCGCTCCCGCCTGCTCGCCCCGTCGCCGGAGATCGTACGCCGCGATCCGACCGCGTGACGTGGGGGCCCTTGACCTCTCGTAGGACGGGTGCCACCATACCGCAGCAGAAGTTTACGTAAACATAACCTCGGCGACTCGAGAGATCACCCTCCGCAACAACTGAGCCACGCTCGTTCGCTCGCGATGTTCACGTAAACATGATCGTGAGGTTCACGTGAGCGGGAGAGTCACGGCCGGTAACCACGCCGCGGAGAGGAGCGAGCCGGTGGTCTCGGAAGGGTATTCGGATGCTCGGGGGGTCTTGGCCGCCAGACGCCGGTCATGGGTGGGCTGGCAGTTCGTCGGGCCGTTCATGGCGGTCTTCGCGCTGGTCTTCCTGGCCCCGATCGCGTACTCGATCTACCTGAGCCTGTTCCGCACCCGGCTCATCGGCGGGACCGCCTTCGTCGGCGCCGACAACTACCTCAAGGTCCTGCAGGACCCGCAGTTCTGGTCGGCGTTCGGGCGCGTCGCGCTCTTCCTGGTCGTCCAGGTGCCGATCATGTTGTTCCTCGCGCTGCTGGTCGCGCTCGCGATCGACAGCGGCAGGCTGTACGGGTCGGCGTTCTTCCGGATCTCGGTGTTCCTGCCGTACGCGGTGCCCGCGGTCGTCGCCGCGCTGATGTGGGGCTTCATGTACGGCACCAGGTTCGGCCTGGTCGGCAACATCAACGAGGCGTTCGGGCTCTCGCTGCCCGACCCGCTGTCGCCCGACCTGGTCCTCGCCTCCATCGGCAACATCGTGACCTGGGAGTTCGTGGGCTACAACATGCTGATCCTCTACTCGGCGCTGAAGGTGGTGAACCCCTCGCTGTACGAGGCCGCCGCGCTCGACGGCGCCGGCCAGCTCCGGATCATCTGGGCGATCAAGCTGCCCGCCCTGCGCGGCGCGCTGCTGATCGCCACGATCTTCTCGATCATCGGCAGCTTCCAGCTGTTCAACGAGCCGAGCATCCTCAAGACGATCGCGCCGAACTCGGTCACCACCTACTTCACGCCGAACTACTACGCCTACTCGCTGTCCTTCGCGGGCCAGCAGTTCAACTACTCGGCGACGGTCGCCATCGTCATGGGGATCATCACGATGATCGTCGCCTACCTGGTCCAGCTGCGCGGCATGCGGAAGGCGGTCTGAGCCATGGCGACCTCCACCCCCACCGCCGACCGAGCGCCTCGCCCGAAGACCGTCGCGGCCCGGGGCCCCCTGGTCGTCCGGCGGCGCCGGTCCGCGCCCGGCCGCCGCAGCGCGACGCTGACCGTGCTGACCGCGCTCATGCTCGTCTACACGCTGCTCCCCCTGGTGTGGCTGGTGATCAACGCCACCAAGACCCAGGAGGGGCTGCTGGGCTCCTTCGGCCTGTGGTTCGACGGCGACTTCGCCCTGTTCGACAACATCGGCACGACCTTCACCTACAAGGACGGGATCTTCGTCCGCTGGCTGCTCAACACCCTGCTGTACGTGGTCGTCGGGGCGGGCGGCGCGACCCTGCTGGCGACGCTCGCCGGCTACGGGCTGGCGAAGTTCGACTTCCCCGGCAAGAAGGCGGTGTTCGCCGTGGTGATCGGGGCGGTGGCGGTGCCCGGCACCGCGCTCGCCGTCCCCACGTTCCTGATGTTCGCCAAGATGGGCCTGACCGACACCCCCTGGGCGATCCTCATCCCTTCGCTGGTCTCGCCGTTCGGCCTGTATCTGATGTGGACCTTCGCCACCGACGCCGTCCCGAAGGAGATCCTCGAGTCGGCGCGGGTGGACGGCTCGGGCGAGTTCCGCACCTTCTTCCGCATCAGCCTGCCGCTGCTCGCGCCCGGCCTGGTCACGGTCCTGCTCTTCAACGTGGTCGCGACCTGGAACAACTACTTCCTGCCGCTGATCATGCTGAAGGACCCCGACTGGTATCCGCTCACCGTCGGCCTCAAGGAATGGAACCAGCAGGCTCTCACGGCGGGCGGCGAGGCCGTCTTCAACCTCGTGATCACCGGATCGCTGCTCACCGTCGTCCCGCTGATCGCGGCGTTCCTGCTGCTGCAGCGCTACTGGCAGTCGGGCCTGGCCGCCGGAAGCGTCAAGGAATGACCGGCCAAGGAACATCCGGCACGGCATGACCGGCACGGCATGGCCGCTCCCACCGACGTCTGTCTCCCCCGATAACCCAGAAAGGCACATCCCATGGCGATAACCCGCCGTCGCGCCCTCCTGCTGGGCACGGCCCTGACCGTGTCGCTCACCGCCGGCGCCTGCGGCTCCGGAGACGACGGCTCCTCCTCGGGCGCCGACGCGGCCGCCGCACCCGCGGCGTCCGCGGCCGTCTCCGACGCCGACATCCAGAAGGCGCTCGACACGGGCGGCTCCATCACCGTCTGGGCGTGGGAGCCGACGCTCAAGCAGGTCGTCGCGGACTTCCAGGCCAAGTATCCGAAGGTCAAGGTCAACCTCGTCAACGCCGGCACCGGCAACGACCAGTACACCGCCCTGCAGAACGCGATCAAGGCCGGCTCGGGGGTCCCGGACGTCGCCCAGGTGGAGTACTACGCCCTGCCGCAGTTCGCCCTCGCCAAGTCGGTCGCCGACCTCGGCGCCCTGGGCGCGGGCAAGCTGGACGGCACCTTCACCCCCGGCCCGTGGAGCTCCGTGCACGTCGGCAACGGCATCTACGGCCTGCCCATGGACTCCGGCCCGATGGCGCTGTTCTACAACAAGGAGGTCTTCGACAAGTACGACCTCAAGGTGCCCACCACCTGGGACGAGTTCGCGGCCGACGCCGAGAAGCTGCACAAGGCGAACCCGAAGGCGTACATCACCAACGACACCGGTGACGCGGGCTTCACCACCAGCATGATCTGGCAGGCGGGCGGCAAGCCGTACACCGTCGACGGCACCACGGTCGGGATCGACTTCGCCGAGCCGGGCACGCAGAAGTTCACCGCCCTCTGGCAGAAGCTGGTCGACGGCAAGCTGCTCGCGCCGGCCACGAGCTGGAGCGACGCCTGGTACAAGGGCCTGGGCGACGGCACCATCGCCACCCTGGTCATCGGCGCCTGGATGCCCGCCAACCTCGAGTCCGGGGTCAAGGCCGGGGAGGGCAAGTGGCAGGTCGCGCCCATGCCGCAGTGGGAGGCCGGAGGCAGGGCCACCGCCGAGAACGGCGGCAGCTCGCTGGCGATCCCCGAGGCCAGCGCCAGCAAGAACCTCGCCTACGCCTTCCTGAAGTACGCGAACGTCGACGAGGGGGTGCAGACCCGGGTCGACGGCGGCGCCTTCCCCGCCACCACCGCCCAGCTGCAGGACCCGAAGTTCCAGGACAAGGAGTTCCCCTACTTCGGCGGCCAGAAGGTCAACCAGGTGCTCGCCGAGTCCGCCTCGCAGGTCGTCAGCGGCTGGTCCTACCTGCCCTTCCAGGTCTACGCCAACAGCATCTTCAACGACACGGTCGGCAAGGCGTACACCTCCTCCACCACCCTGCAGGACGGCCTGAAGGCCTGGCAGGACGCCTCCCTCAAGTACGGCGAGGAGCAGGGCTTCACCGTCAAGTAGCGGTCACCGTGGTCACCGGCGCCATCGCTGCCGCCGTTCCGCGGGGAGCGCGGCGGCAGGACGAGCCCCACGCCATCGGTCCCAAACCATCGGCCCCAGAGTCGGCCCGCGTGTTCCCGGCGCCACGCGCCGATTCCACCGCGCCGATTCCACCGCGCCGATTCCACCGCGCCGCACCACCGCACCACTCCCGGACCAACGGGACCCAGGCGACGATCCACGACTGCGACGGCGGCGCCGACCAGCAATGGAAGACCACGTAACCATCATCGGAAGGAGCCGTTGTGAACGCTGACCGACACCGTTGGGTGCGCTGGCCGTCCGACCCCGGACGGGCCCGCCTGGGGTTCGGGGCCGACTACAACCCCGAGCAGTGGCCCCGGGAGGTCTGGGACGAGGACATGCGCGCGATGCGGGCGGCCGGGGTGAACATCGTCTCCTTGGCGATCTTCTCGTGGGCGCGGATCCAGCCGAGCGAGGACGTCTGGGACTTCGACTGGCTCGACGAGGCGATGGACCTGCTGCACGCCCATGGCATCGCGGTCGACCTGGCCACGGCCACGGCCTCGCCGCCGCCGTGGCTGAGCGCGAATCACCCGGAGATCCTCCCCGTGGACCAGCAGGGCCGCACGGTGTGGCCGGGGGCGCGGCAGCACTGGCGGCCGACCTCGCCGGTCTTCCGCCGGCACGCGCTGCGGCTGACCCGGGCCCTCGCCGAGCGCTACGGCGGCCACCCCGCCCTCGCCGCCTGGCACATCTCCAACGAACTCGGCTGCCACAACGTCTACGACTTCTCCGACGACGCCGCGGCCGCCTTCCGTGAGTGGCTGCGGGCACGGTACGGCACGCTGGACGAGCTGAACCGCGCCTGGGCGACCTCGTTCTGGTCCCAGCGCTACAGCGACTGGGCGCAGATCCTGCCGCCGCGCCTGGCGGCCTCCTACCCCAACCCCACGCAGCAGCTGGACTTCAAGCGCTTCTCCTCCGACGCGCTGAAGGACTACCTGCGCGCGGAACGCGACGTCCTGCGCGAGCTGACCCCGGACATCCCCGTGACCACGAACTTCATGGTCATGGGCGAGACCAAGGGCATGGACTACGCCGACTGGGCCGCCGAGGTGGACTTCGTCTCCAACGACCACTACCTGCTGACCGGTCCCCAGGCCCAGGACGAGCTGTCCTTCTCGGCGAACCTCACCGGCTCGCTCGCCGGCGGCCGGCCGTGGTACCTGATGGAGCACTCCACCAGCGCGGTCAACTGGCAGCCGGTCAACCTGGCCAAGAAGCCCGGCGGCATGGCCCGTGACTCGCTCACCCACGTCGCCTACGGCGCCGACGCCGTCTGCTTCTTCCAGTGGCGGCAGTCGGCGGGCGGAGCCGAGAAGTACCACTCGGCGATGGTCCCCCACGCGGGCACCGACAGCGACGTGTTCCGGTCGGTCGCCGACCTGGGCGCCACACTGGCCGCCCTCGCGCCCGTCGCGGGCACCCGGCGGCTGCGCGCCCCCGTGGCGGTGGTGTTCGACTGGGACTCCTGGTGGGCCGCAGAGCTCGACTCCCATCCCACCTCGCTGCTGCGCTACCGCCAGGAGGCCCTCGACTGGTACACCGCGTTCCTCGACGCGGGGGTCCGGGCGGACGTGGTCCACGTGGACGACGACCTCAGCGGCTACCGGCTGCTCGTGGCCCCGATCCTGCACGTCGTGCCCGCCGCTCTGGCCCGGCGGCTGGAGGACCACGTCGCCTCCGGCGGGCACCTCGTCACCACCTACTTCTCCGGCGTCGTCGACGAGGACGATCACGTGTGGCTCGGCGGCTACCCCGGGGCCCTGCGCGACCTGCTCGGCATCCGCATCGAGGAGTTCGGCCCCCTGCCGGCCGGCGAGGCCGTCGACCTCGATCTCGGCGTGACCGGCACCCTGTGGACCGACCGGATCGACCTCACCGGCCCGGCGACCGAGGTCGTGGCGACGTACAAGACCGGCGACCACGCGGGCCGCCCCGCCGTCACGACGCGCCGTACGGGAGCGGGCTCGGCGTCGTACGTCTCCACCCGGCTCGGCCCGGAGGGTCTGGGGGTCGTCCTTCCTCACCTGCTGGACGCCGCCGAGGTCACCTCGGAGCTGCCGCCCGAGGCCCGCGGCCTGGTCGACGTCGCCGTCCGCACCGACGGAACGGACGACTACTGGTTCCTGATCAACCGTACGGACCGGCACGTCGACCTGTCCGCGATCCCCGGCGACCCCCTCCACGGCCCCGCCCTGGCCCGGGACACGACCCTGGCCCCCCGGCAGGTCCGCGTCCTGCGACGGCCCCGCCGATAGCGGGGCCCTCGCCGGCTGGCGCCGTCCCCTCCGCCGGGAGAGGATGACGGGGCGACGAGGGTCGGGCGCTGCACGCGCGGTCCACCGTCCTCGCACCGAAGATCACGGTCAGCGGATCGTTCTCGGGAGAGGCACATGGGAGAAGTCGTCATCGTCGGAGGCGGCCCCACCGGGCTGTGGCTCGCGGCGGAGTTACGTCTCGCGGGCGTCGAGGTCACGGTCCTGGAGAGGCGGGCGGAGCGCGACCCGCACTCCAAGGGCTTCACGATCCACCCCCGCACGATGGAGCTGTGGGCGTCGCGCGGCGTCGGCGATTCGTTCGTCACGCAGGGCAGGCGGGTGCCGGACTCGCATTTCGGCCTCCTCGACCACCGGATGGACTACGGGACGCTCGACACCCCTTTCCCGTACGTCCTTCTGCTCGCGCAGCCGAAGGTCGAGGAGCTGATGGAGGGCTACGCCCGCGACCTGGGGGTGGACGTCCGGCGCGGGCACGCCTTCACCGCGTCGACCCAGGAGACAAACAGGGTCGTGGTGCGGGCCGAGGGCCCGGGAGGGCCCTCCACCATGGAGACGGCGTTCCTGGTCGGCTGTGACGGAGCGGGCAGCGCGGTCCGCTCGGCCGCCGGGATCGGCTTCCCGGGAACCGGCTCCACCGCGTACGCCTGGGTCGCCGACGTGACGCTCGACGATCCCCCGGCGGTGCCGTACTTCCAGAAGACCAACGAGGCCGGTCAGGTCCTGGTCGTGCCCATCGGCCCCGGCCTCCACCGGGTGGCGGGCGTCGACGGCGCAGGCGTCCTCGGGTCCGAGGGACAGCCGGCGGAGAAGGAACTGCGCGCCTGGCTCGTGGCCGTCGCCGGCACCGACTTCGGCCTGCACGACCCCGTCTGGGTGTCCGGCACGGGATCCGCCTCGTGCCTCGCCGACCGATACCGCAGCGGCCGCGTCCTCCTGGCCGGAGACGCCGCGCACCGCCTGTACCCGGCCGGGGGCATGGGCCTGAACGTCGGCGTGCAGGACGCGTGGAACCTCGGCTGGAAGCTGGCCGCCACGGTGCGGGGATGGGCTCCCGACGGGCTGCTGGACAGCTACCACGCGGAACGGCATCCGGTCGGCGCGGCCACGCTGCGCCTGACCCGGGGGCAGACCGCGCTCATGACGACGTTCGCGCCCGAGACCCTCGCCCTGCGGTCGGTCCTGGACGACGCCATCGCGCGGGTGCCGGAGTTCTCCCGCTTCCTGGCGGAGCAGGTGTCCGGCATCGGCGTGTCGTACGGACGGGGCGCCGATGATCACCCGCTCGTGGGGACACGGGCTCCGGACCTGCGGCTGTCCGGCGGGCCGGGGCTGTTCGCGCTGCTCGTCCCCGGGCGCTACGTGTTCCTCGACCTCACGGGGGCGGGCCGCGCCCTGCCCGGCCGGGTGACCGCGTCCCCGGAACCGCCCACGCCGCCGGGACTCACTGTGTGCGCGGACGAGCCGGTCGAGTCCCGGGCCGGATGGCGGCGGGTCCGCGCCGCACTGATCCGTCCGGACGGGCACGTCGCCTGGGCCTCGGAGGAGGACGACGACGCAGCCCTGCGGTCCGCGGCGGCCACGGCCCTCGCCGCCACGACACGCGTCAGGACGCCGGGTTCCTGACCGCCTCCCCCCGCGGCGGCCGGTTGTCACGACGGCGACGACACCAGCACCGAAGGCCTCACCCGGCGGCCAGACGGCTCGTCGGAGGTCAGGATCAGCGGGGCGCGTCCGTGATGACGGCGAACACGCCGCGGACCTCGGCTCCGTCCGGCAGCCGCCAACCGGCCGCGACGTGACCCAGGACGCCGGAGACCTCCGCGATGTCCGCTTCGCCGGGCCGCAGGACGCGGGTCACCCGCATGGTCAGCCGTCCGCCCCGGCCGCCGTCCACTGTGGCGTCCGCTGTGGCGTCCGCTGTGCCGTCCACTGTGGCGACGTCCGCGACGATGTCGGTGGCGTGCGGCGCGTCGGCCACGGCGGTCGGCCGGATCGGGCCCGGCGCGGCGGCTCCCGTGAAGCTTCTGGTGACCGACGGGTCGGGGGTGTCGCTCTCGTTCTGATCCTGCGCCTCGACGTCCCCCACGAACAGGGCGTGGAGTTGTGCGGCGAGGACCGGATCGTGGGTGCCGTCATAGATCCACCGGCGTCCCAGGACGCCGTGTTCCGTCGTCCCGATGAGAGCGCGATCGGCCCCCTCCAGCGGCGCCCCTCGGTAGGTGAGCGGCACGTGATAGGAGACGGGACGGTCACCGGACACGTCGGTGACCACCATGAACTCCATGCCGACCTCGCCCCGCGGGTCGTCGAGCCGGAAGCCCCCGGCCTTCGCCAGCTCCGGCCGCCGCCCGTCGCCTTCGTACCAGGGCTGGGTGGGAAGCCACGACGTGAGCAGCTCCAGTTTGCTGGGCGTCAGCGTGGTGTGATGGATGACAGCCATACCGTGGAGCCCCTTCGTCGGCGTCCCGTCACCGTTCTCCCCGGCGCGACCGCCCGGGGCCGATCATCGTCTCACACGGCCCGCGGCGGCTCTTCACCTGCTCCCCCATGCGGGGGAGCCGAGTGGTTCCCGCGGGGGAGGCCGGCGCCGGCGCTCGCCGGAAGGATCTCGACCATGCACACGGGTTGGACACAACGGTGAAGGGCACCGCGACACCGGTCGGGACGGACCAGGTCGGAGCCGGATGGACCGCGGCGCGCGTGGTGGCCGGCTACGGCGCCGCACTGTCGCTGTCGCTCTATCTCACAGTGAAGGTCGTCTGGGTGGTGGCGGCGCTGCTCGGGCACGCGCCGTCCACCTTCACCGACGGCGACTGGGTCCTGCTGAACGCGGTCACCGTCACCATGTCGGTCGTCGGCATCGCTTTGGGGCTGGTCCTCGCGCAACGATGGGGCCGCCGCGTCCCGGCGCCGCCGCTGGTCTTCTTCGCCTGGATGGGAGCGGGATTCCTCATACCGATGATCCCCTACATGCTGTTCAGCGCCGTCCTCGGAGGCAGCGCGGGAGGCGGCGACTCCGGCGGCGGGGATGCCGCCCCATCGTGGGAACTGGTCTTCATCGGTATCGGATTCGCGGGCATGGCCCTGGGGCTGGCCATAGCGCTCCCCATCTACATGCGGGAACGGTGGCCGGCCGCGTTCCTCGGACGCGTCGGTGACCGCCCTCCCTCGCCCCTCGGCCGATACGGTCTGCGAGCTCTGTACATCCTGGTCGCGGCGCTGGCCCTCCTATGGACGTATTGGACGGCGGGCGGAACGCTCGGCCTCGCCCCCGCGCACCGCGACCTGATGGACGTCAACGGACGGCTGCTCGCCGGCAACTCCGCGCTCTGGGCCGTCATAGGCGCCGCCGCGATCCGGACGCTCGCCGCGGGACGGCCGAGGATGCCCCTGTGGATCCCCATGGCGTTGGCCTTCACGTCGTCGGGTTCGCTGTTCGCCTGGGCGGCGTGGAAGCTTCCGTGGGCCCTCCTCCGGCCGGGCGGCTACGCGGCCGTCGAATATCCGGCCGTTTCCGTCGTCCAGCACGGGCTGGGCGTCACCGCCGGAATCGTGATGCTGGCGGTGACGCTCAAGGCCGCGCGAACGCGCCGGAGCGAGGTCGGGTGACCCACGCCCCGGCGGCCCGCTGTGGAGGTGCTACCCGACGAAGTCCGTGACGTGGTCGCGGGCCCAAGTGGCGAAGGTGCGGGGAGCGTGGCCGGTGACCTGTTCGACGGTGTCGGTCAGGGGCACGGGGCGGCCGTCATTGGCCTGCCAGTAGTCGAGCAGGGCGTCCGCGTAAGGACCGGGGATGTAATCGGCCATCTCCTGCCTCCATTCCTCGGGGGTGACGTGGTTGACGGTGATCGGCCGGCCGGTGATCTCGGCGAGTCGCTCGATCTGATCGCTGAACGTGAGGCTCTCCGGGCCGGTCAGGTGGAGGCACCGGCCCCGGTGGCGCGGGTCGGTGAGCACGGTGAAAGCCACTTCGGCGAGGTCCTGTTCGTGGACGGGGTCGGTGTGGGAGCCCGGGTAGGGCAGGCTCACCGGGCGGCCGGCCCTGACGGGCCAGGCCCAGGCGCCCGCGTTGCCGGCGAAGGAGCCGGGGCGCAGGATCGTGGTGGTGAGCGGTGCGGCGAGCAGTGCGGTCTCGACGTCGAGGTGGGACGCGGCCAGCGGGTTGCCGGCCGCGCCGGGGTCCAGCACGCTGGCGGAGGACAGCAGGACGACGTGCTCGACCCCGGCCGTGACGGCGGCGTCGACGAACTCGGCGATGTGCGAAGCCTCGGCGTACAGGAAGACCTCGGTGACGCCGGCGAGAGCGGCCGGGAAGGTGGCGGGATCCCGCAGGTTGCAGGTGACGGCCGTGACGCCGTCGGGGACCCGTAGCTGTCCGGGGTTGCTGGAGCCCACGCGTACGGGGCGGCCGGCCTCGAGCAGCAGGGTCAGCAGGTGGGTGGCGACCGCGCCGCGGCCTCCGGTGACGAGAATCATGGAAATACTCCGGTGATCGGTACGGATGTGAATGCGAATGCCTTCCGGCGGATGCGTGGAAGGCTCAGTGGGCAGGCGCTCCCCGGCGCGGAAGCAGCGCGATGCTCATCGCGCATGCCGCGGTGACGGCCAGGGTGAGGAGCAGGCAGGGCAGAACTCCGCTCATACCGACGATTCCCACGGCGAACAGCAGCACGCCGATCGAGACGACGACGCGCAAGTGGGAGGCGATGCGGCCGCTGTGACCGTGCTGAAGAGCAGCGCGCCGAAGACCAGACCGGCCACGAAGCCGCGGTTGCCGAACAGCGACCGCTCCAGCAGGACGAACCCCTGAGGGATGAGCAGGCCGCCGAACGCCCCCTGTCCGATACGGAAGGTCACGAGCCGGGGAGCCGGCGACCAGGAGGCGCCGAGGTCCCGCACGATGGTGGGGGCGGCCGCGTTGGTCACCGTGATGCTCAGCAGATCGAGCACGTCGGCGGCGACCACCAGCAGGAAGATCGCCCACGCGCGTGGAGAAAGGTTTGAGGACATGGCGAGGCAGACTCTCCACTGAGAGATCCAGACAGCCTGTACTGAGGCTGTCGTGCCGGCCGGATGTCCCGACGCGCTCGTGAACGAGCGCTGCACCTTACGATCAAGAAATTACCACGAACCCTACGCAACCGGAGAACCCGGCCGACAGGCAGATCCAACCCGGGCCGCCCCTGGGGTGAATCCGTGCTTCTCGCTGTCAGTGACCGCGGTTGGCGGCGCAGCTCCCGGGAGGTGGCGCGGGCAGGGTGATCGGCTGCTGCTGCCGGTACTGTTCCAGGTCGATGAGGTTCCCGTTGATCGCGTCGCGCCTCTGGAGTTCCGCCCAGTACACCGGGTCGAGGAAGATCGCGGGGTTCCACAGCGACTGCGTCAGGTCCGTCAGTTGGCCCAGGTACAGCACAGCGTCGGCCAGCTTTCCCAAGGGGACGCCGCACAGCCGCGGCGCGTCCATGAACTGTCCCGCGTCGGTGGATTCCAGCCAGGTGCCTGAGCACGGGATCACGGTGCGCCGTGGACAGGTCACCAGGCGGGGATGGCTACCGGCCACGATCACGTAGACGTGCTGGCCGGTCTGTTCCTCGATCAGCGGGACTCCGTGGTCGGCGTTCTGTCCCGGCTCCGGCGAGTGCATCACGTGCCCGCTGCCGTAGCAGATCAGTGCCCGGCGTTTCTTGGCGAGCACTTCCCGTTTCACCACTGACGCCATGTGGGCGTCACGTTGGGCGAGAAAGACATCCACTTGGTCTTGGGTGGTGATGTGGGACCAGTCGATCGGCGGATCCCCGAGCAGCACCCGGATCCTTCGCTCCGCAGGCAGCGTCCAGTTGACGGCGCGGACCGTCCGGAAGAACTGTTCACGGATCGGCTGGTCGCCGGTGGCACCGGGCGACTGCGTGGTGTTCCGCCAGACCTGCCGCAACACGTGGTCGTCGACAGCCGCCCCGGCGACGAACCGGTCGACGATCGGCTGGTACAGCGCGTTGCCGAACTCGACGACGATGTCGTCGACCACCTGCGGCAACCGCGGATCTGCGAGCAGCATCTGCTGCGCGTCACCGTGTTCCTGCTGGCCGTGTGACTCACCGATCGCCACGAGCCGGTGGCGCTCGAAGGCCGCGAGCACCGCCTGGTTGAGGTCCCGTGTGGCCGCGTCGCCCCTGCCCGCCGAGCCGGTCGTCAGCTGCCCGCCGGCCCTGCCCGCCGAACTGGTCGTCAGCAGTCCGCCGGCTGCCGTACCGGCACCGGTGACGGCGAGGAACCTACGCCGCGTCAACCGTGGATCTCTCACGTCTGGTCCTTTCCGAATGGCGATTTCGCTCGTGTGACGGGCACCGTGCTCACGGGTCGCGCCTCTCGTGGACGCCTTTCCGGGATGGTTGTACGGCACGGCCGGTGTCGGCCGGGTGTCAGCGGCCGACACCCGGCCGACACCGGATCCCTGACATCGTGAGCAGTGCGGTCACGCCTACCGAACGCGGCACCATCAACGAGAAGGAGGACGGTCGTGCGAGTTCTGGTCGTCGAAGACTTCGAGGTTCTGGCGAGGGCGATCGGGACCGGATTGCGCCGCGAGGGCATGGCGGTGGACGTCGTTCTCGACGGCGACGACGCTCTGGCCCACCTGGCCTGCACCCGATACGACGTGGTGGTGCTGGACCGCGACCTGCCCGGCACACCCGGCGACGACGTGTGCCGTGACATCGCCGCCGGTGGCGCCGGGTCGCGGGTGCTGATGCTCACCGCCGCGGGCACCGTGCGAGACAGGGTCGAGGGCCTGGGTTTGGGCGCCGACGACTACCTGCCCAAGCCGTTCGACTTCACCGAACTCGTGGCCCGCGTGCGCGCGCTGGGGCGCCGTTCGGCGCCCGCCGTGCCTCCGATCCTCCAGGCGGAAGATCTGACCCTGGACCCGAGCCGGCGGGTGGCCTTTCGTGGCGGACGGCGCTTGGAGCTCACCCCGAAGGAGTTCGCCCTGCTGGAATGCCTGCTCGCTGCCGGTGACCGGGTTGTGTCCTCGGAGGAGTTGCTGGAGCGGGTCTGGGACGAGGCCGCCAACCCGTTCACCACGGCCGTCAAGACGACGGTGCGCCGGTTGCGGGCCAAACTCGGCGAACCGCCGGTGATCGAAACCGTCCGTGAGGGCGGCTACCGGATCGGAGTCCCGCGATGAATCCCGCATCGGACCCAACGGTGACCGGCCGTGCCGGCCGCGCCCGGCACCACCTGCGCCGGCCCTCCCTGCGCGCGCAGCTCACGACGCTGTACGCCGGCCTGGTTCTGGCCGTCGTCGTCCCGATGCTGCTGCTCGCCGGCTTCCTCTTCGGGCGAGACCAGATCCGCGTCCGGGCCGGGGACGCCGTCCCTCCGCCCGACACGGCCACCCAGCAGGTCGATGCCGCGCTCGCGATCACCGCCATCACCGTCGTGGTCCTCACCGTGCCGATCGCGTGGTGGCTGGCCGGGCGCTTCCTCCGCCCGCTGCGCGCCATGACGGTGACCGCCCAGGAGATTTCAGCCACCAACCTCAACCGGCGGCTCGGCCTGCGCGGCCCGGACGACGAGCTGACCAAGCTGGGGCGCACCCTCGACGACCTGTTCGAGCGGTTGGACTCCTCGTTCGCGGCGCAGCGCCACTTCGTGGCCAACGCCTCGCATGAGCTGCGCACCCCGCTGGCCGGTCAGCGCGCCGTACTCCAGGTCGCGCTCGCCGACCCCGACGCGAGCGAGGCCAGCCTGCGAGCCGCGTGCGAGGAAGCACTCGGTCTCGGCGAACGGCAGGAACGGTTGATCGACGCCCTGCTCACGCTGGCGGAAGGACAGAAGGGCATCGAGCACTGGGAAGTGGTCGACCTGGCTGATGTCACCGAGGGGCTGATGCTGTCGCGCCGTGCGGAGGCCGTCCGGCGAACCATCACGGTCCAGGCATCGCTGGACCCAGCACCGATCAGCGGTGACCCCGACCTGATCGCCAGCATGATCGGCAACCTGGTCGACAACGCACTCCACCACAACGTCCCCGACGGACATGTCACCATCGCCACCGAACTCGCGAATGGTCGCGCCCGCCTGTCGGTCGGCAACACCGGCCCAACGATCCGATCGCAGGACCTACGACGGCTTTTCCAACCGTTCCAGCGACTCGGTACCCAGCGAACCCACACCGCCGACGGCCACGGACTGGGCCTGGTCATCGTGCAGGCCGTCGCCGAAGCACACGGCGCACAGCTGACGGCCCGCCCCCGCCCCGGGGGCGGCTTGGACGTGACAATACTGTTCGGCTGATTCCACCCGGCCGGCGCCTCCTGCCTCTGACGGCCGGGGACGACACGCCGCTGCCCGGGCGACACCCTGTGCGCCGCCCCCTTCGTGGACGCCCGGCGGGCTCAGTCGCTGTCGCGGACCTTGTCGTACAGCAGGCACAGTGCCCCGCTCTCGGCCTGCGCGACGGAGACAGCGCGCCAGCCGGTGGCGGGAAGGCCGTCGGCGAACAGGCGGGGCCCGTCGCCGACCAGCTCGGGCGCGAGCGTGATGCTCAGCCGGTCGAGCTCTCCGGCCCGCAGCAGGGCCTGGATGACGCTGGTACTGGCCAGCACGACGATGTCGCCGCCGTCCTGCTGTCGCAGCTCCTTCACGACCTCGGCGGGGCCGGCGGCGACGATGCGGGAGTTCTGCCACGGGGCCTCGGTGAGCGTGGTGGAGAAGACGACTTTCTCGACGGTGTTCAGCCACTGGGCGAAGGCCCGGTCGCGGGGGTCGGCCGACTCGTCCTCGGCCACCGAGGGCCAGAAGCCACCGAAGCCCTGGTAGTTCTTGCGGCCCAACAGCGCGGTGGTGGCCCCGGTGGTCACCTCGACCATGTGGTCGCGGGCCACGTCGCTGACGGCGTGGGGGACGATCCAGCCCATGTCGTACTCGCCGCCGGGGCCGTGGATCCGGCCGTCGAGGGAGAGGGTGATGTTGCCGATTACGGTGCGGTTCGTTGTCATGAGGCAAGTCTTCTCGGTGCGAGAGTGACTAACATCGGCCAGATGGCTGATATGCCAGATTCGGACATGGCCGACAACGGCGCTCCTCCGCCGGAGCTGACCTCGTTCGTCGGCCGCCGGGCCGAGCTGCACATGATCGGAGCCGCCCTGGGCGAGGCCCCGCTGGTCACCCTGGCCGGTGCGGGAGGCTGCGGCAAGACCCGTCTGGCGGCCCGGCTCGCCAGACGGCCGGCGCGCCTGCCGCGCGACGGCGTGTGGTGGGTGGATCTCGCGCAGGAGACCGACCCGGCGGCGGTGCCGCGCCTCGTCGCGACGGTCCTGCGGGTGCTCCTGGCCGGCGACTCGGACGGGACCGCCGCCCTGTCCAGGCAGCTGCGCGAGCGCGAGCTGCTTCTGGTGCTGGACAACTGCGAGCACCTGCTGGGCGGCGTCGCCGACGTGGTGTCGGGACTGTTGCGCCACTGTCCGCACGTCACCGTCCTGGCCACCAGCCGGGAACCGCTCGGCCTGCCCGGCGAGCTGGTCTGGCGGGTCCCACCCCTGGACGCGCACGACGGAGTCGCCCTTTTCCTCGACCGGGGCCACGACGTGCCGCGCACCGAGGAGGCCCTGACCGCGGTGCGCCGCATCTGTGCCCGGCTGGACGGCATCCCTCTCGCGCTGGAGCTGGCCGCCGCCTGGACCGGCACGCTGACGCCTCAGGAGATCGACGCCGAGCTGGACGACCGGTTCTCGATCCTGGTCACCGGCAACCAGGGGGCTCCGCCGCGGCACCGCACGCTGGCGGCGTCCATGGCCTGGAGCCACGACCTGCTTCAGGAGCGCGATCAGGTGCTGTTCCGCCGGCTGGGCGTGTTCGAGCCGGGCTTCACCCTCGCCGCCGCCCAGGGCGTGCTGGACGGCCATGGCCGTGTGGAGCTGCTCACAGGCCTGCGCCGGCTGATCGACAAGTCGCTGCTGCTGGCCGAGACCCGCAAGGGCGTCACCCGCTACCGGATGCTGTCCTCGGTCAGGCGGTACGCGTGGGAGCGGCTCGCCGAAGCGGGCGAGCTGGCCACCGTACGCGACCGGCACCTGGCCGTCTGCCTGGCCCTGGTCCGGGAGGCCGCCCCGCTGCTGGACAGCGACAAGGACACCTGGCGGGCCAGGATGCGCGAGGAGTACCCCAACCTGCGCACGGCACTCGAATGGGGTCTCACCGGCGACCGCCCGGACAAGGCTCGCCGCCTGGCGGCCGAGCTGGCCTGGCTGTGGCACCTGGAAGGCCGGCTCGGCGAGGGCCTGGGGCTGCTGCGGCTGGCGGCCGAACGGGGCGCCGGCGAGCACAGCGCGCTGCAGGCCCGGGTCCTCACCGGCCTCGCGCTCGTCGCCGACACCACGCATCCGGCCGGGCTGGAGTTCGACGCGGCCCACGCCGCCCGTGTCATGGCGCTCGACCACGGCGATCTGCGGACCGCCTGCCTGGCGGGGTCGCTCAGCGCCATCGGCATGCTGCTCACCTCTCCGGACGAGGCGCGGGTCAGAGCCGCCGCGGTCCGCGAGGAGGCCGTCACGGCCGGCGACGCCTTCGTGGCCGACGCCGCGCAGGTCCTCATCGGCCTGGTCCACCACATGAGGGAGGAACATCGCCAGGCGCTGGCGGAGATGGAGACGCCGGTAAGCGGCCTGCTGCGGCGAGGCGACCGCGGTGTGGCGGCGCTGGCGCTCGGCCTGATGGCCCTCGGCAGCGCCTATCTGGGCGAGCTGCCCCGGGCCAGAACGTGGGCGGAGCAGGCGGTCGAGGTCGCCACCCCTCTCGCCGACTACCACCGTGCCGGTACGGCGCGCGCCATCCTCGCCCACGTGTGCCACCTGCAAGGCGACGACAAGGCCGCAGAACTCGCCCTCGACCCGGTCATCCGGCTGGTGGACCAGGCGCCCTCGGCTCCCTTCGTGCCGAGGCTCGCGTTGACGATCGGGCGGCTCTGCCTGAGCAGGCGCGAGCCGGTGCGGGCGGCCGAGTGGTTCAGGAGTGAGACGGCCTGGCGCGGCGGCGAGCAGCCGGACGAGCTGCTGACCCCGGAGACCCGCATCGCCCTGGCGGCGGCGCTGCGACAGGCCGGCGACCCGGAGGGCGCGGCCCGCGCCTGCGCCGCCGGCCTCGACGCCGCCCGGGCCCTGGGAATGCCGCGCCTGATCGCCGAAGCTCTTGAGCAGCAGGCGTTCCTCGACGAGGCGCGCGCCGTCGCTCTGCACCTGGAGGCCCTGCGCCTGCGCGCCGCCAACGGCCTCCGCCTGGCCTGCGTGGACAGCCTCGAGGCTCTGGCAGCACTGGCCGACGCCACCACCGGCGCCCGGATCATGGGCGCGTGCGATCGGGCCCGGGAGGAGCTCGGCTACCCCAGGCCGCACCGGCCGAGCGTCCCGGCCGCTCCCGAAGGCCGCCGGATGGAGCTGGAGGAGGCCATCGCCTTCACCGGCCGCGCTCATGGCGGACGCCGACGTCCCGCCACCGGCTGGGCCAGCCTCACCCCCGCGGAGCAGGAGGTCGTACGGCTGGCCGTGGCGGGCCTGTCCAACCCGGAGATCGCCGGCCGGCTGTTCATGAGCCGCAGCACGGTCAAGACACACCTGGCGCACGTGTACGCGAAGCTCGGCGTGGCCAACCGCACCGAGCTGGCGGCGCTACACCGCGAACACGACCGCTGAGACACCGGCCGGCTCCGACCCGGGGTCAGACACGCTCTACCGCGAGCGGCCCCACCTCCTGACGGCGCGGCCCGCCCTGTCGCCTGCCCTGTCTCCTGCCCTGGGCGACCCCCTGTGCGCCGCCTACTTCATGGACGCCGTCGATCACCCGCCGTGAATGCCCGGTCTCCGTGACGCGACATCCGCGGCGGAGGTCTCGCACGGCGACGTACGCCCCGTGCATCGCCGTGTCAATTTGTCTGACTTACCGACCTAATATCACTTTATTTGCTCTTTATGTTGATAACATTACTCGGATCCTTTATGGGCGAAAAGAATTTATTGACATGGGGTGACAGTAAACGTTTAATGTGTGCGATCTTGCAGATTTCGTACGGGAGATAACCCATGTTTAGGTTTCCCGGACTGCGGAGTTGGCGTTCGCTCACTGCCGTGGTCGTGGCGGGTGTACTGGTGGGAACCGGGACACCCCCGGCCGCGATGGCGGCACAGGAAAGTCGGACGGGATCCGACGCGAGCCGGCTCAGCGGCTGGCAGCAGGCGCTGAAGCGCGCTGCCGAGATCCGGGAACCGGTCGAGGTGACCGAGGCCCGGACCGAGTTCACCACCACATACGCCAATCCGGACGGCGAGTCGTTCCGGCTGGAGCAGTCGACCACCCCCGTCCGGGTCAAGGGACCGGACGGGACGTGGATGTCACCCGACGCGACGCTGCAGCGGCGCGCCGACGGAAGCGTCGGACCGGCCGCCGCGGCCGTGGGCATCTCCTTCTCCGGGGGCGGCGACGGCGGGAACCTCGTCACGATGAACCGGGACGGCAGGACCCTCGCGCTGGGCTGGCCGGGAACCCTGCCCGCGCCGGTGCTCGACGGCCCGAACGCCACGTACCAGAACGTACTGCCGGACGTGGACCTCAGGATGACCGCGACGACCGAGGGCTTCCGCCAGGTCCTGATCGTCAAGACACCGGAGGCGGCGAACAACCCCGCGCTCGGGCGGATCCAGTACGCCGTCAAGTCGTCCGGGCTCAAGGTGGAGGAGACCGCGGACGGCGGCATGTCCGCGACCGACGGCAACGCCACCGAGGTCTTCACCTCGCCTCCGGCCGCGATGTGGGACTCCACCGGGAACCCCGCCGCCGGGCAGGCAGGGACGGCCGACGCCCCCGCCGCGCCGTCCTCCCCGGCCCCTTCCGCCGCCTCCGCCCCGTCCGCGAAGGGCGGCGCTCCCCAGGGTGCGCCCGCCGGGGACGGCTCACCGGCCCCGAATGCGACATCGGACACGACACCGCAGGCGACGGAGACGAGCGCCCCTTCGGACGAGGGGCAGGCCGCCGACGGCCCCGCCCCCGGGGCGGGGCACGCCGAGCTGCCGATCGAGGTCGGCAAGGACACGCTCACGCTCGTCCCCGACGCCGGCCTGCTGCGGCAGAAGGACGAGTCGGCCTACCCCGTCTACATCGACCCGACCGTGACCTGGGGGGAGACCGACAGGACGCTGCTGCGCTCGGACGGCTACAAGTCGTACAACTGGGGCAACGGCAGCAACAACCAGGGTGAGGGCGTCGGCCACTGCGGGACCTGGAACGGCTACTACTGCGGGCCCGGCTACACCCAGCGGCTGTACTTCCAGTTCTCCCCCGCGAGCCTCAAGGGCAAGCAGGTGCTGAGCGCGGCGTTCCGCGTCACCGAGCCCTGGGCGTTCCAGTGCGACCCCCGGTGGGTCGACCTCGTCCGTACGAACAACTTCACGTCGTCCACCACCTGGTCGGGCCGTCCCAAGGAGCTCGACTGGATGGTGGACCGGTATGTGTCGGCGGGGCGCGGCTCGGCGTGCGATCCCGACGAGCCGACCGCACCGATCGAGTTCAAGGACAACCCCGACGAGACGAACGAGAACCTGACCCCGACCGTGAAGGACTTCGCGGCGGGCAAGTTCTCCAAGCTCACGCTGGAGCTGCGGGCACACGACGAGGGCGACACCTCCGCCTGGAAGCGGTTCAGGAACGACGCCGTGCTCGTCGTCGACTACGTGGGTATGCCCGGGGTGCCGACCGGGGTCGGCCTCGTCACCGGCTCGGGCACCGTCTGCGAGACCAAGGAGTCGGCGCCCGCGATCCTCTCCGACCCCACGCCCACCATGGCGACCACCCCGCAGACCCTCGCGGGCGGCGAGTCCGGCGCGATGCTGCGGGGGGCGTTCTACGTCCAGAAGAAGAACGCCGACGGCACCTGGACGCAGGCCTTCTCCACCATCGAGCGGCCGACGACCGGACACGTGGGCGACAACGTGAAGGTGACCGCCGACGCGCCGACGCTGTCGGAGGGCGTGCTCTACCGCTACGACTCGTGGACGCGCTCCTACTACAGCAACTACACCAAGTGGCTGGCCGGGACCAGCAGCTACCTGAGCGCCGGCTGGTGCTACTTCAAGGTCGACCCGACCGCGCCGAAGGCGCCGGTGGTCACGCTCGGCGCGCCGTACACCGCCTGCACCGCCACGAGCTGCGCGCCGGCCGGCGGGCCGGGGCAGAGCACGACCGTCACCTTCGGCCCGGCGTCCGGCGACGCCAACAACGTCGCCTACCAGTACCGCGCGTCCACCAGCTCGACCTGGTCGTCCGACGTCACGGGCGCCACGGCGAAGGCCCTGATCACTCCCCCTGCCGCCGGCACGTACAGCCTGTACGTCCGGGCCAAGGACAACGTCGGCAGGTATG
The DNA here is from genome assembly GCF_014161375.1 of Microbispora sp. H10830. Classification (NCBI taxonomy): domain Bacteria; kingdom Bacillati; phylum Actinomycetota; class Actinomycetes; order Streptosporangiales; family Streptosporangiaceae; genus Microbispora; species Microbispora sp. H10830. The sequence continues at coordinate 94,476 of NZ_JABBWX010000019.1, forward strand.
GCGCGACCACGGTCGTCGACTTCCTGGTCGCCGCGGGCGCGGGCCCGGCCGGCAGGTGGCACTTCGACGAGGACTCCGGCGCCGCCGTCGACCGGGGCAGCGGACACCACGACGCCACGCTCTCCGGCGGCGCCGTACGGGACACCCGGGGACGCCGCGGCGAGGTCTGGTATGACGACGCGGGCACGGCACTGGACACCCCGAAGGTCGACAAGGGGCTGGGCCTGAACGGCACGTCGGCGTACGCGGCGACGTCGGGGCCGGTGCTGGAGACCCGGTCGGCCTATACGGTCTCCGCCTGGGTGCGGCTGGACAAGGTGAGCGACGACGGCATCGTGCTGTCGCAGGACGGCTCGGGCGGCTACAGCCCCTTCCTGCTCTGGCACGAGAAGGACTACGGCGCCTTCTGCTTCGGCGTGAAGGACAAGGACGAGGCGACCGGCAAGGCCTACTACGGGGTCTGCTCGAAGAACGGCACGTCCAGGGCGAACGTCTGGACCCACCTGGCCGGCACCTACGACCCGGCGACGCAGAAGCTGAGCTTCTACGTCAACGGCGTGCCGCAGGGCACCGCCACCGTCTCCGGCGTGTGGTCGGCCACCGGACCGTTCGAGATCGGCCGCTACAAGTGGGCCAACGTCTTCCAGTTCTACTTCCCCGGCTCGATCGACGAGGTCGCCGCCTGGCAGCGGGTCCTGACCCCGGAGGAGGTCGCGACGGAGGCGCGGTCGGAGTCCCCGGCGTCCGGACGCAACGACGTGGAGCTGGTGGCCGACTGGGACCCGGCGGGCGCCGCCGGGACGCAGGTGCCCGACTCGCTGTCCGGCTACGGCCGGGCGCTGGCGCTGGCCGGCGGGGCGTCGCCGGACGGCGAGGGCCTGGTGCTCGACGGCGTGGACGACGCCGCCACCACCGCGGGGCCGGTCGTGGACGACACCGGCTCGTTCACGGTGACCGTGAAGGTCGAGCTCGACCGGGACAAGATCCTGGCGAAGCCGATCGGGACCGTCGGCCAGGTGGCCGGGCAGCGCACGGCCGACGGGTCGTCGTGGGGCCTGTGGTTCGAGCTGACCGGCAAGGAGACGCAGCTCGACGACGACGGCAACGAGGTCAGCGTCCCGGTCGGCTTCTGGCGCTTCGGCCGGGTCAACAAGGACGGCACGAAGACCTGGGTGAGCTCCGACGCCTCGGCCAGCCTGGACAGCCCGGTCCGCCTGACCGGCGTGTACGACGCCCTCGCGGCGAACGGGCGAGTGGTGCGGCTCTACGTCGGCCACGAGCAGAACGACCTCGACATGGCCTACACCGCCGTGCCCGGGTCGGGCGACTTCGCGGCCGGCAAGGGCTTCAGCGCGACCTCCTGGGGTCACTTCCTCCCCGCGAGGATCACCGATCTGCGGCTGTGGGCGGGCGCCATGGCCGATTCCGACCAGATGGACGCCGTCATCGGCGACTGACGGCGGTGCGGGGACCGGCTCACCGGTCCCCGCACCTCCCGCATCTTCCCCCGGTTGATCCGCGGGTTCTCTCTTTTCCTCTCGAGGAGGTTGGGTCATGCGTCGGCCCGGAATTCGTGCTGCCCTGGTGGCCGCGTTGGCGGTGGTGATCTCGTTACCCGTCGGGGTGACGGCGGCCTCGGCCGCGGAGGGACCGCCCGGCGCCCCACCCGTGCAGAAACAACGGTCCAGCAAGGTCAGGGCCATGGACGCGAGCGGGGCGAAGGAGGCCAGGGAGCGGGTCGCCGCGTCCAGGGCACGCAACGACGCCGCCGCCGACCGGGCCGCGAAGGAGCGCGAGGCCGCCCGGTGGCCGAGCGCCGGCGAGGCCGACGTGCCGATCGGCGGCGAGCGGAGCGTCAGCGTGGGCGGGCTCCCGGTGAGCCTGAAAGCCGCCGCCCCGGCCGACACCCCCGGCACCGCCGGTTCGCAGACGGCCCGCGTGCGGGTGCTCGACCGCGCCGCCGCCGAGGCGGCCGGGGTGGACGGGGTGCTGCTGGCCGCGTCGGCGCAGACCCCGGGCACCGCGACGCTGAGCGTCGGCTACGCCGCCTTCGCCTCCGCGTACGGCGGCGGGTGGAGCGGCCGGCTGCGTCTGGTCCGGCTGCCCGCCTGCGCCGCGACCACCCCCGAACGGGAGGAGTGCCGCACGCGGACCCCGCTTGACACCGACAACTCGGCCACGGCGCAGACCCTCTCCGCGCCGGTCACGTTCGACGCCGCCCCGGCCGTGCTGGCCCTGACCGCCGACACCCCGGGTGAGGGAGGCGAGGCGGCGGACGGCAGCGGCAACTACGCCGCCACCCCGCTCGCCGCGTCGTCCACGTGGGAGGCGGGCGGCAACTCCGGCTCCTTCACCTGGTCCTACCCGATCGCCCCGGTGGAGCCGGCGGCGGGACCCGCGCCCGCGCTGGACCTGTCGTACGACTCGGGCAGCGTGGACGGGCGCACCTCCACCACCAACAACCAGGGCACCTCGATCGGCGAGGGCTTCGACACCGCCGCCACCTCCTACATCGACCGCCAGTTCGGCAGCTGCGACGAGGACGGCCACGACAAGCAGTACGACCTGTGCTGGAAGTACGACAACGCCTCGCTCGTCCTCAACGGCAAGTCCACCGAGCTCGTCAAGGACGACACCAGCGGCAAGTGGCGGCTGAAGAACGACGACGCCTCCACGGTCACCCACTCCACGGGCGCCGACAACGGCGACGACGACGGCGAGTACTGGACCGTCGTCACCGGCGAGGGCACGAAGTACGTCTTCGGCCTGAACAAGCTGAGCGGCGCGGGCAGCCAGCGGACCAACTCGGTGTTCACGGTCCCGGTGTACGGCGACGACTCGGGCGAGCCCGGCTACACCAAGGGCGACGCCTTCGCCGACCGATCCGTCACCCAGGCGTGGCGGTGGAACCTCGACTACGCCGAGGACACCCACGGCAACGCCATGACGTACTGGTACACGGCGGAGACCAACTACTACCGGAAGAACAAGTCCGCCACCGCCACCACCTCCTACGTCCGCGGCGGCTACCTCGACAAGATCCTCTACGGGCAGCGGTCCGACACGCTGTTCACGGTGGACGCGCCCTACAAGGTCGCCTTCTCCTACGCCGAGCGCTGCACGGCCTCCGACTGCGGCAGCCTCACCAAGGACACCGCGGAGAACTGGCCCGACGTCCCCTTCGACGCCATCTGCAAGAAGGACGCCGACAAGGACGACTGCCACGCCGAGAGCCCGGCCTTCTTCAGCCGCAAGCGCCTCGTGAAGATCGAGACGAGTGTCCTGTCCGGCACCGCGTACAAGCCGGTCGACTCGTGGGCGTTCACGCAGAAGTACCTGGACGGCGGCGACATCGGCAGCTCCGCCGACCAGACGCTGTCACTGATGTCGATCGTGCGGACGGGCTCGGCCGGTGACACGCCGCTGACGCTCGACCCCGTCTCGTTCACCTACGCCATGCGGACCAACCGGGTGGCGGGCGGCACCCAGCCGGGAGGCGGCAACATCCTGCCGCTGACCAAGCCGCGCATCGAGACGGTCACCTCGGAGACCGGCGCGATCATCACGGTCAGCTACAACGAGCCGGAATGCGTGCGCGGCTCGAAGATGCCGAAGGCCGAGGACGACAACGCGCTGTCCTGCTATCCGCAGTTCTGGCACATCAACGGCGCCACCGACGCCTCCATCGACTGGTTCAACAAATACCGCGTGCTCGCGCTGAACATCGCCGACCCGGCAGGCCACAACCCGCTGGTCGAGTACGCCTACGAGTACACCGCGCCCGGCTGGCGCTACAACGACAGCCCGTTCACCCCGGCCGACGAGCGCACCTGGTCGCTGTGGCGCGGCTACCAGAAGGTCACGACGTACGTCGGCGACGCCGACGGCACCCGCACCACGTCGGTCAAGGTGTACCTGCAGGGCATGAACGGCGACCGGCTGCTCAAGTCGGCCGACCCGAGGACGGTCGATCCCGACAAGCGGCGCACCGCCACCGTGCCGGGCCTCGACGTCGCCGGTCTCGACGTGCCCGACCTCACGGACTCCGAGCAGTACTCCGGCTTCACCCGCGAGGAGGTCACCTACGACGGGGCCGACCCGGTCGACGTGACGGTCAACGACCCCTGGTCGGCGAAGACCGCCACCCAGCACAAGTCGTACGCCGACACCGAGGCCTACTACGTGCGCATGGGGAAGACCTCGGAGCACACCTACCTGACCGTCCCCAAGACCTGGCGCACCGTCACCACCTCCACGACGTACGACTCGTACGGCATGGCGGTCAAGCAGGACAGCACGGGCGACACCGCCAAGAGCGGCGACGAGACCTGCACCCGCACCTGGTATGCCCGCGACGACGCAAAGGGCCTGAACTCGCTGGTCTCCCGCACCCGCGTGGTCGGCCGCGCCTGCTCGGTGAAGGAGGCCGACCTGTCGCTGCCCGCGGGCTCCGACACCTCGGGCGACGTGCTGTCCGACACGGCCACCGTGTACGACAACACCGCCGCGACCGGGTGGTCGGCGAGCCAGAAGCCGGTGAAGGGCGAGGCCAGCTGGACGGGACGGGCCACCGGCTACCCGTCGGCCGTCACCGGTGACGAGCGCCCGCCGACCGGCTGGCAGCGCACCGAGTCGACCACCTACGACACGCTGGGCAGGCCGCTGACCGTGACCGACGCGGGCGGCAACCCCACCACCACGGCGTACACGCCGACCGGCGCCGGAGTCCTCACCAAGAAGGTGGAGACCAACGCCAAGCAGCAGAAGGCGACGACGTTCCTCGACGGGACGCGCGGTCTTCCGGTGCGCACCTACGACCCGAACAACGGCAAGACCGAGCAGACCTACGACGCCCTCGGCCGGCTGACCGGCGTGTGGCTGCCCGACCGCAGCAAGGACGGCGGGCAGACCCCCACCTACGCCTACTCCTACGTGTACGAGCGGGGCAAGGCGCCCGCGATCGGCACCTCGACCGTCAAGTCGTCCACCACCGCCAGCTGGTCGTACGAGATCTTCGACTCGCTGCTGCGGCCGATGCAGACGCAGAAGCCGACCCCGAACGGCGGCCGGCTCCTGACCGACACCCGCTACGACTCGCGCGGCCTCGCCTACGAGACCTACGCCGACATCTTCGACTCCAAGCAGACGCCGAACGCCACCTACACCCGGGAGGAGTACGGCGAGGCGCCCAAGCAGACGAACATCGTCTTCGACGGCGCCGGCCGGCAGACCCGCAGCACGTTCCTGTCGTACGGCGTGGAGAAGTGGACGACCACCACGGCCTACACCGGTGATTCCACCGCCGTCAGCGCGGTGACCGGCGGCAGCGCGGTCCGGACCATCACCGACGCGCTCGACCGCACGGTCGAACGGCGCGAGTACAACTCGCCCTCCCCCGCCGACACCCAGTACGGCGCGCTGACCTCCAGCGGGTACACCTCCACGTCCTTCACCTACCGCGCCGACGACAAGGAACTGACCGTCACCGCTCCCGACGGCGCGAAGTGGTCCTACACCTACGACCTGTTCGCCAGGCAGACCGCCATCAGCGACCCCGACAAGGGCGCGAGCACCCTCCGCTACACCGCTCTCGACAAGACCGACACGGTCACCGGTGCGAACGGCACGGTCCTGCTGTACGGCTACGACGAGCTCGGCCGCAAGACCGGGCTGTGGTCGGGGTCGCGGACCGACGCGAACAAGCTGGCCGCCTGGACCTACGACACGGTGGCCAAGGGCCAGCTCGCCTCGTCCACCAGTTACGACGGCGGCGTCTCCGGCAAGGCGTACACGAAGAAGGTCCTCGCGTACGACGGCCAGTATCGCGCCACGAGCACCGAGATCGACATCGACCCGAACGACCCGATGGTCCTCTCCGGGGCGGCGAAGACCAGCTACACCTTCGGCAGCGACTACAACCTCGACGGCACGCTGAAGAACTCCACCGAGCCCGCCGTCGGCGGTCTGGCCGAGGAGAAGATCAGCCTGACCTACACGCCGACCGGGCAGGTGACCGGGTTGACCGGCACCACCGACTACCTGCAGAAGGCCGATTACAACGCGCTCGGCCAGCCCCTGCAGTTCACCCTCGGCCTGTCGGGGGCCACGGAGGCCAAGAAGACCTTCCTCAACAACACCTACGAGGAGGGGACCGACCGGCTGAAGCGGGCCTTCGTCACCACCCAGTCGACGCCGGTCAAGCCGCAGGACCTGGCCTACCACTACGACGACGCGGGCAACGTCACCGAGATCGCCGACACCCCCACCCAGGACGGGGCGGGACAAAATGACATCCAGTGCTTCGCCTACGACGGGCAGCGGCGGCTGACCGAGGCGTGGACGCCGGCCACCGACGACTGCACGAACAAGACGCTGGGCGGCGCGGCGCCGTACCGGACCGCCTACACCTACAACGCCTCCGGGCTGCGGGCGACGGAGACCCGCTACAGCGGCTCCACCGCCACCACCTCGGCGTACTGCTACGGCGACACCGCCAAGCGGCACGCCCTGACCGCGGTCGTGACGGGCTCATGCACGGGCGCGACCGCCACCTACTCCTACGACAAGTCCGGCAACACGACCGGGCGCGACGGCCAGGTGCTGACCTGGGACGCGCAGGGCCGCATCGCGACCCTGACCCAGGGCACGCAGAAGACGGCCCACGTGTACGACGCCGACGGGGGACTGTTGATCCGCCGCGCGGTGGGCGACGGGGAGAGCGTGCTCTACCTCGGCGCCTCCGAGATCCACTCGAAGAAGACCGGCAGCACCGTCACGACCTGGGCCAGCCGCTTCTACGCCGCGGACACGCAGGTGATCGCGGTGCGCACCACCCAGGGCGGGAAGAACGCGGTCTCCTTCCTCGCCGGCGACCAGCACGGCACCTCCTCGCTGTCGGTCGACGCGGCCGGTCAGGCGATCAGCAAGCGCTTCACGACCCCGTTCGGCGCGCCGCGCGGGGACACGGTCGGCGGCGCCTGGCCCGACGACAAGGGGTTCCTCGGCAAGCCCGCCGACGCCGCCACCGGGCTCACCTACGTCGGGGCCCGCATGTACGACCCGGTCGTCGGCAGGTTCCTGAGCGTGGACCCGGTGCTGTCCACCGACCAGGCCCAGTCGCTCAACGGGTACTCCTACGGCAACAACAACCCCGTCACGTTCAGCGACCCGACGGGTGAGGAGATCGGCTCGCGGCCCAACTCCTGCCAGTACGACCTGAAGTACTGCTCGAAGGAGGAGCAGGGGAAGGTCGGGTACGACCCCAAGACCGGCAAGGTCGACCCGTACAAGAACAAGAAGAAGAAGCCCAAGAAGAGCCACCCGACGCCGAGCCCGTCTCCGGGCCCGCCGCCGATACCGCCGCCCGGCGGATGCTTCTGCCACTCGAACGGGATCAACCTGTTCAGGGCGCTGCTCATCCACCCGTTCCACTGGGGCAACAACACGAATGGCGCCAACGAGCTGGCGCTGAGCTACCACACGCTCTTCAGCGACGGATCATGTGAGCGCCGCGCCCTGCAGTACGTCTGCTACAACGGCTCCCCCGGAGGCGACCAGCCGATGACGGTCGGGGACGTCCACTTCTACCCGTACTCGAAGAAGGACTTCGAGAACCGGCTGCGGGACGAGAAGCAGCGCCGGGACGACATCGCGCGGGTCGCCGGGCGGAAGACGGCCGACGAGTACGGGCCCAACCTCGAAAAGCACGAGGCGGTCCACTCGGAGCAGTGGGCGAGCTACAGCACCGCCACCGCCTACATCGCGGCGTACGGCTACCAGTCCTTGAAATCCCAGCGGGAGACCGGAAGTCCCGCGGCGACCAATACGTTCGAGGTGGGGGCCAACCTGTGGTGGGGCAGCTACGCGAACTGGCGGCCGCTCGAGTACCGCCTGCCGGGGACCTAGGCTCGGAGACCGGCGAAGGGAGAGGAAGACGATGACGCGTGGAAGAAGGCCGGGGCGCGGGCGCACCGCCGTCGTGCTGGCCGCTCTGGCCTTCTTCGGCGCGGCGTGCGAGACCACCGCGCCCGCGCCCAAGGGCGTCCTCGCCGTCGAGCGCGCCGAGGACGGCGGGGTCAGGCTGCTGCTCGGCGGCTGCCCCGGCTACGTCGCCAGCGACTTCTCGGTGCTGCAGGACACCGACGACGACGGCGAGCTCGTCACCTGGAGCGTGCACAACGGCGGCTGGACCGGGTCGGTGAACGAGATCCGGCTCTTCCAGGCGCCGCCCGAAGGCTGGCGGTCCACCGGCGACAGCCTCACCGCGCTGCGGGAGGGCGTCCCCTACGTCGCCACCGTCAACGGCACCGCCGGCGAGCTGAGCCTGCGGAGCAGGGTGCCGTTCACCACGGCCGACCTGGCGGGTCTCGGCCGCGGACAGGTGCTGGCGTGGGCGGGAGGCGAGGAGACCGTGAAGACGGACCGGGACGTCTTCATGCGCGCCGACCCGGACCGTTGCCGTCCGTGACCTGGGCGGCCGGGTTCGGTCCCGCCGCCGCACCTTGGTGACAGGTGTGGCGGCGGGACCGCCGCAGGCCGCGAGCGACCGCGGAGAAAGCCCCGTCAGCTCATGCGGAAGACCGGGCCGCGCGGGGCGAACGGCAGGAAGGCGCCTTCGGGGATCAGGAACGCGTGTTCGCGGCGGATCCGCACCACGTCGCACTCCCCGTCGGTGATGACCAGGATCGGGCCGTCCCGGGGGAAGTCCTCGGCCCGTTCGAGCAGGTCCACGCCCGGCTGGAGGATCGTCCCGCCGCGTCCCCGCACGCGGACCCTGCGCGCGACGTCCTCCACCGGCAGGTATCCCGCGTCGTAGGCGACGGCGTCGCAGAACACGACCCGGGCGCGAGGCACGTCGCGCGCGGTCGCGTACGACGCGATGGCGCCGAGCGCCTTGCCCAGGAGCCGGGTGTTCATGGATCCCGACGTGTCGAGCACGACACCGAACGTGGCCCGGCGCACCGCCTCCTCCGGCCGCACCCAGCCGGGACGGGGGATGTCCGGCGTCGCGGACTGGCGACGGGAGGCACGGGCGTAGGACCTGCGCCGTTCGACGGCAGGGACGTGCTCCTCGAACCAGCGCGCGAGCGCGGCGTCCCAGGGCAGCGGCGGGTGATCCAGGGCCCGGATCTCCTGCTCGAGGCCGGCCGGGAGGGTGCCCCTGCCTCCGCTGTGGTGGTAGGCGAGGCCGGTGACGAGGGCGTTGCGGTAGTAGTCGTCCAGGTCCACATAGCGTCCCGGGGTGCCGGGACGCGGCAGCGGCTGCCCGAGCATGTCGCCCAGGCCGCGCCCGCGCAGCGTCGCGAGCTTGCGCAGGCGACGCAGGTCGCGCGCGATCCGGTCGTAGACCGCCTCGCAGGACAGCCCCCGCAGCTCAGGATCGTGGAGGAGTCCTTGGGGCATCTCCCCCACGCCCATCTCGACCAGCCAGCCGTTGACCACGTAGTCGCAGGCGACGTTCCACAGGTACGGCTCCCGCCAGCCCGCCCGCTCACCGTGCCGCAGTGCGGCGTGGAGCATCTCGTGGGCCAGCACGAACCGCCACTCCTCGATGGTCATCGAGACCAGCGGGTTGACGTAGATCTCGGCCGCTTCGGCGTTGACCGCGGCCACCGAGATGTCCCAGCCCCGGGCGAGGTCCGCGTCCGCCACGATCGTCATCCCCGCCGCCAGCGCCCCCAGCAGCGGGTAGGACGACACGAACCAGCCGAGTGCGTGGTCCCACGGCTTCTTCACCCTGCTCTGGACGGAGTCGCGCGCGCCCCCGGCCACCTCGATCGCCATCGCCGCCGCGGCGGCGACCCCGATCGCGAGACCCTTCTCGTAGTCGCGGGCCGTGGCCGTCTCGACCGTGCCGGCGAAGAAGTCCGGGAAGGCCGGCACGTCGAACTCGGCGGGCACCCCGGACGTGCGCCACAGTCCGGCCAGCGTCCGTTCGTCCTCCGGCGGGAAGACCGGCGGCCGCGGCTCCGGCGCCCTGCCGATCTTGAGGGTGGCGAGGAACCGGTCCACGCTCAGGCAGCAGGCGGCCAGGTAGGGGTGACGGGGAGCGCGCCGCGGCTGCTCCCACCGAGGGGTCTCCTCCCTGTTCAGGTCCTCGGGCAGGGCGTTGCGCGGGTCCATGTGCCCGAATCCCGCGTGCAGCAGGCAGTGCGCGAACACCCACGCCCACTCGCCCGCCTCGGCGCGCCTTCGGGGGTGGTGGTACACGCTGCCGCCCGGCGTGATGTAGGCCCACCGGTCGTGGGGCAGCTCGTGCTCGTCCGCCGCGTACAGGTAGCCCCCGAGGTGGCGGAACAGCGGGTGGGAGCGCACCTCCTCCCAGCCCTTGAGCACGGCGTCGCGCCAGGGGTCGGCCTTCTGCTTCCTGCGGGCCACGTCAGCTCCTCACCACCTCAGCTCCAGGCCAACTCAGCTCCGGGCCGCCGCCAGGCGCGGCAGGTCGCGGCCGACCTCGACCAGGAACCACGACGGCAGCACCGGCGCACCGTCGTCGCCCGCCGCGATGACGAGCTGCGCGCATTCGAGCGAGACCCCCGCCAGCTCGACGAGCAGGTTCTTGGCCCGGAAGGCGAGCTGCCGGCCGGCGGGCGAGGCGTGCTCCTTCGACTGCGGCAGCTCCTTGACCAGCCGGGCCCGGAAGGTCTCGGACAGGAAGTACAGCAGGTCGCGGTCCTCGGGCCGGCGCGGCCACCCCGCGTCACCCTTGATCACGGCGTCGAGGTCGTACGCGTGCCGCACCGTCTTCACGTACGCCCGGAAGGCCGAGGCGTGCGAGGCGGTCAGCGTGCCGTAGGCCAGCAGTCCCAGCGTCTCGTCGTCCAGCCGCTCACCGTAGGAGTGCATGGCGTCGGACAGCATGTGCCAGCCGCGCGGCGTGGAGAACGGCTCCTCCGTCTTGGGCGGCGCGCTCCACAGGTGGTCGGGGCGCTGGACGAGGTAGTCGACGATCCAGGGGTGGATGCCGCTCGTAGCCGCCCAGCTCAGCCAGTCGTCGGCAGAGGCCCGGAGGTGGACATGGATCATGCGGTTGACCAGCGCGGACGGCATGGGCCTTGCGAGCGCGTTGTCGGTCGCCCGGTTTCCCGCGCCGATCACCACCGACCCCGCCGGCAGCTCGTACGTGCCGATGCGCCGGTCGAGGATCAGCGAGTAGAACGCCTTCTGGACCTCCGGGGAGGAGGCGTTGAGCTCGTCCAGGAACAGGCAGTAGGGCTCCTGCCTCGCGATCGTCTCCGGCGGGGCGAAGCGGCTGCGGTCCCCGACGATCTGCGGCACGCCGATGAGGTCCTCCGGAGCCAGCTGCGTGCCGAGGAGAGTCACGCACTCGAGTCCGAGGGAGTCGGCGAACGAGCGGACGAGCGAGCTCTTGCCGATGCCCGGCGCACCCCACAGGAACACCGGGCGCACGACGGCGACGTGCAGCAGCACCTCCGGAAGCTGCGCGGGAGTCACGGTCAGGGTCGCCTGCATGCCTCCAAGATTCGCAAAGCCCGCCTATCCGCCGCACCTCATTAAGACCCGCCGGCGCGACGCCGGCAGTGGCGGCAGGCCCCGGTGGTCACCGGTGCCGTCCGGTCAGCGCCCCGCGCCCGTGCGGCTCGTCCCAGCCGGCCTCCCGGGGCTCGACCGCGATCCGCACCGGCCCGTCGCCCACGAAGGCGGGGCGGGCGGTGAGCCGGAAGGCGGCGAAGTCGGTCGTCTCCCGGAACGCCGGGAGCCGGTAGAGGTCGCGCGCGTAGGGCCAGAGGTGGGGATAGCCGGTCAGCGGCCGTTCACCGATCCCGGCGAGCGGGTTGTGCAGCAGGTCGTACCTGATCAGGACCACCCAGAGCTGCACGTCGGACTCGGTGAGGCGGTCCCCGAACAGGTACCGCCGGTCGGCCAGGCGGGCGTCGAGGCGATCCAGCGCGGCGAGCACTTCGCCGCGCCGCCGCTCGTACTCCTCCTGTGTGGCGGCCCTGGCCACCAGGTGCACGCCCTGGCCGAGATCACGGGCGATCTCCTCGTCCAGGGCCTCGATCTCGTCGCGCAGGTCCTCCGGATAGAGGTCCAACCCCTGGTCGGCCCACTCGGCGAACCGGGTGCCGAGGTCGACCGGGATGTCGGGGTAGTCGTTGCTCACGATGCGGTTCGTCCGCCGGTCCCACAGCACCGGCCACCCGCTGCGCCCACGGGCACACGTACGAGACGTACAGATGGTAGCGGCCGGGCTCGGCGGGGTGGCCGCGGAACCGCCGGCGGTGATCCGGCCCCGGAACGGATAGAGGGGTCCCGGCCGGTCGGTCCTGCCCGGCCCGTACGGGCCGAAGGCGGCGACGTCGGCGGGGCTCGCGTAGGCGGGAGCGTGGGTGGTCATCAGGCGGTCGCCCTCCTCTCCAGCGCCCCGGCCACCTGGGCGGCGACGCGATCCGTCCAGTCGGCGAGGATGCGGTCGAGGTCGGGGATCTCGGCCTCGAGCAGCGCCAGGCCGGGGGTGGGCACGAGGGCGCCCAGTTCGACCAGCACGGGGCGCAGGTGCAGCTCGACGGCCAGCGCGTGCCGGGGCGAGCCCATGACCAGCAGCGGCAGCGCCACCGTTCCGGCCAGCGCGCCGCCGGGGAGACGGTCGAGGAACGCCTTGAGCAGGCCGGTGTAGGTGGCCTTGTAAGTAGGGCTGGCCACCAGGAGCACCTGCGCTCCGGCGACCAGTTCCAGCGCCACCTCGACGGTCGGCGAAGGCCCGGGGGTGAACAGGTGCGGCCCGATCCCGGACAGGTCCACCACCTCGGGCGGCGCCTCGTACCCGATGCGGCGCCCCACCGCCTCGGCCGCCGCCACGGCCGCGAGGTGGGTCCGGGAACCGCCGCGCGGATTGCCGACCAGCACCACGAGAGAGCTCACGAGGCCACCACCTCGTGCCGCGCAGCGTGTCCTGTGTCCGTGTCGAAGAGCGTACGAGTGGTCAACAGACGGTCCTCCAGATCGGGACGGGTGTTCGTGCGGAGCGGGAGCGGGATCACGGGTGGGCGATGAACCGGCCGAAGCGGCCCTGGTGGTAAAGCAGCGGACGCCCCGGCCCGCGCACCTCGGCCTGGGTGACCAGCCCCACGACGAGGACGTGGTCGCCCACGCCGACCCGCTCGTAGGGCAGGCAGATCAGGTGCGCGGAGACGTCCTCGAGCAGGGGCGCTCCGAGCGGGCCCGGACGCCACCGGGTGGGCTCGGCGAAGCGGTCGGTGCCCTTGCGGGCGAACCGGGCGGCGAGATCGGCCTGGTCGCTGGCCAGGACGTTGACGGCGAAGTGGTCCGCCGCGCGCAACGACGGCCAGGTGGTCGACGACTGGTCCACGTAGAAGGAGACGAGGGGCGGGTCCAGGCTGACCGAGGAGAACGAGGTCGCGGTCAACCCCACCGGCACTCCCCCGCTCCGCGCGGTGATCACGACGACCCCCGCCGCGTGCACCGCGAGGGCGCGCTTGTAGCCGTCGGCGTCCAGCGCGCGCTTGTAGTCGTCGGCGTCGAGGCCGGGGCCGAGCAGAGTCTCCGTCATGGCAAACCTCCGGAAGGTCGCAGCTGCTCACAAGGTCGATCCCGCCCGCCGCAGGCACCACGACACGCGGAATCAGGGATTCGGATGGAGGCGGGACCGGGCGTGACGCGGTCACGCACGGCTCGCGAGGAGGGCGGCCGCGTGCCGCGGCCGGCCCTTCATCGGCACGAAGACGACGGAAGATACGAAATCAACGACACTGCGCGCTGGCGACGTGGCCGTAGTCCACGCTCGAACGCCGGGTCAGACGAACGCCCTGGCTCATACCACCGAACGTACGATCACCGGCCAGGAAAGTCAATATTTCCTACTAGCTTTGCAGGAAAATCCCCAAGTGCCATCAGGGCTCCGCCCTGCCGGTCGCCCATGCCCACGCGGCGATCGCGACGCGGTTTCCGGCGCCGACCTTGCGCTGGATTGAGGCGACGTGGTTCTTCACCGTGCCAGGGGACAGGAAGAGCTCCGCGGCGATCTCGCCGTTGGTCCTGCCCTGCGCGACCAGGGCCACGATCTCGTCCTCTCTCTCGGTGAGAACCACGGTGGAGGTCTCCCGTGGCTGTTCGCGCTGACGGAGCAGCCGGACGGTGAGCTGCGGGCTGATGAGCACATCGCCGTTCATCGCGGCCCGGATGGCCTCGATGAGCAGCGTGGGGCCGGAGCGTTTGAGTATGAACCCGGCGGCGCCGTATCGCAGCGCGGCATGGACGTATTCGTCCAGCCCGAAGGTGGTGACGACCACGACGTGGATGCCGGTGCCGGCCAGGGCGCGGGTGACCTCGATGCCGTCGGTTCCGGGCATGCGGATGTCGGCGAGCACCACGTCAGGCCTGACCGTCTTGGCGGTGTCGATCGCGGTGCGCCCGTCGGCGGCCTCTGCCACCACGGTCATGTCGGGCTGGGCGTCGAGGATCAGGCGAAAGGCGCTGCGGATGCCTTCCTGGTCGTCGGCGATCAGGATGCGGGTGACCACTCCGGGGATTGTGCCAGCGGCAGGCGGGCGGTCAGCGACCACCCCTCGGGTACGGTTCCCGCGACCAGCTCACCGCCCTGGGCCCGGACCAGCGCGGCAAGGGCGGGCAGGCCGGTGCCGCCACGCCGGGCGCCCGGGACGCGGACCAGGCCGTCGTTGGTCATCGTGACCTCCAGAATGCCGGACGAGGCGCTGACGCTCAGGTCGACGCGTCTGGCCCGCGGGGCGTGCCGCCGGATGTTGGTCATACCTTCGATCACGATCCGGTAGGCCAGTGCCGCGGTGTCCGGCGGAGCCGCCGTGGCCGGATCCATGCGCAGGTCGACCCGCGCCGGACCGGCGGCGGAGAACCGTTCCGCCGCCTCGCGGATGCCGCCCAGGTCGCCGCCGGGGGCGAGGGGCCGGTCGTGGTGCAGCATGTCCAGCGTCCGGTCCAGCATGGACAGTGCCCGCTGGCCCGCGCCCTCGACGCGCTCGAGCGCCTGCCGGGCATCGCCCGCGACGCGGCCGGCCTGAGCGTGCGCCACCATCTCGCTGATGTCGTGCGCCAGATAATCGTGCAGATCCCCGGCGAGCCGCAGTCGCAGGGCCAGACGAGCGTCGGCCACCGCACGCTCCTGCCGTACGTCGAGGAGGCGCAGGTAGCCGCCGACGGCGGCGGCCAGCAGCGCGCCCAGCCCCCAGAACGCGCACGCGCCGACCCCCTCCAGAGGCGAGACGGGCTCGAACACACGCAGCAACCAGACGGACGCGGCCAGACCCGCCATCGGAGCCGACACCATGGCCCGCCGAGATGGCGCATATCGGATGACCAGGGCGACGAGCACCATCAGCGCCGCGCTCTCGACCATGCCCAGCACGTCGGTGCCGGGCGCCGGCCGTGCGACGCCGGCCAGCTGAGCCAGCGTGGTGACCACCGACACGATCGCCGCCAGCGAAGCCGCCGTGGACAGACGCGAACGGAACCGAGGCCGGAACACCCCCGTCACGGCCCCCGCGACGGCGACCACCGCCGGCGCCAGGGCAACACCCCACATCACGGTCATCCGGGTGACGATACGCGCCTCCTGTCCCGCCCCGGGGAGTGCCGAACGGCACCGGTTCTGCCTGCGAAGGGTGCCGATCGGCATCTGGCTCGCCACCCGGCCGCGCCGCGAGGTTGCTCATATGAAGACATTCCTTTCCGGCCGGCAGGGGTACGCGGCGGCGCTGTGGGCGCTGGCCTACGGTGTGCTCGGCGCCGCGTGGGCACTGGGCATGCCCGGCTTCCCCTGGGGCGCCTCCGATCCCGACCCCGACGGGGCGCTGTCGATCCTGGCCGGCACGACACCGCGCTTCGGCTGGTGGATCTCCGCCTTTTCACTGCTCACCGCGGTGACGGCGCTGGCGCTGACCCGCAGGAGCGGCCGCCGTGCGCCGTTGTGGCCGGCCTGGCCGATCGCCGCGTTCCTGGTCCTGGTGATCCCCGACTCCCGGCTGATGATGGGCGTCGCCTACACGCCGCTGTTGCTGGTCGCCCCTCTCTTCGGCTGGGGGCTGGGCGGTGCCACCTTCGCCGACGCCTGGCCGTGGCCGGTGCTCAACCAGCTCGTGTGCGTGCTGGGCGGCCTGCTGCTGGCCGTCGCGGCGCTGGCCTACACGCGTGACCAGAAGCGCGGGAGCTGGTTCACTCCGGAGCGCGGGCGCGTCGCGGTGTACGTGGCGGTCGCGGTTCCCCTGGTGTAC
Source organism: Microbispora sp. H10830 (assembly GCF_014161375.1). Lineage (NCBI taxonomy): Bacteria > Bacillati > Actinomycetota > Actinomycetes > Streptosporangiales > Streptosporangiaceae > Microbispora > Microbispora sp. H10830. The sequence continues at coordinate 110,702 of NZ_JABBWX010000019.1, forward strand.
TGCGCCACCCGGTGGGCGTGGGCACTGGGCATCCCTCTCGGCGTGAGCAAGGAGTTCCTGGCCGAAGGCGAGGACGGCCTGTGGCTGCTGGGCGCCTACCTGGCGACCTTCGGGGCGTTCGGCGGCGTGCTCACCCTCGGACTGACCCAGCGGTGGGGCGAGATCTTCCCGCGCTGGATCCCCGGGCTGCGGGGCAGGCGAGTGCCGCCGCCGCTGGCGGTCATCCCGGCCGGGTTCGTCTCGATCATCATCGTCGTGGCCGGGCTCACCTACATCCGATGGTCCATCGCGGGCCGGTTCAGGCCGGACGAATGGGGCGCCTGGCTGCCGGAGTGCTTCTGGCCGGTGTGGGGCGCCGCGCTGGCCACCGCCACCATCTGCTATCACCGGCGCCGCAAGGATCCGCAGCGGGACACACGTCACCCCTGACGCCGGGCGTCCTCCCCTCCGCCGGCTGCTGTGAGGATCTACCAGATCACCGCCGGCGACCGGGTCAGGTGACGACGACGGGGTGGCGCACCACCGCGTCGAAGCCGTAGCCGAGGGCGTTGCAGGCCGCACGGCCGGGCTGCACGGCGCCCGTCTCGTCGGCGGCCCGGACGAGCAGCCGGAGGTTCCCCGCCTCGCGCGGGGTCCAGGGGAAGGTCCAGCGGACCCAGCCGCGCGGGTGGCGGTCGTCGCGCAGGCGGGCCGGCCGCCATGACACGCCCTCGTCGTCGCTGACCTCGGCCCGGACCACGCGTCCGCCGCCCGACCACGAACGGCCGTGCAGCAGATGCTCGCGCCCCGCCTCGAGACGGGCCGGCCAGGGCAGTTCGAAGGCGCTCTTCACCCCCACCCGCGTCAGCGGCGGGCCGCCCCCGTGCGGATGGCCGGGGCCGTGCATCCGGTACAGCCGCGTGCTCCACGGTGACTCCAGCGGCTCCGCCGACACCTCGATGTCCCCCAGCCATTTGATCGAGGCGGCGCCGACCCATCCCGGCACCACCAGCCGCGCCGGGTGGCCGTGGTCCGGCGGCAGCGGCCGCCCGTTCATCTCGTAGGCCACCAGCACGTCGTCCAGCGCCTTGGCCACGGGAAGCGGGCGCCGCACCCTCCCCAGGTTCTCCCCCGCCTCGACGTACTCGGCGTCGAGCCCGCGCGGCATCAGCGCGACGGCCCTGTCGCTCATCCCCGCCCTCTCCAGGAGCGTCGCGAGGCGCACGCCCCGCCAGCGCGCCACCCCCACCGCGCCCAGCCGCCAGGGCGTGCCCGACACCTCCTGGTTCTGCTGCTCGCCGTACAGGCGGCGCCCGTTGCCCGCGCACTCGATGAACGCGGTCACGGTCTCGGCCGGCATGCCGAGGAGGTCACGGTAGGTGAACGCGACCGGCCCGCCGCGCAGGGCGTCGCCCCACATCGTGAGCCGCCAGGCGGCCGCGTCGATCAGCGGTGTCGCCGTGTGGTTGCGGACGAAGAAGAGGCCGTCCGGCGTCAGGTAGTCCTCGCCGCGCAGCGCCTCCCAGCGGGTCTCCGCGTTCGTGCCGTGCACGGCGAACAGGCGGGGCGGCAGCGGCTTGCGGATGCCGGGCGGGGTTTCCGTTTCCGGAGCCGCACACCGTGCTCCAGGGCCGTCCTTCATGGCAGTCATGTGCCTCCTCACCTGCCGCTGTCAGCCGGCCGGCCTCCGCAGGGCGACGGCCGGCATGGGAATGGGCGGGAAGGGGTTGTCGGGCAGCAGGATCACGCGGCGCGGCCGGTCCGCCTGTCCCGCCGCGTCCAGGTGCAGCAGGGCCGCCCCGATCCCCGCCGCCCCGATCAGGTAGCCGGTGTCGGCCGACACCTCTCCGGGGCGGTGCCGCCGGTACGCCTGATACCAGCGGTATCCCCTGCCGTCGTAGCCGGTCGCCCGGCCGATCAGGTGGTCGGCGAGCCTGCGGGCGAACTCCAGGTGCTCCTGCTCCCCCGTCGCCGCCCACAGCCCCACGTACAGCTCGATCAGCCCGGCGGTGCCGCAGCATTGGCAGGCGACGTTCCACAGCCCCGCGGTCTGCCGGAAGGGCGCGCCCGACTCCCTGACACCCCTGGCGAGCCGCTTCACCCACTCCAGGTCGCCGCCGTCGCCGCTGACCCGATACAGCTCGTAGAACATGCGCGCGATCCCGGCGGAGCCCGAGCAGTAGCCCAGGTGATCGCCGACCGTCGCGCTCTCCCCCGTCAGGACGCCGGCGGCCCGGACGAGGCCCGCGCCCCGGCGTGCCGCGTCGAGGAACGCCTCCTCGCCCGTCGCGCCGTACAGGCGGGCGAGGAGGAAGGCCGTCCCGGCCGTCCCGGCCAGGAAGCCGGGCGGGGCCGCCTCCGCGGACAGGGCGGGGCACGCCGCGGGCCGCTCGCGGGGGGCGGTCAGCCGCGCGATCCGCCGCCCCGCCTCGACGGCCATCTCCTCGTAGGCCGGCACGCCGAGCGCGGCCGCGGCGCGCAGCAGCCCCAGCACGACGCCGCCGTCACCGCGCAGCGTGACATCTCCCGACCAGCCGATGCCGCCGTCGTCGAACGCGCGGGCGCTCCTGACGATCCTGTCGGCCGCCGCGACCGCAGCGCTCTCGAAACGCTCCTCGCCGAGCGCCCAGCCGGCCTCGGTCAGCGCGAGGACGACACCGGCGAGGCCGTGGTGGAGCGACACGTCGGCCTGCCGCCGCCAGGTCGACGCGAGGTAGCGGGCGCCGGCGCGGGCGTCCTCCAGGTAGCCGTCGTGCCCGGTCCCGGCGGCGAGCTCCAGGAAGAACAGCACGATCCCGGCCGCCCCAGAGTGAAGGGACGCAGCGTGAAGGGACGCAGCGTGAAGGGACGCGGGCTCGCCGGGCGTCGCCGGCCGGCCGTGCGGGTCGGGGTTGGCCCGCCATCGTCTGCCGCTCTCGTCGTCCACGGCGGCCGTACGTATCCACCGTCCCGCCATGACGGCGGCCGTCAGCGGGGTCTCTGCGCGCTCACCGGATGAGCGGAACGGGTCCGGGCCCATGGATCCCATTATCCCACAAACCCGGTAGGTAATAGCAACTATCTGCCCGGGCCTTTCAGTCCTGTTGTGCGGGTTCACGTCACCTGAGCCACCGGCCGAACCGGCCGAACACGCCGCCCTCGTCCTCCTCCGGCGCCGCGTCGTCGTCCGGCAGGTCGTACCAGTGGGTGTCCCCGGGGAAGGGAGCCGTGGGCGTGCCCGGCTCGCCTGCGGCGAACGACGAGGCGCCGGACGGAAGACGGCCGGGCGCGCTCATCCCCGGGCCCCCGCCGGGACCGCGCTCGGACCTTCGGCCGACCCGGCTCGTACGGCGTCCAGCGCCCTGCGGGCGTAGGCACGGACGTCGGCGTCGGAGTCGCCGAGAGCGCCGTGCAGGGCCGCGGCGACCTCCGGCCGCGCCGCCCACCCGGACAGCGAGAGGACCGCGGCCTTGCGCACGTCGAGGTGCGGGTCGGCCAGCGCCGCCACCAGCGGTTCCGCCGCGAGGGCCGGGTCGGCGGCGGCCAGTCCCCGCGCCGCGCCCACCCTTACCTGCCAGGCCTGATCCGCCAGGCCCCGTACGGCCGTCTCCGCGAAGCTGGGCTCCCGGTGGAGGGCCTGGCCGAGTCCGGAGAACGCCTCCAGGGCCGCCGCCCGGACGAGCGGGTCGGGGTCGGCGGCGAGTCGCGCGACGGTGGGGGCGCCGCCCGGCAGGCCGATGACGCCGAGCCCTCTGGCCGCCCAGACGCGTACCTCGCGGTCCCGGTCGCCGGCGGCGAGCGCCACCCGCTCCGCGTCATCGAGCGCGACCAGGCCCCTGACCGCCTCGATCCGCACCCGGGTGTCGGCGTCGTCGAGCGCCGCCTCGAACAACGCGGCGTCACCGAGGTGCAGCGCACGCAGGACGTCCAGGACGGCCGCGCGGACGACCGGATCCCCCACTCCACCCTGGCCCGCTGCACCCTGGCCCACTGCACCCTGGCCCGCTGCACCCTGGCCCACTCCAGCCTGGCCCGCTGCACCCTGGCCCGCTCCCGTGTAGCCGGCGACGGCGCGGAGCGAGGCGCCGAACCCGGCGGTCGCGGGCAGCACCTCGACGAGCTCGCGGAGGCCGGTGGCGGCCGCGCGCCGCACCGTGCCGTGGGGGTCGGCGAGGGCCCGGGTCAGCGCGGTCTCCACGCCCCGGGGCGCGGTCTCCGTCAGCGTCGCGACGGCCGCCCTGCGGACCTTGGGGTCGGCCTCCGCCAGGTAGGGGGTGATCTGGTCCAGCGCCGGCTCGGCGTCGGCGAGCCGCAGGAGTTCGAGGATGCGGGGCGAGCGCCCGATCGCCTCCACCGCGAGCCGCCCGCCCGCCCTGCGCCGCGCGGGGCCCGCCGTGCCGTACGCGCCGAGCAGGACGGGCTCGGCCGGGCGGGGGGCGAAGCCCTCGACGGGCACGAGGTAGGGCTCGACCGGGCGCTTGACGAACTCCATCGCCCCGGCGGCGTTCTTGCGCAGGTTGAGGTGGTAGAGCCACTCGTCGTCGTCCCGAAGAGGCAGGTCGGCGCGGTCGTGGTAGAGGCCCCACCTGCTCTCGGTGCGGAGCAGCGAGGACCTGGCGGCCATCTCGGCGCAGTCCCTGATGAACGTCACCTCGGCGCAGCGCATCAGCTCGTGCGGGGTCCTCGCGCCCATGGTCGCGATCTCCTCGCGCATCCGCTCGAACGTCTCCAGCGCGATGTCCAGCTTCCTGGCGGTCTTCGGCGGGGCGACGTAGTCGTTGACGAACCGCCGCAGCTTGTATTCGACCTGCTGCTGCGGGGGGCCGTCGGGGTTGCGCAGCGGGCGGTAGATCAGTTCGTGCGCCGCGGTGATCTGGTCCTCCGGCAGGCCGTCCGGCGTGCGATGGTGCTCGGCGGCGTGGGCGCCCGCGAGGTCGCCGAACACGAACGCCCCGATCATGTAGTTGTGCGGCACGCAGGCCAGGTCGCCCGCGGCGTACAGGCCGGGGACCGTGGTGGCGCCGTTCTCGTCCACCCAGACGCCCGACGCCGAGTGGCCGCCGCACAGGCCGATCTCCGAGATGTGCATCTCGACGTCGTGGGTGCGGTAGTCGTGCCCGCGTCCCGCGTGGAAGGTGCCCCGGGTGGGGCGTTCGGTGGTGTGCAGGATGTTCTCGAGCGCGGTGAGCGTCTCGTCCGGCAGGTGGCTGACCTTGAGGTAGATCGGACCGCGGGCCGAGGCGATCTCCCCGGCCACCTCGGCCATCATCTGGCCCGACCAGTAGTCGCAGTCGACGAACCGCTCCCCCTCGGCGTTGACCTGGTAGCCGCCGAACGGGTTGGCGACGTACGCACAGGCCGGGCCGTTGTAGTCCTTGATCAGCGGGTTGATCTGGAAGCACTCGATGCCGCTGAGCTCCGCGCCCGCGTGGTAGGCCATCGCGTACCCGTCCCCGGCGTTCGTCGGGTTCTCGTACGTGCCGTACAGGTAGCCGCTCGCGGGCAGGCCCAGACGCCCGCACGCACCGGTCGCGAGGATCACGGCTCCGGCGGAGACCGTGACGAACCGGCCGGAACGGGTGTCGAACCCGGCGACCCCGACGGCCCGGCCCTCGCTCGTGAGCACGCGGACCGGCATCACCCGGTTCTCGATGCGCACCTTCTCGCGGATGTCGCGGCGGCGCAGCACCCGGTAGAGGACCTTCTTGACGTCCTTGCCCTCCGGCATGGGCAGGACGTAGCTGCCCGAGCGGTGGACCCGGCGCACCGCGTACTCACCGTGCTCGTTCTTCTCGAACTTCACGCCGTAGCGCTCCAGCCGACGGACCATGTCGTAGCCGCGCGTGGCCGTCTGGTAGACGGTGCGCTGGTTGACCACCCCGTCATTGGCCCTGGTGATCTCGGCGACGTAGTCCTCGGGGGTGGCCTTGCCGGGGATGACCGCGTTGTTCACGCCGTCCATGCCCATCGCCAGCGCGCCGCTGTGCCGTACGTGCGCCTTTTCCAGCAGGATCACGTCGGCGCCGCGCTCGGCGGCGGTGATCGCGGCCATGGTCCCGGCGGTGCCGCCGCCGACCACCAGGACCTGGCATTCCAGATGCGTGCGGTCCGCCGGGGCAGGGATGTCCATTCAGAGCTCCTCGATGATGCGGGCGCGCAGCCCGGCGCGGTCGATGTCGGGGGTGCGCGGGTCCGGCACGCGCAGGACGCGTCCGATGCCGCCGCGGCCGAGCACGACGACCCGGTCGGCGAGCAGCAGCGCCTCGTCCACGTCGTGGGTGACGAAGACGACCGTGGCGAGGGTGTCGCTGAGCACGTCCAGCAGCAGGCGCTGCATCCCGGCCCGGGTCTGCGCGTCCAGCGCGCCGAAGGGCTCGTCCATGAGCACGGCGCGCGGCGCGCCCGCCAGGGACCTGGCGAGCTGCACCCGCTGCCGCATGCCGCCGGACAGCTCCCGGGGCAGCCGGTCCTCGCAACCGGCGAGGCCGACGCGGGCGATCCAGCTCTCGGCGGCCGTCCCGCGCTCCCGCCTCGGCACGCCGCGGATGCGCAGCGGCAGCTCGACGTTGCGCAGGACCGTGCGCCAGGGCAGCAGCGCGTCGTCCTGGAAGACCATCGCGCGGTCGGTCGAGGGCCCGGTGACCGGCACGCCCTCGGCCAGGACCCGGCCGGCGCGCGGCGCAAGCAGTCCCGCGATCGCCCGCAGGACGGTGGACTTGCCCGACCCGGACGGACCGACGATCACCAGGACCTCGCCGGGGGCGATGTCGAGGCGCAGGTCCTCCAGCACGGCGTGCCGCCCGTAACCGAGGGACACGCCCTCCAGCCGGATGGCGAGCCCGGCGTCCGCCCGTGCGGCGTCCACCGCGGGCGCGGTCATCGGGCGCCGCCTTCCACACCCTCGTCGACACGGGGCAGCCACCGGGTCAGGCGCCGCCCGAGCAGTTCGATCGAGGCCGAGGCGACCCAGCCCAGCACGCCGATCGACGCCATGCCGACGAGCACCGCCGAATAGTCGACGACCGTGTAGGCGTGCCAGGTGCGGTAGCCGACGCCGAACTCCCCAGAGATCATCTCGGCGGAGATCACGCAGATCCAGGCGACGCCCATGCCGACGGACAGCCCGCCGAAGACGCCCGGCAGCGTGCCCGGGAGGACGACGTTCCACAGCACGTGCGCGCGTCCGCCGCCCATCGTGCGGACCGCGTCCTCCCACAGCGTCGGCAGCGCCCGTACGGCGTGCCGCGTGCTCACCATGATCGGGAAAAAGGCCGCGGCGAAGGTGATGAACACGATGCCCTGCTCGTCGGTGGGGAACACCAGGATCGCGATCGGGACCAGGGCGATCGCCGGGATCGGCCGGACGACCTCGACGGGCGGCAGCAGCACGTCGCCGGCCCATCGGGACCGCGCGACCAGGACGCCCAGGGCGATGCCGGCCACGGCCGCCAGCGCGAAACCGGTGAGGATGCGGATCAGGCTCTGGGCCAGGTCGAGGTAGTAGATCCGGGTGCCGAGCTGCCGGCCGAGCTCCGCCGCGACCTCGGCGGGCGAGGGCAGCCGATCGAAGCGCAGTCCGACCCGGGCGTCCGCGGTGGTCAGCCACTGCCACACCGCGACGACGGCCGCCAGGGAGGCCGATCTGACCGCCCACCTGCGCAGGCCGGCCGCCGTTCTCGTGCGGCCCGCCGCCGTGGCGGCCTCCGCGCCTGCGGCGGCGGGGGCGGCGGCGCCGAGCGTCGCGTCAAGCGCCGGAGTGCTCATCGCGACGCACCTCCCGCCGCTGCCTTCAGCGCCTCGTCGTATCCGACGAGCCGCGCCCGGGGGTGCTCCTTCACGTACGCCTGCGCGCCGTCTCGCGTGGTGAAGGGCGCGAACCGCTCGTTCTCGTCCGCCGAGGGGTCGCGCACCCAGACCGACTTGTCCGCGAACCAGTGCGTGCCCGTGGCCGCGTCGGGCACGTAGGCGGCCCGTACGGTCCGGCCGGCCGAGGTGGCGGCGGCGATCTGGCGCAGCAGGCAGGTGGGGGTGGCCGCGGGGCGGAGCCGGTCCTCCCCGGCGAGCCAGAGCTCGCCCGCCTTCGCGGGGTCGCTCACGGCGGTCCCGCAGGCCTCGTCGGTCCCGGTGATCCTCGCCGCGTTGACGGTGCTCGCGGTGCCGGCGTCGTAGGAGGCGCCGTACGCCTTCCTGATGGAGGAGTCGTTCGCGAACTTCGTCACGTCGACGTCGGTGAAGTCGGTGCCGATGATCTTCAGGTACTTCTCGTCGTGCCGCAGGGCGGCCAGCAGTTGCGGCTTCACGGTCACGTCGAACGAGGCGATGCCGTCGCGGCCGTTGTAGAGGTAGACCACCTCGGGCGGCAGGCCGGTGGCCTCGGCGACCGCCTCGGCCGCCTCCAGGGGATGTTCGTGGAGGTAGTTCGTCGCGTCGATCTGCGCCTGGAGGAACGCCTGGAGCACGTCGGGGTGCTCCTTCGCGTACGCCTGCCGTACGACGACGCCGTGGAACGTCGGCACGCCGAGCGCCGAGCCGTCGTAGACGAGCCTCGCCTGGTTCTTGAAGACGAGCAGTCCCGGCCAGGCCACGAACTGGGCGTATCCCTGCACGTTCCCCGACTGCAGCGCGGACGCGCCCACCGGCGGCTGCTGATTCACGACCTCCACGTCCGTCGCGGGGTCGAGCCCGGCCCGCTCCAGGGCCTGGACGAGCGTGCCGTGCCCGGCAGACCCCGAGCTGGCCGAGACCTTCTTCCCCTTCAGGCCGGCCAGCGTCTCCACGTCCGACGACGGGGGCACGACGACCGCGTTCAGCCCGCCACGCAGGTTGTAGCCGGTCACCGAGACGAGCTCGGTCCGCGCGGAGGGTACGCCCTGGGTGCGGGAGGCGTTGATGAGGAGCGGGTAGTCGCCCATCGACCCGATGTCGATCTTCCCGGCCACCATCTTGGCGGTGATCGGGGCGCCGGTGTCGTAGTCCTGCCACTCGACCCGGTATCTACCGCCGAGGCGCTTTTCGAGGTAGCCGAGGCCGCGCAGCAGCGTCCCGGCCGTCACCGTGTTGATGGTCTTCGACTGGTATCCGACGACGACCGTCTGCCTGCCGTCGTCGGCGCCGGCGGACACGGAGCACCCGGCCGCGGCCAGCAGCGCCACGGCGGCGATGAGCTTACGCATGGGGGTGTCCTTCTATCGGAGCAGGTAGGGGATGTTGACCGTGACCGCGTCCGCGGGGCACCGGTCGGCACAGGGGCCGCAGTACCAGCACTCGTCCACGTGCATGTAGGCCTTGCCGCTGACCTCGTGGATCGCCAGCGAGTCGAGCGGGCACACGTCCACGCACAGCGTGCAGCCCTCGATGCACAGCGACTCGTCGATCGTGACGGGCACGTCGACACGGCTATTGACCAGGGTCATCGGTGTTCCTCCAGAGATGGCCACGCATGGTGAGGCGGTCGCCGCGGAACCTGACGAACTCCAGGTCGACCGGGCGGCCGTCGGACAGGTGAGTGAGGCGCTCGACCATCAGCAGCGCCGCGCCGCGCGGCGCGTCGAGGACGGCCGCGGTGTGGGCGTCGGCGTTCACGGCCTCGATCGTCAGCTCCGCCACGCCGAGCGGCTGGCCGGCGACCCGTTCCAGCAGCACGAACACGTCGTTGTGCACGAGATCGGCGGCGAAGAGCGGCTCCCCCACCTCGCGGACGAGGTAGGTCAGGTCGAGCGAGAGCGGCAGCCCGTTGAGCCTGCGCAGCCGCTCCACGTAGACGACGGACTCGCCGGGCGGCAGGCCGAGCCGTCCCCGGACGGCGGCCGGAGGCGGGATCAGCCCCATCGCGCGGACCTCGTTGGTGACCTCGCCGTGCTCCCGGAGGGTCTCGGCGAGGCCGAGCAGCCGGTGCAGGCCGTGCGGATACTTCTCCGCGGCCACCGTGGTGCCCACTCCCGGGCACCGCTCGATGAGGCCCTCGTCACGCAGCAGGTCCAGGGCCTCCCTGATCGTGTTGCGGGAGGTCCCGAACTCCCGGGCGAGGGCGGACTCCAGCGGCAGGTGACCACCGCCGAACCCGCCGTGCACGACCTCCCGCCGCAGCAGGTCGGCGACCTGGCGGGCCCTGTCCGCCCGGCGCCGTCTCGCGTCCGCCAACTCCATGGGCCAAAGACTACTCTTCAGGTAGGAATACTTGGATAACGGCGCGATTACGCCACTTCGGAAGGTCGTGACACGCCTTCTACCTGCGGCTTCATGCCAATACGGCCGACAACCGCCACCCCGGGATGGTCAGGCGGCGAAGAACCGGTCGGCGAAGGCCTCCCACTGGGCGAGGAAATCGATGCCGGCGTCGCGCAGCCAGTTGAGCTGCAGCCCGTCGAGGAAGGCGAGCAGATCCACGGCGGCCTGACCTGGCCGGGGATGCCAGGCCAGCAGGTAGCGCTGCAGCATGGCGCGGCCCTCGCGGAGCCGTGTCCGGAAGTAGGCGTGAGCGGGGTGCGCGGGATCCAGCGCCTCGGCCGACAGCACTGTGTAGAGCTGCACGAGTGAGCGCTGCGCGAGGTTGCGGCGGACGAATCCCGACATGATGGCACGGGCAGTGGCCGCGTCGGGCGCCGGTTCCAGCGCGTGGACCACGCTTGTGAGGTCGAGCGTGTCCCGGCGTTCGAGGACCGCGATGAGCAACTCCTCCCGGGAGCGGAAGTGATGCAGCAAGCCCGCCTTGGTCATGCCGCACGCCGCCGCGAACGCCTCGAGAGTGACGCCCTTGAATCCGGAGGCGGCGATCAGCTCGGTGGCCGCCTTGAGGATCTCCTCTCGGCGTTCGGCGAGCGGCAGCCGGCGCCGTCCCGGCGAGGGGGTCATGCCGTCCTGGCTCCTCGGAGGCGGGGGTTGATTTCGATCACGATACCAGCCTAGGTTATCTACCGTTTGGTAGATAGCGCTGTCGCGCCTGTTCAGAGAGTTGTGTGCGCATGTCGACGCCCTCTTCTCCCACTCCCTTCTCCGCCGCCGTCACCGCGGTGCGTGCCGGACGGCCCCTGGACGAGGCGGTCGACGAGTTGCTGTCGGAGCTGACCCGGGAAGAACGCCTGTGGCTGCTGGACGGAGACCTGCCGTTCTGGCGGGGCATGGCCGAGATGATGACCGAGGGGTACAACCTCACCCCCATCCCGATGGGCCGCGTCGAACGGCTGGGCATCCCCGGCCTGTTGTTCTCGGACGGCCCGCGCGGCGTGGTGATGGGGCGGTCGACCGCGTTTCCGGTCTCCATGGCCCGCGGCGCCACCTGGGACGTGGCACTCGAGGAGCGGGTCGGCACGGCTATCGGGCTCGAGCTGCGCGCCCAGGGCGCCAACTTCTTCGGCGGCGTGTGCGTCAACCTGCCCCGCCACCCCGCCTGGGGGCGTGCCCAGGAGACGTACGGCGAGGACCCGATCCTGCTCGGCGAGTTCGGCGCGGCGCTGACCCGGGGGGTGCAGCGCAACGCCATGGCCGTCGTCAAGCACTTCGCGCTCAACAGCATGGAGAACGCCCGCTTCAAAGTCGACGTCACCGCCGGCGACGCGGCCCTGCACGAGGTCTACCTGGCGCACTTCCGCCGGATCGTGGAAGAGGGCGTGTCGGGCGTCATGACCGCCTACAACTCCGTCAACGGCGAGTGGGCCGGGCAGAACGAGCACCTGATGGAAGGCGTGCTCCGCGGGATGTGGGGCTTCGAAGGCGTCACCGTCTCCGACTTCATCTGGGGCCTGCGCGACGCCGCCGCCTCGCTGCGCGCCGGGCTGGACGTGGAGGAGCCCTTCCGCCAGCAGCGCGCCGAGCACCTGCCCGCCGACCTGGAGGCGGGCCGGGCGAGCTGGGACGACGTCGACCGGGCGGCCCGCCGCGTCCTGCGCACCCAGCTGCGCCACTACGCCGCCCTCACAGAGCCCGAGCCCCCGCTCGACGTGGTGTTCGGCCCCGAGCACCGCGCACTGGCGCGCGAGGTCGCCGCCCGCGGCATGGTGCTGCTCAAGAACGAGCCGGTCGGTGACGCGCCCCTGCTCCCCCTGCATCGGGACGCCGTCACCTCCCTGGCGGTCATCGGGCGCCTGGCGGACGTGGCCAACACCGGGGACAACGGCTCCTCCGACGTGCGCGCGCCGGAGGTGATCACCGCGCTGCGGGGTCTGACCGAGGCGCTCCCGCGGACCCGGATCACCCATGTCGCCGACGACGATCCGGCCGCTGCCGCCGCCGCGGCCGGACAGGCCGACGTCGCCGTCGTCGTCGCCGGCTACACCGCCGCGGACGAGGGCGAGTGGGTCGGGGGGGACGTGCTGACCGATCCCGGCCTGCTGGCGCTGTTCCCACCCCCCGGCGACGACCCCGCCGGGCAGTCGTTCGCGGCCTTCCTGGCCGAGCCCGGCGCGGTGGACTCCATCAGCGGGGGAAGCGCCGGCGGCGACCGCGCGAGTCTGCGGCTGCGGCCCGTCGACGCCGACATCATCCGGGCCGTGGCGGCGGCCAACCCCCGCACCGTCGTGGTGATCGTCACCGCCGGGGCCGTCATCACCGAGGAGTGGCGCGACGCCGTACCCGCCGTGCTGGTCTCCTGGTACTCCGGCTCTGAGGGGGGCCGCGCCCTGGCCGACGTGCTGCTCGGCGACGTCGACGCCGCCGGACGGCTGCCGTACTCGATCCCGGCCGCCGAGGAGCACCTGCCGCACTTCGACCGCGACGCCACCGCCATCACCTACGACAAGTGGTTCGGCCAGCGGCTGCTGGACCGGGACGGCCACGCGCCGGCCTTCCCGCTCGGGTTCGGGCTGTCCTACACCGGCTTCGCCCTCGCCGACCTCACCGTCAGCGTTCCCGACGGCGACTCCTTCACGGGCGTCGTGACCGTGACCAACACCGGCTCGCGTGCCGGCCGCCACGTGGTGCAGCTCTACGGACGGCCCACAGGCATCGACGCGGCCGCGGACGACTTCCCCACCCGGGTCCTGCTCGGCTTCGCCACCGTCGACCTCCCGGCCGGAGCGTCGGCCCGGGTCACCGTGCCCGCCTCGACCCGGCCCCTGCAGAGGTGGACGCCCACCGGGTTCGTCCCCGCCTCCCCGACGGCCCTGATCGAAGCGGCGTCCTACGCCGGCGACCCCGACGCCGTCGTGTCGACCGTCACGCTGTGACGACGGTGGTCAGCAGCGTCGCAACCGACGGCACAAGGAGATACGGCGATTTCCGGTACGGCCGGGGGCGACCGCTCTGTCACCTCCGTGCCAGCAGGTGCCCGCAGGCGCGCCGTCAGCGCCTCTTCAACAGAAGCTCGGTGTTGCGGTCACCGGGCAGGCCCGCCAGCCCGCTCCGCATGCCCGGGGAGTTGAACGAGAGCTCCCGGTAGAGCGCGGCCAGGCCGCTTTGGGACAGATCGGTGAAGTCGGTGCGGTGCGGCGCGGCCGACTCCACCAGCGTGGTGAACAAGGACAGCGTCCCATCGTGATTGTCGGCCAGCTCGACGACCCTCGCCAGCTGCGGGTAGTCGACGTGGGAGGCGGTGGAGATCTCCCAGAAGCCGCCCTGAGCCACGATTTTGTTGAGGTGCGAGTGACCGTTGATCCACGCGGCCACGTTGCCGTGCTTCCTCAGCACTGCCAGCAACTCCTGCCCGCCGTGGCGCTTCTCGTGCGGGCGGGCCGGATTGGGGGCGAGGTTGGTCATGGCCCAGCTCGGGTGATGACTGAAGATCAGCGCGGTGTCGTCGGCGTGGGTCTTCAGGGTCCTCTCCAGCCAGGCCAGCTGCCGGGTGCCGACCGATCCGCGATAGTCGCCGCCGCGGTCGGTGGTGTCCAGGCTGATGCCGACGACCCCGTCGGCGATCCGGAAGGAGTAGTCCAGCCGGCCGCTGTCGAGATTGTCCCGGGTGTAGCCGTGGCCGACGGGTCCCGAGCCGGTGTACGCCGGGTCGAGGTGAGCGGCGATGTAGGCGTGCGGGCTCAAAGGGGCGCGGCGCTCGTCGGCGGTGACCGTGCGGGCCTTGCCCTTGAAGCGCTTCCACGCGGCACGGAAGCCGGCGCCCGTGGGGTCGCCCCGGCGCAGTGCCCGGTAGACGGCGCCGGCCTCCGAGGCGGGCAGGGCGAACAGCTTGCGCGAGCCGGTGGCCAGGTCGGTGAAGAAACCGCCGGCCGCGGAATAGGCGCCGCCGAAGAGCTGGTCGTGATTGCCGATGGTGGAATACCACGGCACGGCCAGGCCGGGGCTGCTCACTTCGCGGATGGCCGCCTCCAGGAAGCCGTCCAGGCGGGGGAACCCCACCCGCTTGTCGACGTCGCGCATGCCGGAATCGGGCTGCCAGTAGAGGCCCAGGCCGGAGCTCTGCACGCCCTCGTACGCGCCGGGGTCGCCGGTGTTGGGGGTGAAGCGGCCGCCGGTCATGGCGGTGAGGAACCACTCCAGCTCGACCCGGGAGTTGTTGTCGGTGTTGTCACCGGTGGTCATGACGAAGCCGATCGGCGCCCGGGTGGCCGGGCCGTACCGCAGGGTGTTGACCTGTTCGATCAATGAGACGGCGCCGACGGCGGTCAACGCCTCCTGCGGGCGCCAGGAGCCCATGTCGCCGGCGCGCAGGAACTCATAGCGCTGCGGGTTCTGCACGTCGGTGATGTGCAGGTCGGTGAACTGGACGAAGCAGGCCAGCGCCGTGCGGCGTTCGGCCCTGCCCTTCTTGGCCTCGGCCAGCTCGGTGCGTGTCACCCGTCGCCAGCCAGGGCCGTCGGACAGCCTGCGGTATCCGCCGGTGCCGTGCGGTCCGGCGACGGAGTGAACCGTCGTCATGGGCGTCGTGGTCGAGGGCGTCACGGCCGAGGAGGCGGCCGGGGTGGAGGGAAGTGCGATCTCCAGCGCGACGCCCGAGGCGGTCATCCCGGAGGCGAGCAGGAAGGCGCGGCGGCTGAGGGCGGGATCCATGATGCTCCCAGTGGTGGCGTCGAGGCGAACGTCCACTGGGAATGTTTGACAGCGGGAATGACTCCCGGCCTAACACGGCTGAAACGCTGTCCAGCCATATATGGCCTAGAAATAGCCGTAGGTGATACGGACACCTGGGGGCAGCGGGCCGGAAGCCTGCCGCTTTCCCACCGTTCAGAAGAGCTCGGTCTCGGGTCCGCGAGGCCGCCGCGGCCGGCCGGTCGGCCCGCGACGTGAAGGTCCCGTCGTGGACCTCCACCTCACAGTCGCTACGGGAGACCAGAGGCACGGTGATCAGCTCTGGACCCGGTGCGAACGTCGCGCCACCAGTTCGGCCAGGCGTCCACCAGATAGACGACGAACGGGATCCACCACACCAGGTCGTTGGTGACCACGAGGATCCCGGAGGACACCGGCCACTGGCCCGTGGAGAAGAGCCACAGCCAGCCGAGCGGGCCGAAAATCTTGCCCGCCAGCCCCACAGCCGCGATCAGGAAGCCTCGCTCGGGCCGCAGCGCCACATCCAAATACAGCACGCCGTACAGCGCCAGGACCATGCCCAGAGTCGTGAAGATCTGCGGATGGTTCTGGGGCGACATCCCAGCGAACCGGAAAAGCCACTGTGGGTCCATGGCCGCGTACGCGCCCCAGGCGATGTTGTAGACCCCGGCGGCGACGAAGACGGCCCGATGCAGGCGCCGGCGTTTCACAACGCATTCCGGCTGATTCGCTTGGCTCGTCATCGGCCCGGCGTACCCCTCACCTGTGGTCAGGACATGATGCGCCGCGCGACGATGCCTCTGTGCCTCGGCGACCAGGCCCGGGCGCGGCGACTACAGCCGCCATCGAGTATCCACGGTCCGGATCCGGGTCCGGGAGGGCTGGGGCAGGCAGAGATGTCTGCTTGCGCTCCGGCTCGACAGGGCGGTCACTCTCCCCAGCGGGAGGAGGCGGCGGCGAGTTCCAGGCTGGTCACGCCGTCGGCTCGGCGCTCGCGCAGCAGTTCGCCGCCGATCGAGTAGCGGGGAGCCGCGGCGGCCGACCGGGCGGCTCGCTCCACTATCGCGTCGACGAGCGAACGGGCCATGGCGAGGCGGGGATAGGCGGCGTGAATCCGCTTCTCCCACCCGGAGACGATCTCCGCGTTACGCCCGAAGTCGATGCCTACGCCCTCACGGGTGAGGTAGGCGAGCAGGCCGCGGCGCTCAGCGATGCCGGGAGAGGCGTGCAGGGCGATCGCCTCCCACACGCGGTCGATGTCCGCCTCGGCGACGCGGTGCTCCCGCAGCAGGTCCGCCGCCAGGTCCGCGCCTTCCACCTCGAAGCGGGCTTCGCCCTTGGCGAGGTCGCCGGTGCCCAGATCGTGCAGGACGGTCGCGGCGAACAGCAGGTCACGGTCGTAGGCGGAGTCCTCCAGGCACCCCTCGTGGGCGGCGAGGAGCTGGGCGAACAAGAAGCTGCGCACGCTGTGGTTGGCCACCGACGGGGTCTCGGAGGTACATGCGGTGGAGAGGATGGCCTCGGCCAAGGGGCCGGTGGGCAGGTCAAGCGAGAAATCCATGTGCGCAGGCTACGAATCAGACCGCCGTTCTCGGCAGTGGCACGCGGGCCTACTATCGCTACGATCGTGCCATGTCGAAAGGAGAGGGGCACCGCGTCGCGGTGCTGGCGCTTCCGGGAGTCCTCCCGCTCGACCTCGGCATACCGGCGCAGGCCTTCGGGACGGGCCCGCACTACCAGGTCACCGTCTGTGCCGATCCCTCGGCCGGGCCGGTCCGCAGCGGCGGGTTCACCGTGGCCACGCCTGCCGGGCTGGAGGCGCTGCGGGACGCCGACACCGTCGTCGTCCCCGGCTACCAGGATCCGGAGGCCCCGCTTCCCGCCGCGGCACTGCGGGCGATCCGCTCGGCGTACCTCCGTGGAGCGCGGCTGGTGTCGATCTGCACGGGAGCGTTCGCGCTGGCGGCCACAGGGCTGCTGGACGGGCGCCCCGCGACGACCCACTGGCGGCAGACCGCTCTGCTCCAGCGCCTGTACCCCCGGGTCGACGTACGGCCGAACCGGCTCTACGTCGACGACGGCGACATCCTCACCTCGGCGGGGGTGACCGCGGGCGTCGACTTGTGCCTGCACATCATCCGAAGGGATCACGGTGCCGCGGCCGCCAATGCCCGCGCGCGGGCACTCGTCGCCCCGCCCCAGCGCTCCGGCGGCCAGGCGCAGTTCATCGAGCGCTTCCGGCCAGATGCCCGTGGTGACGGCCTCGCGCCGATCCGCGGCTGGATGCTCGACAACCTCGCTCGCCGTCAGACCGTGGACGAGCTCGCCCACCGCGCGCACATGTCCCGCCGGACGTTCATCCGGCGCTTCCAGCAGGAGACGGACACCTCACCGATGGCCTGGCTGACCGCCGCCCGCATCGACTGGGCTCGCGAACTGCTGGAGACCACCACGGCCCCCGTCGAACAGGTCGCCCACCTCAGCGGTCTGGGCAGCCCCGCGGCCTTCCGGGCGGCCTTCCACCGCCACGTCGGCACCTCCCCCGCGAACTACCGAGCCACCTTCCGGCGGTCGCTCTAGGCGTGTTTCAGAGTCGGCTTCAAGCGAGGCTGCGACTCGCCACGCGAGAACCGCTCCGCCGCCTCCAAGCGCAGCCACTCGCGCCGCTCCTGCTCGGCCGGGGTGTACCCGCCGGCTGCCGCGTACCTCCTAACCCAGAGATAGCGCGCCCGCAACGATCCGTCACCCACCACGAGAACGCCACGAGTTCATCCTGAGTACGGGCAAAAGCTCCCGGACGAAGCCGCCAAGGTGCCCACGCGCACCATGCCCAACATCATCGTCAAGCTCCTCTCCCACCTGAACCCGCAGATGGCGATGCTGCGCCCCGAACTGGGCCGCACAAGGCTCATCGACAGCAGCAAGGCCCGCACCCAGCTCGGCTGGCATCCCCGCCCCACCGAGC
The DNA here is from genome assembly GCF_014161375.1 of Microbispora sp. H10830. NCBI lineage: Bacteria > Bacillati > Actinomycetota > Actinomycetes > Streptosporangiales > Streptosporangiaceae > Microbispora > Microbispora sp. H10830. The sequence continues at coordinate 128,559 of NZ_JABBWX010000019.1, forward strand.
AGACCATCGTCGACACCGCCACCGCGCTCATCGCCAACAACGCACTCAGCAGGCAGCCGCCGCCATCGCGATCCGGAGCTGGCCCGCAAGACCGCTTGCGCCACGCACGTCATTTTCGGCGGCGCGAGTGGGAAAGTTCCAGGATCGTCCAGTCGTGCTCGGGCGCCAGCGCGTCTGCGTCCCCACGTGGCTTTGATGGTTCAGTTCTTGAGGCTCTCCAGGCCGTCTGCCAGGAGTAGCGGTGTGAATTCCACGACGGTGTGAGTGGCGACGTTGTTGAGGACGTACGGATCGGTGGCCAGGATCTGGGCAAGTTCTTCGGTGGGCATGTCGGTCGTGAGGTAGACGCCACCGACCAGGGGCACTTGACGTCCGGCCACCAGGAGCAGCCGCCGGGTGATGAGATCTTTCAGCCATTCGCCGTGGGCCGGGCGCCACTGATCTACGTCCTTCAGAGGTGCCGTGTAGGTCACTGTGACAACGAACATCCGTGGATTGTGACAGGTGAGGCGGGAAGGGCGCCTCCTGATTTTCGATCGTGAAGAGGGATATGACGGGACGGGGTCGCGGAGCCGGATCTCGCGCGAACCGCGCCTACCACGCAGACGCGGTAATCCGCGCGACGATTCCCGAACCGGCCGGCCAGCGGGGTCGCCGCAAGCGACGTGGTCGCCGGGGTGGGCCTCCCCCGCTCTTCCACCGCGATGACTACGAGGATGACCCCTCGTGGTTCGCCTCGGTCGCGGTCACCGACGACGGCGGCTACGAGGTCGTCCGCCGTGACACTCAGCGTCGGGAACACGAGGTCACAACCAGCCTTGACCGCGGCGAAATCGCCCGGGACCTAACCATCTGGATGGCCACCCGCACCTGACCGGGACAGCCGGCCAACACACCAACCCACTTCTAAAACACGCCCTGTCGGCCGGCGGGAGGGCCGGCTCGGCTTGGGAACGTACCCCGCCAGGCCGTCCGATAGAGGCGACCGCCGGAGACCGCCGCGCTCCTCGGCCCCTTCGGCACGGCCCTCAGGACGGACGAGTCGTAGACGGGCTCGAACCGCACGGTGCCGCTGATCCGGAACGCGCTCCTGGATTTCGCGCCGAAGAACGCGCGTGCGGTCTCCGACGTGCCGATGCCGTGCTCCTGTGGTCGTCTTCCCAGACAGAGTGACGCCATCCGCGTGCGAGCCGCGTCGTCGGTCCCCGCGCAGCGCATCGCCGAACCGATTGCGAAACACAACCGGATGACCTAGCGTTGGCCTACTGATAGCAAAACGCAACCAGTTGGGATGAGGCGAGGAATGAGCGACACCGAGCGGCAGACCGCGACCGGGAAGGTCCTCTGGCACTTCACCATGTCCCTGGACGGTTTCGTGGCGGGGCCGGACCACGGGATGGACTGGATGAGCGGGATCTCGGCCCGCCCGGGCCTGGTCGACGAGTACGTCCGGAGCACGGGCGCCGTGCTGGGCGGCCGGGACGGCTGGGACGCCGCCGGTGGCCACCGTCCGTACGGCGGCCTCTGGGACGGTCCGGTCTTCGTGCTCACCCACCACCCCGAGGACGCGGCGCCCGCCGACGGCGTCACGTTCCTGAACTGCGACCCGGCCGAGGCGGTGCGGATCGGCCTGGAGGCGGCCGGCGGCAAGAACCTCGAAGTGTTCTCGCCCACCATCGGGCGGCAGCTTCTCGACCTGGGGCTGATCGACGAGATCGACCTTCACATCGCGCCGGTCCTGCTCGGAGAGGGTATCCGGCTGTACGACAACCCCGGCGGCGGGCCGATCCGCCTCCACCGGCTCGGCGAAGCCGACCCCACGTCGGTCGTGAACGTACGCTACCGGCCGGCCACGACGGCGCGGATCCCGGCCGGCACCGTCGAGTGACCGAGCGGCGGCGGCACCGATCGTCACGCACGGCCGCAGACGCGATCTGACACTCTGTACCGATGCGACAGGTCACCGTGCTCGGCAGTTGTGGCGCATTTCCCGAACCGGGCCGTGCCTGCAGTGGCTTCCTGGTGGACTGGGACGGCTTCCGCATGGTGCTCGACCTCGGATACGCCACGCTGCCCCGGCTGCTCGCGCGCCGGCCAGACGGCGCGGTGGACGCCGTCGTCATCACGCACGAGCACCCGGATCACTGCATCGACCTGCACGCGCTGTTCCGAATGCGGTTCTACGGCCACCCGGGTGCACCTCGGCTGCCGTTGTACTGCCCGCCGGGCGTGCTCGACCGCATCGGCGGACTGGAACCCGACGTCGACCTGCGTACGGTCTTCGAGGTGCATCCGCTGCCTGGCCGCCACCGGGTGGGGCCCTTCGAACTGACGGGGCTGTCGCTTCCGCATCACGTGCCCAACGCGGGCGTCCGCCTGGAGGCCGGCGGAATCGCCCTGGCCTACTCCGGCGACACCGGCCCGACCCCGGTGCTGGCCGAACTCGGCCGCGACGCCGACCTGTTCATCGTCGAGGCCACCGACCGCGGCGGCGAGACCGGCCGCTCCACCCGCAATCTCATGACTTCCGCCGAGGCCGGTCATTGGGCCCGGCGGGCGGGTGCCCGCCGTCTGATGCTCACCCACTTCTGGCCGGGCAACGATCGGGACGCCTCCGTGGCCGCCGCTCGGCCGGCGTTCGGCGGTGAAGTGCTGGCCGCCGAGGAGGGCCTCACCGTCGGGATCGGTGAAGGTGTGATCGCGAAGGACGTCCCGAGCGGTGGCGTGGGCCCCGGGTGACGCGCCGCCGGCGCCTGCCGAGCTGGTCGAGCCCGCTCAGGCCGCCGGCGTACGGCCGAGACTCCCAGTGGCGCCAGTCCGCGCCGGGGTGGTCAATCCTTGCTGTGTCCCGGGTTCCGGCGCGCGACGTACAGGCGGTTGCCCTCGGGGCCGGTCCACTCCAGCCGTACGACGCCGGGCACGGCGGCGTCGCCGATGCGCGACGGGTCGGCCCAGTAGCCGACGTTGGGGTTGCGGAAGAACGTCGCCCACAGCCGGCCGCTGCGATCCACGAAGATGTTGTTGTGGCCGGCGCCGACGCCGAGGGTCCACCGCTTGGAATACGGCCCCTCGAACTTGTCCGCGACGGCGATGATCGCGTCGTACTGGTACTGCACGCGGCCGGGGGCGGCCGCGTCGTAGGCGTACCGCGTGCCGCCGTCGGAGTTGGCCGACGAGCGGTCCCACGCGGCGTGGATGAGGTAGTACTTGCCGCCGTACTTGAACACGTACGCGCCTTCGAGATACGGCTCGGGTGCGTAAGGCGTCTGCTGGAACTTCGGCAGGTTCGTCGTCGGGATGATGTCCTCCATGTCATCCCGGAACTTCGCGTACAGGTTGTTGTGCAGCACGAGAAACGCCTCGTCGCCCTCGCTGTACAGGCCGCCGTCGATGTGGTGGTAGGCGCCGGGCTTGATGAAAGCGGGCCCGCCGATGAAGGAGTCACCGAAAGGCTTGTCGTGGTTGCCCTGGATGAGCCGGTACGGGCCCTCCACCCCGCCCTCGCTCACGAGCATGAACGAGCCGACCTTCTGGGAATGGTCGCCCATGCACGCGACGATGTACCACTTGCCGCGGAAGTAGTGCACCTCGGGCGCCCAGGCGTTGCCGCGCTTGCCGAACTGGTCGTCGTACCAGTACTCCTGCCACGGAGCGACGACCGTGCGCCCGGGCCGGTTCTCGCCGACGAACTCGGGCGACCACACCTTGCCCTTCTCGGCGTCCGGCCGGATGCCGGTGGTGTCGGCCAGCTTCCACGGCCCGTGCAGGGACGTGGCCGTCCACACGAAGATGCCGTCGTTCCACGGGCCGGCCGCCCCGAGCCCGGGCACCCGGGTGGTGCCGGTGGCGACGTAGATCGGACGACCGTCGACGTCGAAGCAGTTGACGTAGGTGTCCCGCATCCAGACCCGGCCGAGCTCCTCGTCGCGGGGGCGCAGCTCCAGGGGGAGGATGAAGGAGTTGTCGTCGCGCGGCCACAGGTCGGGCCGCGTGTCCGCCAGGCCGTAGGGCGCGAGCTCGGGCCAGTTCGACGGGTACCGCCCCTTCGGCGCGCCCCCGTTCGGCAACTCCTTCGGGTCCGCGTGCGCGGCGGCCGCGGGCAGCGCCGCCGCTCCCAGCAAGCCCGCCACACCGGCCAGCACGGACCGCCGGCCCACGTACAACCCGTTATCGGAACCAGTCATCAGTAGCGTCCTCCTTTCTCACGCAGGACGCGGGCGCCCTGCCGGGAGGACACGGTAGTGAGACTCATTTCGACAGTGAACAGACGACAAAAAGGTTCTCCACGCGCTCACGCCGGGCCCGGACGTCACTTGCAGCCGGTCGTGGAAGTCTCCGTCGTTTCCGGGCCGGGTGCGGAAAGCGACCGGTGACGAATCCGTGTGAAGCGTCAGCCGGACAGGAATATCCGGCGCGCGCAATGCCGAATCGCTTTCCATTTTCAATCGCGAATTCGAAAGGCCTACATGTCGATGTTGCTCATGACGTGCTTGATCCGGGTGTAGTCCTCGAATCCGTACATCGACAGGTCCTTGCCGTATCCGGAGTGCTTGAACCCGCCGTGCGGCATCTCGGCGACCAGGGGGATGTGCGTGTTCACCCACACGCACCCGAAGTCGAGCTTGCGTGCCATGCGCATCGCCCGGCCGTGGTCCTTCGTCCAGACGGAGGACGCCAGTCCGTACTCCGTGGAGTTGGCGATTCTCAGGGCGTCGGCCTCGTCGGCGAAAGGCTGCACGGTGATCACGGGACCGAAGATCTCCTTGCGGACGATCTCGTCCTCCTCCCGCAGGCCTGACACCACCGTCGGGGCGTAGTAGAAGCCACGGTCGCCGATCCGGCCGCCACCCGCCACGACCTCGGCGTGTGCCGGGAGCCGCTCGACGAACCCGGAGACGTGAGCGAGCTGAGCGGCGTTGTTCAACGGCCCGAAGTCGGGATCGGCGACACCGGGGCCGGTGCGGTGGGCGCGCGCCTGCTCCGCCAGGGCGCCCGTGAGCGCGTCGTGCACGCCTTCCGCGACCAGGACCCTGGTGGCGGCCGTGCAGTCCTGCCCCGCGTTGTAGTAGGCGGCTCCGGCGATCTTCCGGGCGGCGGCCTCGATGTCCGCGTCGTCGAAGACGACGACGGGCGCTTTGCCGCCGAGTTCCAGATGGACGCGCTTGAGGTCGGCCGCGGCGCTGCCGGCCACCTGCATGCCGGCCCGGACCGAACCGGTGATGGAGACGAACTGCGGGATCTCGTGCTCCACCAGGGCGCGGCCGGTGCCGCGGTCACCGCACACGACGTTGAAGACGCCCGGCGGCAGGAACTCAGCGGCGATCTCGGCCAGCAGGAGAGTCGAGGCGGGAGTGGTGTCCGACGGCTTGAGCACGACGGTGTTTCCTGCCGCGATCGCCGGAGCGAACTTCCACACCGCCATCATCATCGGGTAGTTCCACGGCGTGACCTGGGCGCACACCCCGATCGGCTCCCGCCGGACCATCGACGTGTGCCCCGGTGCGTACTTTCCGGCGGACAGTCCGGACAGCTGCCTGGCGGCGCCGGCGAAGAAGCGGACCTGGTCGGCCATCGGCGGCACCTCGCCCGACGCGGTCGCTCCACGCGGCTTGCCGGTGTTGCGGCACTCCACGTCCACGAGCCGGTCGGCGTTCTCCTCGATGGCGTCGGCCAGCCGCAGCAGCGCGCGGGCGCGCTCCCCCGGAGTCGTGTCGCGCCAGGTCTCGAACGCGGAGGCCGCCGCGCGCATCGCGACGTCCACCTCCTCCTTCGAGGACACGGGTGCGAGGGCGTAGGGCTCGCCGTCACAGGGATCGATCAGCTCGGAGGTGACGCCGTCGGTCGTGTCGGTGTAACGACCATTGACGAAGTTCTTCAATACCGGCAAGTCAGACACTGGGGGAAATCTCCTGAAGTTGCGCTTTGTTCGGCCGACACGGCCGGGGAGACCGGGGGAACGCCTGCGGAAGAGTCACAGGCGCGTGGTCACGTACGTCTTCCGCACGGTCTCGTGGACGTACCACTCCCCCCGCCAGCCGGCCGGCATGACCAGGGTGCTGCCGGGGCCGGCCTCCTGCTCCGTGCCGTCGGCCGAGACCACGGTCACCCGCCCGGAAAGGATCTGGCAGATCTCGTGGTAACCGTCCCGCACGGCGGTGAACCTGCCGGGAGTGCACTCCCACACGCCGGCGCTGGTCCTGCCGTCCTCGGAGGTCCACACCGCGAGGGCCGCCTCGCGCTGGTCACCCTCGACGGAGGTCGGCTTGGGCGCGGCGGGGCCGAGGACGGCCGTGCTCGCGTCGGGTACGACGATGCTGGTCAACTTCTCTCCTGTTCGTCCGCCGGATCACCCGGCGGCTCACCTGTGCTGTACGTGGCACCGTCCGGCGGGTTCAGTTCCGGCGGGCCACGGCGTCGGCGATCCTGGCGATGGGCGACGTCGTCGTCCGGCCGCCCACGATCTCGGCCCGATCGGCCGCGCGGTAGGCGGCGTACATCCCGCGCACGCCGATCCAGCGCAGCGGTTCGGGCTCCCACCTGCGTACCTTTCTGCCGACCCAGGGCAGCCGGGTCAGGTCGGTGTCGGCGCCGAGCACGAGGTCGCGCAGCGTCCTCCCTGCGAGGTTGGTCGTGGCCACGCCGTGACCGACGTAGCCGCCGGCCCAGCCGAGCCCGGTCCGCCGGTCCAGCGCGGCGGTCGAGCACCAGTCCCTCGGCACGCCGAGGACGCCGCACCAGGCGTGTTCGACCGCGGCGTCGCGGACGGCGGGGAAGAGCCGCACCAGGGCGTCACGCAGGGCGCGCACCGTCGTGGCGTGCGTGCGCCCGTCGTCGTCCGTACGGGAACCGAACAGGTAGGGCACACCGCGCCCGCCGATGGCGATGCGATCGTCGGCCGTCCGCTGGGCGTAGATGTAGGCGTGGGACATGTCGCCGAGCAGTTCGCGGCCCTCCCAGCCGATCCGCTCCCACACCCGGCCGGGCAGCCGCTCGGTGACGATGAGCGAGGAGTTCATCGGCAGCCAGGTCCGCCGCTCGCCCGCCAGCCCGGCGGTGAACCCCTCCGTGGCGCGCAGCACGAAGTCCGCCCGCACGGCGCCGTACGGAGTACGCGCCTCGTGCGGCACGATCTCCGTCACCGGGGTGGACTCGTAGATCCGCACCCCGAGTCCCTCGACGACCCTCGCGAGCCCCTGCACGAGCTTGGCCGGCTGCACCCTGGCGCAGTGGGGGCTGAACGAGGCGCCGAGCGCGCCGTCCACCCGGATCCTGGCCGTGGTCTGCTCGGCGTCGAGTTGCTCCACTTCGGTGTCGCCCCAGGCCCGGGCCGCCCGCACCTGGACGGTCAGGCGCGGCAGGTGGGACGGGGCGTGCGCCACTCTGAGAATGCCGCCCTTGACGATGTCGGCGTCGATGCCCTCGGCGCGTGCCACCGCGATGACCTCGTCGACGGTCTCGTTCATCGCCCGCTGGAGGGCCTGCACGCCTTCACCGCCGTGGGTGCGGGCGAACCTGCGGGGCGACCCCGCCAGCGCGCCGGTCAGCCAGCCGCCGTTGCGGCCGGAAGCGCCGTAGCCCGCGAACTTGCGCTCAAGGACGACGATGTCCAGGCTCGGCTGCGCCTTCTTCAGGTAGTAGGCGGTCCACAGGCCGGTGTAGCCGGCCCCGACGATGCAGACGTCCGCGTCGACGGGCCGCTCCAGAGGCGGGCGTCGCGCGGGCAACCCCGTCTCGCGGTACCAGAACGACACTCCGCCGTTGGCGGTCATGTGAGGATCCTTTCGGTGGTGGGGTCGTCGGGCAGCAGGACGCAGTCGTCGGGATGCCAGCAGAGGCGGGCGCGGTCGCCCACCCTCAGGTCGCTCGACGTGCCCGCCTGCTCGCGTACGAGACCCCGCGCGCCGCCGGGCAGCAGCACCTCCAGCTTGCGGGCCGCCCCGAGGTAGATCTCCTCCACCACGGTGACCGGGATCGCGTTCCCGCCGCCGCCGGCGTCGGTCTCGTCGGCCTCCAGGCGGAGCCGTTCCGGCCGCACGACCAGCGCGGCCGGTCCGCTGCGTATCCCGCCGGAAGCTCGTACGGCGAAGCCGTCCAGGTCGAGGCGGGACCGGCTCCCGTCCGGCGTCGCGGTGCCCCGCAGGACCGTGGACTCGCCGAGGAACCGGGCCACGAACAGCGTGGCCGGCCGCTCGTACAGGTCACGGGCGGTGCCGACCTGCTCGATCCCGGCGTTGTTGAACACCGCGATGCGGTCCGAGAGGACCAGCGCCTCCTCCTGGTCGTGGGTCACGAACACGAAGGTGGACCCGACCTCCCGGTGGATGCGTTTGATCTCCAGTTGGAGGAACTCGCGGAGCTTGCGGTCGAGCGCGCCGAGCGGTTCGTCCATGAGCAGGACGCGCGGGCTGAACACGATGGCCCGGGCGAGCGCGACCCGCTGCTGCTGCCCGCCGGACAACTCCCGGGGGTGGCGGGAGGCGTGACCCGGCAGTTGCACGGTCTCCAGGGCGGCGGCGACGAGGCGGTCGCGCTCGGCCCTGGGCACCCTTCGCTGTCGCAGCGGGAAGGCGACGTTCTGGGCGACCGTCATGTGCGGGAAGAGCGCGTAGTGCTGGAACACCACGCCGATGTCCCGTTTGTGCGCGGGCACGGCGCCCACGGGCCGGTCGTCGATCCGGAGGGTCCCGGACGTGATGTCGGTGAAGCCGGCGATCATGTTGAGGGTCGTCGTCTTGCCGGAGCCGGAAGGCCCCAGGAACGTCATGAACTCCCCCGGCTCCACAGTGAGCGTGACGTCGTCGACGGCGACGGAGCCGCCGTAGCGCTTGGTCATGCCGCTCAGGTCGATGCGGGCGCCCTTGCCTGCGGGCAGGGCGGCCCCCTCGGGCGGGTCAACGGGCACGGTTCCTCCTTGCGGCCAGGGTGAGGCCACCGCCGACCAGGACCGTGGTGAGGACCAGGATCATGGTCGCGGCGGCGGCGAGCGTGGGATCGGTCTCACGGGTGACGCTCGAGTACATCTGGACGGGCAGGGTGACGAGGGTGGGGCTCTGGATGAACAGGGAGACCACGACCTCGTCGAACGAGGTCACGAACGCGAACAGGGCGCCCGAGACCACACCCGGCATGATCAGCGGCAGGGTGACCTGCCGGAACGTCGCCCACCGCCCGGCGCCCAGGCTCGCGGCCGCGGTCTCCAGCCGGACGTCGAACGTGCGCAGGGAGGCCGTCACGGAGACGACGACGAAGGGCATGGCCAGGACGGTGTGCGCGGCGACGAAGCCGACGAGCGTCCCGGCGAGGCCGAGCTTCAGGAAGACGGCGTAGATCCCGATGGCCAGGATGATGCCCGGGACGATCATCGGGGCGAGCAGCAGTACGCTCGCGGCGGCCGCGCCCCTTCCGTTCGTCCAGCGAGTGAGCCCGAACGCCGCCGCGGTGCCGAGAGTGGTCGCGACGACGGCGACGAGAACGCCGACCAGCAGCGAGTTGGCCAGTGTGGCGGTCCACGCAGGATCACCGAAGAAGTTGGCGTACCATCTGGTCGACCAGCCGGTCGGCGGGAACGTCAGCGACACCTTGTCGGTGAAGCCGAGCGGGATCACCACCAGAGTGGGCGCCACCAGCCATGCGGCGACCAGCACGCCGGCGGTCCACAGGGCGGCGCGGCCGAGCCGGGCGCTCATCGGGCGCCCGCCTTGCCCCGGCGGCCGGCCCGCATGGCCAGGCCGAGCAGTCCGATCAGCAGCAGGGTGGCGGCGAACAGCACGACCGCCATGGCGCCGCCCCTGCCCCACATCAGCATGCCGCTGACCTGGGTGTACATGAACTGCGAGATCAGCGCCTCACTGGGCGAGCCGAGCAGGGCCGGCGTGACGTAGAAGCCCAGCGAGGTGATGAAGACCATCGTCGCCCCGGCGGCGACTCCCGGCAGGGACAGCGGCACGAAGACGCGCAGCAGCGCGACCAGCGGGCGGGCGCCGAGGCTCTGGGCGGCGGTCAGCAGCCGCCGGTCGATGCCGCTCATCACCGAGTACAGCGGCAGCACCATGAACGGCATGAGGATCTGGACCATCCCGATGAGGACTCCGGTCTGCGTGCGGACCAGGCTCACCGGTCCCAGGCCGAGCAGCCCGAGGAACCCGTTGACGAGGCCGGTGTCCTGCAGCAGCACGAGCCAGGCGAAGGTCCGGACCATGAGGCTGGTCCAGAACGGAAGCATGACGATCAGCAGCAGCGTCGCCCTGGCCCGGGGCGAGGCCACCGTCATCAGGTACGCATAGGGATAGGCGAGGCACAGGCAGATCACGGTCGCCCACAGTGCCGTCGAGAACGTCCTGGTCAGGACGGCGACGTTGGCCGGGGAACCGAAGAACCAGGCGAAGTTGCCGGTTCCCGGCGATGGTGTGGTGAACGCGCTGGCGAACGTCTGCGCGACCGGGTACGCGAAGACCGCGAGCAGGACCAGCAGGGCGGGGACGATCAACAGGAACGGCCAGTTCCGCGCCCTGCCCCGGGAGCCGCCGCCCTTCTCGGCGGGTGTGGCGGCCGTCGCCGGGCCGCTCGGGGACAGCGGGCTCAGGAGAGCAGCCACTGCTGGAACCTGTCGTTGACGGAGTCCCGGTTCTTGCCCCACCACTCGTCGTTCACCTTGACCTGGGTGTCGAGGTGGGTGGTCGGGAGGTTCTCCCTCGCCGAGGGGTCGACCTTGTCCTGCGCCGCCTTGCTCACCGGTCCGTACGGCTGATACTTCGTGAACTCGGCGGTGGGACCGGCGGAGGTCATGGAGGCGATGAGCTTCATCGCCTCGGCCTTGTTCCTGCTGCCCTTCACCACGACCCAGTACGCCTCCTGCGACAGCCAGGAGTCCCAGGCGATCGTGATTGGGGCGTTCGCCGCCGACAGCACGGCGCGGGCGATCCACACCATGCCCATGACCGCCTCCCCGCTCTCGAGATACTGCTGGGCCTGGGCTCCGGTCTCCCACCAGATGAGCTGGTCCTTGATCGTGGACAGCTTCTTCAGCGCCCGGTCCACGTCGATCGGATAGAGGTCTGCCGGGGCGACGCCGTCGGCGAGCAGCGCGATCTCGAAGATGCCGCCGCCCACCGACTTCCACGCGGTGCGCTTGCCCGGGTACTTCTTCAGGTCGAAGAAGTCCGCCCAGGGGGTGGGCGCGGCGCCACCGGTCTTGTCGGAGCGGTACGCGAGGACGGTGCCCTCGATGTCGGCGGCGACGCGGTACGTCTGCGCGTAGCCGTCGACGATGGACGACTTGTCGACGATTGAGTAGTCGATCGGCTCCAGCCACTGAGCATCCGACTCGCTGCCGAAGTCGTTCCCGACGACCACGATGTCCCAGGACGGGTTGCCCGACTCGGCCTGCGCCTTGATCTTGGCGTTGTCCGTCGGGCCGTCCTCCTTCACGGTGATCCCGTTCTTGGCGGCGTACGGCGCCCACATGGTCTTGGCCTGGGCCTTCTGGTAGTCGCCGCCGAAGCTCACGACGGTCAGGGTCGCGCCGCCACCGCCACCGCTCGACGACGAGGCGGAGAAGCCACCGCCGCAGGCGCTGAGCACGCCGGAGGCCGCGAGGAGGCCGAGCCCTTGGCCGCCGCGGATGAGCAGCGTTCGGCGGGAGAGCATCCCGTGCGCGCCGGTGTCAGTCACTGGTTCCTCCTGAAGGAGACGGCCGCCCGGCCGCGCCGGGCGAGACAGGGGTGAGGGGAAGGTCGCTTCCCGGCTTCCATCGGGACAGGCGGCGGCCCGCTTCGGCGCCGTGGGCCAGGGCGGTGGCGGGGTCGGTCGTCCCCGCCGCGCCGCCCGCGACCGCCACGCCGCCCGGCAGGGAGTAAGGTCCGTCCGCCTCGTCACGGGTGACGTCGAGCGTGACGTCGCCGTGGTAGAGCCGCTGCAGAAGCAGTTCCTCGGCGGGTCGCCGTCCCGCGGCCACCACCACCGTGTCGCAGGCCAGCCGCACGACCGGACCGCCGGGGCCGCGCATGCCCTGCGGGGCGACCACCAGCCGGCGCACGCCCCGGTGCCCCACGGCCTCCCGTACGGCGTGGCCCGGCAGGTAGGGTACCCGCGCGGCGGCGAGCACCGCCGGGAACGCCCCGGCCGGGATCTCCCGTTCCGGCCGGGGGTCGACGACGGCCGCGAGCGTGACGCCGACGGCGTGGAGCTGCTCGGCGAGGCCGTAACCGTACGGCTCGGCGGCCACCACGACGGCGCGTGCGCCGGGGCGGACGTGATCGACGTTGATCAGACGCTGGACCGGACCGGCCAGCATCACGCCGGGAACGTCGTTGCCGGGGAACGGCATCGGGACGTCGTAGTCGCCGGTCGCGACCAGCAACCGCTCGGGACGCAGCACCAGCAGGCCGTCCGGAGTGTCCACCGGCAGCACTCCGCCCTCGTACCAGCCGAGCGCGGTCGACGCGGTGAGCACCGTGATCGAGGCGTGCGCCCGCGCCCGGGCCGCGAGGCCGTCCGCCAGCCGGAATCCGGGGGCCTCCACGCCGTCGAGGCCGCGCACGCGACGCGTCTCCGCCCGGAGCACGCCGCCCGGCTCGTCGCCCTGGTCCACCAGGACCACCTCCAGCCCGCCCTCGGCGGCGGCCAGGGCGGCGGCCAGCCCGGCCACACCGCCGCCGACGACGGCGAGCGGGGTCCACAGCTCTCCCAGACCGGGCCGGAGCGCCCCTGCGGCGACCCCGGCCGCCACCGTCCGCCCGCCGCCGGCGATCACGCCCATGAGGCGCTCCGCCAGATGGGCCAGCCGGGGTGACCCGCGGAACAGCCGGAACTGGAAACCCGCCGGAACGAGCGCGGAGAACCGGTCGACCACCCCGAGCAGATCCCGGTCGGCGCCGGGCCAGGCACGCTCCCGGCGCACCGACTCGCCCCCGCGCAGCGGAGTGGCGCACCCCGGCACGCCGTACTGACCGTCGACGGTGAGCTGGCAGCCGGGGCACGAGGGGGTGCCGCAGGTCAGCCCGATGCCGCGGGGGCGGTGGTACTTGAAGCTGCGCGAGAGCACCCGCACCCCGGCGGCGTGCAGCGCCGTGGCGACCGGCTCGCCCTCGTAGCCGTGCAGGGTCCGGCCCTCGAACGTGAACGCGACCCGCCTGGACCTGCGCGGCGAAGCTGACGGATGGTCGGTGATGCGCAGGTTCATGCGGCGCTCCCCTCCTCCGCGGCGACCACGAGGGTGCCTTCCTGGATGAGCCGTCCCTCGTGCAGACGGGTGACCGAGAAGGGCCGGATCAGCTCCGGCATGACGCCCTCGTGGATCCCCCGGGCGAGCAGCGCGCCGGTCGCGGGAGCGCCCATGAAGCCGTAGACCCAGCCGCAGGTCAGGTGGAACCCGCTGACCTCGGGCACCGGACCGATCACCGGGGACAGGTCGTCCGCCTGGTCGACCAGCCCCGCCCAGTGGCGGAGCAGCCGGACCCCGGCCAGCCGGGGCAGCAGCCGGACGAACTTCGCGGCCATGTCGGCGAGCAGCGTGTAGGTGCCGTTGAGGCTGTCGCTGACGTCGGAGTACGGCAACTCGGTCCCGCCCACGAACTCGCCCCTGGCCGTCTGGTGGCAGTAACCGAGCAGTTCCAGGCTGGCGAGCGCGGGACGCAGGAACGGCGCCACCGACTCGGTGACGATCATCTCCAGGCGGCAGGTGCGGGTCGGCAGCCGCACGCCGGCCATCTCGGCGATCGTCCTGGCCCCGCCGCCCGCCGCGTTCACCACGACCGGCGCGGCGACGTCCCCGCGGTCGGTGCGCACGCCGCGTACGGCTCCGCCGGCGACCTCGACACCGGTCACCGTGACCCCGGTGTGGATCTCGACGCCGAGGCGCGCGGCGGCCCGGGCGTACCCCCACACGACGGCGTCGTGGTGGGCGAATCCGGCGTGTTCCTGGTAGACGCCGCCCAGCGCGAGATCGGGATTGACCTCGGGAACGATTCGGCGTGCCTCCTCTGCAGTGACGAACTGCGAGCGCACGCCCAGCGCGGCCTGCCGTACGGCGTCGGCCCGGCACCGCTCGACCTGCTCCGGCGTGGAGGCCAGCACCAGGTAGCCGCTGCCGGAGAACAGCACGTTGAAGTCCAGTTCGGCGGAGAGCGTGCGCCAGCGGCGCAGCGACTCGTCGAACAGGCCCGTCCACTCGCGGGAGCCGAACGCGGAGCGGATCATCTCGCCGTTGCGCCCGCTGCCGCCGCCTCCGGGGTAGCTCCGGTCCAGCACCGCCACGTCCCGGACGCCGAGCTTGGCCAGCTCGTACGCCAGGGCGAGGCCCTGCACGCCCGCGCCGACGATCACCACGTCGTACGCGCGGCGGAGCGGGGAGCGGCAGGCTCCGGGGACCGCCATGGTCAGGCACCCCCCGTCGCGCCGCTCGCAGCGCCTGCCTCGGGTCCCGCCTCGGGGCCCGTCTGGGCGGGCGGCCCGGCAGACGGCCCGGCGGACGGCCCGGCGGCGCCGGCGAGCACGCCGAGGAGGACGGGACGCAGCGGGGGCCGGGCCGTGGGGCGCCGGGAGACCCGTCCCTCGTCGCCGCCCGACAGCTCCCGCAGCAGTTCCATGACCGGACCCGCGCAGTGCTTGCCCTGGCAGGGGCCCATGAAGACGGCCGTCGCCCGCTTCAGCGTCTCGGGGTGGGTGTAGCCCGCGGCGTACATCGCCCGGATGTCCTCGACGGTCACGTCATGGCACGGACAGATGATCGTCTTGCCCACCGCCCCCTCCAGTCCATGGCTCGGCGGGACGCTCCGACCTGCGTCAAGCGTCCCGGCTCCGTTAGTACCGCATTATTAGAAGAGCGGGTTCATTCCCTTGTCAATAGGGCTTTTCGGGTTCCTTCTACGCGTCAGGGATGGCTATAGTGCGACCCGGAGGCGACAGGACAGGACCGTCCAAGAAAGGGCAACGGGTGGACACCGCACTGGAGGTACGGACCGACGGTCAGCGAGGGCGCATCCTCGCCTCGGTCATCGAGCTGGTCGCCGAGATGGGCTACGAGCGGGTCCGGCTGCGGGACGTCGCCAAGCACGCCGGGGTGTCGATCGGCACCCTGCAGCACTACTACGAGACCCGCGACGGACTGATGCTGGCCGCCTTCGCGCACCACACGGGGAAGATCGTCAAAGGGCTCGAGGAGATCGCGGCACGCCATCGCGACCCATGGGACCGGATCCGTGACCTGGTGGAGTACATCACCCACCCGCGAGGCTTCCGGAACCGCTGCCTCGCCTTCATGGAGTTCGCCGCCGCGTCCGCCAGGGACAAGGAGCTCAGGCACCTCTTCGAGCTGCAGTACGACGGCTGGCGAGCGCCGGTGCGGGCGGCCGTGGAGGAGGGCCTGGCGGCCGGGGTCTTCCGGGTGGTCTCCACCGTCGAGGAGACCGTCGACCTGATCCTCACCCAGATCGACGGCCTGGAGATCGCCGTGGCGACGCAGATATCCGGCTTGACCAGGGCACGGATGCACGACTCGCTGCTGCGCAGCATCTCGGTGCACCTCGGCCTGCCGCCGTGGACGCCCGGCCAGGGGGCCGCGGACACCTGACGGCCGGCCAGGAGGCCGCGGACACCTGACGGCCGGCGAAGCCGCCCCAGGGGGCCGAAAACAGGTTGCGGAAGGCGACCGGAACGCGGAACGCTCCCGGCGTGAAGATGCACGCCGACCAGCTGACGGTGTCACAGGAGACGGTGCGCGCCTTGGTGGACGAGCAGTTCCCGCAGTGGCGGAGCCTGCCCGTCACCGGCGTCGCCGCCCATGGGACGGTCAACGCCATCTTCCGCGTCGGCGATCACTTCACGGCCCGGTTTCCCCTGCAGCCAGGGCCGGTCGACGCGACGCGACGCTGGCTGGAGTCCGAAGCGGAGGCGGCCCGCGAGCTGGCGGGCAGCACCCGCTTTCCCACGCCGGAGCCGGTCGCGCTCGGCGAGCCCGGTGCGGGATATCCGCTTCCGTGGTCGGTGCAGACGTGGCTGCCCGGCGCCGTGGCGACCGACGAGGACCCGGGCGAGTCGGTCGCGTTCGCCCACGATCTCGCCGATCTCATCAACGACCTGCGCGCGGTCGGCACGCGTGGCCGTACGTTCTCCGGCAAGGGCCGGGGAGGCGACCTCCGGTCCCACGACGCGTGGATGGAGACCTGCTTCGAACGCAGTGAAGGGCTGCTGGACGTTCCCCGGCTGCGCCGGATGTGGGCGACGTTCCGAAGCCTGCCGCGCGAAGCGGCCGACGTGATGACCCACGGCGATCTCATCCCCGGCAACGTGCTCGTGTCCGCCGGCCGCCTCGCCGGGATTCTCGACGGCGGCGGCTTCGGGCCGGCCGACCCCGCTCTCGACCTCGTGAGCGCCTGGCATCTGCTGGAGGCGGGGCCGCGCCAGGTGCTCCGTCTCGACCTGGGGTGTGACGACCTCGAGTGGGAGCGGGGCAAGGCGTGGGCCTTCGCGCAGGCCATGGGGGCCGTCTGGTACTACCTCGAGACCAACCCGGCCATGAGCCGGATGGGCCGGCGCACCATCGAACGGATCCTGGCGGACGGCGGGCCCGCCTGAGCCTGCGCCCCTCGGACGCAGGGGCTCAGCCGCGGGTGACGCTGACGCCGCCGAAGACGCTGTAGTTGCGAACCCGGATGACACGCCCGGAGGGACCAGGCGTTCCCGGCTCCACATGGCGTCCGCCGATCAGGCTGAAGCCCTCGACCTCCACCGTGACGTCGGCGGGCACCCGCAGCCGCACGCCGCCCGCGATCGAGATCTTCGTCACCGAGGTGACCGGCGCGATCTCGGCGTCGCTCAGGTCGAGGTCGGCTCCGCCGACGGGGGTGAGGACCACCGTGTCCGCGGGCATCCGCCCCGGCCCCCGACGCTTCAGGCCGCCGATGAGGGAGATGTGCCAGTCCGTACGCTGCGATGATGGCGTGTTCGTCATGACCATCACAGTACGGATCACGCGATGTGGCGATAAGTGCCGCGCGTCGTGTCCTGACCCGTGACACCCGTCATATCCGCAGCTCAGCCGGTCGGCGTAACACGAGCCGGAATGGGCGGCTCAGGTCGCGGTGAGCCTGCGGACCGGTGACTTGCACGACCGGCGCTGCGACGGCGCCTGCGAGTCGAAGCGAACCTGCCAGTCGCCCGTCGACGGCACCTTCTTCCGCAGGGTGAACCTGCCGTCGGAACCCGTCGTCGCCGACCCCTGCACAGCGTCGGCGCCCGAGCCCGACGGGTCGAACCAGAGGCGGACGCGCTGCTGGGGCAGCGGATCCCACCGGGCGGGCCCCCGGCGGGCTCGACCCGGACGAGCAGTTTTCCGGTGTGGGTCGCCTTCCTGCCTCGCCTGCCGCTCTTGGGGCTCGCCGAATAGGTGATCGTGGTCCGGGCCCCGGCGGCTCGCACGGTCGAACGGACCTCGGCGCTCCTCGCGGCGGTCGAACGCACGCGGTCCTCTGCGGCCCTGCGGAACTCCGCCGACCAGAACCCGGACTCGGTCGCCGTCACCGTCGCGTCGAACCGGCCCGACCTGCCGGTGACCACCCGCGCCACCTCCCTGCGGGCGAGCATGTCGTCGGGCCGGAACAGCAGGGCGACCGTCCGGCCGGGAAGACCGCCCCAGTCGTCCTTCCCGGTCATCGTCTCCAGGCGGCCCGAGACGGTCAGCCGACCCCCCTCGTCGATCGGATCCGGGGACAGCTCGAAGCCGTCGATCCTCGACAGCCGCAGCCCCTCCTCGGCGCGGACCTCGAACTCCCGCTCCTCGGAGACGCCGCCGGCGCCGACCACGACGCGCCAGGTCCCCACCGCCGAGTCCCGGCCGAACGCGTGCCCGGCCCGCCACCGCTCCTCGAAGGGCGTGCGCTCCTCGCGCTCGAAGCCCAGGCCCGTACGGGACCCGTCCGGGGCCACCAGGTCGCCCTTCACCTCGGCGGACGACCCGCTGGTGACCACCTCGAAGGTCGCCACGACCCGGTCCTCGCCGCCGATCGGGACGGGGTCGGGATCGACCTCGACCGACTCGATCTCCACCGGCTCGGTCTCCATGGGAGCGCCGTCGCCGCTGGGCCGTCGCAGGAGCCGCGCGAGCAGGTGGTGGATGATCGTCATATCGCTCAGCACACCTTCCGGTAGGGCGCCTCCGGCACGAGGCGCCGCCAATCGTCATCTCCCAGGGCGCCGCCCGCCCGCGCGCACACCTCGGCGGCGGCCCGTTCCGGGTCGATCGTGTAGCGCCGCAGCGTCCCGTCCTCCCCGGCGCTGTAGAGGTACCGCCCGTCCGCGTCGAAGGCGAGCGCGAGCACCCGGCCGGTGTGGACGGCGTACGGCAGGCCCAGCGGCGACCGCGTGCCGGCGTCCCACAGGCGGACCTCCCCGCTCGTGCCGCCGGTGGCGATCAGCCGCCCGTCGGGCGAGTAGGCGAGCGCCACGACGTCGTCGAACCGTCCCTCCTCGGGCGCGAGCGTCCCCGTACGCCGCAGCGTGCGGGCGTCCCACAGGCCCACGCCGGCCTCGTGGAAGCCGGTGGCGATCACCGAGCCGCCCGGGCTGAACGCGATCGACCGCACCCCGTCGAGGACGGGCCCGAATGGACGGCCGGTGACCGTTCCTGTGGCCAGGTCGACCAGTGCGGCGTCCCGCCCGCCGATCGCGAGGACCCGGCCGTCCGGGCTGACCGCCATGACGTCCCATCCGCTGCGGCGCGGGACGGGAATCTCCGCGCCGCGGGCGAGGTCCCACACCCGGACCGGCTCGTAGTCCTCGGCGACGGGTGCCACGGCGAGGACCCCGCCCCCGACCGCCAGCCCGCCCACCGAGCCGGCGCCCGCGACCGGGACGCGGCGGAGCGGGCGGCCGTCCGGCACGCTCCAGAGGCTCACCGTCGCGGCCCCGCCCCCCGCCTCGCCCGCGGAAACGGAGGCGAGCGTGCGGACATCGGGGAAGGCGAGCGCCCCGGCCGGTGCGCCGCCGAGCGGCGGCCCGAGGCGGATGTCCCTGGCCGGATCCCACAGCAGCGGCCCTTTCCCGGCCGGCGAGACGGCGAGCGTCCGTGCGCCGGGGGCGAAGGCGGCGGCGACCGCCGACGGGGACACCGCCGTGGATCGGGCCCCCGCCCCGGCGTCCACCGTCGCGACCCTGCCGCCGCTCAGCAGGTAGCGCAGCACCGGGCCGCCCGCCGCGCCGGTGGCGACCCTGATGTCCGGCATGCCGGTGGTGTCCCCCGGCGTGGAGTAGGCCAGCAGGCCACCGCCGTCCGCGCTCCACAGGCCGGCGCCGGTGCGGTCGAAGGTCAGGACGAGCCTGCCGCCGTCGCCGTACGCGAGCCACACGGCGGAGGCGCCCTCCAGGACGGTGGCGCGGCGGCGGCCGGTGGACAGGTCCCAGAAGCCGACGTTCCCGCCGTGGCCGACCGCGATCGTGCGGCCGTCGGGGCTGAAGGCGACGGCGTCCCCCCTGCCGCCCGCGGGGGCGGGAAGGCGCCGCGGGCCGCGCGCACGCCCCGCGACCGGCTCGTACAACCGATATCGGCCGTCGTCCAGCAGCACGGCCGCGTGCCGCGTGGAGACCACGACCCCCTCGGCCCGCTCGTCGCGCACGTCGAGGAGTGCGACACCGCGAAGGGCGTCCCAGACCTGGCCCCGATGACCGGGCGCGAGCACGGCGAGGCGCCGGCCGTCCGGGCCGAACGTCATCTCCAGTGCGCCGTTCCCGAACGCCGGCCCGAGCGGACGGCCGGTGGACAGGTCCCACACGCGCAGACGGCCGCCGTCGGAAACCGCGAGGCGGCGCCCGTCGGGGCTGAGCGCCACGGCGTCGGGGTCCGGTCCGATGCCCTGGGCGCCCCCGGCCGCGCGGTGGGCGGCCACCTCCCACAGGACCGCCCTGCCGGCGTCGGCGACGGCGAGCAGCCGGCCGTCCCCGCTCAGGTCGAACCGGGCTCCGGCGGTGACGGGCGGGGGCGGGTCGATCCGCCGGAGCGGCTGGGCGAGCGAGCTGTAGAGGGCCGCCCGCGCCTCGGGCACCCCGGCCAGCCGCCAGGCGGCCACGCTCAGCGCCATCGCCCGGGTGGGATCGGACGAGCGCGAGGTCTCGGCCAGGGCGGCGAGCCGCCGGGCCACGGCCACGTCCCGCTGCCGCTCGGCGGACGACTTCAGGTTGAGGGCCAGCCCGGCCGAGGTCGCCGCGACGGCCACGAGCACGGCGAGCGCGGCGGTGAGGCGGCGGCGCCGCCGGGCGCGGACCTGGACGAGGGCCCGGGACGCGTCGAGGAACGCCTTCTCGAGCGTGTTCAGCGTGACGTGATGGCGCGCGGTCGCCGCCCAGCCGAGCGCCGTCTCCAGCGCCGTCCCCTGGTAGAGGTCGCCGGGACGCCGCCCGTGCAGGTCCCACGTGCGGGCGGCCTCGGTCAGCGGCCGCTGCACCCGCAGGCCCGCCCGATCCGCGTCGACCCACCCGCGCAGCCGTGGCCAGGCGCGCAGCAGGGCGGTCGCGGCGAGCGCGACCGTCTCGCCCTCCCGGACGACGAGGTCGGCGCGGGCGAGGCCCGACAGCACCCGGCCGGCCGTCTCCCAGTCGACCACGCCGTCGAGGAGCTCGTCCTCGGGCACCGGACGGGGAAGGTCGTCGTCGCCCTCCCCGGGCACGACCATGCGCAGCAGGATCCGCGGCACCAGCGCCTGGTCGGCCGGGACGAGCGCGCCGTACGCCTCCTCGGCCACGGCCGCGAGGGAAGGCGGCGCGACGGCCCTGGACGACCCGAGACCCTCGGCCGTACGGGTGCCCTCCGCGAGCAGCGCCTCGCCTCGCGGCGACGGGTGCCCGAGCAGCGTCGCGAGGAGGGTGTCCGCGTCCGGTCTGGCCTCCGGGTCCTTGTCGAGCGCGCGGGCCACCAGGCCGCGCAGCGGCTCCCCCAGCGCCGTCAGGTCCGGTTCGGCCGCCAGGATGCGGTGCAGCAGGGCCGCCACCCCGGTCAGCGCCTGCCCCGCCGCGCCCGGACCGCCGCCGGGTACGGGCAGACGGGCGGCCCCCTCGGCGAACGGCTCCCGGCCGGTGGCGGCGAACAGCGTCACGGCTCCCCAGGCCCAGATGTCGACGGCAGGGCCCGCCCGCGTCCCGAGCACGCTTTCCGGAGCCATGAAGGCCGGTGTGCCGGCGACGTGCCCGGTCGTCGTCAGCGACATGTCGGCGGTCCGCGCGATGCCGAAGTCGATGACCCGCGGGCCTTCGGGGCCGATCAGCACGTTGTCCGGTTTGAGGTCGCGGTGGACCACCGACGCCCCGTGTATGGCGGCCAGCGCCGTGGCGATGCCCGTGGCGAGACGGTGCAGCTCCCCCGGTCCGTACGGCCCGTCCCGCGCGACCGCCGCGCGCAGGCTCGGCCCGGCGACGAACTCGCTCACGATGTACGGCTGGGGACCCTCCAGATCGGCGGCGATGACCCTGGCCGTGCAGAAGGGCGCGACCTGCCGCGCGGCGGCGACCTCCTTGGCGAACCGCGCCCTCGCCCGCGCGTCGCCCGGCCCGCCCGGCGGGCGGAGGACCTTGACGGCCACCCGGCGGCCGGCCTCGTCGTAGGCCTCATATACGACGCCCTGCCCGCCCTCGCCCAGGCGCCCGGCCAGCCAGTAGCCGCCCAGCCTGCGCGGATCGCCGGGGAGCAGGACGGTCGCCATCCAGACCTCCCGCCAGCCGGAGACCGCATGCCCCGATCGTGCTACGGGGATCCGGTGCCGCCAAGACCAGACGGGTGATCGGTGTCTCGCCGTTCCGTCCCCCGGGATGGGGCGGCCCCGGGCGCGGAAAGCGCCCGGGGCCGTCTGAGCCGGATGTCGTACTACAGCGTCTTGTAACCGAGGCGGACGTGCATCCCGTCGGGGTCCGCGGCGCAGTTCAGCAGGGCGCCCGTGATCGAGACCGCCACGTTGACGTTGTAGCAGGAGTCGACCCAGTCGTCGTCGTCCGTGACCCAGCCCGTCGGCAGGGCACTCACGATCTTGTCGGCCACCTGCACGTACTGGCCGTTGCCGCTGACGACGAGCGCTCCGTCCACGACCGCGCGGACCAGACCGGACAGGTCGGCGTTGTCGTCGTGTTCCATCCACACCACGTCGAGGGAGCTCCAGCTGAAGTTGGACCATTCGATCAGGACCTGTCCCGGGGCGTAGGACTTGCCCTCCTCCTGGATGTAGGGCATCTCCAGCTGGTCGACCCGGGCCTTGCCGTCGGTGCCCGCACCCGCGACCCAGGCGTAGATCTCCGGGCCGCCCTTGTACCACGGCTCGTGGTCGTTCACGTTGGTGATGCGGAAGATGGTGGACACCGGACGGGTTCCGGCGGCCGCGCTCTGCTGGGCCTCCTCCGCCGAGCGGTCGGTGCCGCCGATGCCGGCCGCGGTCAGGGCCTGCCGGATCGCGCGCTGCGCCAGCTCGGCGTCCTTGCGCTCGTCGAGCCCGACGACGAGCACGGGGCGCTCGGGCGCCTTGAACGCGTCGAGTTGCCACGCGCGCCCCTTCGAGTCGTACGCGACGAGGGTTCGCACCTTCTTCTCGTCGGCCGAGGGCGTGGCCGTCACCAGACTGCCTGCCGAGATCCGCCCGGCCATGGCCGGATCGATCCGGATCTGCAGCAGCGACTCCTGCGCCTGGATGCCCTTGAGCCGCAGCACCTCGGTGTTGGCCCTGCGGGCGTATTCGGCCAGTTCTCCGGTGCCCGGTGCCGAGGCGAGCAGCGCCGCGAGGTCGGCCTCCCCGTCACCGGCCAACTCGTGGATGAGAGCGTCCCGGAACCGCGGCTCGTCGAGCCGCCGGGCCACCTGCTCGGCCAGATGGCGCTTGAAGCCGTCCATGGCGGCCGCCCGCTGGTCGGCGGACGGCACTGCGACGGACTGGAGGGAGGGAAGGGGCGTGGCCGCCGCGGAGGGTGCGGCGGCCACGCCGCCGAGGAGGGCGGCGGCCAGGGCGATTGTGGGGATTCTCTTCATCGACTTTCCTCACGTCTGGTTGACACGTCCCGGCAGGAGCGGCACGCGGCCGTCCGTGCGGGCCCGTCGGCGTGGGTCTCACGAGACGGTCAGGCGGACGCACCGGCCGTGCCGGCGCTTCGACACGACACCGCCGACCGCTGATGAACCGTGGCGGTACGGCGAGTTCGTGCCGGGAGAATCGTCACATTTGCCACTTACGACGTACTTTTCGCCGAAGGAAACCAGCACTTTCGATTTCTCTTAAGCAGCCGGAAAGCAGCCGAAGCGCCCCGTCGGCCGCACGGCGCTCCTATCCCTCCCGACCAGCGCGGACTCTTTCATTCGCCGCACCATGTGGTCGTCATATCGAAAATCGGGGTCCCGCTTCCGGTGGATTGGGCATCCGTCTCACGAGTGACGAGCCGGGGTGATGTTCTCCGTAATCATGCGGAAGTAGCCGCCAACCTCACCTCGCCAGCAGGCACCGGTGCGGAACGGCGAAGCAGGGCGCTCGGACAGGGGGATCGAGAAGTTGCTTCACGAGCGACACGGCACGAAGGTCGCATTCCGCGTTCTGGGCTCGCTCGAGGTCTACATAGGGGGAACGCCCGTCAGGCTCGGCGGCCGCAAGCAGAGAGCGGTTCTGGGGCGGCTGCTCGTCGCGCCCGGCAGGGTCGTCCCCACCGGCACCCTCATCGAGGACCTGTACGAGGGCGCGGCACAGGACGGCGCGCTGCCCTCGCTCCACGTGCACGTCTCCAACCTGCGCCGGGCCCTCGAACCGGGACGCGTTCCGCGCACTCCGTCCCGTCTGCT
Organism: Microbispora sp. H10830; assembly: GCF_014161375.1. Taxonomy (NCBI): domain Bacteria; kingdom Bacillati; phylum Actinomycetota; class Actinomycetes; order Streptosporangiales; family Streptosporangiaceae; genus Microbispora; species Microbispora sp. H10830. Next base: position 152,347 of record NZ_JABBWX010000019.1, read on the forward strand.
CGTCGCCCGCCCGCCCGGCTACCTCCTCGTCGCCTCCGACGTCGACGCGCTGAAGTTCGCCAGGCTCGTCACCGGCTCGGAACACCTGCCCGCCGAGCGGGTGCTGGCCATGACGAAGGAGGCGCTGGCGCTGTGGCGCGGGACGCCGTACAGCGAGTTCGCCGGGGAGCTGTGGGCGTTACCCGAGGTCAACCGGTTGTCCGAGCTACGCCAGGTGGCGGTGGAGCGCCACGCCGCAGCTCTGCTGGAGCTCGGCCGCCCGCAGGCGGCGATCCACGACCTGGAGCATGAGTCGGCCGAGCACCCGCTGCGCGAGCGGCTGTGGTGCCTGTTGGCGCTGGCCCTCTACCGCAGCGGGCGGCAGGCGGACGCCCTGGCGGCGCTACGCCGGGCGCGCGAGATCGTCAGGGAACAGCTCGGCGTGGATCCGGGCCCCGAACTGCAGGCTCTGGAAGACGGCATCCTCCGGCAGGACCCGTGTCTCCTGCCCCCGTCGCGGCCCGTCCCCGTACCTGCCCCACCTGTGCCTGCCCCACCTGTGCCTGCCGCATCCGGGAGCGACCACGCGCCGTCGAGGCAGGGCCGGGACGAGCAACTCGAGGAGATGGAGACGGTGCTCCATCGCGGCGGGGTCAACACCATCGCGGTCAGCGGCGAACCGGGGATAGGCAAGACGTGGCTGCTGCGGTCCTTTCTGCAACGGTGCACCCGGACGGACGACCTCGTGGTCCTCTGGGGCGACTGTCAAGAGGTCGACGGCGCCGTGCCGCTCTGGCCCTGGATCCCGGCTCTGAGGACGCTGGCGGGGGTCCATCCGCCCGGCGACCGGGCCGCGTTGGCCGGCCTGCTGAGCGGCGAGCCCCCGGCCGGGCTGCCGGGCGGAGCGAATCTCCAGCGGCGCCGGGCCATCGCCGACTGGCTCGTCTCCGCCGCCCGGGTCCGGCCGACCCTTGTCGTCTTCGACGACCTGCACTGGGCGGATGCTGCGACGCTCCGGTTGCTGGGCGACGTGATCTCCCTCACCAAGGACCGGAAGGAGCAGCTCCAGCTCACGCTGGTCATGGCGTTCCGCGACGACGTGGGCTGCCCCGCCGTTGAGGACCTCTTGCGCCGGCTCGCCCGCCACGGTCTGCTGCGCCTCCACCTGACCGGCCTCAGCGCCGACGCCGTACAGGCGGTCGCGGCGGCCATGAAGACCGAACTCGACGCGTCCAGCGCCCGCCGGCTGACCGAGCGCACCGGCGGCAACCCGTTCTTCGTACGCGAGATCCTCCGGCTGCTCTCGCGAGGGCGCCCTCTGGACACGCTGCCCGGCGCGGTCGCCGATCTCATCGGCCAGCGGCTGGCCACGGCCGGCCCGATGGTGGACGACGTGCTACGGATCGCCGCGGTCGTCGGCCGCGAGTTCGACCCCGAGGTCGTCGCCGAGGTCCTCCGCGCGCCGGCCTACCACGTGCTGGACCGGGCCGTCAGGGCGGGGCTGGTCGTCCCGGCCGGCAAGCGCCTGGCCTTCGCCAACGACCTGGTGAGGGAGACCCTCCTTCAGCGGATTCCGCCCCTGCGCAAGGCCACCGTCCATCGAGAGGTGATGACGGCCCTCGCCGCCCGCCCGGGTGTCGATCTGCCGGTCGTCGCCCACCACGCGATCGAGGCCGGCCCGGCGGCCTACGGGGAGGCGGTCCGCTGGTGCAGGGCGACGGCTGAGCAGGCGGCCCTCCGCTTCGACTATGAGAATGCCGCCATCTGGTGGTCGCATGCGGTGGCGGCGCACGGCTCCTCCGCCGGAGATCCCGCCGACCATGTGGAACTCCTGTTATGCCAGCGGCGGGCCCTGCTCGCGGCGGGAGATCCGGCGCGCGCCCGGCAGGTGTGGGCGCAGGCCCTGAGGGTCGCCGACCGCATCGGCGGCCGGGACGGCGCCGAACTGGCCGTGCGGGTCCTGACGGCGCTCGACGCGCCCTCGATGTGGACGGCATGCCGGACGTGGGACGAATGGGACGTCCGGCTGGAGCATCGCTTCGAGATGGCCCTGCGGACGGTGCCCGACGCCGACGGCCCCGTACGGGCGAGGCTGCTCGCGGGGCTGGCCCAGGAGCTGTACAGGAACCGGGACACCCGCAGCCGCCTCTACGCGGCCGAGGCCGTGGCGATGGCGCGCAGGATGGACGAACCGCTGCTGCTGATGCAGGCGCTCAACACGCGCTACGCCTCGATTCCCGGCGAGGACGGGAAGCAGCGGCAGGCGACGGCCGAGGAGCTGAACGGGCTGGCACGGCGAACGTCGGCGCCTGACTTCGAGTTGCTGGCCCAGATGATGCTCACGCACCACCGGCTGCGGGAATACGACGTGGCGGGAGCGGACCGGGCGGCGGCGCGCTGCGACGCGCTCCTCGAACGGCTGCCGTTGCCGGGACCGCGATTCCATCACACCCTGTGGCAGGCGGGGCGGCTCGTCCTGGCCGGCAGGTTCGGCGGCGCCCAGCGCTTGTATCGGGAGGCAGAACGGCAGGCCGACCGGATCGGCATGTGCGACGCGGGCGCCGCCGTGACACTCGGCCGCGTCGTCCTCGCCTACCATCGGGGGACGATCGCCGAGGCGGGGCCGCTGATCGGCTCTGTCACCGGCCTGCACCGGGCCGTGGAGCAGAGCCTGAGAGTCCCCCACCTGTCGGCGCGGGGCCGGGCCGAGGAGGCGAGGAAGACCGCCGGCGACGGCTGGCTGTCTCCGCCCGCCGATTCGTCATGGCTCACCGCGACGTGTCTTCAGGGGGCGGCACAGGCGGCGATGGGTGACGTCGTGGCCTGCGGGGTCACCTACGACGCCCTCCTCCCCCACTGCGGCCGGATATCGGTGGGCGCCGCGTTCGCCTTCCTCGGGCCCGTCGACTGGTTCCTTGCGATGCTCGCCTGGACCAGGAACGACCGCGCGGCCGCCCGGCGGCACGCCGCGGACCTGGCGGAGCGTGCCGGACGTGTGGGCCTGCTCGCGTGGCGCGACCGCGCGCTGGGGGTGGCGCGGATGGGACGCTCACCGCTGGAACCGCCGGACGGCGACGCCTTAGGACAGTGAGACGCCGTGGCCGGCGAGCGGGTCGTGGCCTCCCCACGTTCTCCGCGGACACGGGGGCGTCCCGGAAGTCTCCCATGATCGTCGACTCCGCGCTGCTCGCCCGGCTCGCAGCGCAGGAGTCCGGCACAGAGGGCGTGTCTTCTCGACCGGTACGGCCGGCGCCCGATAGGAGTAGGAGCACTCTCCCCTTCCTGATCGAGATCGGTGATCGATGGTGCCAGGGGCGGGGACGCGCAGAGAAGTTCTGGTCTCGAGGCACTGGATCCAGGCGGCGGCGCTGGTGGCGGTGTTCGGGTTCTTCGTCATGGGGGTGCTCGCCTTCCGCACGTACACCGCGGGGGCGCCCGTGCCGCGGCTCGTGGTGAGCGAGTCAGGCCAGGAGTTGTACACCGGCCGCGACGTCGCCGACGGTCAGAAGGTCTTCCTGGCCAACGGGCTGATGCAGTACGGGTCGGTGCTCGGGCACGGGGGCTACCTCGGGCCGGACTACACGGCCGACTACCTGCGCCGCGCCGCCACCGCCGCCCTCCGGGCCCGCGGCGGCGGCGACCGGGCAGGTGAGCAGGTCAGGCGGGAGTTCCGCGCCAATCGCTACGATCCCCGTTCGGGGGTGCTGACCTACACGCGGGCACAGGCGGACGCCTTCACCGCTCTCGTCGGGCACTATCGCGACTACTTCGCCGACCCCCGCACCGACAAGGGGCTGCGCCCGCACGCGATCACCGACCCGCGGCAGGTCCGTCAGCTGACCGCGTTCCTGTCCTGGACGGCCTGGATCGCCTCGGCCGAACGCCCCGGCGCGGTCTACTCCTACACCAACAACTGGCCCGCCGAGCCGCTGGTGGGCAACGCGCCCACCGCCGACACCGTGCTGTGGAGCGTGGTGTCGCTGGTCGCCCTGCTGGTCGGCATCGGGGCGCTGTTCGGAGCGGTCGGCCGCTGGGGCGGCCATCTGGGCTGGCGAGGCCGTCAGGCGGAGGCCATCGACTTCCGCTCCCCCGATCAGGTGGCGCTCACGCCCGCGCAACGGGTCACCGCGTTCTTCTTCCTCGTCGTCGCGCTGCTCTTCCTCGCCCAGGTGCTGCTGGGCGGTGCGACGGAGCACTATCGGGCCGATCTCACGAGCTTCTTCGGCCTCAACCTGGCCGAGTTGCTGCCCTTCAACCTGGCCCGCACCTGGCACCTGCAACTGTCGCTGTTCTGGGTGGTGGCCGCCTTCCTCGCGGCCGGCATCTTCCTGGCTCCGCTCATGGCCGGAACCGAGCCGCGTGGGCAGGGGAGGCTCGCCTGGACGCTCCTGGCGGCCCTGGCCGTCGTGGCGTTCGGCTCCCTCGTCGCGGAGGGGCTGAGCATCCACGGGTTCGTCCGGCCGGGCAACTTCTGGGGCAGCCAGCAGTTCGAATGGCTCGACCTCCCCCGCGTCTGGCAGATCCTGCTGGCCGCCGGCATGGCGCTGTGGGCGGTGATGATGTGGCGCGTGCTCCGGACGACCCTCGCGAGGGACAGCCGAGGCAACCTGCCCTGGATGTTCTTCCTGTCGGGCCTGGCGATCCCCGGTGTCTACGCGATCGGACTGCTGGCCCGCCCGGGCGACACCTTCACCGTCACCGACTTCTGGCGGTTCTGGGTGGTGCACCTGTGGGTGGAGGACTTCCTCGAACTGTTCACCACCGCCATGGTCGCCTACATGTTCGTCCAGCTCGGCGTCGTGCGGGAACGGGTCGCCCTCGTGGTGATCTATCTGGACATCATTCTGTACTCGGCCGGCGGCGTGATCGGCACCATGCACCATCTGTACTTCAGCGGCACGCCCGTGGAGCATCTCGCGCTGGGCGCGTTCTTCTCCGCGATGGAGGTCGTGCCGCTGACCTTCCTGACCGTGGAGGCGTGGGCGTTCGTGCAGCTGGGGGCACGCCAGCACATGGAGTCGCGCACCCCGTTCCCGCACCGCTGGGCCGTGATGTTCCTGGTCGCCGTCGGGTTCTGGAACTTCCTCGGCGCGGGCGTCTTCGGCTTCCTGATCAACCTCCCGATCGTCTCCTACTACGAGATCGGCACCGGCCTGACCGCCAACCACGCGCACGCCTCGATGATGGGCGTCTACGGCATGCTCGCCATCGCCCTGGGCCTGTTCGCGCTGCGCTACCTGATCCCCGCCGACCGGTGGCCGGAGAAGTGGGCCAGGGTCTCCTTCTGGTCCCTCAACATCGGCCTGGCCTGGATGTGCTTCGCCACCCTGCTGCCGCTCGGGCTCCTGCAACTCCACGAGTCGGTGGCCTCCGGCTACTTCGAGGCGCGCTCGCTGGGCTACCTCACCGGCCGCACCAACACCCTGCTGGAGTGGCTGCGGCTGCCCGGCGACGTGCTGTTCATCGTCGGGGGCGTGCTGCCCTTCTGCTGGATCGCCTGGCTCGGCGTACGCCACCGGGGCCGCCGTGCGGCGGCCGACCCGGCCACCGGGCTCACTCCCGCGCCCCGGCTGTCGGACATCCGGGAGCCGGTGGACACCGCATGACCGGTCCCTTCACCACGGAGGCGGTCCTGGCGTACGGCTACGCGGCCGGGCTGCTCGTCGCCGCCGCCGGGCTGGACCGCCTGGCCCGCCACATCGCCCGGCGATCCGAACGCCACCGCACCGGAGGCTTCACCTACCGGCCCGAGCACGACGCCTGGGTGTGCCCGGCAGACCAGTTGCTCTGGCCCGTCGGCCAGGACCGGCACCACCGGCTCTACCGGGCCAGGCCCTCGGTCTGCAACGCCTGCCCCCGCAAGCCCGACTGCACTCCCTCACGCCACGGGCGCGAGATCGTCCGGGCGCTGCGGCCCTGGCCGCACTCCGAGGCGGGGCGCTTCCATCGCGGGCTCGCCCTCGTGCTGGTCGTCCTGGCCGCCACGCTGACGTTGATCGAGGCGGTGCGTCACCCCGCCTGGCCCGATCTCGCTCTGGCCGCCGCCGCACTCGCGGCCACCGCCGTGACGGGATGGTGGCTGACCGGCCACCTGCGCGCCACCCCCGCCGGCTTTCCCGGCCCCTTCCCCGAGCCCGAGGAGAAGGCGACGAATCGCGACCGGTACACCACCGTCTGGAGGTCGGAGTGATGATCTGGGCGACCGCCGTGGCGGCCCTTCTCCTGGCGGGCGCCCTGACAGGAGTGCGGGTGCTGCGCGAGTACGAACGGGCGGTCGTGTTCCGGCTCGGCCGGCTGCTGCCCCTGCGAGGGCCCGGGCTCGTGGTCCTGGTTCCACTGGCCGACCGGATGGTCCGCGTCGACCTGCGGACCATCGCCCTCACCATCCCGCCGCAGGAGGCGATCACCAGGGACAACGTCCCCGTCCGGGTCAACGCGGTCGCCTACTTCAAGGTCGTGGACCCGGTCCGATCGGTCAACGAGGTGGAGAACCACGCGGTCGCGACCTCCCAGCTCGCCCAGACGAGCCTGCGCTCCGTGCTCGGCCGCCACGACCTCGACGCACTGCTCGCCGAACGCGACCGGCTTGGTGAGAGCCTGCAGAAGGTCCTCGACGAGCAGACCGAGCCCTGGGGCGTGAAGGTCGACCTGGTCGAGATCAAGGACGTCGAGATTCCGGAGGCGATGCAGCGCGCCATCGCCCGGCAGGCCGAGGCCGAACGCGAACGCCGCGCCAAAGTGATCAACGCGGAGGGCGAGGTCCAGGCCGCGCAGAACCTGCGCGACGCCGCGCGGATCCTGTCGGCCGACCCGGCCGCCATCCAGCTGCGCTATCTGCAGACCCTGCTCGAACTGGGCGGCGAGGGCCGTTCGACCATCGTCTACCCGGTGCCGATCGACCTGCCCGCCTCGACTTTCCTGAGGGGATCTTCCTGAGCTGTCAGGGGCGGCCCGCGGGCTCCCAGCCGCGGCGGGGCGGGCGCGACCCGGCGTGATCGTCCCGGCTGCGGTAGACGATGTACGGGCGGGTCAGGTATCCGACCGGGGCGGTCAGCATGTGCACCAGCCGGGTACACGGCCAGACGGCGAACAGGACCATCGCGCTGAGCGCGTGCAGCTTGAACAGGATCGGCGCGGCCGCCATCAGGTCCCCCTCGGGCTGAAGGTAGAAGACCGACCGGAACCACGGCGAGATGGTGGTGCGGTAGTCGTAGCCGCCGCCGAGGACGTTGGCGACGACCGTCGCCGCCAGCCCGAGCGCGATCGTCAGGGCGAGCAGCGCGTACATCAGCTTGTCGTTGCGGGTGGTGGCGGTGAAGACCGGGCCGACCGTGCGGCGGCGGTAGATCAGGATGGCCAGGCCCGCGACGGTGCAGACGCCGGCGACCGTGCCGAGCACGACCGCGGTGAGATGGTAGGCGTGCTCGCTCACCCCCGCGGCCTCGGTCCAGTTCTTGGGGATCACCAGGCCGCCGATGTGGCCGAGGAGCACGACCAGGACGCCGAAGTGGAACAGCGGGCTGCCGATCCGCAGCAGCCTGGACTCGTACATCTGGGAGGAGCGGGTCGTCCAGCCGAACTTGTCGTAGCGGTAGCGCCAGATATGGCCCAGGACGAAGACCGTCAGCGCCACATAGGGGGCGACCACCCACAGCGTCACGTCGAGGGCGTTCACCGTCGACCTCCCCGCCGTCCGCCGCCGAAGGGCGCGGGGACCGCGTCGGGCGCCCCGCCGCCGTACGGGCCGAGGCCGTGGGGTTCCGGGCTGTGGGGTTCGAAGCCGTAGGGCTCGAGACCGTAGGGTTCGAGGCCGACCTCCTCGGCCGGTGGTCCCTCTTCGGCCAGCCGCAGGGCGGCACGGCGCTCCCGCTCGGTCGGCGGGGGCAGCGTCGCCAGCACCGCGGCGACGACGCCGGCGTACGGCGACTTCTCCTCGCTCAGGGCACGCAGCAGCGTCTCGAGGCCGGCGCGGTGCTCGCGCAGCAGCCGCAGCGCCACATGGGTGGCGCCACGCCCGGACAGCTCGCACACGACGCCCAGGTGGTCGGGCAGCTCCCCGGTGACCTCGAAGCCCGCCGCCTGGTACGCCTGCTTGAAGCGCAGCAGGGCCATCCCGCGCCGCCGGGTGTCGCCGTAGGTGTAGTAGGTCAGATAGGGGCAGCAGCGGCGCTTGAGGTCGAACGTCGCCACGTAGTGCTCGGCCAGCTCCGCCAATGGGGTGGCGGCCACGTGGTCGAGGAAGGCGGCCAGCCGCCTGGCCGGCTCGCCCGGCTCCAGCTCCGCCACCGTGGCCTGCAGCAGCGGCAGCGCCCCGGCCAGCCGCTCGTCCGGATACGACAGCAGCACCGAGGCAGCCAGGTGCACCGCGCGGTCGCTCACGACTTGTCCTTCCGCTTGGGGAACAGCCCGTCCGGGGTGCCCTTGCCGTCCCAGTTGAGTAGGTTGACCCGGCCGCGCAGCTCGTCCGCCCGGCCCAGGTCGTCGGTGGCCTGCCGTTCCTTCAGCGCGTGGAAGTTCTCCACGGCGACCGGCGCGGGCGGGCCCGACGCCTCACCGAACGGGCCGCCCATGCCGGGGCCGCCCTCGTAGTCGAGGCTGCACCCGGTGGCGAGCTCCTCCAGCCGGGCGCCCTGCTCGGCGTGCGCCTTGGGGATGACGTACCGCTCGCCGTAGGGGGCGATGGCCAGCAGCCGGTACATCTCCTCCATCTGGTCGCCCTTGAGACCCACCGCGGCGGGGATCGACTCGTCGCGCTCCCCCGCGAGGTTGATCCCCCGCATGTAGGACCGCATGGCGGCCAGGCGGCGCAGCACCGCGCGTACGGGCTCGGGGTCGCCGGCGGAGAACAGCTCGGCCAGGTAGCCGATCGGGATGCGCAGCGCGTCGATGGCGCCGAACAGGTTGCCGGCCCGCTCGCCGTCGTGACCGGTCTCGCGCAGCACGTCGACCACGGGCGACAGAGGCGGGATGTACCAGACCATCGGCATGGTCCGATACTCCGGATGCAGCGGCAGCGCCACGCCGTAGTCGAAGATCAGCTTGTGGATCGGGGAGTTCCCGGCCGCCTCCAGCCAGTCCTCCGGGATGCCGGACGCCCGCGCGGCGGCGATCACTTCAGGGTCGCGAGGGTCGAGCATGACGCTCTTCTGCGCCTCGTACAGGGCCTTCTCGTCCGGCGTGGACGCGGCCTCGGCGACGCGGTCGGCGTCGTAGAGGATCAGCCCGATGTAGCGCAGCCGGCCGACGCAGGTCTCCGAGCACACCGTCGGGATGCCGACCTCGACCCTCGGATAGCAGAAGGTGCACTTCTCGGCCTTGCCGGTGCGGTGGTTGAAGTACACCTTCTTGTACGGGCAGCCGGTGACGCACATCCGCCAGCCCCGGCAGCGGTCCTGGTCGACCAGCACGATGCCGTCCTCGGAGCGCTTGTACATGGCGCCGGAGGGGCAGGAGGCCACGCACGACGGGTTGAGGCAGTGCTCGCAGATCCGCGGCAGATAGAACATGAAGGCCCGCTCGAACTCGAGCTTGACCTGGTCGGACACCTTGCGCAGCACGGGGTCGGCGGGGGCCAGCTCGGGCGCGCCGGCGAGGTCGTCGTCCCAGTTGGCGCTCCACTTGATCTTCGTCGGTTCGCCGGTGATGAGCGAGCGGGGCCGGGCGACCGGGGTGTCCTCGGTGACCGGCGCGGAGAACAGGCGGTCGTAGTCGTAGGTCCAGGGCTCGTAGTAGTCGCCGATCGACGGCATGAGCGGGTTGGCGAAGATGGTCAGCAGCTTCTTCAGCCGCCCGCCGGCTTTGAGCTGGAGCCGGCCCCGCCGGTTGAGCTCCCAGCCGCCCTTCCACTTGTCCTGGTCCTCGTAGGTGCGGGGGTAGCCCTGGCCGGGCCGGGTCTCGACGTTGTTGAACCAGACGTACTCGGTGCCGGCCCGGTTGGTCCACGCCTGCTTGCAGGTGACCGAGCAGGTGTGACAGCCGATGCACTTGTCGAGGTTCATCACCATCGCCAGCTGAGCCATCACGCGTGTCATCAGTAGTCCACCTCCTGGGCGCGGCGGCGGATCACCGTGACCTCGTCGCGCTGGTGACCCGTCGGCCCGAGATAGTTGAACGCGAAGCTGAGCTGCGCGTACCCGCCGATCAGGTGGGTGGGTTTGATCAGCAGGCGGGTGAGGCTGTTGTGGATGCCGCCGCGACGGCCGGAGGTCTCGCTCTTCGGCACGTCCACCACGCGCTCCTGGGCGTGGTACATGTACACGGTCCCGGCGGGCATGCGGTGGGAGACCACGGCCCGCGCGACGACCACGCCGTTGCGGTTGACCGCCTCGACCCAGTCGTTGTCGCGGATGCCCGCCCGCGCCGCGTCGGCCGGGCTCATCCAGATGGTCGGTCCGCCCCGCGACAGCGTCAGCATCAGCAGGTTGTCCTGATACTCCGAATGGATCGACCACTTGGAGTGCGGGGTGAGGTAACGCACCACGATACCCTCCTCGCCGCCCGGCCCCGCGGCGACGGCGGCGGTGTTGAGCGGCGGCCGGTACACGGGCAACGCCTCGCCGGCCTCCTGCATCCAGTCGTGGTCGAGGTAGAAGTGCTGGCGGCCGGTGAGGGTGTGCCAGGGCTTGCGGTGCTCGACGTTGATGGTGAAGGCGGAGTAGCGGCGGCCCCCGGTCTCGCTGCCCGACCACTCCGGCGAGGTGATCACCGGTGTCGGGCGTGACTGCGTGTCGGCGAAGGTGATCCGCCGATGCTCGTCGGCAAGGCCGCCGAGATCGGTGCCGGTGCGGCGGGCCAGGGTCGCGAACCCCTGGGCCGCCAACCGGCCGTTGGTGGTGCCGGACAGCGCGAGGATCGTCTCGCACATCGCGACGTCGGTCGCCAGGGAGGGCCGGCCGTCGGCCGCTCCCCCGCGCACGGTCCCGTTCACCCTGCCCAGCCGTTCGACCTCCGCCGCGACGTCGAACGTGACGCCCTTGGTCGTGGCGCCCAGGCGCTCGGCGAGCGGGCCGAGCGCGGCCAGCTTGTCGGCGATCGCGCCGTAGTCCCGCTCCACCACCACGATCTTGGGGAACGTACGGCCGGGCACCGGCTCCTCGCCGGTCTGCCGCCAGTCGCGCACCCGTCCGTGCGGGCTGGCCATCTCGTCGGGCGTGTCGTGCAGCAGCGGCACGGCGACCACGTCCCGGCGTACGCCGAGATGGTCGCGGGCCAGCGCGCTGAACGCCCGGGCGATGGCGTGGAAGGCGGCGAAGTCGGTGCGCGTCTGCCACGGCGGGTCGATGGCCGGGGTGAACGCGTGCACGAACGGGTGCATGTCGGTGGACGACAGATCGTGCTTCTCATACCAGGTGGCCGCGGGGAGCACGATGTCGGAGAACAACGTGGTCGAGGTCATCCGGAAGTCCAGCGACAGCAGCAGGTCGAGCTTGCCCCGGGGCGCCTCGTCCCGCCAGGTCACGTCGCCGGGCCGCCGGTCCTGGCCGTTCTCCTCCGCCCGCACCGCGTCGGAGGCGCCGAGCAGGTGCCGCAGGAAGAACTCGTTGCCCTTCGCGGAAGAACCGAGCAGGTTGGCCCGCCACACGGTGAGCACCCGCGGCCAGTTCTCCGGCGCGTCGGGATCCTCGCAGGCGAAGCCGAGACGGCCCGCGCGCACCTGCTCCACCACGTACGGGCCGGTCTCCCGGCCGGCGCGCTCGGCCTCGTCGGCCAGGTCGAGCGGGTTTCGGTCGAAGGTGGGATAGGACGGCATCCAGCCCAGGCGCGCGGACTGGGCGAGCAGGTCGGCACTGGTGCGACCGGTGAAGCCGCCGCCGAGCGGCGAGGCCACCACGTCGGCGGTGTGCTCGTCATAGCGCCACTGATCGGTGTGCAGATACCAATAGGCCGTGCCGATCATCTGCCGGGGCGGGCGGGACCAGTCCAGGCCGGAGGCCATCTGCGCCCAGCCGGTGACCGGGCGGCACTTCTCCTGCCCGACGTAGTGCGCCCAGCCTCCGCCGTTGACGCCCTGGCAGCCGGTCAGCGTGACCAGCGCGAGGAACGCCCGGTACATCGTGTCGGAGTGGAACCAGTGGTTGGTCCCCGCCCCGAGGATGATCATCGAGCGGCCGCCGGACTCCTCCGCGTTGCGGGCGAACTCCCGCGCGATGCGCGCCGCCGCGTCCGCCGGCACCGAGGTGATCGCCTCCTGCCAGGCGGGGGTGTACGGCTGCGCCGGGTCGTCGTAGCCGGACGGCCACTCCCCCGGCAGCCCGTCGCGGGCCACGCCGTACTGCGCGAGCATCAGGTCGAAGACCGTGGTCACCAGGTGGCCGCCGACGCGGCGGGCGGGCACCCCGCGGCGCATCACTCCCGTGCCCGGGTCGTCGAACCTGTCATCGAACCTGTCGTCGAACCGGGGCAGCGCCACCTCGGCCGCCTCCCCCTGGTCCGCCAGGGTGAGCACCGGGTCCACCTCGCCGAGGTCGAGATTCCAGCGGCCCTCGCCCTCGGCGGAGAACCGGAAGCCGAGCGAGCCGCCCGGCACCACCGGTTCGCCGTCGCGGGCGTCGAGCAGGACGGTCTTGAAGGCGGCTTCCTCGCCCTCCTCGCCCAGGTCGGCCGAGGTGAGGAACTTGTCCGGCACGTACGCCCCGTCGTGCTCGCGCAGCCGTACGAGGAAGGGCAGGTCGGTGTAGCGCTTCACGTAGTCGAGGAAGCGGGGGGTCTGCCGCTCGACGAAGAACTCCCGGAGGATCACGTGGCCCATCGCCATGGCCAGGGCGCCGTCCGTGCCGGGGTGCGGGGACAGCCACTCGTCCGCGAACTTGGCCGCGTCGTTGTAGTCGGGGGCCATGACGACGACCTTCTGCCCCCGATAGCGGGCCTCGGCCATGTAGTGGGCGTCGGGGGTGCGGGTGACCGGGACGTTGGAGCCCCACAGCATCAGGTAGGAGGCGTCCCACCAGTCCGCCGACTCCGGCACGTCGGTCTGGTCGCCGAACACCTGCGGCGAGGCCACCGGCAGGTCGGCGTACCAGTCGTAGAACGACAGCATCGTGCCGCCGAGCAGCGAGACGAACCGCGCGCCCACGGCGTGGGAGACCATCGACATGGCCGGGATCGGAGAGAAACCCGCGATCCGGTCGGGCCCGTACGCCTTGATCGTGTGCACGTGCGCGGCGGCGACGATCTCGGCGGCCTCGTCCCAGGAGACGCGGACGAGGCCGCCCCTGCCCCGGACCTCCTGGTAGCGGCGGCGCTTGACGGGATCGGTCGTGATCTCCGCCCAGGCCGCCACCGGGTCGCCCAGCCGTGCCTTCGCCTCGCGGTACATCTCCACCAGCACGCCCCTGGCGTACGGGTAGCGCACCCGCGTCGGCGAGTAGGTGTACCAGGAGAAGGCCGCGCCGCGCGGGCAGCCGCGCGGCTCGTATTCGGGCCGGTCGTCCCCGACACTGGGGTAGTCGGTCTGCTGGGCCTCCCAGGTGATGATGCCGTCCTTGACGTACACCTTCCACGAGCACGACCCGGTGCAGTTCACCCCGTGCGTCGAGCGCACCACCTTGTCGTGGCTCCACCGGTCCCGGTAGAACACGTCGCCCTGCCGCCCGCCGACCTGGTGGAGCGTGCGCAGGTCCGGCGACACCTCGCCGCGGCGCAGGTGACGTCCCAGCCCGAGCAGGGCGTCGCTGACCGGCCCGTCGATCCTCGACATCAGATTCCCTCTTCCTGGGTCAGTCGGGCGATCCTCGGAGACCGCAGCACGAACCAGCAGTAGACGAACGCAGCCGCCGCGACGGCCGCCAGCAGCATGAGCCCGATCGCGTACGAACCGGTGGCCTGGTAGATGAGGCCCAGGACGAACCCCCCGGCCAGCAGCGCCGGATAGCTCCCGGCGAAGGCGAGGAAGACCACCGGGACCACGCCGAGCATGCTCGCCACCGCGAACATCAGCCGCCCGCCGTACCGGTCGGTCAGCGCACCGAGCACGATCCGGCCGAGCGGCCCGACGATGACCGGGATCGCGACCAGGACCGACGCCTCGAACGGCGTCAGCCGGAGCATCTCCTTATAGGTCGAGCTGAGCGGGCTGAGCAGCGCCCACGCCCAGAAGTTCACCGCGAACCCCGCCGTGGCCAGAATCAGCGCGGTCGTACGGCCGCCCTTTCGCGTCTCGTGGACGGCTGCCGTGCCGACTGTCATTCCGTTCCTCCGGGGGAAGAGGATCTTTCCGCCTCACCCTTCCGTTGAGACCGGCGGGGACGTCAGGGACTTTGGTCCTTCAGCCGATACCCAGAAGACCATCCCGTATCCCCCGAATCGCCGGTATCCCCCGAATCGGACGTGCCGTCGCATGCGCCGGGAATGGACTTCGGTCCCCGCCGGGCCGGGCTCTGCTGGAGCGCGTGCACGCCCAATCCGCCGCGCCCACGGCGTCACCGGCGTCTGACTCGTGCCGCCTCTCCGAAGCCGACGACCGTCGGGAGATCCGGGGACCTTCGGCCCTCCACGCGCGGGGGCGGCCGGCGGGACGGTTGGGTCATGACGATCCTGAGCGGGCAACCCCGTCCGATCCCCCGGCCCCAGGAGGACGAAGAGCACCGCGAACAGGCCACGGGTCCGCTCGCGCGGCTCGCGGTGCGAGAGGCCCTGCACGAGGCGTTCACCGACGTGGTTGACGACGTCCGCCTGGCGGAGGTGGACGGCATGGCGCACGTCTACGTGTCCGTCCGCCTCACCGCCTCCACATGTCCGGAACGCATCCGCGCCACCGCCCGTGAGGCGTATCGGGCCGTTCGCGGTGAGCCGGTGGTCGCCCATGTGGCCGTGTCCTGCTCCACTCACGGACGCCGGTGACCGCCGCGACGCCGCTCCCAGGTCTGGCTCACCCGCCGATGCGCAGCGCCTGCTCAGGGGGCACCGTGGTCGGCGGCTGACGGTTCCGGCAGCGGACGGGGTTCAGGTGCTCTTCGCGGTGCGGTGCAGACGCAGGGCGGAGATGAGGAAGAAGACGCCGCCGACGGTCGCGTACCCGGCGAGGCTCGTCAGCGATGCGGTCGGCGTACCGGCCTGGAGGATGAACCCCGTCCCGGCGATCGCGGAGATCGCCCCGCTGAGGATCATCGCCCATTGACCGCCGAGCCTGCGGCGGCTGACGGCCACGATGAGCTGCACGATTCCGGCGGTGATCGCCCAAGCGCCCCAGACGCGCAGCACCGCGGGCACGCCCGAGGCGGCCGTGGCGGCAAGGCCGATGGCGGCGAGCAGGCTGAGGGCCAGGTTGACGTAGAGGGCCGCGGCGGGGCGCGCGGTTTTCGAGGAGCGCAGATCGACGACGGCCGCGGCGACGTCGAACAGCGGGTAGATCACGAGCAGTGCCACACTCACTGGGTCAGAACCTGGTCCGGTCAGGAACAGCAGGACCGCCCAGATGAGGGCGAATCCGAATCGCACCAGGTAGAGGTTGCGCAACGCGGCGGCAGTGCCGCCGGCTTTCACATCAGTGGCGGTGGTCATTCTCTATCTCTTTTCGATAGGAGGATTAGGTAGAATGACTAGTAACTCTACCGCGCTGACAGTAGCTCGGCGCTGAGGTCCGGCGCAAGGGGCGAAGAGGAGGGACGCGTATGATCTCGAGCATGAACAGCCCCATGCGTGAGCGCCTCCTCGAGGCGGCGACCGAGCTGTTCTACGCGCACGGGCTCCGCGCGGTGAGCGTCGACAAGGTCATCGACCTCGCCGGCACGACGAAGGTGACGTTCTACCGACACTTCAAGAGCAAGGACGACCTCGTCGTCGCCTACCTCGAACGCCGCGCCGCACTCGATCGGGACGGCATCGGCGAGGCGATCAAGCAGGGCGACGGCGATGTCGACGCCACCCTGCGGGTGATCTCCGAGGCGATCGGGATCATCGCCTGCGCGCCCGGCTTCCGCGGCTGTCCCTTCATCAACGCCGCCGCCGAATACCCTGACCCGGACAGCCCGATCCGCAAGGCCGTCGACGCGCATCGCCGCTGGAACAAGACGACGTTCGAACAGCTCGTCGCCCCGCTCGGTCTCACGAATTCCGGAGACGTCGCCGACGACCTGATGCTGATCCGCGATGGCGCCATGGTCGCCGGATACCTCGACCAGCCGGCGACCGTCGCCGCCTCGTTCCTCCGCAGTAGCCGGGCCGTCATCGGCACCGGCGACTCGCCAGGGAGATGAGCCCGCCCGCTCCTCAGGTAGTCCTTGACGTACGCGCACCCGCGTCCCGTACGCGGATGGTGGGGTGCCCCTCTATCGGGCTGGGCTCAGCTGACGGCTGTTCCGTCGCCGATCGTGTGGCGACGGTTCTGGCAAGATCACTGCATGGTGCGGTTGGCCGGAGCGCTTCTGGCGGTGGTGCTGCTTCTCAGCGGTAGCGCTGGTCTGAGGGGACGGCCCACGTTCGGGGAGGACGCCACATGGGCCGTCTCGACCTGGCGGACGAGCGGCGCCGCGAAGATCTGGCGTACGGGTTTCGTCCCGTTCGAGGACCTAAGCACGATGTCGCGCAAGACGCGCGAGCGGATCAACCATGAGTACGGCTGGGTCGTGGCCGGCCCGCTCCCCGCTCCGCCGGCTGAGGGGCGGATCCGGTGGGACGACGGGTCCACGATGCGGGTCCCCGTGATCGGACCGCGCGAGGCGCTGATGGCGTTGTCCGCCTGGCCGGAGGAGTACACCTTCCCCGATGACGAGGAGTACAAGCTGACCGGCGCCACCTTCACGACGATGCGGCTGAGGACCTCACGCGGTATGGCGACCCTGCCCGCCTGGCGGCTGTACTTCTCGAACCTTCCCGGCCCGATAGACCATGTCGCGGTCGATCAGAAGGTGGTCGGCACGATCGACGACGCTGTCGGCGACTACTCGTTGGCCGACGAGCAGATCACAGACTTCGAGGTCCTCGACGAACGCACGCTGCTGGTGAGTTACGACTATGGCCGGTGCACCAGTGAACCGCTTCCCGTCAGCGTACGAGTGCGGGAGGAGCCGGACGTGGTGGTCCTGGGGATCGACCTCCCCTACGAGGCCCCCGGCCCGTGCGCGGGCGTCGGCGGGTTCGGCAAGGGCGTCATAAGGCTCGACAAGCCGCTGGGTGACCGCGTGGTCGTGGACGCGACAAGCGCACTGCCTGTCCTCTGCCGTCGTGCGCGGAACACGTGCCGCGCCGGCCGCGGGTGACACTTTCCTCCATCGACTCCCGACGCCTGCCGGCGGGCCTGCTGGAGGCTCGAAGTCGCTCACGTGGCAGGTAGATGGACAGCCCGCAGGGGAAGGGGCGCCCACTCGTCGACGATCTTCGGGCACATGGATGGTGGCGGCCCCTCCCGTCCGGACCGTGCGCCGACAATTGTCGGTCGGGGGAGGCAGTATGGCTGCCATGGTTTCTTATCAGCTGGTCATTGACTGTGCGGCACCCGAACGGATGGCCCGGTTCTGGGCGGGCGCGCTGCGGTACACGGTGGAGCCGCCGCCGGGCGGATTCGACACGTGGCGGAATTACTGGCGCAGTGTCGGAGTGCCCGAGGACGAGCTGGGCGAGGGGGACGGCAGCGACAGCATCGTCGATCCCGAGGGGCACGGGCCGAGGATCTGGTTTCAGCAGGTGCCTGAGGGCAAGGCGGTCAAGAACCGGTTCCACCTGGATGTGAAGGTCGGCGGCAAGCGGGAGGACGTACCGCTGGAGACCCGGAAAGCGCGGGTGGATGCCGAAGTGGAGCGGCTTGTCCAGGCGGGGGCGTCCGTTGTGCGGGTGCTGTCGCAACCTGGGGTTGATCACTATGCGGTGGCGATGGTGGATCCCGAGGGGAACGAGTTCGACGTGGTCTAGCGCCGTTTTCCGCACGTCATCACGGCTATCCCGCGTCTCCGCCCGCCCGCGCAGCGGCCGGGCCCAGTGCCCGGGGTGATGCCCGCGACGGTTTCCGGGGGTGGGGGTGACCACACAGCCGATGCCGGTCAGCGTTGGTGAGGCCGCAGCCCGGTAGGGCTCGACCGCGAAAGCCCCATCTGCCGGGCTTGGACCGAAAGTCCCACGATCACGGGACTTCGAGACGACCGGAGCGTGCCGTACGGCTCCTGCGGCGCACCCGCTGCCCGCGGTTTCCTTGAGGTGTCACAAGAGAGCAAAGACGTTGAAAGGGGCCGGTCATGGCCATCACCCAAGGGCGCAACCAGAGGAACCACCGCCTCCATGACGCCGCTCCCGCCGCGGCCACCGTCCCCGCCCCCCGCACACACGGCGAGACCATCCCCGCCGCCACCACCGGCCCGGCCCGGTACGCATGGGCCGCCGCCCGCATCGCCATCGGCTGGGTGTTCCTGTGGGCCTTCCTGGACAAACTGTTCGGCTGGGGCTTCGCCACCCCCACCGCCAAGGCCTGGATCAACGGCGGCAGCCCGACCACCGGCTTCCTCAAGGGCACCGCCGACCACACCTTCGGCGGCCTGTTCAACACCCTCGCCGGCCAGCCCTGGGTCGACTGGCTGTTCATGACCGGCCTCGCCGGCATCGGCACCGCCCTCATCC